>NZ_FNOW01000019.1 GCF_900107145.1 Allochromatium warmingii | reverse complement strand
GTTCAACGTAGGTCTCACAGACCTGACCCTGCACCCTCAACTGTGCGCTTCAAAAGCCTAGATTGGCTTAGAAAAGCGCAGATTTGAATGAGGGGCAATAATCAAGTCGTAAGTATTCGCTCGACCAGCAGCTTAAACCAGGGAGTAAACCAATCGGGATGCTGCCGCAACGCCCGCCGAATCGCCGCGACCGACATCCAGCGCCACGCGCCGATCTCGGTCGGATCTGGGCGCGGTGCCTCAGCGTGAACGCCGTAAAAAACGTGCAGATATTCATGCTCAATCAGTCCGCTCGCCTGATCTTCAGCACGATAGACAAATTCAGCCCGCTCGCTCAATGGCACGCGGATGCCAAATTCTTCTTTTAATCGCCGCCCAGCCGCTGCTGGCGTGGTCTCGTCGGGGCGCGGATGACCACAGCACGTATTCGACCAATAATTCGCAAAATGATATTTGCTGGCAGCGCGGCGCTGTAATAGCAATTCACCCTGGGTATTAAAAACTAAAATCGAAAACGCCCGATGCAATTGCCCGTCTTGATGCGCGGCGAGCTTTCCGGCAACACCGAGTGGCTGATCCTGCGCATCGACCGCAATCACCTGCTCGGCAGCATCGCGCTCAGCGGCTCGCTCTAGATCACTGGCCTGCAGTGGCGGCACAAGATGTGCTGTCATCCCTGACCTCCAGCGTGCGACGGTTGACCAAAGGCGGCCAGCGCCGTGCTTAACTCAGGATGGCGGGCAGCACACGCCTCCAGCGTCTCACCAGCAACAATCGCGTCCCACGCCTGACGGATGCTCGCCGCACCCGCTCGCGGCCCCAGCGGATGCCCGAACACACCGCGTCCGGGCACAAAACCGAAATCGACCGTGCCCAGTTTTTCATAGAGCGGGCGCAAGGTTCCCGCCCAATCGCTGCCGCCCGGCACCGGCAGACTCGGTTTGATCGGCCCCATCGGTTCCAAACAAGCCGCCGCACACGCCCGCACCTCGTCATCATCCATGTGCATTCGCGGGCCAAAGCCGGGCATGATGATGACATCGAAGCCGGCCAGCCGTTGCAGCTTGGTGAAAACGCGGGTGTGAACGCCGAAGTGCGCCAAGCGTGCAAAGGGCGCAATAAACGGAAAATGCGCCATCAGCGGCACGCGAGCATGACGGCGCAACATGCGCACCGCGCTCAAGCCAGTTGGCATGGCGTTAATCAATAACGCATTTGCTCCGCGTTCAATAGCGCGATCATGCAAAGCAATTAACTGATCCACTTCATCAGTGATATTAGCCAAATACATTTTTGGCACACCGGTCGCCGCTTCAGCACGCTGCCGCGCTGCGCCTAATAATTCGGCGCGACGATCCAGCGGACACCAATCGGTATCCGCCAGCATTTCATCATCTTTGGCAATATCGAGACCACCAAGCCAGCTTTCGTGCCCTAATTCGCTAAATGCTTCTGGCGGCAGACCAATATTCGGTTTAATCACACCGAAAAAAATCGGGCGATCATACACTTGTAATAGATCACGCAAGCCAGCAACACCGAATTGCGGGCCTTGAAAGTGCGCTAAATAGCTATCAGGAAATTCAATATCGAGTAATTTGACAATGGGCGCACTAGGCGAAAAAAACGTCCCTTCACCACAGATGGCGCTCAATAAATTCGGCAAACGCGGGCCGAAATTTCCATGCGGATGCGCAATGCGGATCCGACACGCAGTGACCGGCGCGTGCTGTGCCGATCCGACGCCATAACTAAATGCGCGACGCCCGGATTCAATTATTTCGAGATCGACAACACGCGCTCCGAATTGCGGGCGCAAATCTTCATCGAAACCGACGCGCCGCCATTGTGCGGTTGATTGCTCGGAACAAAAATGTGCGGCCGCTAATTCTGGATCGCCACTGCATTCCAGATAATATTCAAGAAACAGATACGCTTCGCGATCAAGCGCGGCAGCATCAGCGAAAAATCCAGCCCAATCACTTGCTGTCATGGAATCAGTCGCATTGCGGGGAATTTCAATAGAGGGAGCAGATCAGTCGATAGCCAGACGCTTACATACACCTAGCGATTGGCGATTAAAGCTGACCGGCAATCTGAAGGCGTACCTGACGGTGCGGACGTGGCCCATCGAGTTCAATAAAGAATACCGATTGCCAGTCACCGAGCAATAACTGACCATCTGCCACAATAATGGTTGCAGACGCATTCATAAACAATCCAATGAGATGCGAATGCGTATTCGGACGGCCATCAATTGGATCAAGATCGTGACGATAATGCGCTTGAGCAGGTGGGGCCAAGCGCGTCAAAAAATCGAGCATATCCTGTTGCAGCTTTGGCTCACGTTCATTGAGCGCAATAAACCCGGTTGTATGCGCAGATGTAATCGTCACCCAACCTTGTTGCAGCGGATAACGCGCACAGGCCTGCCGTACTTGTTCCGAGAGATCAATGATTTCAATCGGCGCTTGTGTGGCTAAAGACAGGGATTCAAGGTAAAAGTGCATGATTTCTGATTTCAATCAGTGCAACAACAATCAATACCGTCGCGCAAAACGCAAAACGGGCGAGGGAGGCAACAATACGCTCCCCGCCCGCGCCTGCCTTCGATCGCTCGAATTAACGACCAGCCGGCAGAGCGGACATTCCGGCCGACAGCGTGACCGGCGCATAATCCGGGCCCTGCAACCAGTCGAATTCTGGCGAGCGCAGCAGCATGTAATGAATGAGTAAAGCCAGCACAAACAAAAAGGCACCCAGCCCAATCAGAGCCGTGCGCGGATCGAAGGCCAGCCAAATTTTATAGAGTTGTTCAGGCATCATCGGGGGTTCTCCTGACGAATGAAACGGGATGCGGCGACTTAATCATTCAGTCGCCTGCCTCCCGTCATAATCCGCAACGCAGCGGCAGTCTGGCAATTACAGCCAGGGACGCCACAACCACGCCAGGATGTGAGCAATGATCACGATGCCAAAAAACATGGTCATGCTCTGGGTGAAGATCGCGTGGAATTCCTTCGCTTCGTCTTCGGTCAGCCCGGTCATGCTCTTCTGATCAGCCATTGAATTATCCTCACTTTGAATCAAGTTGGGCCAAATCGGCCGTTACCGCGAATATCCCTGTTATTAGGGATCGGTTGGCAAGTTCATGAACCGTGATAGATCGAATGATTGATCCGATTCAAGAGCTTGCCGACGCCCAAATTGGGACTTAGGAGCCACTCAGCCAGTTGAAGGCCGGGCTGCTGAGCAGGATGAAGTGAATCAGCAGGCCCAGGACAAACAGGAAGCCGAACAGGGCAACCAAGGTTCTACGCGGATCAAAGATCAGCCAAAGTTTGTGCATGTGTATTCTCCGGTCTCTTACTGGTGGGCGGTGCTGAATCAACGCCCGTTCGCTCACGAACATGAATACCCTAGGCCATTATAGCCAAGGACGCCACAACCACACGGGGACGTGCGCAATAACGATTATCCCCGTGAACGCGACGAAACTGGACTCAAAGACAACATGAAATTCCTTCTGCTGTGTCTTCGGTCAATTCAGACCTTGAGCGATGTTCGCTAGTCAGTGTCTGCGCATTTCGTCGCGGGTCTTACATCGGCTGCTGGCGCTCCGCTCCAGCAGCCCGCGAGCGTCCTTGCTCATCGGTTCGATCCTCTCTGGCCTTACCTTACAACTGCTGCGGAGCCGGTGCGACGTTCTCAACCGGTGCGGGTGCTTCAGGCGCGGCGGGTGTCGGAGCGGCTTCAGCCGGGGTGGACTTGTGCAGCCCGGGGTAGTCCTTCGCCATCTGTGCCCCGTAAAGCGGCTTGTATGCACCCTGGTGACAGGTCATGCAGCCAACTTTGAAGGGGTCGCCATACGGCCCTTTGCGCGAAGCCGGTAGCACATCGTTGAGCGGCCAGATGTAGTTCTGGTTGATGTCGCGGACGTGACGAATCGCGTACCAAGCCGTCGTGCGCTGCGGTGTACTTTGCTTCCAGTCGTAGAAGGCGCGACTGTTGTGGCAGAAGGTGCAGCTGACGCCGAGCGAATCGGAGATCTGCATCATCAAGCCATACGTCCACTCAGCCTGCTTGATCGAGTTAGTGTTACCAGCAGGTAACGCCGTCTGACCGATCACGCGGATTTCGTTGGCTTGATCCAAGAACGGGGTGTAGGGATCAAAGGGCAACGATGAGTAAGCGACAGTTGAGGACGCATAGTTCTGACCAGTCGGCTTCACCGCTGAAGGCTGGTTCGGGCCTGGATCTGTCACCCACACATACTTCGGCACTGGGTTACCCCGATGACAGGTGTAACAGGTCACACCAGTCTGAGCAACGTGGTTTTTCCAGTCGCTGTTAGCAGCGCGGGTCAGCTCGAACATCCGACGTGACACCACTTTGGTGTAGATGTCGTCAGAGGCCCAGTTACCCGGAACGTGGCAATAGTTACAGCCTTCTTTCGGCGACACCCAAGTCGTCACTGCGACCATCGTGCGGGTAAATTCCGCAACGCTCAGATCCTTCAGTACTTGGACGTTTTCATACACGTCCGAGACCTTCGGGCCACCTGGCGCGGAGGGCGGCAGCGACTCAACCGGCATATTCGCCTTGATGTTGGCTTCGAGCAGACGCGGATTGAAGTTCTGCTCCATCGCCACACCGCGATAACCGATCTGGACGGTTTCCGGCGGTGGGCGCTCGCAGCCGAGTAGCACCACAGAGGCGACAACCGCGACAGCGGGCAGGGTCAGTTGCTTGGCGAGATTCATTGCGTCACCCCCGCAGCCGCAGCGTATGGGTCTACAGCGGTCACGACCTCTGGATACGCCGGAGCTACACCATGCTTGATAGCCCAGAGATACCAGTTCTCGACCACCGTTCCGGTCAGAAGAATGCCGATACCAGCCGTGATGACGGTCAACACCGCGCACCACCACGCCCAGCGATGGATCGACTCCATCGAAGCGTTAAAGCCCATCGTCCAGCGCCAGAAAATCGCTGCACGCTCTGCGGCTGTACCACGATCCGTAATTTGATCGATCTCGCGGTCACCACCGAAGCGGCTGACGGCCAGAATGGTCGCACCGTGCATCGCAAACAGCAGCGCCGAACCATATAGGAACGCAATCGAGAGCATGTGGAACGGGTTGTAGTACAGATTGCCGTAGCGAATCGAGAACGCGGCCGTCCAGTCCAGATGCGGGAAGATGCCGAAGGGCACGGCTTCCGCCCAGCTTCCCATCATCACCGGGCGGATAAAGCCCAAGCTCAGATAGAAAAAGATCGCGGCAGCAAACGCCCAAGACAGATGCTGGCTCATCCCCAGTGCTTCAGCACGCTTGTAGGTACGCACCCACCACAGCATGATTGAAGCGGTCAGGAAACCACCGGCCATCAACCACCAACCACCTTCAGACAGTGGCGGAATGCTCAGACCGTATTGCGGTGCCGGCGGCTCCAGTGCTAACCAAAAGAAATGCTTGACGAACTGGATAATATTCCAGTCCACCGAGGCCAGCATGTTGAAGCCGATGATAAACAGCGCAAAGAAGCCGAAGATAATCGACAGCGTACCGGTGAAGCCAAGATAGATCGGGCCAATCTGAGCGTCGCCGATTTTTCCGACCCAGTAGGAGAAGATCGGTTTACCGATGCGGGGCAGGCTGCCCTTCGGCAGCGGCACCCCGGGATAAGCCGGAGAGCGTACCTGCACGGTCGTAAAAATATTTTGATATTCGGGCATTGTAGTCTCCTAGATCCTACCAGAGCGGGAGCTCAAGCCACCAGTTCCACCATTCCGGCCAACCGCGTGTCCAGAAGGGGCCACTGATCACGATACAGACCGCGCTCCAGAACACCGCGCTGAGGGCTAAGAACAGACCCAGACGATGGATGGCCAGTGCGCCGATGGAGTAGCCCACGATATCGCGGAAGAAGGTGTTCTCGTGCTCGCTGGTTTTGACTTCTTCGCCCTTTTGGGGGTTGGTCACCGACAGAATCAGCGAGCCGTGCATCGACAGCGCCATACAGTTGGTGAAGAAGAACGTGATAGCCAGCATGTGCGCCGGGTTGTAATGGAAATGCAGGAACTGATAGCCCACATTCGACACCCAGTCCAAATGGCTGAGAATGCCGTAGGGGAAACCGTGGCCCCATGCACCCATCAGGATCGGACGCACCACGACGAGCACCAAATAGGCACCGATTGCGAAAGCAAACGCAAACGGGATATGGAAGCCGATGCCGAGCTTGCGGCAAATTTCGACTTCACGCAGCGCCCAAGACACAAATGCGCCGATGGCACAGATCGTGATGATCTGCCACAAGCCGCCTTGATCTAAAGGAGCCATTCCCAAACCATAACTCAGATCCGGGGGAGCAATACTGATCTGCCAGATGTTATAGGTTTGGAGTTCGACGTTCGGACCCATGGTCGCGCCCCAGACAATCAGGAGCACGCCCAACAATGCAAAGAAGAAGCCCGCGACCCCGAAGAAGCCGACATAAAACGGCCCCACCCAGAAGTCGAATAGGTCTCCCCCTATCAGCGTCCCGCCACGGACGCGGTATTTTCTCTCAAAACTGAGCATGGCCATCGTAATATCCTCTGCTGGGGAGGCACCATCGAGACGGCCGCCTCCTCTGAGCACTGTCAGTGGCGGGCGGGGTTCACCTGGCGGACGAACCCCCTTGACCCGCCACCCCCGTCAAGGACGCGATTACCGTTGGGGAACGACAGGCGTCACTTGCTGGACCGTAGCGGCCGGAACGCCGTCTTCGAGCCAGTTGAATTCAGCGGTGCTCAGCAGAATCATGTGGATCGCCAGACCCAGGATGGTCAGGAAGGCAAAGATGGCAATGAGGATGCGGCGGGGATCGAGCAGCAGCCAGATTTTCCAAAGATCAGGTGACATCATCGTTTTCTCCTAGAATAAATGCGTAATGGGTTCGATCAGTTGTCAAGTGGCCGGTGGTGGCCTGAAACTCGACCCACAATTACAGCCAGGGGCGCCACAGCCAAGCGAGGATGTGTGCGATGACGACGATGCCAAAGAAGGCCGTCATGCTCTGCACGAAGATGCCATGGAACTCTTGTGCTTCTTGCTCGGTCAGACCGGTCATGCTGGTGTTAGCCATTGTGTAATCCTCCGAATCTGGAGATAAGCCTGGGTTTACGCTGCACTCAGCCCGTGCAGCTTGGGGGCGCGGCGGATCGCGACATCCGCCGCCGAGAAGCCACCCGAATCACACGGGCGTGTTCTCATCGACCGAACCCCGTTTTGTTGTGCGGTTGTGGGGTTCGTCAAATTCTGCTCGATTCAGTCCGCTGGGGTGCCAGAGCGCCGCAGCGGGCTGAATATCACGCTAATCGCTGAACGCCTGTCTACCGCCGCTTTGATCCTGACCATTCTGTTGGGTCTTTGGCTCGCCGTCGGGGTGACTGGATTCGAGGTGTCAGTCTAGCTTGACTGACACGAATGTCAATCTACATTTACACCTGATTTGCGCTAGATCAATTAAACCAGCGTCGCTTGGGTGTGCGCGACCCGCTCGGCGCTCACCCGGTCTTCACCAGCGGCGCGGGCGGCACGCTCGGCAGCGTCGCGCAACCGCTTGGCTGCCGAAATGCGCACGAGCACCGGCTGTGACTCGACGATCTGGTCAAAGCGGGCGCGGGCGTCCTCATCCCAGGGCAGTTCACGGTGCATCCGCGCTGGGGTGGCCTCGACTTTATCCAGCTCCGTCCCAAGCGGGATGATGTGGAACAGCGCATCAAACAGCGCGTTGCAGACTTCCTGTACCAGATAGGTCGCGCCGGCATAGCCCATAAAGGGTGTGCCAGTATGCCGACGAATCACGGTACCCGGAAAAGAGGCGGGGATGTAGGTGGCGCGTGCGCCCTTTTCGGTCAGATACATGCGCTCGTTGTAGCTGCCAAACAGCACCAGCGGCGGTTTGTCGTGGACAGCGGCGCGAATGGTGTCATTGTCGATCTTGACCCCCGGGCGACGGGCAAAGGCGAAGGTGCAGGGCAAGCCGAGTTCATCTTCGAGAAAATGCCGCAGGCCTCGGCTGTACGTCTCGCTGGCAGCGACGCCAAAGCTGGCGGTGCCGAAAAAGTCTTGCGTCACCGAGCGCCACAGATCCCAGATCGGTTTGATCGTGGTGTGTTTTTCGCGCTCGATGAAGGGTTCGGGATCGAGTCCGAGCAGCTCGCCGAGGGTACGGAGGAATTTCGTCGTGCTGTGCAAGCCAATTGGGGCTTGCAGATAGGGTTTATCGAGCGCCTCGCAGAGGGTGCGCCCAAACTCACGATAAAGACAAATATTGACATCAGCATCGGCGAGACGCGGCACCTCGTCGAGATGACTGCCGAGCGGGAAGGTCAGATTGACTTCCGCGCCGATGCCTTCGACTAAGCGGCGAATTTCGGCTAGATCCGAGGGCATGTTAAAGGTGCCGTACATCGGGCCGATCAAATTGACACGCGGTTTGGCGTTAGCGGCGCGAGGCTTGGCTTTGCTTTTCGCGGCACCTTTTTTTTGACCGTACTGTGTCCACAGCCAATAGATCGCACGGTTGGCGCTCTGCCACTGATCTTCGTCGATGGTGCGCGGCAAAAAGCGCACGATGCCGGTGCCTTCGGGGGTGACACCGCCGCCGATCATCTCGGCAATCGAGCCGGTGACGACGACGGCGGGCTGTTTGGGGTCGAGCGTTTGAAATGCTCGGCGCATCGCCTGCTCGGTGCCGCTCTGACCGAGTTCTTCTTCACCCAGTCCCGTCACCACCACCGGCAGTTCATGCGGCGGCAGACCGTCGGTATAGTGCAGCACGGCGGTCACGGGCAGATTTTCGCAGCCGACTGGCCCGTCAATAATCACCTGTAAGCCTTTGATGGCAGTGAAAACATAAACGGCACCCCAATAACCGCCGGCGCGGTCAAGGTCTTGGATCAGCATTCAGAGATTCCTTCTGCGTGGAAGTTAAAAAGGTCGGTCGTGCAGATCTGTGCTCAAGCGGCACGGCAGGGATTATCGCGCACGATCAAGCTGGTGTAGGATGCGCCACGCGCCACGCGGCAGAACGTTGGTTCGGAGCAGGCGGCAAGCGATGGCTAAAAAACTCTGTTTATCAATCGTTTAACGGCTGCATACCATGACCCAAGCCGATTTATCGCCTTCTGATGCGACCCTGAAATTCACGCCAACCAGCATTCCGGTTCAGGACGCCATCGGGCCAGGGACGCTCTTGGTGAATACCTATTTGGTCGAATCACGTCTCGGTCAGGGCGGTATGGGTGAGGTGTATTTAGCGCGGCATGTCTCGCTCGGCACCGCCCATGCGATCAAGGTGATTCGCTCGGCGATGACCAGCGATCAACAAGTGATGAGCTTGTTTTATCGCGAGGCGATGGTACTACGCGGTGTGCGCCACGAGGCGATAGTCAATTACGATGGATTTGTGCGCGACGATCAAGGGCGCGATTATCTGGTCATGGAGTATGTCGAGGGCGAATCGCTCGCCGACCGGCTCAAGCATGGCCCGCTGACGACGGATGAGGTGTTGCGACTGCGCGACCGGCTGTGCTCCGGTTTAGCTGAAGCGCATCGACGCGGCGCAGTGCATCGCGATCTGTCGCCAGATAATGTCATTTTGCAAAATGGCCATATTGATTCGGCGAAGTTGATCGATTTTGGGCTGTGCAAGCTGACTGCGCCTAATCAAGGGACGATCATCGGCACGTCGTTTGCCGGCAAATATCGCTATGCCGCACCCGAGCAATTCGGACTCTACGGCATGGAGATCGACGCCCGAACGGATATTTATAGCTTGGGATTGATCATCGTCGCGGCGGCACTGGGTACGCCGCTCGATATGGGCAATTCGCTCAGTGAAGCGATCCATAAACGGCGTGAAGTGCCGGATTTGAGCGCCCTGCCTGAGCACTTGCGCACACCGCTGGCGTTGATGCTGCAACCAAATCCCGCCGACCGTCCGAGCACGATTGAGGCGTTGCTGGATTGCTGGTCACAGCCGCTGGCGCTTCATTCAGCACCGCCGCTGCCGCGTTCCAGTGACGCGACGGTTTTTATCGTCCCTGAATCATCGTCATCATCACCATCATCAACAGTGACATCCGCTGCGGCGCGGCGCTGGCCGTTGCTGATAACCGGCGCTGGGGTTGTGGCCGCACTCAGCGGCGGTGCATTTTATGCGTTCTATTGGGTGCCGAATCTGCCATCTGAGCCGATTTCAGCGCCAACATCCACGCTCACGGCTCCAACTCCGGTTACAGTTCCAGAGCCGGAACCGACTCCGCTTCCCGCATCGACGCCCAAGCCTGATTTACCGCAACCACCACCCGCGCCGCTCGTCGCTGAGACGCCGCCGCAACCCGCGCCAGCACCTGCACCGAGCACGCCACCGCCACCACAACCACCACAACTTGATGCGCTGATCGCCGCCGGTCAACTTGATGCCGCTTTCGCGCTGGTCGAAACACAGTTAGCCGAACAGCAAGCGATTCCAACCGAAACCCTGTGGACGCTCGCCAAACAGCTTCACACCAGCGGGCGCTTAGATCCAGCATTTGCCGTGTTGCGCAGTTTGGCACAAGCCAATTTCGGCCCGGCACTGTTTGCCCTCGGTGAGTTTTACGATCCTCTATACTGGTCAACAACCACGTCGCCGTTATCCAAACCCAACCCTGAGCGGGCGCGAGCCTGGTACGAACGCGCTGCCGCTGCGGGCATTGTCGAAGCAAGGGCGCGTTTAGATGCGTTGCGCTCACGCGGGAGTAACTGACCGTGAATCAACGACTATTGCAGCGACGCCTACAGCTTGGCGTGGCATTCGGCCTCATCGTGGGATTAACTAGCATCGCCTACGCCCGCGATGCCCTGAATCTCGATGGCAAACCCGGACTCTATCAACGGGTGCTCACCCGTCCAGGCGCGATCTTGAGCGCCAGCCCCGCGCCGACCACTGGCGGTCAGCCAGTGCCGCCCCTGACCGTGCTCTATGTCTATCAACGTCGCGCCGATTGGGTCGAAGTCGGCAGCGCAGCAAAAGATGCTAAAACCGCTTGGCTTCCCGCCGCGCAGGTCATCGACTGGCGACAAACGCTGACTGTCGCCTTTAACCGCACCGGCGGTCGTGAACCGGCGCTATTTTTCCGCGAACGCGAACCGCTGCTCGAACTGCTGGAATCGGCGCAACCCGCCGCCCGCAATGCGGATTTGCGCACGGCGATTCAGCGCGGTTCGCTGCCGGAGGAGTTTCCGGTGATTGCCAGCGAGCCGGAGACCTATGTTGATCCCAACAGTCAGTTTTATCTGCTGCCGATTCTCGCGCATGAAGAGGTCTTTTTAGAATCGGGACACACGACGACCCTGCTCAATGTCGCCGCCGTCACGCTGCAACCCGACACCCCGCAACCGCTCGCCCGTGCTGCCCGTCCAGCCGTCGCGACACCTGCTGACGACTATCGCGTCGGAATCGTGTTCGTCATCGACACGACGATTTCAATGGGGCCATATATCGAACGCACGCAGAGCGCAGTGCGGCGGATTTATAACCGACTGAAAGATTCGCCGATGCGCACCGCACTGGGGTTCGGCGCGGTCGCCTATCGCAGCAACATCGATGCCACACCCGGACTGGAATATGTGACGCGCATCGTGTCGCCGCTGACTGATACCAGTACAGACGATTTTCTCGCCGCACTGGGACAGGTCGAACCGGCGCGGGTGTCGAGCAAGCGGTTTGATGAAGATGCGTTCGCGGGGATTTACGAGGCACTCGAACAGATCGACTGGAGCGGCTATGCCGGGCGCTTTATCGTCTTGATTACCGATGCTGGGGCGCTCGATGCTACCGATCCGTTGGCCCGCACTCGGCTTGGCCCGGAACGGTTGCAACTGCTCGCGCAAGACAAGGATCAAGAGCACGGCGGCAGCAAGATCGCCATTGCGACGCTCCATCTGTTGACGCCCGAAGGTCGTAACAATCACGCCCGCGCCGCCGCGCAATATCGTGCGCTCAGTCGCTGGGGTGATGAGCATCTCTATTTTCCGGTCGAAGGTGGCTCGATTGCGTCCTATGGGGCGCAGGTTGATGCACTGGCTGATGCCGTGCTCGCCCATCTGGAAAGCGTCCACGCTGATCATACAACTGTGCCTGAACCGGATATCGCACAGACAAACCCAGCACAGACTGAAATCGCCCGCAAAACTGCGCTCGTCAGTCGCGCCATTCAACTGGCGTATTTGGGACGACGGCAAGGCGTGCGTGCGCCGAGTCTGATTGATGCGTGGGTTGCTGATGGCGATTTAGCCAATCCAAGTCAACGCCCGCTGGAAGTGCGCGTGCTGATTACTAAAAATCAACTCAGCGATTTACAGGAAACGCTGCAAGCGATTTTTCAGGCTGGCGAGCAAACCTTTATGACGCCGAAAGATTTCTTCACCCAACTGCGCGGCGCGGCAGCGGTGCTGGCGCGGCAGCCGGAGCGCGTCAATCAGATCGCGGTGCAAGAGCTTGCGGATGTCGGTCAGATTGGCGCGTGGCTAGAGGATTTGCCCTACACCAGTCAGATTATGAATCTCACCGAGAGCCGCTGGCTGGCGCGTTCCTACGCTGAACAGCAAGAAGTGCTCGACGCGATTGAGGAAAAAATCCGCCTCTATCGTCAGATTCACGATGAAACCGACCGTTGGGTGTCGTTGCTGCCCGATGCGCCCAAAGGTGAGGCGGTAACGACCATTCCGCTGGATGCGCTGCCCTAATGACCAGCGCGGCAACTCCCGTCTATTGTTGCCGCGCTCTGGTGAAACAGCGGCGTTCGACCGGCAGCAGCTTTAGTCTGCATGTCCCGACCTTTGAGCTACACGCTGGTGAGATCATCTTGTTGCGCGGCGCGAGTGGCTGCGGCAAAAGCACGCTGCTCGATTTGCTGGCGCTGGCGCTACGACCTGATGCGGCCGAGTGCTTTGTTTTTCAGCCGCCCACCACCGCCGCGCCGGTCGATCTCTGGGCGCATTGGCAGCGCGGCCAATACGATGCGCTCGCGTCGCTCCGCCGTCATCATCTCGGCTACATTTTGCAAACCGGCGGGCTGCTACCGTTTTTGACCGTGCGCGAGAATATCGGCCTGACCGCTCGCCTGCTGGGACGTGACGCAACAGCGATGATCGGCCCGCTCGCCGCCCGCTTGCAGATCACCGTGCATCTGGATACTTACCCGCGTCAGTTATCACTTGGCGAGCGTCAGCGCGTAGCCATTGCGCGGGCGCTGGCCCATCAACCAGCGGTGATTCTCGCCGACGAGCCAACCGCATCGCTCGATCCGCGCAACGCCCAGATCATCCGCGAACTGCTGCTCGAACTGGTGCGCGAGAGCGGAACGGCGGCTGTGATCGCAACCCATGATTGGGACGATGAACCGATAACCGGCGTGCGCGTGCTCAATCATCGGCTGGCGAGCACAGCACGCGGCACCCAAGCTTATTTTTGGACGTGAAGATGTCTGCTACCCGCGAGCTGCTGTACCTTGCGTATCGTGATGTCGTCTATGAACGGCGGCTCACGCTCTGTCAGGTGCTGGCGCTGCTGGCGGTGCTGGCTCCATTGCTGATTTTGTTCGCGCTCAAGTTCGGGCTGATTGACACCCTGACCACGCGCCTGCTGACCGCTCCCGCCAATCGTGAGGTGATCGCGGTCGGCAGTCGCCATTATGAGGCCGCATGGTTTGCGCAGATGGCGGCGCGTCCCGATGTCGCTTTCATTGTGCCCAACACCCGCCGCATCAGCGCCAGCCTGAGTCATCTCCACAATCCAGCGTCGGGACGCACCGCGACGGCGCTACAGATGATCCCAACGGCGGCCGGCGATCCGCTGCTGACCGCCGACCAGCCGGTGCCGCAGGGGATGGCCGAAATCGTGCTCTCAGCCAGTGCCGCCCGTGCGCTCGATTTGACCGAGCCGGGGCCGCTCATCGCCCGCATCGCCCGCACCCGCTCCGGTCAACCCGAGTTCGTTACCTGGACAGTGCGCGTCGTCGCCATTCTCCCCGCTGCGACACTCTCCGAAGATGCGGCGCTGGTGCCGCTCGAGCTGTTGATTGCCACTGAAGATTACCGCGATGGCGTGGCGGTCGCCGCGCTCGGCTGGAGCGGCACCGCGCCCGCGCCGACCTCGCGCCAGTTCGCCCGTTTTCGGCTCTATGCCGCGAGCCTCAATGATGTGGCGCGTTTGGAAGCGGATTTGACCGCCGAGGGTATCAGCGTGCGCAGTCAACTCGCCGAGATCGCCGCCCTGCACGCACTTGACCGCAATTTAGGGCGCGTGTTTTGGCTCATCGCCGCGCTCGGACTGATCGGCTTGGTCGCGTCACTGGCCGCGAGTCTGGTCGCCACAGTCGAGCGCAAACAGCGCGAACTGAGCATTATTAGGCTGATCGGCTTTCCCACCGCCAGCTTGATCCTGTATCCAGTAGCGCAAGCAGTGCTGATCGCGACCGCAGCGGCACTGGCCGCGTTGCTGCTCTATTGGCCGCTGTCAATGCTGCTGAACACCTGGTTTGCTGCCAGCTTGCGCCCCAGCGAGGCGATTTGTCGGCTCTTACCGCAACATATTTTGCTGGCGCTCGCCGCGACCCTAATTGGCGCAGTCATCGCGGCGGCTTGGGCCGGATGGCGAGCGGCGCGTATTGAACCTGCTGAAGGAGTGCGAAATGTGTAAAAATCACTCGATCTGGCTGGCTGTGAGTCTCGCGTATTTATTGTCCAGCGCAGCAAACGCGGCAGACAACGCGATGACTTGGTCAGAAAAATTCTATAACCCGCAACCCGCTACGGCCGCGCAACCCGCTGATTTAATTCTACCGATGCCCTGCGGTGGCGCCATGACTTTTAGGCCAGTAGATATTCCCGCCGCTGATTGGCTTGATGACCAGCCGGTCGAATTAGGCGACAGCAACAGTGAGCGCGGTTATAAAGAAGGTCGGCGTTTAAGTTATATCGCTGGTTCATTTAGTGATCGCAATAAAGCCGCTCGTTTATATTATATCGGCAAATACGAAGTCACCCGCGATCAATACGCGACACTGATGGACAAAGACTGCCCACAGGTCGGAATGCGCGGTCGTCAGCCAATCACTGGCATGAGCTGGTTTGATGCCGTTGCCTTTGCGCGTCAATTCACCGAATGGCTTTTAACCCATGCCCGCGATGCGTTACCGCATGAAGATCAAGAACCCGGCTTTTTGCGCTTACCAACAGAAGAAGAATGGGAATTTGCCGCACGCGGCGGATTAGCTGTCGATGCTGCGGATTTTCTCGCCACTCGCTTTATCATGCCAGACGGTGAACTGGCTGATTATGCGTGGTACGAAAGCTCCGGATCAGCAGGCGGCAAATTACGCCCAACTGGATTATTAAAACCAAATCCGCTCGGTCTACATGATATTCTCGGCAACGCCGCCGAATTAACCTTATCGCCATTTCGCTTAGATCGACATGGCCGCACCCATGGACAAGCTGGCGGTTTTGTCAGTCGCGGCGGTGATATTTTTACCCCGGAGATTCAGCTTGGCGCAGCCTGGCGTCAAGAACACAATTATTTTGATGCCAAGAGCGGACGCGCTAAAAGTTTAGATAGCCTCGGCTTTCGGCTATTATTAACTGCGCCAGTGATTGTCTCCAATGAACGGCTCAATGCAATTAAAGATTCTTGGAAAGATCTGCCGGTTATGGCTGGCACAACCGGCGTCGATGCAATGCAAGCCTTGACCCAACTCAAAACGCTGTCATTGCAAACTCCAGATTCGGTCATGCGCACGCGCTTGGAAATCATCCAGCGCGATTTAGAGCAGTCACAATCGGCGATCAATGAAGCGCGGCAGCGTGCATTACGCGCCTTATTACGCACTGGCGCATTCATGGGCAAACGTGTTGTCACCGACATCAAACGCGCCGAAGTGCTCAAACAGCTACAAAAAATGGCACAAGATCGCTTTGAAGACTTACGTGATCGCGTTAAAAATGACCCAGAAGGACGGCGCTTACTCGATCAAGCCCGCGCCAAACTGGAAGAAAAACAAACAAACTGGCAGGAATCCATGCAAGAGATTGAAACCAGCCTTGCGAATAGCGTCGGCTATTATGCTGATATGACGGTCAATGTCGGAATGGATTATCTCGACACTGAAATTAACACGCAGCAACCCGTTGTTGAAGCTGAACTCACCGCAAAACACAACACCTATCTGATTCCGTATCTACGGGTGTTTGTCACGCATTTACAGGCGTATCATCAAACGCGAGCGGTTGATAAAACCGTTTGGCAGCAAGAGCTGCTTCACGCTGAACCTGTATCACCGTAATACTGGTCGAATGCCAATGAACACGAACACTAAAAAAACCCGCACCTTGATGACATCTATTACGACTGCTGCCAGTTTAACGTTGCTGGCTGGCTGTAATACGCTGACTGACGCCGGACTGAATTTAAATCGTGCGCCACCAGAGGTCGGCAACCGATTTTTAGTCGGTGCATTTGAATTGTTAAAACCGGCTGATAATTACGGCTATACCGGCGAATTTAGCCCTTCAGAACAAGCGCTTCGCGAACGCAGTCGCAAATTTGATCGAACCGTTTGGCAGGGTGCGTTAATTGGTGCAGTCACTGGCACCGCTATTGGATTAGTTGCGGGCGGCGATGCTGAAGATGCCGTTGGTGGCGCCATTGTCGGCGCTGGACTCGGCGCCTTAGCCGGCATGTATGTTGCCAATAAACAGAAACAATATTCCAAACAAGAGGAGCAATTAGAGTCAATTACCGCCGATGTTCGCGGCTCAAATCGGGAGTTAAATGCGCTGATTGCTGAAGCAAAAGCGGTGGTTGCAGCGGATAAAAAACGGTTAGCCGATATCGAATCGCGCCATAAACGCGGCAAAGTAACTGAAGCTGAACTCAAGCAGGTTAAAGCGCGTGTATGGAGCAACCGCGATGTCACGAAAAAAGCCGCACAGGGCGCACGCGATCAATATGCGATGTATAAACAAGCGCACCAAGATTTAAAAAGCAAAGGGGCAACAAAAACGCGGTCGCTTGAAAAAGAACTCGATAGCTACCGTAAATCGCTCGATGCGTTAGATAAGATTGCGGTGAGTGTTGTGGAAGCCTAGCAGGAATTGTTACAAGCGATCATCCAGCGCCTGTTTGCCTGTTTGGTCATCAGGTGATAATCAGGCGCAGGATGAATACAAGCGCAATGCGTTTAGAAGCGGTAGGCAAAATTCAGCTCGAACCCTTCAACATCACCATCGCCGGTGGTGTATTTAATCCCCAGACCGAAGGGATGCGAGGAAACATTTGGCTCCATCTTGCTTCTGGAACGCATAGGGCCAATGCTGATGCCGATTTCCTGATAATATTCAGAATAGAGCGCATCACCAAAAAAGCGCGTATCGGTAACAAAGAAATCGACGCTAAATTCGCGATTCCAGAAACTTTTTTGCAATGGCATCGACACCAGCAAACCATTGCGCACCATAGTGTTTTCCAGATCGTAATCAACACTATAATCGCTAACACTAGTTGGAATGCTTAGATAATAACCAGCCATATTCCCCATATTAATGCGGAATTTATCACTGGCGAACAGCAATAAATCACTGGTCACCGAAGCTGAGAAGATTTGACCGGCTGCACCCAGATCTGCTGAACCAGTGATACCATAATTGATTGCGGGTGTGACTGACCAATTTGGTAAAATATTTTTCCGATAGCCTAAGCCAATGCTGCCTTGATAGGATTCAGCGCCATCGACTTCCATATAGGTAATAGGTGCGCGAACAATCAAGCGATCATAATTGGCAAAGGTGTAGCTATAGGAAATCGGCAGCGTGAAAATATTTTGCGTTAAGCCATCAATCGTGTAGCTACCAAAGCGTGCGGCAACACCAAAAGAGCTACCGGGCGCTAACGTATCAGTCACGGCATCAACGCCAGCACTAAAATCACCAGCGGCCATTTGACTTTGCAAACTCGCTGGATTACCCGCAACTGGATCAATCGGCGACACTTCGGTAAGTTTTTTCAGAATCGAATCGCCGTTCTTTTTAATATAATCTTCTAGCAAATCGTTGCTGGCATCGCGTGTTCCACCATCGAACACTTCATTGATGCCAATGCTGGGCACGGCAAACACCAGTTGACTTGAATTTTGCCCGTAGGACAGTGTCACCGGTAAGCCGCGCAGATCGAGGCGAAATTCCCCGGCTGCTGTGTCTTCATCATAATTGGCAAAGCGTTGTTTGAGGGCGTCGGTGTCGATCTGATCGAGAATGCCTTCAATCGTATTGCCACCAATACTGGCGACTTCACCATCAACACAGAGCGATAAATTAAAGATATTCCCGCCGCTTCCGGACGGGCAGCTTTGGGCGAACGCTGATGCACTCAACAGCGACGTTGAACACAGTGCAGCGGCGATCAAATTAATAGTGATTGAATGAGATGTGTGATGTTGCATGGCTTATGCTGCTCCATTTAACTTGAGCGAACTTGCTCAATGGATTTATCTGCACTTGGTTGACGCGGCGAACCGCCCAACTCAAGCCCTTGACGCTCAGTAGCGCCGGATTCCCTCAATCGATCAAGCTCTCCAGAGGTTTCATCCCCTTGCGGTAAAGCGCCAAACCGAAGTCTGGCCACTTGCAATGTCCTCTATCAGCTCGTCGTTGAACCGCTGTTAGCGGTCTCAAGCAATGCTCATCCTAAGCATCTGTCAACACGTTTGAGCAAAAATCAGCGATCAGTTAGCAGCTCTCACGCGGTTCAGCTAACCCTACAAATCCTGCCCCGCATACGATCCATTGACTGATTTATTGCAAACCGGAAAATCGGGAATGATGTTACCCAGAATTAACCGTTCCAATGCGGGCCAGGTAAACCAACTTGGATCACGCGGAATATAACGGGCGATACGTCCAGCCGCATCGAGCCGCACAAAACTCAGCACCTCACCGCGCCATCCGTCGATTAACCCCAGACCACAGGCTGCCTCGGTTGGCATGGGTAGCGGTGTGTGAATCTCACCGGCTGGCAGATCGTCAAGCAGCCGCTCCAGCATCCACAGACTGCCGCGCACCTCGCCGAGTCGCACCCGCAGCCGCGCCGCGACATCGCCTTCGCTCTGCACCGGCACCTCGACCCGCAGCCGTTCATAGGGCGGATACGGACTGTCGTGGCGCACATCGAACGCCAAGCCGCTGGCTTTGCCGACATAACCAGTACAGCCGAGGGCGCGTGCATCCGCCGTGCTGAGGCGGCCGGTCGTGAGCAAACGGTCGTCGAGTGCGGGCAGATCTTCGATGATGCTGAAAATCGGCTCAATCGCCTGCCGCAGTGCGGCGTGATCCTGCCGCAGTGTTTGGAACCCAGTTGCTGAGAGATCCGGCGCGATGCCGCCCGGAATGATGACATCCATCAGTAAGCGATGTCCGAACAGGGCGTGCGAGCGGCGCTGCCACTGCTCGCGCAGGCGCGAACACTGCGCCAGCGCAAAGGCAAATCCGACATCGTTGCAGATCGCGCCAATATCGCCGAGATGATTGGCGATGCGTTCACGTTCAGCTAACAGCGCCCGCAGTGCCAACGCACGCGGCGGTACGGTACATCCGCACGCCCGTTCTAACGCCTGACAGGCCGCCCAAGTATGGGCGACAGTCGAATCACCCGACACCCGCCCAGCCAGTCGCGCTAATCCGGCGGGATCGCGCCCAACGGCACGCTTTTCAACACCGCGATGAACATAGCCGAGCCGCGTTTCGAGCCGGAGCACATCCTCGCCCATCGCCTGAAAGCGAAACTGTCCCGGTTCGATGATGCCCGCGTGAACTGGGCCGACCGGCACTTCATAGGTGCCACCGCCGAGCGGCGCTAAAAACGGATAATCCGCATCGGCTGGGGTGCGTCCAGGCAGTTCGCCATTTATGGACGAGTCAGCCCGCAAGGGGAAACACGCTTCGGGCCAGGCTTGATGGCGCGTCCAACGGCGGGAATCGGGCGCGTCATGCCAAATCATGCCGGTGAGATCGTGCGCGTGGCGCTCCAGACGGCTGATTCCGGGGAAATGCCGCGCTTGCGAAGCCAGATGCGGTTGCTGCAATGGCACTTCGGTTTCCAGCAACAGATAGGCGCCATCGCGTTCCAGACAGGCCATCACGCGCAGCCGTGGTTCGGCGTGATTAGCGAGATCGGCAGCGGTATCGAGTGGATCGACCCACACACCGGCATGACGTGCGCCCAATTCAGCGGCAACACGGGCGGCGGGTTCCCAATCGTTTGCATCTAAGATCATGCGCTGCGCGGGGGAAAGGGGTTCATCAGCGCAGACATGCACAGCGCATTCATGCAAACGTATGCGATAGTCGTGCAGCCAATTTTGCGGGGTAAGCGTTGGCGAGATGTGCGAATCGGTCATGGCGAATGATGGCAAGTCAGCTAAAAACTGAGGGATGGCGGGCGAAGATCGGCTCACTGCGAAACTGATTCAGCATCGAGCGGATCGCTATCCTGAGCCAACTGGCGACGGCGCATTTCTTCTGCATCGGCGTCGTGGATTTCGTGGAGCAGGCCATCGAGATCGACCGTGCGATGCTGACCTTTGAAATGACCCGTGAGGCTGATTTCGGGCGTCAAATGGCCATGTTCGTACAGATGCCAGATTTCCTCGCCATAGCTGGTGGTTAGAAGTTCCGGGGCAAATTGACCGAAATATGCTGCCAGATTAGCCACATCACGCTTGAGCATCCAGGGCGCATGATTATTGGCGGCGGCATCGACGGCTTGCGGCAGGTCGATAATCACCGGCCCGTGCGCATCGACCAGAATGTTAAATTCAGAGAGATCGCCATGAATTAAGCCGATACACAGCATCTTGACGACATCAGCGATCAGTGAAGCGTGATAGGCCCGCGCTTGCTCGGGCGCTAATTCCAGATCGTTGAGTCGGGGCGCGGCCTCGCCGTCGGCGTCAGTAATCAGCTCCATCAGTAACACGCCGTCGATGAAATTGACCGGCTGCGGCACCCGCACTCCAGCCGCCGCCAGACGATAGAGCGCATCGACTTCGGTGTTTTGCCACACATCTTCCTGTTCTTGGCGACCATAGCGCGAGCCTTTTGCCATCGCCCGCGCTTGACGACTGCTACGCACCTGCCGCCCTTCGCGATACAGCGACTGCTTGTGAAAACCACGTTGATCGACCGCTTTATAGACCTTGGCGCAGCGGATGACCCCCTCGGCACGCACCACATACACGGCTGCTTCCTTGCCGCTTTTGAGCGAGCCGAGGACAGCATCAATCAGTCCTTCCTGAACGAGTGGTTCGAGACGTTTGGGAATTTTCATCAATCTTGCGCGAGAAACCCCGTCCTTGACTGACGGGGAGGCAGAGCGCCGTTAAGCCGCCAATCTCGCATCCTCCGTTTTGGTTACGTACAGTGGAATAGAAGAGGGCCAGTTTTCCACTGAGTCGGTCAAGTGGAAGTTTCGTGACCAGATAAAAGCTTTATCATAAACCAGACCTATGCCCACCTCTGCTCCACTCTTCCTCGCCTTCGTGCTCAAACGCAGTGAATACAGCAACACCAGTCTCCTGCTTGAGCTATTCGGTGATACTTCGGGCCGGATTGCGGCGATTGCGCGAGGTGCCCGCCGCCCACATCAGCACACCAGCGCCCTATTGCAACCGTTTCAACCGCTGTGGCTTGCGTGTCGTGGACGCGGGGCGATACAAACCCTGACCACCATTGAAGAAGTCAGCCCACCGCTTGCGCTGCACGGGCCAGCCTTGCTTGCAGGGTTTTATCTTAATGAACTGCTGATGCGCCTGCTCGCTCGTCACGATCCGCATCCGGCGCTATTTGTGTTCTATCAAGCGACGCTTGCGCAACTGGCCGCGACCCCGGAACTGGAAACGCCACTGCGTCATTTTGAATGTCACCTGCTTGCCGAACTTGGTTACGGGCTGACGCTGGAACGGGTGGTGGATGATGGAGCGCCGATTCAGCCGACTCAGGTCTATACCTATGTGTGCGACTGCGGGCCGTGTTATCCGTCCGAACGGCGACATGGCCCGCTTGTTTCCGGCGCGACGCTGTTAGCTCTGGCGCAAAGCGCACCGTTAGACGCGACACAGCGCCGCGAGGCTCGTACCCTGTTGCGCATGGTGCTTGAACCCTATCTTGGCGGGCGACCGCTCCACAGCCGCGAGCTGTACCGGCACTGGTTTGCCGCTCACCACCTTCACGAGAGCTAATAAAAAAATCATGTCATCGCTGTTATACCCTGCTCACGCACTGCTGCTCGGCGTCAATATCGACCATATTGCCACGCTGCGCCAAGCACGCGGCACCCGCTATCCTGAGCCGATTCAAGCCGCGTTAGTCGCCGAACACGCCGGAGCTGACGCGATCACGCTGCATCTGCGCGAAGATCGGCGACATATTCAAGATCGGGATGTCGAGCTGTTGCGCGGCATCTTGCAGACGCGCATGAATCTGGAAATGGCGGTAACGCCCGAAATGGGTGACATTGCCTGCCGCATTCGCCCGGCTGATTGCTGTCTGGTTCCCGAACGGCGCGAAGAATTGACCACCGAAGGTGGACTCGATGTGGCCAGTCGTCCCGAGCTGATGCGCGATTTCTGTGCGCGGTTAGCTGAGGCGGGGATTCGCGTGTCGCTGTTTATCGACGCCGATCCGCGCCAAATCGAAGCCGCCCATGCTGTTGGTGCGCCGGTGATCGAGATTCATACTGGACACTATGCCGATGCAGCGACCGCACCGGAACGCGCTGCACAGTTAGCCCGTATCCAGTCGGCGGTCGAGCTGGGGCTATCGCTGGGGCTTCAGGTCAATGCTGGACATGGACTTGATTATCATACTGTCAGTGCGATTGCAGCGATTGCTGGCATCCGCGAACTCAATATCGGGCATTCGATCATAGCGCGGGCGCTGTTTTCGGGACTCGATCAAGCGGTGCGCGATATGAAATCGATCATGACACGCGCTGCTGCCGAACGGGCGGCGGTGTGACGTGAGCGGCGCTGACCGAAGGGCGCGACGGCTTTACAGTGTGCTGTGGTGGCTGGCGCTACCGCTGGCGCTGGCGCGACTGCTGTGGCGCGGACGTGTTCAGCCTGGGTATCGGCACCGCCTCGGCGAGCGGCTGGCCAGTCGGCGCAGTCACACACCCCGCGCAGATATTTGGATCCACGCGGTTTCAGTCGGTGAAGTGCAGGCGGCAGAAGCACTGCTCCGGCAATTACTAGCGACAACGCCTGCGCCGTCGCTGCTAGTGACCACTACCACCCCGACCGGAGCCGAACGCCTACGGACGCTGTTCGGGGAGACGATCCCGCAGCGTTATCTGCCGTTTGATCTGCCGGTGATGATGGGGCGCTTGGTCGATGCGGTGCAGCCGAAACTTGTCATCATTCTGGAAACGGAAATCTGGCCGAATCTGCTCGCGGTGCTCGAACAACGGGCGATTCCGGTGGCGCTGATCAATGCGCGACTGTCGGAACGCTCGGCACGCGGCTATGCACGGCTGGGATCGCTCACGCGCTCGGCGCTGGCGCGATTGACGCTGATTGCGGCACAGGCGACCGCTGATGCCGAGCGGTTCATCGCGCTCGGTGCGCCGCCTGAGCGCGTCATCGTGACTGGCAATCTGAAGTTCGATCAACCGCAAGCAGCGGATTTGGCAGCCCGCGCAGCAGCGATCCGTCAGAACTGGGGCGCGGCGCGTCCGGTGTGGATCGCGGCCAGCACGCACGCCGGTGAAGAGTTGCCGGTGCTAGAGGCGCATCAACAGGTGCTGGCGCAATGGCCGGATGCGCTGCTGGTGCTGGTACCGCGTCATCCCGAACGCTTTGAAACGGTAGCCGCGCTCATCGAACGGCAAGGCTTGGCCTACACTCGGCACAGTGCTGAACGTCCCGTTGCCGCGCACGAAGCGGTCTATTTGGGGGATCGAATGGGCGAACTGCCGCTGTGGTTGGCGGCGAGTGATGTGGCGTTCATCGGCGGCAGTCTGATGCCGACCGGCGGACATAATCCGCTGGAAGCGGCGGCCTCGGGCGTTCCGATCCTCGTCGGGCCGCACACCTTCAACTTTGCGACGATCAGCGCGTGGCTGCTGGATGCGCACGCGGCGCGGCGCATCAGCGATACCGCGACCCTGAGTGACGCGGTACGCACCCTGCTTGCGTCATCGGAACGCCGAGCTGAGATGGGCGCACGCGGTCGGGCCGTGGTTGCTGCGCAGCGTGGGGCGCTTCAGCGCGTGTTCATTGCGCTCGCGCCCTGGTTAGCGGCGGCGGTTCAAGCGCCTTTGAATAGCGACCAGACTTCGCGGAATTGCGCGTCGGTCGAATCGCCGAGCCATTCAAACCCGACTGATTCCGTGCAGACGACCTGAATACCACCCTGCCGCATCCGCGCTAACACATTGTCTTTATAGGCGGTTTTGCGCGAAATAATCGCATCAGCCGCGACAAACACCTGATAGCCCCAGCGTTGCAGGCCGGAGACGGTTTGGGCAATGCAAATATGCGCTTCCATACCGACGACGATCAGCTGTCGCCGGTCGGGATGCGAGGAAATGTTGCGCTCAAAGCCCGGCGCAGTGCAGCAGGAAAAGGCGGTTTTTTCGGTCGGTTCGTGAACTTTCGGCATATTTGTGCCGATGGATTCGATGATCGGGCCGAGACCTTTGGAATTGTGCTGCGTAGCGATGACCGGAATATCGAGCACTTTCGCGGCGGTAATCAGGCGATTGATGTTAGCGACGACCTGTTCGAGTTCATCTGGCGGCATCGCGGCGGCGAGGCGTTCTTGTGCGTCGATGATCAGTAACTGCGACAGAGCGCGTTGGCACAAGGGCATTTGAGCGGGCTGAAGGCTCATAGTCGGGGTGTCCTCCGAAATTGTTGTTGTGATGTGAATATCCCGCGTGCGCAACCGGCGTTTGCAGCAAGCGCCGTGCTCACCTCGGAATCACTGGAGTTTGCACGATGGGCGGCGTTAGGAGCAAGCGAAGCTAAAAATTCGTCACCCGAAAAGATTTTTCTGCGTAATTCCGCGCTTTCAGCGGCAAAAAACTGAAAAGCGCAGCAAGACAACGCTCATAACCATCAACCCAGCCGCGCCTTGACCCAGCCGGACACCAGCGCCAACGCAGCAGGTAATCCAGCCGGATTGGTGCCGCCAGCTTGCGCCATATCGGGACGCCCGCCGCCCTTGCCGCCGACCTGCTCGGCGACTTCGCGGATCAACTCCCCAGCTTGAAGCCGGTCAGTCAGATCTTTAGTCACACCAGCAATCAGACTGACCTTGCCATCGGTTTCGGTCGCCAACACGATCACCGCACTACCGAGCTTATCTTTCAGTTGATCGAGCGTGACGCGCAGGCTTTTAGAATCAGCGCCATCGAGCCGCGCCGCCAGCGTCTTGATGCCTTGAATCTCAATCGCTTGCGCCGCGAGATCCTGCCCGGCAGAACTGGCTGCTTTAGCCTTGAGCTGATCGAGTTCTTTTTCCAATCGCCGAGCACGGTCGAGCAACTGAGTGACACGCTCGTCGATGTCATCACGTCCGCCTTTAAGCAACCCAGTAAGCCGCAACAAACGCTCTTCATCCGCTTCGATCCACTCCAACGCCGTCGCGCCGGTCACCGCCTCAATGCGGCGCACACCAGCAGCAATACCGCTTTCAGAGAGAATCTTAATCAAGCCAATATCGCCGACCGCCTTCACATGCGTGCCGCCGCAGAGTTCGGTCGAGAACTCACCCATGCGCAACACCCGCACCTGATCGGCATATTTTTCGCCAAACAACGCCATCGCGCCGGTAGCTTTGGCATCTTCCAAACTCATAATGCGGGTTTCGACCAGATGATTAGCCCGCACTTCGCGGTTAATCAGCCGTTCGATGGTCAACACCTGCTCACGAGACAGCGGCTCAAAATGCGCAAAATCGAAGCGCAACCGCTCGGGGCCGACTTGCGAACCTTTTTGCTGCACATGCGTCCCCAACACCTCGCGCAGCGCAGCGTGAAGCAAATGAGTCGCCGAGTGATTGAGCGCCGTTGCCCGCCGCCGCTCGCCATCGACCCGCGCTTCAACGCGATCCCCGACCGTCAACGGCCCGCTCTCAACGCGCCCAAGATGCACCAGCACGCCATCGCCTTTTTTCTGCGTATCCTGCACCGCAAAGCGGGCGCTCTCCGTCGTCAGCCAGCCCTGATCGCCGACCTGACCGCCGGATTCGCCATAAAACGGCGAGAGATCGAGAATCACAATTCCCGCCTCGCCCGTCTCCAACACATCGCAGGATGTGCCGTCGCGGTAGAGCGCGACCACGGTTGCATCAGCGGTCAGCCGCTCATAACCGCAGAAATCGGTTTCACCCTGAATCTGAATCTCGTGCGCCTGACTCGCGCCAAAATGACTCGCCGCCCGCGCACGGGCTTTTTGCTGCGCCATCGCCTGTTCAAAGCCGACCAGATCGAGCGTCAAACCGCGTTCACGGGCAATATCGGCGGTCAGATCGACCGGAAATCCATAGGTGTCATAGAGCTTAAACACGGTCTCGCCGCCAATCTGCGTGCCGTTCAGATGCGCAATCGCCTCATCGAGCAAGCGCATTCCGTGTTCAAGGGTCTCAGCAAAACGCTCCTCTTCAAGCTTTACCAAGCGTTCGACATGCGCCTGATGGGTACGCAGTTCGGGATAGGCGTCGCCCATCTCGCGGGCCAGCGGTTCGATCAAGCTGTGAAAAAAGGGCGTGGTGCAACCGAGTTGATAGCCATGCCGAATGGCGCGGCGCATGATGCGGCGCAATACATAGCCGCGCCCTTCGTTGCCCGGCGTGACCCCATCGATAATCAAAAACGCCGTCGAGCGAATATGATCGGCGATGACGCGCAGTGATTTGTTCGCCAGATCGGTGCAGCCAGTCGCTTGCGCCGCCGCGTCGATCAAATGCCGAAATAGATCAATCTCATAATTGCTCTGCACACCCTGCATCACCGCCGCGAGCCGTTCTAAGCCCATGCCAGTATCCACTGACGGATGCGGCAGCGGGGTCATATTCCCCTCAGCATCGCGGTTGAACTGCATGAACACCAGATTCCAGATCTCGACATAGCGGTCGCCGTCTGCATCGGGCGACCCGGGCGGGCCGCCGAGGATATGCGGGCCGTGATCGTAAAAAATCTCCGAGCACGGGCCGCAGGGGCCGGTGTCGCCCATCGACCAGAAATTATCTTTCGCCCCGCAGCGCGAAAAACGACGCGGATCGACGCCGATGTCTTTGAGCCAAATATTCGCGGCCTCGTCGTCGTCCTCGAACACCGTCACCCACAGACGTTCCGGCGGCAGCGCCAGCACGCGGGTCAGATAATCCCACGCATATTCAATGGCTTCGCGCTTGAAATAATCGCCAAAGCTGAAATTACCCAACATCTCAAAAAAGGTGTGATGACGGGCGGTATAGCCGACATTTTCCAAATCGTTATGCTTGCCACCGGCACGCACGCAGCGTTGCGAGCTAACGGCACGCGGATTGGCGCGGCGCTCGCGGCCCAAAAACGCATCCTTGAACTGCACCATCCCGGCATTGGTAAACAACAGGGTCGGATCGTTAGCCGGAATCAACGGGCTAGACGCCACCCGCTCATGTCCCTGTTGCGCGAAATAATCAAGAAAGCTTGCTCGAAGCTCGGCACTGGTGGTCATGGAAAACTCTCGAATGAACCGCGCACGCCGCACGGCTTGAATCAATGTGCATCAGTCAGGAAAACGCAGCAGCCGCCGGATCGCATCGGGCGTAAAGCCACGCTGTTCGAGAAAACGGGCACGTTTGCCATAGTCGGAATGGTCACTGGGTGGTGAGGAGCCGAAGCGCCGCGCATGGGTCTGCGCCAACAGCTCCGGCCAAGTGTCGTGCATCGGTTGCAAGTGACGCTCAATCAGGTCGGCGGCGAGTCCCTTGTCGCGTAACTCGGCGCGGATGCGTTGCGGGCCAAAACCTTTGGCGGCGCGTTCGGCGACATAGTGTGCTGCCAGCCGCGCTTCATCGAGTGCGCCGTCGTCGATCAGACGCTCTAACGCGCCGCCGATGGCCTCGGCGCGATGACCGCGTGCCTGAAGCTTGCGGGTCAGTTCCAGCCGCGAATGCTCGCGGGCGACTAGCAAGCGCAAGGACACGCGCACCGCCTCATCGATGGCGTCGGCTGCGCCCGCTGCATCCCGATCATCCTGCGCCGCGCCGTTCAGAGATCAATCCTCCGGTGACTCAAGGGCATCGGTTTCCGCTGGTGCTTCGACGCCATCTTTGGGCAGCAGCTTGTCGCGGATGCGGGCTTCGATGGTGCGGGCCAGCTCGCGATTTTCGCACAAGAAGTTACGGGCGTTATCTTTGCCCTGCCCGATGCGTGTGCCCTCGTAACTATACCAAGCACCGGATTTGTCGATAAAACCTTCAGCGACGCCTAAATCAACGATTTCACCTTCGCGTGAAATACCTTGACCGTAAAGAATGTCAAATTCAGCTTGGCGGAATGGCGGCGCGACCTTGTTTTTAACGACCTTAACTTTGGTTTCATTGCCAATGACTTCATCGCCTTTTTTAATGCCGCCGGTACGACGAATATCGAGCCGAACTGAGGCATAAAATTTGAGGGCATTGCCGCCGGTTGTGGTTTCTGGTGAGTTATGCACCGCCACATGATCGACAAGATAGCTATGATTGCCAGCGACTTCGAGGTCAAAGCGTTCGCGTTGATCGGGTGCAGCAGGTCGAGATGCGATCTGCACCAGACGCGCAGAGTGCATGTTACCCTCAAAAGCCGCCATGACTTCATCACCTGCAACTAGTTCGCCCGCAGGACAGGTTCCGTTTGGTGTGAAAATAAGGTGATTCGACGTACAAGTTAAACGATGCGTCGTAATACCGTCAGGGGACGCGATGTCGAGATCAAGCCATTCATCCGTTTCGCCGTTGCGGAACCAATTCACTACCTGACAAGGCGACAGTTTGCCCGTGCTGGGATTCATCGACAGCACCTCAACTGGTAAACGCTGCTCGACGATTTCACCGATTGCGCGTGTCGTACCATCCGCTAAGACGACGCGAGCGTGATAATCAAAACAGCCAAACATCACGCCAATTTTCATGCGGATTTGATTAATAAAAATCACGCAGCAATTAGAGCGTTTGATATTGCCGGTGAGCTTGCGCAGTGCTTGCGACATCAACCGCGCTTGCAGCCCGACATGCGAGTCGCCCATCTCGCCTTCGAT
This sequence comes from Allochromatium warmingii, assembly GCF_900107145.1. GTDB lineage: Bacteria > Pseudomonadota > Gammaproteobacteria > Chromatiales > Chromatiaceae > Thermochromatium > Thermochromatium warmingii. The sequence goes on along the minus strand of NZ_FNOW01000019.1, from coordinate 21,694 downwards.
CTCAGCTTTGGGCGTCAGCGCCGCCACCGAGTCCACGACAACAATATCCACCGCGCCTGAGCGCACCAACATATCGGTGATTTCCAGCGCCTGCTCGCCGGTGTCCGGCTGCGAAACCAACAAATCCGTCATATTGACGCCGAGCTTTTCGGCATACACCGGATCGAGCGCATGTTCAGCATCGACAAAGGCCGCCGTGCCGCCGAGTTTCTGCGACTCAGCGATGATATGCAGCGTCAGCGTTGTCTTGCCCGAGGACTCAGGGCCATAGATCTCGATCACGCGCCCTTTGGGCACCCCGCCGATCCCCAACGCCAGATCCAGACCGAGCGAACCAGTTGAAATCGCCTCAATGTTGCGCACAGCTCCGACATCGCCCATGCGCATCACTGAGCCTTTGCCGAACTGCTTTTCGATTTGGGTCAGCGCAGCGGCCAACGCCTTCTTGCGGTTCTCGTCCATTCAGGTCTCCGTTGCAGGGGTGGGATCCAAGCCGTAGCACGCGATGATTAGCCAAAAATTATGACACAAGCTTGGGCGAACTTCAGCCTATGCCGCAGCGATGGCGATAGCAAGGCCGTCTCGCTAGAACACACAGAATGCGGCGAGAGCGTGCCTTCCAGCATCAGTTGACTAACGAAACATGCTATAGGGACTTGACACACCGCCCCCAACGCTTGATTCCCCCACCACCTCGCCCCAAATTCCCCGCCAACTTGACCGGATATTTATAGGAGTCACCGACCGTGCGCCAGGACAAACTGACTGCCAAATTCCAACTCGCCCTTGCCGACGCCCAAAGCCTTGCCCTCGGGCGCGACCATCAATTCATCGAACCTGTTCATTTGATGGTTGCCCTGCTCGATCAAGTCGGCGGCACCATCCGCCATCTGCTCAACACCGCTGATGTCAACGCTAACACACTCCGCTCAACGCTCGGCGCGGCACTCGAACGCCTGCCGACCGTGCAGGGTGTCGGCGGCGATGTCCATATCAGCAACGATCTTTCGCGCCTGCTCAATCTCACCGACAAGCTCGCGCAGCAGCGCAACGATCAATACATCTCCTCCGAACTGTTCGTGCTCGCCGCGCTCGACGACACCGGCACTCTTGGCAACGCCCTGCGCCAAGCCGGAGCCAGCAAGAGCGCGATTGAGCAGGCGATTCAGACGGTGCGCGGCGGCCAAGCCGTCAACGATCCCAACGCCGAAGAACAGCGCCAAGCGTTACAAAAATACACCATTGACCTGACCGAACGCGCCGAGCAAGGCAAGCTCGATCCAGTCATTGGACGCGATGATGAAATTCGCCGCACCATTCAAGTTTTGCAGCGGCGCACCAAAAATAATCCGGTATTAATTGGTTTACCCGGTGTCGGTAAAACCGCCATTCTCGAAGGATTAGCCCAGCGCATTGTCAATAATGAAGTTCCCGAAGGGCTAAAACAGAAACGGCTGCTGGCACTCGATATGGCAGCATTGATTGCTGGTGCGAAATTTCGCGGTGAATTTGAAGAACGACTCAAAGCTGTATTAAATGATATTGCCCGTCAAGAAGGCAAGATCATTCTCTTTATTGACGAACTGCACACGATGGTCGGCGCGGGTAAAGCAGAAGGCGCAATGGATGCCGGCAATATGCTCAAACCTGCATTAGCGCGTGGTGAATTACACTGTGTCGGCGCAACCACGCTCGACGAATACCGCAAATATGTCGAAAAAGATGCGGCACTCGAACGGCGCTTTCAAAAAGTACTGGTCGATGAGCCGAATGTCGCCGACACCATCGCTATTCTGCGTGGCTTAAAAGAGCGTTATGAAGTACATCATGCGGTCGAAATCACCGATACCGCGATTGTCGCCGCCGCCACGCTCTCACATCGTTATATTGCCGACCGGCAATTACCCGATAAAGCCATTGATCTGATTGACGAAGCCGCCTCGCGCATTCGCATGGAAATCGACTCCATGCCCGAAGCAATGGATCGGCTCGACCGCCGCTTAATTCAATTGAAAATGGAACGCGAGGCGCTGAAAAAAGAATCCGATGAGGCTTCACGCAAACGACGCACGGATTTAGAAGGTCAAATTCAGCGACTCGAACGTGAATTTGCCGATCTTGACGCGATTTGGAAAGCCGAAAAAGCTGCGGTACAGGGCACCGCACAGATTAAAGAATTACTCGACCGCGCTCGCATTGATATGGAAGCGGCGCGTCGTGCCGGTGATTTAGCGCGGATGTCCGAATTAGCCTATGGCCGCATCCCGGAATTAGAAAAACAACTCACCGCTGCGGTTGAAATTGAGCACGGTGATAATCGACTATTGCGCAATAAAGTCACGGATGAAGAAGTGGCCGAAGTGGTCTCAAAATGGACGGGCATTCCGGTCGCAAAAATGCTCGAAGGTGAGCGCGACAAGCTGTTACGCATGGAATCCGAAATCGAACAGCGCGTGGTTGGGCAAAGCGAAGCCGTGCGTGCTGTGAGTGATGCAATTCGTCGCTCACGCGCTGGTTTATCCGATCCGGGGCGACCGATTGGCTCATTTTTATTTCTCGGGCCGACGGGTGTTGGTAAAACCGAACTTTGTAAAGCCTTAGCGAGCTTTTTATTCGACACCGAAGCGGCGATGATCCGCATTGATATGTCGGAATTTATGGAAAAACATTCAGTGGCGCGAATGATTGGCGCACCGCCTGGCTATGTCGGATATGAAGAGGGCGGGTATTTAACCGAAGCCATTCGGCGGCGGCCTTATAGCTTGATTTTGCTCGATGAAGTCGAAAAGGCACATCCTGATGTTTTTAATGTGCTGTTACAGGTGCTTGATGATGGCCGTTTAACAGATGGACAAGGGCGGACGGTTGATTTTCGCAATGCAGTGATTGTCATGACCTCAAATCTTGGGTCAGAGATCATTCAGCAACGCGCCAATGAAGCGCAGTATGCTGATATGAAAGCGGCAGTTATGGAGCGTGTGCGTCTTGCTTTTCGTCCTGAGTTTATTAACCGTCTCGATGAGATCGTCGTTTTTCATCCGCTGCAACAGACGCAGATTCGCGCCATTGCGCGGATTCAGCTTGGTTATTTGCAGCAGCGTTTAGCCGAGCGCGAGATGCAGCTTGAGGTCAGTGATGCGGCGCTCGATCATTTAGGCGCAGCCGGATTTGATCCGGTTTATGGTGCGCGTCCGCTCAAGCGAGCTATTCGCGCCCAACTAGAAAATCCGCTGGCACAGCAGATTTTGGCGGGTAAATTTGGCCCGGGCGATTTAATTGCAGTTGGGCTAAATGGCGAGCAATTTGTTTTTGAGCGGGTAGTGCGCGGTGATGGTGTTTAAACAACGCGCATTTGGGTAAGTGTCTTGCTAAGTTACTTCCAACAACCACCGGCTAAAGTTGGTGGTCGTTGAATAGTAAACTAAAAATCCAGATGTAAATTAGATAAACAACATCGGGTGATGGCAGCGCACTCTACGACCGATCCCGCAAATAAATCCGCACCATCGCGCCGCTTTTCAGCACATTATCCGCTAGTTGATTCCAGCGACGGATTTCTTCGGTTGAGACGTTATAGCGGCGAGCGAGGCCGGTGAGGGATTCGCCGGGTTGTACGCGATGCGTAATTACCGCTGGCAATGCGTGACGCATTGGCAATTCGAGCGTTTGCCCGGGTAATAACGGATCGTGCTCAGTTAAACCATTGGCTTCGGCTAGGGTTTGGCGATCTAAGCCATGCCGCTGCGCCACAGCAGCCAGCGTTTCGCCTGTTTTGACAAGATGCGTGCGCGTGGCGGATGTCGCAGGTGTCGCTGGCGGCTGACGTGCAGCTAAACGCGCCGGAGCTGCGCGTCGTCCAATCACGGGCAGTGCATCGAGCTGAATTGCTGGAGCTTTGGCGCGAATGCGTGCGCCCTGACCTTGCGGCACATTTAATGCCGTAATATCTGGTCGTGACCAGCGCCCGAGTTTTAAGTCTGGATTGAGCTTTTTTAGCTCATCGAGATTAATGCCGGTATCGAGCGCGAGCTTGGCTAAATCCATCGGTTGATTCGAGCGAATCACATCAACCCCAATTCGGTCGGCAATCGCGGGCAGATGTTGACCATAACGCCGCGCATCGGCTACTAAACGCGATGCGGCGAGAATTTGTGGCACATACTGCCGCGTTTCATTCGGCAGATTCAGTGACCAGAAATCAGTCGGTAATCCCTGACGGCGGTTTGTATCTATTGCAGCAGATACGCAACCCGGGCCGCAGTTATAGGCGGCCATTGTTAATTCCCAATCGCCTTCAAAGCGTTTATTGAGCCGTTCCAGATAATCCAATGCCGCACGAGTGGAAGCAATGACATCACGGCGTTCGTCGGTTGCTTCATCTAAATGTAAGCCCATATCACGCGCCGTGCTAGGCATGAATTGCCAGATGCCAGCGGCGGATTTGGGTGAGGTCGCCGCTGGGTTATAGCGGCTCTCGATGTGCGGCAAAAGCGCCAGCTCCATTGGCAGGCCGCGCCGCTCGATCTCAGCAACAATCACCGGCAGATAGGGTGCTCCGCGCTGCGACAGGCGCTCCAGATAGCGCGGATCGCGGCGGAAGCGTTCGAGCGCACTGTCGATATGGGCGTGTGCTTGTAGGTTGAGTTGCATCCCCGAGCGCACGCGCTGCCACAGATCCTGACCGTGACCGATGCGATCCCGCTCAACTGTTTGTGAGCGGGCGGTGACCTTGACATCGCGTGCTGGGCGCACATAGCCATAATCACGCGCCGAGACGACACCGGCATAGAGGTCTAAGGATTGATCTCGTTCGGCGACGGTGCTGTGACTAGCGCACCCAGTAAAAAAGGGGAGGGCGAGGGCCGAGAGCGCACAGGCGGTCGGCCCCAGAAGTTTGACTTCTGGCATGGAAACCCCGAGTCGATGAACGTAACGCCTTGATTTAGCGAAACATTATGAAAATTGTCCAGCTATCATACGCAAAGGGGGCGCTAAATTCCAGAATTGCGCGTCTGGAAACGCCTCGCGGCGCGGGGACAGCGACCGACGATCACGGGTACCATGTAGTCCCTACAGAGGCGCTACGCATGAGCACAGATCCCCTTCAGTCAGATCAATCCGATCCTTTGCAGGCGTGGTTGCGCACGGCACCGGGCGCGGTGCTGGCGCAGAGCGAATGCGCGATTGTGCAGCGGTTGCTGGCCAATACCTTTGGCTATTATCTGGTGCAGATTGGCGCTGGCGAGCACTTTGATTCGGCATTAGCGGCAAGTCGGATTCGGCAGCGCGTGCGCCTCGCGCCGACGCTGACGGCAGCCCGCGCAACTGGTGCCAGTTTGGTCGCGGATCTGCACGCACTGCCGCTGGCCAGCGAGAGTCTGGACGCAGTGCTGTTGCCGCATACGCTCGAATCGACCGCTCAACCTCGTGTGTTACTCGCGGAAGTCGAGCGCGTGCTGATTCCGCACGGACGCCTCGTGTTGCTGGGATTTGAGCCGCTGAGTCTCTGGGGATTAGGGCGACGGCGGGCGTTCAGCAGTGGCCGCTGGCACAGTGCGTGGCAGGTTGAGCGGTGGTTGCGGGAACAGGGATTTGAGATCGAAGCCCGCGAACGAACACTTATCTGCCCACCGCCGTTAGCCGCGTTCATCGGGCGCTGCTCGGTGCTTGCAGCACTCGGTCGCCGCCTCGCGCCGCTGTTCGGTGGGGTATACGCGATGCGTGCCGTCAAGCGTGTGGCGACCCTGACCCCGATTAAACCCTATCGCGCCTGCCGTCGTGCGCTACTTCCGGGCGGCGCTGTGCGTCCGACCACGCGAGGAACTGGCCATGTCTGATGGTGCTAATGATGCTGATAGTGCTAATGGTGCGAATTGCGTCGAAGCCTTTACCGATGGTGCCTGCAAAGGCAATCCGGGGCCGGGCGGCTGGGGCGTGCTGTTGCGCTGGGGTGCGGTCGAAAAAACACTATACGGCGGTGAGCACGAAACGACGAATAATCGCATGGAACTGATGGCGGTGATTCAAGCACTCGAAGCCCTCAAGCGTCCAACGCCGATCCGCATTACCACTGATTCGCAATATGTCAAACGCGGTGTTGGCGAATGGCTGCCACGCTGGAAGCGCAACGGCTGGCTGACCGCTGGCCGACAGCCGGTCAAAAATCGCGATCTATGGGAGCGTCTCGATCTGGCGTTGCGCCAGCATACGGTCAGTTGGCGCTGGGTCAAAGGTCACGCCGGACATGCTGAAAATGAACGCGCCGATCAACTTGCGAATCGCGGCGTGCCGCAATCAGGAGGGCGCTAAACATGCGTCAAATCGTGCTCGATACCGAAACCACCGGCCTCGAACCGCGTGACGGACATCGGATAATTGAGATCGGCTGTGTTGAGCTGATCGACCGCCGCCCGAGTGGTCATAATTTTCACGAATATCTCAATCCTGACCGCGACATCGACGCCGAAGCCGAAGCGGTACATGGCATCAGCAATCCGTTTCTGGCATCGAAACCGCGTTTTGCCGAGATCGCCGAGCGTCTGCTGGATTATTTGCGTGATGCCGAACTCATTATTCATAACGCGGCATTCGATGCCGGCTTTCTCGACCACGAATTGACGTTATGGCGCGGTGCGGATGCGCCACGCATCGCCGATCTATGCACCGTGACCGATAGCCTGCTGCTGGCGCGACGCCTGCATCCGGGCCAGCGCAATAGCCTCGATGCACTCTGTAAACGCTACGGGATCGACAACACAGAACGCACGCTGCATGGCGCGTTGCTCGATGCTGAGATTCTTGCAGATGTCTATTTAGCGATGACCGGCGGGCAGGTGACGCTGCTGCTCGGCGGCGAGCGCGGCGATCTGAATAGCGGCGGCGAGCAGGCGAGTCTGCGCGGTCGTCTGGATCCGAATCGCCCGCGCTTGCCGATTGTGCGTGCTACGGCTGAGGAATGTGCCGCGCATCAGGCGCGGTTGGCAGCGATTCAGGCGGCCAGCGGGGCCTGTGTGTGGTTGCGGGAAGAGTGAAGAATCGACGGGAAATTAGCGCGGCTGATCCAACCCCGTCGCGGCTACGCTCAACGCCCATACCCGCTGATTGAGCGCCGGATCACGCGCTTGCGCCGGAGCTGGCAACAGGCGGCGACGCTGATCGAGATACGCGCCGTGCAACAGCGGCGGCGAGGTATCCAGCAGCAGCGGCAGCAATCGGCGAGCGACCTGCTCCGGTGTCGGCAGTGCCCAGCCAATCAGACGATCAAGTACGCGCCAGAACCGCCCTTGTGCGCCATCGGTGCCGCCGAGATTGGAGCGGAACACACCCGGAAAAACTGCGTTGACGCGCACGCCGCTATCGGCGAGCCGTCGCGCCAGCTCGAATGTCAGGTGCAGATTGCCAAGCTTCGACTGACCATAGGCGGCCATCATGCGATACGGGCGGCGCTCCCAGTTCCAATCATCGAGATCGAGCGCGGTGTTTATGCGGGTGCTGATATTGACAATCTGTGCTGGAGCACTGGCCGTCAGCCGGTCGAGCAACAACTGTGTGAGTAAAAATGGCGCAAGATGATTGATCGCCAGCGCCCGCTCGATGCCATCAGGACTCAGCCGCCGTTCACGAAATGCTGTTCCGGCATTATTGATGAGCAACTGTAGGTGATCGAACTGCGCAAGCACCGCAGCGGCCAGTGCCCGCACCTCAGCTTGACTGACCAAATCGGCGACAAACAGATGTAAATGCGGATTGCCGGTTGTGGCTTGAATTTCAGCCAGCGCCGCTGCACCGCGTGTGCGGTCGCGGGCGACTAATCCCACGCGCCAACCCGCCGCCGCGAGCGCCTGTGCGCAGGCGCGGCCCAATCCAGAATTTGCACCAGTGATGAGCGCCGTGTTCATGGGTGAGTCCTGTAAGCTATCAGACAGTGATGCCGCTCACCGCCCCAAAAAACGCGCATTGATGTCGTGTAGCACCAGACTGCGAAACTTCTTAGCGCGGAGCCAATCGGCGTCCGTCCAGGGTTCGGACTGACGCGCTGTGGTTTCAATCCAGCGGGCAAACGAGGAACGCGGCGAGAGTACTTGGCGTTGTTCATCAAAGAGCGCACCTTTGCGCGGATCGCCCGCCCAGTAAACAGTATGCGGTTGCTCGGGTCGCCACCATAAAAACCAGCGGTCGCCGGTCTCACGATAGCCGTCAACCCGCACCGCCATCAGACCGCTTCCGAGTTCAGCAAAGGCGATGGCTTCGGGATAGAGCGCCGCGAGCCGGTCGGTGACAAAAATCGGCGCAGTCACGGTTTCATGCAGCCAGTTGACCAGAGCGCGAATGTCGCTCACCTCTGGCGTCTGGCCGACAGTCACAATATTGGACGCATCAACCAGCGCCGCGCCCGTTGCTCGCGCCAGCGATAGCAGGGCTTGCGCGAGGGTGTGGTCGATTACATTCGCACGACCAGTTCCGAGTTCGGCGATCAAATCGCGCTCATCATCCACTAGGCGCAGCGCGGCCAACAGCGCGAGAATCTCTTGATCGCTTTCGTTCAGATCCATCAGCCGTTGTGTACTTTGATAGCCTGAGATCGCCAGCGTAAACACCTGCGTCATCTCAGCACAGCGCAAGCGCACCGGCAGCGCCAGATGACGCGGCGCGGAATGATGACAGGCAATCAGCCCCCACAGCTCGCCGCTGATAAGAATCGAAAACGACAGCGAGGCGGTGACGCCCATATTTTTGAGATATTCCAGATGCACCGGCGAGACGGCACGCAGATCCGACAGCGTTAAATCGGCGACCGCTTCCGGCTCCAGACTGAGCAACGGCACCGGCGGCGCGGCAATGTTGGGGATCTGACGATGGGAGTTGAGTCGATAGAGCTGACGGGCAATCTGTGGAATATCCGATGCCGGATAGCGTAGCCCAAGATAGGGCGGCAGTCCGTCACGCAGACTCTCGGCGATGACCTCGCCGCACCCATCGTGACGAAAGCGATAAATCATCACTCGTTCAAAGCCGCTCGCGGTGCGCAGCTCATCAGCAAGATACTGGCAATGACTGGCCCAATCGCGCTCTGAATACGGCATCCGATAGAGGCGATGCGGCACCGGACGATAGGCATCGGCCTGTTGCTCGCTGGGCAAAGCTGGTTCTAATTCGAGCAGCCAGTTGTGCGCATTGCAGGAGAGCAAACCATCGAGCGGGCCGCTCGGCCCCGCGAGCAGCGCCGGATAGAACCGCTTATCGCTGGCTGCCAGCATCCACGCATCCGGGGCGTTGGTAATATCGGTCAGTTCGGTCTGCGGTGGAAACTCCGGCAGCAGGGTTGTGAGCGCCTGACCTAACACCGCTTCGGGTATCCAGCCCGTCCAAGCGGGCAGATTGGCGCTGACCACCTCGACGATTGGCGCACCCGTGCGACCGCCTAGCACGCAACCCCAAGGTTGGATAGACTGGACATGATGCAACTGCTCACGCTCGCATTCAGCCAAAAAGCCCGGTGCTAGGGATTCGCTCATGATGGGGGTTCGGGTATTGAAGTCGGGTAGCGCGATCTTAAACCAGATGGACAGTGTTATGCCGTATCCTGCAACCGGTTCTGCGTCATGCACTGACCGCGATCTTGCCCGTGTGCTGCGCCGTGCTACGGCAGGCGTTCATGCCGAGATTGAGCTGTTGCCACTGATGGCGCAACTGACCGCTGAGACGGTGACGCTAGCGGCCTATCAGCAGTATTTGCACGCGATGGTCAGTATTCTTGCGCCGCTGGAACGCACGCTGTTTGATGTGATTGATCCGGCGATCCGTGAACAACTCGGAGTGCGCCCGAAGCTGCCGGCGCTGCTGGCCGATCTCGATGAACAGGGCTTGACCTATCATCCCAGACTGGTCGCGATGACCGCGACGCTTGCCTTGCCCCACGATCTCAGCGCCACCGTCGGCGGTCTGTATGTACTGGAAGGGGCGACGCTGGGCGGACGGACGATTGCGCGTCATCTGCGGCGCCGTCTCGGCGAGTCGCTGGGCGCGGCACGGTTTCTCGATTTCCACAGCGATCAGACCGCCGCTGCATGGAAAGCCTTTACTTCTGCCCTCAATACGCTGGCGCTGCATCAGGCGCTAGTCCCCGATCAGGTGATCGCCGGGGCGCTGGCGGTGTTTGCCTATCTGCACCAGCGGATTGAGGGGAGTTGAAATCGGCTGCCAGCTTAGGCGTAGAACACCATCGCACGGGACGCGATAAATGAAATTGGAAGCTAGCGCCACCTGTACGCAGGAGCGCCGCTTCGCGATGTTGCAACCTAATTCGCGGCGAATCCAGCGGTCAACGAACCCCCGCCTTATGGCAGGGGCTTGTGAGGTGACTCGCAAGCCACGTTGACCAGGGAAAGCGGTAACCAACCCGCTCCGTTTACAATAGGTCGTCAAGACTCACCGGCGGATGCTTCCTCAGTCCGCCGCTCTGAAAGGTCAGGATTAGGCTGGCGCAAGGTAAAACGCCGAAGGTTCTGATCGCCGCTGCGAAGCGGGAGCCGGTTGTAGACAGTCCCGAGGGGAGCGAAGCCTTTGGGCTTCCGTTACTAGGCCCGTAAGGGCAGATGTTTGAGTGTGAATATATGTCTGTTTTTGTACTGAATAAACAGAAAAGACCGCTGATGCCGTGCTCGGAAAAGCGAGCACGGTTGTTACTTGAACGCGGTCGGGCGGTGGTGGTGCGTTTAGTGCCTTTTACGATCCGATTAAAGGATCGAATCGGCGGCGTATTACAACCGCTGCGCCTAAAGCTTGACCCGGGGAGCAAAACCACTGGGATTGCGCTAGTGCGTGAAGTAGTACGTCGTGATGAGTCTGTAGTGTGGTTAGCTGAACTGACCCATCGCGGTTATCAAATCAGCGAAGCACTGCGGGCACGTAGTGCGATGCGTCGTCGTCGGCGCTCCGCGAATCTCCGCTATCGTGCCCCACGCTTTCTCAATCGCACCAAACCAAAAGGCTGGTTGGCACCGAGTCTGCGTCATCGTGTCGAGACAACGATCAATTGGGTAAAACGCTTACGCCGACTTGCACCGATTACAGAAATCACTCAGGAATTGGTGCGTTTTGATTTGCAAGCGATGCAGCATCCTGAAATCAGTGGAATTGAATATCAGCAAGGTGAATTAGCTGGGTATGAAGTGCGCGAATATTTATTAGAAAAATGGCAGCGCACCTGTGCTTATTGTGGAGCACAACAGGTTCCGCTTCAGATCGAACATATTCGCCCTAAATCCGCTGGTGGTTCCAATCGCCTGAGCAATTTGACGTTAGCCTGTGCGCCCTGTAATCACAAAAAAGGCGCACAGTCGATTGAAGCATTCCTGAAACATAAATTGGAATTACTTAAACAGATTCAAGCGCAGGCTCAGGCTCCATTAAAAGATGCCGCTGCCGTTAATACGACTCGTTGGGCACTGTTTAATGCACTCAAGGCCACCGGCCTGCAAGTCAAAACCGGCTCAGGTGGTCAAACCAAATACAACCGCCAACGCCTCGGTATTCCCAAAACTCATGCGCTCGATGCCGCCTGTGTTGGTAAGCTTGATGCGCTACACAATTGGCAAATCCCCACACTCGCTATTAAAGCGATGGGACGTGGTAGCTATCAGCGCACGCGACTGAATCGCTTCGGCTTTCCGCGTGGTCATCTGATGCGCCACAAGCGCATTCATGGATTTCAGACCGGGGATCGGGTCATCGCTCACATACCGAGCGGTAAAAAAGCTGGAGTTCACGTCGGGCGCGTGGCGGTGCGCACCTCCGGCAGCTTCAATATTCAAACCGCCACCGGCGTAATTCAAGGGATTGCTCATCGCCATTGCTCAGTGCTGCAACGCGCTGATGGTTATGGTTATTCATTCAACCTAACACAACCGGAGGAAGCGAGATTGGCGGCTTAATGGTGCTCCGCACCGTGCGCTCTGCCTCCCAGCCCTATAATTAGGACGGGGTTTCTCGCGTAAGATTGATGAGCGTGAACCGGATGAATTTCAAGGATGATCTCAGTACAGCTTCGGATTATCTACGCATGGCAGTGCCGCTGATGGTACGCCGTCGTATTCCGCCAACGCCCTATAATTATGCACTCTGGTATGCGCATGTGCAGAACGCTTCGCCAGAACTCAGCCGCGCTTTGCTGGCTGAATTTCCCGAAAGCGGCCCCTATAACCCTGAAATTAGCGAAGTCTTGTTTTTTGAGTACTTCGTCAAGCATTACCTACCTAGCAGCCCGCAAGTCCGCGATCTGATTGTCGATATTGTCACGCAGTTGACACGGGCTGTTTCGCGTAATCTACGTGACGCGCAGGATTACGGAGCCAGCTTGCGCGAAGCAATAGAAGTCTTTGAAAATAATGTCGATCAAGAACATATCCGCTTTATGCTCGGGCAATTGCTCACAGAAACCCGTGATTTAGCGCACCAAACGCAAGTTTTTTGCAATGAACTCGAATCAGCCAACGCCCAAGTTGAACAGCTTAAGCGCGAATTAGAAGCCAGTGAGCGCCAAGCGCGGATAGATGCACTGACGCAGATTCCCAATCGCCGCGCTTTTGATGAAGCCCTTGCTCAATCATTGTCCGCACCCGATGAGCCGACCTGCCTTTTAATCATCGACCTCGATCATTTTAAGCGACTCAATGATAGCTATGGGCATGTAATGGGTGATCGCGTGCTGGAAGTTGTCGGACAGGTGCTCGCACATTTGCACAATGAGCGCGTATTTGTTGCACGCTATGGCGGCGAAGAATTTGCGGTGATTGTAAATGATGAATTAGCCGTCGCGCAGCAGCTTGCCGCTGAGATTCACCGTCAAATTGCCACTCTACACATTCGCCGTAAAAGCACGCAGGATACCATTCGCTCGATTACTGTTTCGATTGGTTTAACCCGCTTTCAACCCGGTGAAACATCGGAGTCGTTCATTGAACGAGCAGATCGCGGTTTATATCTCGCTAAAGAAGGCGGACGGGATCGCGTGGTTGTGGTGTGATTGGCGCATCCGAAGTGATGCGATTCCACATAGCGGTTAGCAGCTTAGAGCATCCTAGTTTTGGCCGCTGAAAACGCTGAAAAACGCTGAAAGCTCAAAGTAACTTCCGATGCTCGCTGGACAAGATCGGATGAAATCGGGACAATTCGCCGCGATTTGCCGCCGATTTTGGCCGGTCGGCAATGACGCACCCCCCCATCCCCTTTTTGGTCTGTCAGGCAGTCGCGCCATGCCCTCGATCCTCGTCCTCAACGGGCCGAATCTCAATCTGCTCGGAACCCGCGAACCCAGTCATTACGGGCGCGTCACCCTCGCTGACATCGAGCGCCAACTTCGCGCCGAGGCTCAGGCCGCCGGTCACGCGCTAGGATTCGTGCAAAGCAATGCCGAACATGTTTTGATCGAGGCGATACATCAGGCCGGGCGCGACGAGGTGCGTTTTATCCTCATCAATCCGGCCGCCTTTACCCACACCAGCGTCGCCTTGCGCGATGCCCTCCTCGCCGTGGCCATCCCCTTCATCGAAGTACATCTTTCGAATGTACACGCCCGCGAGCCATTCCGCGCCCACTCCTATTTTTCTGACATCGCAGTGGGCGTCATCTGCGGACTCGGGGCCGAAGGGTACACGTTGGCGCTCCGCGCCGCGCTGGGCCGCTTGGCGCAGGACTCAACGAACGAGAACACCTAAAACGATGGATATTCGCAAGGTCAAAAAGCTGATCGAGTTGTTGGAGCAATCCGACGTAGCTGAGATCGAGATCCACGAGGGCGAGGAATCGGTGCGCATCAGCCGTCACATCAACGGCGGTGCGGCGATGCCGTTCTACATGCCTCAGGGGATGCCGATGGCGATGCCCATGAACGCCGGTGCCGCGCCGTCGGCTGCCGCGTCTGCCAGCGCCGCCGCCAGTGAAGAGGCCGAAGAAATCATCACCGGCACGTTGGTGCGCTCGCCGATGGTCGGCACCTTTTATCGTGCGCCCGCGCCGGGATCAAAACCCTTTGTTGAAGAAGGGCACGCCGTCAAAGCTGGTGATACGCTCTGCATTATTGAGGCGATGAAAATTCTCAATCAGATCGAATGCGAACAATCGGGAACGATCAAGCGCATCTTAGTCGAAAATGGACAGCCGGTTGAATACAACCAACCGCTGTTCTTAATCGACTGAGGGCCGCTGTATTATGTCTGCCATGATTGAGAAAATTCTCATCGCCAATCGCGGCGAAATTGCCCTGCGCATTTTGCGAGCGTGCCGCGAACTCGGCATTAAAACTGTCGCGGTACATTCGGAAGCTGACCGCGATTTAAAGCATGTTCTACACGCCGATGAATCGGTCTGTATTGGCCCAGCTCCAGCATTGCAGAGCTATTTAAATATTCCGGCGTTAATCAGCGCCGCTGAAGTCACTGATACCGTCGCCATTCATCCAGGCTATGGCTTTTTATCGGAAAATGCCGATTTTGCCGAGCGCGTCGAAAAATCCGGCTTTATTTTCATCGGGCCACGTCCTGAAACCATTCGCTTAATGGGCGATAAAGTCTCAGCGATTGCCGCGATGAAAGCCGCCGGCGTACCCTGCGTGCCTGGCTCGGATGGCCCAATTGATGATAATAAAAAACGCACGCTCGAATTAGCCCGTGAGATCGGCTATCCGATCATGATTAAATCATCTGGTGGCGGCGGCGGGCGCGGAATGCGCGTGGTGCATTCCGAAGCGACCTTATTAAATGCGATTGCGCTGACCCGTGCGGAAGCAGCAGCGGCATTTAATAACGATATGGTGTATATGGAAAAGTTCTTAGAGAACCCACGCCATATCGAATTTCAAGTGCTCGCCGATCAAATGGGCAACGCGATTCATCTCGGTGAGCGCGATTGCTCGATGCAGCGCCGCCATCAAAAGGTTGTCGAAGAAGCGCCCGCGCCCGGCATTACCGAGCAACAGCGGCGCGAAATCGGCGAACGCTGTGCAGCGGCCTGTCGCTCGATTGGCTATCGCGGTGCCGGGACGTTTGAATTTCTGTATGAAAACGGGCAGTTTTATTTCATCGAAATGAACACCCGCGTTCAAGTTGAGCATCCGGTTACGGAATTAGTCACAGGCGTCGATATTGTCAAAGAGCAGATTTTAATTGCTGCTGGCGAACCCTTGCGTTATCGACAAGCCGATATTCAGATGCGCGGCCATGCGATTGAATGTCGTATCAATGCCGAACATCCCGAAACCTTTATGCCAAGTCCGGGCAAGATTACCGATTTTCATGCTCCGGGCGGCCCTGGGGTGCGGATCGACACCCATATTTATTCGGGATATACCGTGCCCTGTCACTATGATTCGATGATCGGTAAGCTCATCACGCATGGTGAAGACCGCGAAGCTGCGACTGCTCGCATGTGCAATGCGTTGCGCGAAACGGTGATTGAGGGTATTAACACCAACATCAAACTTCAGCGTGCAATTATGCGCGATGGTGCTTTTCTCGCCGGTGGCGCGAATATTCACTATCTCGAAAAGATGTTGGGTGTGTGAGCGGTGAGTCGCTTGTCTCTGACGCGAGTTTTGATTGCGTCAGAGACAAGCAAGTTAATGCGAGTGCTATTGCAAGCCTGTAGCAGCGCGGTGCATTTAAGCGGTCGCGGTGCGATTCCAAACTTCAGTCAGATAATCAAATACCGCATCAATTTCAGCCGCTGTCTGCGCACCGAAATGCTGTCCTAAACGGTAGCCGAGATTTTTCCAGGTGAGCCGTTCAAGTGCCTCGTCTGTATAAATCTTTTGATGCTGCGTGGCATCCTCCCAACCAACGAGAAATTTACTGCGCCGATGCGCGTCCGGTGCTTTGCGTTCATCACGGGCATAAACACAGGCATTTAGGGCATCGTCAATCGCGTTTGGAGTAATCATGGTCATGGTACTGAATGATCCGGTTGGATGATGTTTTAGGGTGAATTGTGAGTGGGTAAGTGTCGCATTCTGTGCGGTTCTATTCTAGATATGCTCCCACATATACTTTATGTATTGAGTCTGTGCGATTGTTGATAATCTGAAAATTCAAAGACAAACGAGTCCCACCCATGCCCGTCGCCCTCATCCCAATCCTGATCGTACTGCTGGCAGGACTGACCACCATCGCTGCCGCTGCGCCACCGCTGGCCGTCGTCGCTGCCTCGGTGCGCATCCAGCCGATGAGTCAGGAAGTTGAGGCGCTGGGCACGCTGCAAGCTAATGAATCCGTCGCCATCACCTCGCGGGTCACGGAGACCATCTCAGCACTGCATTTTGATGACGGGCAGCGCGTGCCAGCCGGTGCGCCATTGGTCGAGCTGACTAGCGCCGAAGAGCACGCGCTGCTTGATGAAGCCGAAGTCCGCGCTCACGAAGCCGAGCGCCAATATCAGCGCGTTAAATCACTGGTGACGCAGCGGTCGGCGTCGGAATCGCTGCTCGATGAGCGCCAGCGCGATCTGAATGCAGCGCAGGCGCTGTTGGCGGCGCTGCAATCGCGGGTCGCGGATCGTGTCATCAAAGCGCCCTTTGCCGGTATGCTTGGATTGCGGCATGTGAGCGTCGGCGCGTTGGTCGAGCCGGGCGATCTGATTACCACGCTCGACGATGATCGGCTGATGAAGCTCGATTTCAGCGTACCGAGTGCGCATCTGGCCGCGCTTCAGCCCGGATTGCCCATCGCGGCAGTCAGTCCGGCCTTTGGTACACAGGTGTTTAGCGGCGTGGTGCGCGGCATCGACAGCCGCATTGATCCGATCACCCGTTCGGTGCGGGTGCGGGCGATTTTGCCCAATCCTGAGTTGCGCTTAAAACCTGGGCTGCTGATGCAGGTCACTCTGCGGCTTGATCCACGCGAGGCACTGACCGTTCCCGAAGCAGCGATTGTGCAGCGCGGGGCCGAACACTTTGTGATGCGACTAGAGGACGATGAACGCGGTTTGACCGCCACCCGGATCGCGGTGCGCATCGGCACGCGGCTGCCGGGCTGGGTTGAGATTCGTGACGGCCTGACCGCGACAGCGCGGGTCATCACCGACGGTCAGGAAAAAGTGCGCCCCGGTCAGCCGCTGCGCCTGATCGATGGCCCGCGTGCCGCGCCATGATCCTGTCCGATCTCTCCATCACCCGTCCGGTTTTGGCCAGTGTGCTGTCACTGCTGCTGGTCGCGTTCGGATTGGTCGCCTTTGATCGCCTGCCACTGCGTCAATTTCCCGATATTGACCCGCCGGTGGTGTCAATCTCGACGACTTATCGTGGTGCCGCCGCCGCTGTGGTTGAGAGCCGGATTACCCAGATCATCGAAGAGCGCATCGCCGGCGTGGCGGGGATGCGCAGTGTCGAATCGAGCAGCGAGGACGGGCGCTCGCGCATCAGTATCGAGTTCAGCATTGACCGTGATGTTGATAGCGCCGCCAATGATGTGCGGGATCGCGTTGCGGGGATCATCGACCAGTTGCCGAGCGAAGCTGATCCGCCCGAAATCCAAAAGGTCGATAGCAATGATGATGTGATCGTCTGGTTCAATCTCTCCAGCGAACACCTGAGCGTGCCGCAATTATCGGATTATGCGCGGCGCTATCTGGTGGATCGGTTCTCGGTGCTCGAAGGCGTGGCGCGGGTGCAGGTCGGTGGTGAACAGGTCTATGCCATGCGCATCTGGCTCGACCGCCATGCTCTAGCAGCGCGTGACCTGACAGTCGCTGATGTCGAGGAGGCGCTGCGGGCGGAAAATATCGAACTGCCAGCCGGTGCGGTCGAATCGCTTGACCGTCAATTTAGCGTGCGCGTGGAGCGGGCGTTTAATACCGCCGAGGATTTTGCGCAACTGGTGCTCAAGCGCGGTGACGATGACTATTTAGTGCGGCTCGGCGATGTAGCGCGGGTCGAACGCGGCACCGAAGAATCACGCACCCTGTTTCGCGGCAATGGTCAGCCGATGGTTGGCTTAGGAATCATCAAGCAATCGACCGCCAATACCGTCACTGTCGCGCAGGCGGCGAAAGCCGAGATGGAGCGCATCAATCAGTCGCTGCCCGAGGGGATGCACCTCAGCCAAAGTTTCGACAGCTCGGTGTTTGTTGAAGAAGCGATTGACGCGGTTTACAGCACGCTGGTACTGGCGATTGGGCTGGTAGTGCTGGTGATTTTTCTGTTTTTGGGCAGTTGGCGAGCGACGCTGGTGCCAGCGGTCACGGTGCCGGTCTCGGTGGTGGCAACCTTTACCGTGCTGCTGTGGCTAGGCTTTTCCATCAACATTTTGACGCTGCTGGCGCTGGTGCTGGCCATTGGGCTGGTGGTCGATGATGCGATTGTGGTGCTGGAAAACATTCATCGCCGCATGGAAGAGTACGGCGAAACGCGCCTTGTGGCCGCCTATCGCGGAGCGCGGCAGGTTGGCTTTGCCGTGGTCGCAACGACGCTTGTGCTCGTCGCCGTGTTCGTGCCGATTGCGTTTTTGCAGGGCGATCTTGGGCGCTTGTTTGCTGAATTTGCCTTGACGATGGCGGCAGCGGTGGTGTTTTCGTCCATCGTCGCGCTATCGCTCTCGCCGATGCTGGCCTCAAAAATCCTCCCGCCCGCCCATGCCGTAACAACAAAGCCCCAAGCTCGGTTCGGCTTGGCAACCCAGATTGATCGCGCATTTCTACTGATTCGGCGCGGCTATCGGCGGCTGCTCGATGGGCTATTGCGTCAATCTTGGATCGTGCTGGTGACGCTGATCGCAACGCTGGGCGCGGCGGGGTGGCTGTTTACGCAGATCCCGCAGGAATACACGCCGAAGGAAGATCGCGGCGCGTTTTTTATTCTCGTCAACGGCCCCGAGGGCGCGTCGCACGCTTATATGCAGCGGTATCTGGCCGAAATCGAGCGGCGCTTGCTGCCCTATGCCGAGAGTGGCGAGGCGATTCGGCTGTTAGTGCGCAGTCCGCGAGCCTTTTCTAACACCGCGAGCTTTAACACCGGCATGGTGGTCGTGGTGCTCGACCGCCACGCCAACCGCCGTTCCGCGTGGGTCATCATGGATGAAGTCCGCGCCACGCTCGCCGATCTGCCCGGCGTGCGGGCATTTCCGGTGATGCGGCAAGGGTTTGGCACCCGCACCAGTAAACCGGTGCAATTCGTGCTCGGCGGCGGCAGCTATGAAGAATTGGCCGCGTGGCGCGACACCCTGCTGGCGGCCATTGACCAAGACAATCCAGGGCTAACCGGCATCGACTGGGATTACAAAGAAACTAAGCCGCAACTGCGGGTTGCAATCGACTACGACCGTGCCGCCGATCTTGGGGTGACGGTCGGCGCACTCGGGCGCACGCTCGAAACCCTGCTTGGCTCGCGGCGGGTGACGACCTATCTGGATCAGGGCGAAGAATACGACGTGATCCTCGAAGGCAAGCGCGACAGTCAACGCACCCCGACCAGTCTCGATCATGTGTTTATTCGCTCGGCGCGTACCGAGGCGCTGATTCCGCTCGCCAGCCTCGCGCAGGTATCGGAGATCGCCGAATCGCCCAGCCTTAATCGCTTTAATCGTGTGCGAGCAATCACGCTGGAAGCCAGTCTCGCCGAGGGGCTGGCGCTCGGTGATGCACTCGCTTATCTCGAAACTAAAGTCCGCACCCATCTGCCCGAACACGCCCAAATTGATTACAAAGGTCAGAGCCGTGATTTCAAAAATAGCGCCGCTGGGGTGTTATTTGTCTTTGTGCTCGGCTTAATTGTTGTGTATTTAGTGCTAGCGGCGCAATTTGAAAGCTGGATTCATCCGTTCGTGATTATGCTCACCGTGCCATTAGCGATGGCGGGCGCGTTATTCGGTCTCTGGCTCACCGGGCACAGTCTTAATCTATTCAGTCAGATTGGCTTAGTGATGCTGGTAGGATTAGCCGCGAAAAACGGCATTTTGATTGTCGAATTTGCCAATCAATTACGCGATCAAGGTTTAGCCTTGCGTGCCGCGCTGCTCGAAGCCAGTGAAACGCGCTTGCGCCCGATTTTAATGACCGGCATTACTACCGCAGCGGGTGCGGTGCCGCTGTTGTTATCGCGTGGCGCAGGATCGGAAACCCGCGCTGTGATTGGGGTTGTGATTTTATTCGGCGTATTAGCGGCGACCGTATTTACGCTGTTCGTGGTGCCAGTGGCCTATGATCGACTAGCGCGGTGTACTGGTTCACCCGGGGCAGTGAAACGGCAATTAGAGCAAGAGAGTCAGGCGCAGATTTAGACAGGATTAACAGAATTGTTCAAGATTGACAGGATTTTTTAAGACAATTTTGAATTTATTTTTAAATCAATCCTGTTAATCCTGTCTAATTATTTTTAGTCACAAAGCTCAAGGCTTCATAACTCCTAAACACTGGTCGCAGGCGGCTGATAGCTGAAAGCCCGAATCTATCATGTCTCTTGCAGCCGATCATAATATCGCGCCCGATATAACAAACGCGGCACTGCTCCATCAGTAAAACCACTGCGCGTATGCAGCACGTTATTGCTGATTAAACCCCAGCCCGCCTCTAATCGTCCGCTCATCATCCAGGGCGTGCCTGTTTCCAGTAGTGATTTCAGTGCCGCGACCGCTTCGCGTGTTACGGCATCATCACGCCAACGAATATTGCGGGCGCGATTGGTATAACGCATATGTAAGCGTCCATCTGCCCGCACTGTAAAAACTGCGCCGGTTTGATCGGGTCGCACTTCTTCACCATCAACATGATTCGCCGGAATCGTCATGCACTCCGAATGCATCAAGGCACGAATAAATTCAGGATTCTGGTCGCGGAGTAAAATATAGGCGATTTCATGATCAAGCAGATCGTTTTGTCCGCCCTCAGCCGCTGGCTGCACGCAATGTAATAGCAAACCATGAATTTGCTGTTCGGGGCGATTGTAATAGCCGTCGGTGTGCCACGAAATTGCGCGATTTGAATACGGAATGTAATCACGATGTCGGGCATCTGTTTGCACCGTTAATGAAGTAATCGCATCGTCATCGGCTCCGGCATTATGATCGAGGCAATGTAAACCGAGTTGCGCCCCGAGCATACGCGGAATCGCTTTATCGGGATCGTCGCCCGTTGTTCCAATATAGATCGCCATATTGGTACGCCGACAGCGGTCGAGCAGTGCCGTGCGCTCGGCTGCGGTGAGTTGTCGCGGATCGCGGATTTCGACGATGAGCGCCGCAAGATCGGTCGGAGTCTGCGCGAGCTTGTGTTCGCGCCAGTGCTGATAGGCTGAATCGTCGTCAAGGGCGAAAGGTGAAACAGACATAAAATCAAGCGTCTCCAGCGATTTGAGAATACCCGCGTGCAGCGACGGGCGAGCGCGGAAAGATCGGCCAGCTTAAGCTTACATCGGCTAACCACGTCTGCACAAAAAATCCAGTAGATAATTAGCTTTATTGTAACCGATTCTAGCTGACGCGGATTTATCGAGCATCAGCGAGAGCGAAACTGGCTTCGGCTGGAGCACCGTGTTAGGTGGTTTGATGAATTAGATTCGGCCTTGAAAAATAAACCGAACCTGACCCATTTAATTCACATTTAATTCATTTAATTCACATTTATAGTTATTTGCAGAAGTGTCTATAATTATAGTAAATAAAAGAGGTTTTCACGATGAGAGTGCGAAATATAAAAATTGAAAACCCAGACTTAC
>NZ_FNOW01000004.1 GCF_900107145.1 Allochromatium warmingii | reverse complement strand
CGAACCCAAGTCAATACAAAAGCGAGCTGCGTTCTTTGCTGACAGAGAATTTTTCTATTATCGGTTAATTGTCAAAAACGAAAAATCGGTATCAGGTTAGTATATATCTATCCAAAGGTGCGCACGAAGTTTGGATAGTCAGTGAAGGCGGCAAAACCAGATACTATACCTATGAAGGCGAAATCGAAAAAAGCGAAGAGATAGCAAAGTAGGATGGGTAGAACGGCCACGCGATAACCTTGATGGTTGCTGTAGCGCTTGTTGGCCGTGAAACCCATCTAGAATAAAACGGAATAAAACGGGTGGAATAAAACGGGTCAGAATAAAACGCAGAATAAAACGGGTAATAAAACGGGTCAGGTTCGGTTTAATTCTGAAAAAACAATAGAGTTGTACCGAGCGAAACCTAAGTCTTTGATTCTTCGTTAGGCAAGTGGCTGTTTTTCTTGGCTTGGCTCGTTCATACGGTACAACTTTAATCTAATCCATAAAATCGCCTAACACGGTGCTCCAGCCGAAGCCGGTTTCGCTCTCGCTCAACCGGCTCGGCTGAGCTTGGCGTTAGCAAGGCAGGATGGGTAGAACGGCCACGCGATAAGCTTGATGTTTGCTGTAACGCTTATTGGCCGTGAAACCCATCGTTCATCTCAGCAGATGCGAAATGATGGGTTTCGCTTTGCTCTACCCATACTACAATTTACTACAATTTACAGTCTAATACAGCAAGGCGTTCCGCTGAATGGAAGCTAAAAGAGTCATGAAATATTCATTTTGAATGGGATCCGAAAAAAGCGGCAGCAAACCGATACAAACATGGTGTTACCTTTGAAGAAGCGAGCAGTGCATTACGCGATGTATTTTCGGCTACTGCGCATGACCCAGACCATTCAGATGACGAGGAACGATTTGTAACCTTTGGCGTTTCCTCTCAAGGACGATTACTGACGGTGGCACATACCAATAGAGGTAATGCGATTCGCATCATTTCGGCACGACTAACGACTAATATTGAGAGGCAAATTTATGAAGAAGGTTAAATCAGAGATGGCTGACGAACTCAGACCAGAATACAAACGATCAGATTTCGGTGAAATCGTGCGTGGTAAATATGCAAACCGGATCAAAGAAGAAACCAATTTAGTGCTTCTTGAGCCTGATATTGCAGAAGCTTTTCCGAATGATGAAGCGGTAAACAAAGCACTTCGGTATTTGCTGGAAGTGGCTAAGACATCAACCAGCCTAACTCAACGCTCCAGCGGACTCCGCTAACGCTCCGCCGGTGAGCTTGGCGTTATCACTCATAAGGTATAACCAATGAAAAAAATGAATTTTACATATTGGAAAACTTCCGATGAAACATATTTAGGGTACTTAAATGAATACCCTGATCACTGGACACAAGGAAATGATTTAAGTGATCTAAAAGATCACCTTGCAGATCTGTGCGAGCTGTTTAGCTCTGAGGAAATTCCAGGCATCAAACGAGTAGCGGAAATGGAAGTCGCGTGAAAAGACAAAAGTTGATTGAGTTATTGATAAATCACGGCTGCTTGCTTTTACGGCACGGTAAAAAGCATGATATTTATCATAATCCAACAACAGGTGCATCAGAACCGGTGCCTAGACATAACGACATCAATGAGCATTTAGCAAAGCATATTCTCAAAAGCCTTGCTGGAAATAACAATAAATAGCAAGGTAGGATGGATAGAACGGCCACGCGATAATCTTGACGATTGCTGTAACGCTTGTTGGCCGTGAAACCCATCTAGCGGCGTAGGTCAGGAATCTAACATTCAACAACATGCGCCGTTGAAGTACCACCCAGCCGCTTCAAATAAATCAACAACAGCGACACCGCCGCTGGCGTCACCCCCGGAATCCGCGCCGCCTGACCAATCGTCGCCGGACGCACCCGCATCAGCTTCTCGCGCACCTCAACCGACAGCCCGCGCACCTGCGTATAGTCAAACCCATCGGGCAACGGCTTGCGCTCCTGCTCGCGTTGACGCTCAATCTCGGCGCACTGACGACTGATATAGCCGGCATAGCGCGTTTGAATCTCCAACTGCTCGGCGACCTCGGGCGCGACCGGCTCCGGCGGCTCACCCGTAAGCACCCGAATCCCCGCATACCCGACATTGGGCCGCGCCAGCAACTCCAACGCCCGCGCTTCACGGCGGAGCGGCTCGCCGAGCACCAACAGCGCCCGCGCCGGATCGAGCGTCTCCGGTCGCACCCAGGTGTCATGCAGACGCTGGCGCTCGCGTTCCAGCGACTCGCGCTTGTGCGCAAACGCCCGCCATTGCTCGTCACCGACTAATCCCAACTGCCGCCCGATCTCAGTCAACCGCAGATCGGCGTTATCCTCGCGCAGCAGCAGTCGATACTCCGCCCGACTGGTGAACATGCGATACGGCTCATTCGTCCCGCGTGTAATCAGATCGTCAACCATCACGCCCAGATAGGATTCATCGCGGCGCGGATGCCAGGGATCGCGGCCCTGCACCTGAAGCGCCGCATTGACACCGGCAAGCAATCCCTGCGCACCCGCCTCTTCATAACCCGTCGTCCCATTGATCTGACCAGCGAGAAACAAGCCCGCCAGCGGGCGCGTCTCCAGCGACGGCTTGAGATCACGCGGATCGAGAAAATCGTATTCAATTGCATAGCCGGGCCGTGTCAAATGCGCCCGTTCCAGCCCGACGATGGAGCGCACCAGTGCCTCCTGAATGTCATAGGGCAGACTGGTCGAGATGCCGTTCGGATAGACCTCGTGCGTGGTCAGCCCTTCGGGTTCGAGAAAAATCTGATGCGCGGTTTTGTCAGCAAAGCGCACGATCTTGTCTTCAATCGACGGACAGTAGCGCGGCCCGACCCCTTCGATCACGCCGGTAAACAGCGGCGAGCGCGATAGCCCCGAGCGGATGATGTCGTGGGTGCGCTCGCTGGTGTGCGTGATATGACAACTGACCTGATGCGGGTGATCTTCCGCTCGTCCCATGAAGGAAAACACCGGCACCGGCGCATCGCCCGGCTGCTCGGCGAGTCGGCTGTAATCAATGGTGCGGGCATCGAGACGCGGCGGCGTGCCAGTCTTGAGCCGCTCGATGCGAAACGGCAGCTCGCGCAGGCGTCGCGCCAGCCCATTCGATGGCGGATCACCAGCGCGACCGCCCTCATAATTCGACAGCCCGATATGAATCCGCCCGCCGAGAAACGTCCCGACCGTGAGCACCACTGCCCGCGCACGAAACTCCAGCCCCATCTGCGTGCGCACGCCGCTGACGCGCTCGCCTTCGACGAGCAGATCTTCGACCGACTGTTGAAACAGCGTCAGCCCAAGCTGATTTTCTAGTGCCGAACGCACCGCTGCTTTATAGAGCAGACGATCAGCCTGAGCGCGGGTGGCGCGTACCGCTGGCCCTTTGCTGGCATTGAGGATGCGAAACTGAATCCCGGCGCGATCCGTCGCCCGCGCCATCAGCCCGCCGAGCGCGTCGATCTCGCGCACCAGATGGCCCTTGCCGATGCCGCCGATGGCTGGATTGCAGCTCATCTGGCCGAGGGTTTCGATGTTTTGCGTCAACAGCAGGGTGCGCACGCCACACCGCGCCGCCGCGAGTGCCGCTTCAGTGCCCGCGTGACCGCCGCCGACGACAATCACGTCATAGATATCGCTTGCAAGCATGGGGAAAAGCCGGTTTATAAAGAAGGAATAACAGGACGCTGGAACCGAAGCGCCAGCCGCTATGTTTTAGTGTTGCACGGCCTCGCGCAGGGTGCTGGCCGCCCACTGATTGAGGCTCACGCCTGCCAACTCAGCGGCGACAGCCATTGCCGCATGGGTTTCGGGATCGAGCCGCAGCAGTAAACGGCCAGAATAGGGCTTTTGCGCTGGGCGTCCGGTGCGCTCACAGACTTCAAGATAATGATCGACGGTTTCATGAAACGCGGTTTCTAATTCATCCACGGTCGTTCCGTGAAACACGACAATATCTTTGATTCCGGCCAGACGACCGACAAAGATGCGATCCTCAGCGTCATAAGCGATGCGTGCGGCATAGCCGCGATAAGTCATGGCGTTCATGGTGGTTGAATACCGGCGTTTTGGAGAAATTCGCGTGCGGCCTTGATGCGATATTTCAGCGCATCTTGATGCGGATGCGGTCGATGGAAGTCGGCGCGCTGGCCGTTGAGAAAGAAGGTTACCGCCGAACCTGAGCCTTCATCCCGATCAGCACCGAGCGCCATAAACAGTGATTCAATACGCCGCCAGGGTAGATTGCCATTGACGGGATTGGCAAAAATAGCGGCTAACGTTTTGCGCTGTGTGCTGTTCATCGCCAAACAGTATCAAATGCTGATACTACCAGCAAGCGACGGTAGGCGCTTAAGTTAGCGATCTATCGCGCATAGCCTTGCGATGCTTGCGTTTTATATCGACTATTATTAGGTGCTATGTCGCCCAGTACCTGAGCCGCCCACATGCCCACCACCCCCAATCCCAGCCTCCCCGAACACATCCTAAACGCAGCCGGCGCGGTCATCCTCGGCAAAGATCATGAACTGCGGCTGGCGCTGGCCTGTTTGCTGGCACGCGGTCATCTGCTGGTTGAGGATCTGCCCGGCGTCGGCAAAACCACGCTCGCGCATCTGCTGGCGCGGCTGCTCGGACTGGATTATTCGCGCATTCAGTTCACCAGCGATCTGCTGCCCGCTGATGTGATCGGCGTCTCAGTCTATGATCGGGCTTCGGAGAGCTTCCGTTTTCATGCTGGCCCGATCTTTTCGCAACTAATTCTCGCTGATGAGATCAACCGCGCCACGCCCAAAGCGCAAAGCGCCCTGCTCGAAGCGATGGAAGAGCGTCAGGTCACAGTCGAGGGCGAAACGCGCCGCCTGCCCGAACCCTTTTTCGTGATTGCAACGCAAAATCCGCTGTTTCAGGTCGGCACCTTTCCGCTGCCGGAATCGCAGCTTGATCGCTTTTTGATGCGGATTCATCTCGGCTATCCGGCGGCGGATCAGGAAAAAGCGTTATTAGCTGGCGAAGATCGGCGCGAGCTGGTCGCCCGTCAACAACCGGCGCTGACCAATGCCGAATTGCTGGCTTTGCAACAATCGGTGTTACGCATTCACGCTGCGCCGCCGATCATCGACTATATCCACGCGATTCTGCAATTCACCCGCGCTTCGGAGCGTTTTGCTTATGGACTCTCGCCGCGAGCCGGAATCGGGCTGCTGCACGCGGCCAAAGCTTGGGCGCTGCTGGCCGGACGCGATTATGTGATCCCAGAAGATGTGCAGGCGGTGTTGCCTGCGGTTGCGGTGCATCGACTCACCGGCGGCGAGCCAGGTCAGCGGATTGGGGATGATGAGGTGGCGCGGTTTATTTTGACAACTGTGCCGCTGTGACCGCTAATCCATAGCGCACCTGACTGGCGCGTTTGTCGCGGATCAACTCCCAGCCGACGGGCAATGCCGGAAAGCCAGTCTGCGCGGCGGTTTCCAGATAGACCTGCGCCTCGGGCGCGAGCCAGCCGCAACGGTCGAGCCGTTCTAGCGCCGGAGCCAATAAATCTGCCGCAAAGGGCGGATCGAGAAACACTAGATCGAATGGTTCGCGCACCCGCTCCAGTTCCAGCCAGCGCAACGCATCAGCCTGATGCACCTGCACCGCCGTCGCGCCCAGCCGCTCGGCATTCTCACGCAATTGCCGCGCCACTGCTGGAGCCTGTTCGAGCATCACCACCGCCCGCGCTCCGCGTGACAGCGCCTCAAATCCCAGCGCCCCACTGCCGGCGAACAGATCCAGACAGCGTGCGCCCGCGATCCGAGGCGCGACCCAATTAAACAGCGTCTCGCGCACCCGATCCGCCGTCGGGCGCAGGCCGGGCTGATCGGGAAAGCTCAGACGGCGACCGCGATAGTCGCCGCCGATGAGCCGCAGTTGATTGGCCGGACGCGGCTTAGGGCGTGCCACGAGTTGCGGTCGCATCTGCGGGCGCGGCACCAACGCTGACAATCGCCAGCCGCTCGGGATGCACGCGCCGCTGAAACGCATCCTGAATCTGCGCGGCGGTGACGGCTTCGATGCGCTCGCGGAACCGCGCCAGATAATCCAGCGGCAGGTTATAAAACCCGATCACCGCAAGATAGCCGACGATATCGCCATTACTAGCAATTTTGAGCGGAAAACCGCCGGTAATATTTTGCTTGGCAGCGGTCAATTCCGCCGCCGTCGGCCCCTGAGTGATGAACCGTTTGAGCGTATCGAGCAGCACCACTCGCGCCTGTTCGGCCTGATCGTTGCGCGTCTGCAAACCCATGATGAACGGCCCAAGCTGGGCAAGCGGCAGGAAATAGCTATAGGTGCTATAGGACAGGCCGCGCTGTTCGCGGATCTCGTTCATCAGCAGCGAGACTAGACCGCTCCCGCCCAAAATGTGATTGCCGACATAGAGCGCAAAATAATCGGGATCGCCGCGCCGCAGCCCCGGCTGACCAGCGAGCAGCGTGGTTTGACTCGACGGGAAGCTGATGGCGTTCAACGTGCCGCGTTCCAGCTCCGGCACCGCTGGCAGTGGCGCGACCGGCTCACCAGCGGGCAAACCGGCGACCACGCGCTGTGCCAATGCTTCAGCTTGAGCGCGGGTCAGATCACCGACCAGCGCCAGCACCGCATTTGCGCCGACATACTGCCGCGCATGAAAGGCGACTAAATCGGCGCGGGTTAAGGCGGTGATCGACTCCGGCGTGCCAGCGGGATCGGCGGCATAGGGATGCGCCCCAAACACAGCGCGATAAAAGGCTTTGCTGGCAACACTGCGCGGCGATTCATCATCCTGCCGCAAGGCGATCAAGCGATTCTGCCGCACGCGCTCTAATTCGTCCGGCGCAAAAGTCGGGCGGGCGATCAGCATAGCAAAGGTGTCAAGCGCGGTATCAAAGGCCGCTGCTCGGGTCAGCGTGCGCAGGCTGAGGATGGTTTTATCCCGATCCACGCTGGCGCTAAAAATCGCGCCGACCTGATCGAACCGCTCGGCAATGGCATCGGCTGTCCAATCGCCCGCGCCTTCGCTCAACATTGCCGCCGTCAGCGACGCTAATCCAGACTGCGCCCCATCGTGGGCACTGCCAGCGGCTAAGACGAACTGCACATCGACCATCGGAATATCCGGCGCGGCGACGAAGAACACCCGCGTGCCGTTTTCGGTGCGCCAGCTTTGAATCTCGGGCGTGGCCTGTACCAGCGGGCTGGCCAGCAGCAGCGTGCCCGCTAACCACGCGCTCAGGGTACGCACGGCGCGGTCGAGGCGCTCGGCTTGTCGTTCACTGCACATGATACTGTCCTCCAGCATGAGGCGGCGCGGCGGCCTGCGTGGTCGCATCCAGCGGCTGCGGATCGAGCATGGCGACCGTCAGGCGCTCAGGCGTGAGATAGCGTTGCGCGACGGCCTGAATTTGCTCGGGCGTGATGGCGGCGAGGCGATCAACATAGCTATCAGCGAGTTGCCAATCGAGGCCGATAGTTTCCAGCAGTCCGATTTGCATCGCTTGATAAAACAGCGCATCGCGTTCAAAGACTTTGGCGGCGATCACTTGATTGCGCACGCGCTCCAATTCTGCCGCCGTGACCGGCTCGGCTTGCACCCGTGCGACCTGTTCACGGAGCGCCCGTTCGAGCGTCTCGATGGTCTGGCCGCTGGCTGGAACACCTTCAAATAAAAACAGTCCGGGCAGCCGTGAAAAAGCGTCATAGCCCGCACCAACTGAGGACGCAAGCTGCTGCCCGCGCACCAGTTCTCGCGCCAGCCGCGCACTGTCGCCGCCGTCGAGAATCGAGGCTAAGAGTTCGAGCGCGTAGGGTTCCCACGACTCTGCGGCATGGGTGAGCACCGGCGTTTTATAACCCATCAATAGATAGGGTTCTTTTGCTGGCGCTTGGACGCGCAGCCGTTTTTCGCCGAGTTGCTCGGGTTCGGCTTGGGTTTTTGGGGGGCGAATGGTCTCAGCGGCCAGCGGGCCGAAATACTGTTCAGCCAGCGCGAATACCCGCTCGGGATCGACATCCCCAGCGACCACGAGAATCGCGTTATTGGGCGCATACCACTGCCGGTACCAATCGCGCACATCGGCGAGGCTGAGTTGTTCCAGATCGCTCGGCCAGCCGATCACCGGATTGCGATAGGGTGAGGCATCATAGGCTGTGGCGCTAAAACGCTCGTAGGTCAGCGCCTGCGGATCGTCGTCAGTGCGCATCCGCCGCTCTTCCTTGACCACTTCGAGTTCTTTGAGAAATTCGCTCTCGTTGAGCTTGAGATGACGCATCCGCTCGGCTTCTAGCTCAAAAGCGATTTCGAGCCGATCACTGGCGAGATTTTGATAATAGGCGGTGTAATCGCGTCCAGTAAAAGCGTTTTCCTCACCGCCATTGGCGGCGATGATCCGCGAGAATTCGCCCGGCGCGAGGCGCTCGGTGCCCTGAAACATCATGTGCTCCAAGAGATGCGACACGCCGGTCAGTCCGCCGTATTCGTAGCTCGACCCGATGCGATACCAGACCTGTGAGGTCAGGATCGGGGCGCGTTGATCGGGTTTGACCAGAATTTTCAGTCCGTTCGCCAGTTGGCGTTCGTGGACGGCGGACGCGGCGCGAACACCGAGAGACGGCAGTAATAGCATGGGCAGCAAGAGGATGACGGAGAAGCGGGTGAGGATGGAGCGTCTGTGCATAAGCCGTGTTGATCCCATAAAAGCGCAAGTCATGATGACGCGCACTGGCTCGGAACGCTATTCGACCGGCGGCGCTGGGTCAAGGTTCAGTGGTGCATGGGTTTTTGGTTTGGATGGTTAGTGGTCGTAGTAGAGGCGATCATATCAACTCAGTGTAGAGCAATGCATTGCACACATTTGCTCAAATTAAAATGGAACAGTTATAGTTTGAAAGCTCTAAAACATCGCCACCAGCAACGCAAACCGGAGCAGGGTGCTGAGGTTTTCATACACCCCCGCCTGACAGACAGGCCCACTAAAATGAGCGAGCCATTACCGCGTGACTCCGATGTGTTGCAACGCCACCTGCGCGACATCCGCGAACTGCTCGCCCGTCAGCGGTTGGTCGAAGTGTTGATGCACCGTCAGCAGGGTGTGCATCAAGATCTGGTCGATTCCATCACCCATCGTCAAACCATCGGCTGGCTGCGGCGCAAGCTCGACCGCCTGCATCCGGCTGATATTGCGCACATTCTCGAAGCCCTGCCCCGCGATCAACGGCAACTGGTCTGGGAACTGGTGCGGGCCGACAAGGATGGCGAAATTCTGCTCGAAGTCTCAGATGCGGTGCGCCCGTCGCTGATCGAGGTCATGGACAGCGCCGAAATTCGCGCCGCCGCCGAATCGCTCGACGCCGATGAGCTGGCCGATCTTGCGCCCGATCTGCCGCCAGAAGTGGTCGAAGATGTGCTCGAAGCACTCGATCACGAAGAGCGCGAGCATGTCCGCGCCGCCATGTCCTACCCCGAGGACACGGTTGGGGCGCTTATGGATTTCGATATGGTCACGGTGCGTGAGGATGTGACCCTAGAAGTCGTGTTGCGGTATTTGCGGCGCTTTGAAGCACTGCCCGATCATACTGATAAATTATTCGTCATTGATCGTGAAGAACGGCTACGCGGCATTTTAACGCTCGAATCCTTGCTGATTAACGATCCCGAGCGGCGTGTGTCTGAGGTGATGAAAGCGAAATCACTGGTGACTTTTCGGCCAGAAGATGATGCTGACGAAGCCGCCGCCGCCTTTGAACGCTATGATTTAATTTCCGTGCCCGTGATTGACAATGAACGGCGCGTGATTGCGCGGGTGACAGTCGCTGATATGGTTGATCGCATCCGCGAAGAATCCGAAGCGGAATTACTCAATCAAGCCGGATTGCGCGAAGAAGAAGATATTTTTGCACCCATTACCCGCTCATTACGCAATCGCTGGGCATGGCTGGCAATCAATCTCATTACCGCCTTTGTCGCCTCGCGGGTAATTGATGCGTTTGAAACGTCGATTGCGCAATTGGTGGCGCTGGCCGCTTTAATGCCGATTGTTGCTGGAATTGGCGGCAATGCTGGCAATCAGACGATTACGATGATTGTCCGCGCATTAGCGATGGGCCAAGTTGAACCCTCGGCAGCTTGGCGCTTATTAGGGAAAGAAGTCGGGGTGGCGCTTATCAATGGATTAGTATGGGGCGGAGTGGTCGGCGGTATTGTGTGGGCGCTGTATGGCAGTTGGCAATTAGGATTGGTGATGACCGGCGCAATGACGCTGAATTTATTATTAGCCGCCACCGCTGGGGTATTGATTCCGCTCGTGCGCCAGCGTTTTGGACGCGATCCGGCGCTCGGCGGGTCAGTGATGATTACGGCGCTCACCGATTCGGGCGGATTTTTTATTTTTCTCGGCTTGGCGACGGTGTTTTTATTGTGACTGAAATCACACGAACAAAAAACAGGTTCATCAATAAGCCCTTAAATGGCGCAACATGCGCGAGCACTTCAAAAATAACGAAACAGAATCGGCGCAATCGCGGACAGGATAAAGCGATGCAGTTCGATATTAAAGCTGTGCCTCAATCCAATCCCAGCGTTTATCTCGCACCATCACGAAGCGGCAGCGACCAGCGGAAAGATTCGCCCAGAGTTCTCCAATGAGCCGATCCGGTGCGGCCGTATCCCAGCGATCTGCGCCCTTGTATTCGACGGCGAGCACCGGGCCGGGGTCGGTGTTTGATGCCGGGAGTTGACAAAGGAAATCGGGATAAAAACGCCCGTCGGCTTTTTGTAGATAAAAGGCTCTGCGTTCAGTGCGCACCAAATTCCGCACCCAGAATGCGAGACGTCCTTGTTGGGTCAGAATGTCGAGTTGGCAAGCGCATTCAAATTCTTCGCGGCTGTCAAAATCGCCGATACGCGGGTAATAGTGCCCGCGAAAATCGAAATGGCCATAAACCGAGGTCGCCGGATCGTAATCATGCGGCGGTGCATAGTGCTGGCGCTGAAACTCAAAGCTGAAATCATCGCTGACAGTGAGTGGCGTGGCGCTAGCATCGCTAAAAAGCGCCTGTTGATAGGCGGTCTCAGCCGCCGTGCGGCGCAGGTAGCGCACCTGTGCTTCGAGTCGGTCACGAATCTGGTAGCGTTGTAGGGTCGCGCGCGCCAGCGTGAATCCATCATGCGCCAGCAATGCCGTCAGCCAAGTGGCGACAAAAGCGCGTTTGTGGCCATGAATCAACGACGCTTCCGGCAGATTGCGACAGAGCCAAGTCGCCAACCGCACGCTGTCCCAAGATTCGGCCCGCTGGATAAGATCGAGATCGCGCTGCAAATCGGCGAGAAATTCCATTTTGACCGTGCCGCTGGTGGCGTCGATGTCGAGTCGTCCACCTTGCGCGTACTGCATGGCGCGGTCGAGTTGTTGGAGATCGTCGGCTGTTGGCGCGGCGGCAGTCAGCGGCAATTCCCAGCGTTCACCGAGTAAGCTGGGATCATCAAATAAACACAAGCGTCCCTGTACTGGGATCGCCAGTTGTGGCACGCGAAACCGGACGCCGCGCTCGGCGGGCGTTTGGAACAGCTCAATCGCGGTGGTGCGACTGGCGGCGGCCGCTTCGGTGAGGATGTTGATGGCTGTGACTGAGGTGACAGTTGCGGTGAGCTGGGCGGTCTCATCGGCGCTCAGAGGCGCACGAATGGTCAGGGTGTGATGCACCTGATCCCAGTCGAGCTTATCGCGCACCGGCTTTGGTACGGCTTTGAGATCGGGGGTTTCAGTCAGGGTGACAGTGACTGGATGCACGATCACCCTGTTGGGTTGTCCGCTCAAGTCCAACCATGCTGGCTCCGGTTGCACGGCGGCGACCAGTTCGCGCACTTCGCGCCGCTCAAATCCTGCACCTGATACCAGCCGATCCCGTAACGCCTGCGCGGTTTCGGCGAAGTTGTGCGAAACGACGAACGCATACGATTGATTGAGTTCCGGCGCTTGGCGGCGGCAAGCATTGGGTTGACGCAAGATGCGTCCAAGCAGTTGCTCGACGGCTGTGGACGATGACAGCGAGGCGAGGCTGACCAGAATATAGGCAAAGGGGCAATCCCAACCTTCGGCGAGCGCCTTTTGCGTAATCACGACCGTCACCGGGCAGCGCGGATCGTTGATGCCGTGTTGATAGTCGGCGTCGAGTTGTTCTAAGCCGCGTTCGTCGCCAGTGGCAATGACGACGGCTTCAGCGGGCAGACCTTGATTAGTGATGAGTTCCTGTTTCACGCGCTCGACATCCAGCGTTTCAACCCCACTACGGCGCGGTTCGGCCTGAATCAACACGATGGGACGTAGATAGGGCGCTCCGGCTTGGGTTTCGGCGTCAGCGAGTTGCTGTAGCGCGTCGCGGCGAGCGAGGGCATTGGCGATGCAATGTTGCCAGTGCGGTTCGATCTCCAACATCACCGGCAGCTTAATCATTGACTCGTTTTTGAGTTCGAGCGCCGAAACGCTGTGCAGCACATTGCTGGGCGTGCGGTGCAGATCGGGGGTGGCGGTCAGTTCGAGAATCCCGCTCGGGCGCAGTCGCGCCAGCATCTCGAAGGCCAGATCGGTGCGGCTGTTGTGCGCTTCATCGACGATGACGAACGGGCGACGCAGGCGGAAAACGTTAGCCAGCGAATAGGGCGTGATGCGGTCGCTACCGTCGCCGTCGGTGAGCAATGCGGCGCGTTGGATCGGCGAAAGCGCGTCGAAATGGTGCATCAGGTCGCCGCTGGATTGGTAGACCTTGCGGCATTCGGCGTCTTCGACCTGAAAGGCTTGGCGGGTGGCGACGATGACGGTGGTGGAGCTGTCGAGGGTGGCGCGAGTCAGGGCGCGGGCGTCGTCGAGAGCGAGGACGCTGACCGGGCCAGCGTCGCGCAGGGCACTGTGGTAGGGATGATGGCGGTTTTGCAGTGCTCGCAACGTTTGTGTGCGGATGGATTTGCTAGGCACGAGCCAGAGAATCAGGCTGTGATCGGTGCGTAGGAGCTGGGTGTTGACGCGAGCGACGCTGGCGGCAGCCAGCCAAGTTTTGCCGCCGCCGGTCGGGACGCGCAAGCAAAAATAGGGCATGTCAGGCGGAAAGCCGGGCAGGGAATGATAGGGATTGCCTCGGCCCCAAAGCTGTTCGGTGGTGGCGGTGTAGGCGAGCGCGGGAGAGCCGAGCGCGTGGCAAGTGCGAAAATATAATTCGACGCTGGTCAGCAGGTCGGATTGATAGGTTTTGGGCGCGAAGGTGGTCATAGACGTAAATTCCGCTCAGTTTGCTGGATAATATCGCGCAAAAGTGCTGGGCGAATATGGAGCGATGAGCGTTCTGGTATCTGTTTTAATAAATCAATGACTTGATATCCGCTCAGTTGGTGGCGTCGAATAGCGCGAATCAGTAGGCCAATCGTTCCATGAGCTGAAATCTCAAGCGTTTTTGCGGCAAGTCGTGCGGCGGTATCGTCCGTCAGTAAAATTGAATGCGTCAATCCGAAACACTGACACAGCGCCGCATATTCGCCCACATGTAAAGCATACATTTCTCTGAGTGCAGAGACTTGCTCAATAAATCTTGGTTTAGATTTCAGTAGTGATACTTCTGGATTCGTGAGTGCTCCGGGTCGATGATATGCTACTTCGAGCCATACAGGTTCAGGCACGTAAACAACATTAAAATCAGCTAACAACCAAATCGAGTCGAGTTCATCAAGATGAATTAAAGGGCCAGCATCTGCTACGACCACAACTGTATTGTCTTGCAATTGAACCAAATTTTCAGTCTGTGCCATGCAACCCCCAATCCACATCATCGCGGATCAATGACTCAGTTAGGGCTTCTTGATGGGATTCGAGGTAACGGCGCAGCGATTCGATGACAATCGCGTTGACATCTGTTGCCCAACCGCGCTCAACCATTGATTGCGCCTGTCGTGCTAGGTGATCCGGAATTTCAGTTTGAATCAATGTGGTCATACTCAAACCTCCAGCGCATAAGGTGTTTGCTTAAAAACGATGCCTTCGCGTGTGATGTATGATGCGCCGATCAGCAGGTCGGATTGATAGATTTTGGGCGCGAAGGTGGTCATAGCGCGTCAATTTGAATCAATTTGATCATGTTTAGACGTTATGACTGGGACGCTACTTCGATTATTGAAAGCATTAGGTTGAATATGCTCGATCTTTCCATCACGGCTCACTACAATCGCCGTGCCAGTTTGTGCTGCTAATTCTCGCGCACGTTGAGCGGCACGTTGCAAAGCAGGCCAAGAGCCGCGTAAATCTGCGTTTAATGCTTGCTCTAACGGTTTGGTATTTTTTTTCACTTTTCACTCCAATCTAATAACTGTGGTAACTCTGTCGAGTTATCGTAGAGTGCCCACGCATCGACAGCCGGCGCATAGTAATGCGTAAAATTTTCAAGACCCGATAAGAAACGCCGACGTATAACCGATTCGGGAATTGCGTGGCCACCTTGTTTGACACGCTGCACAACTCGGGCAACAGCTTCATCAGCCGTATTCAGTTTTAGAAAAATCAATTTAACTCGATAGCCAGCTTTTTGCCAATCACGAATGTGTCGCAGGTAGCCGCGACCAGAGAGTGTTGTTTCAAAAGCAAAATTTTGGCGACTCATACAGTATCTTTTTAGCTCATTTAACATGAGTCTACCAGCGTGAACAGAGACAGTATCTGGTGCAAATGGGGCAATACCAGCCGCAATTAAATCCGCATTGACAAAATTTGGGCAATCAGCCTCATTGAGCAAAAATTCACGAGCGAATGTTGTTTTACCCGCACCATTCGGGCCAGCAATTATAATAACGCGCTGGTCATCGCTCATACTCAAATCTCCAGCGCATAAGGTGTTTGCTTAAAAACAATGCCTTCGCGTGCAATGTATGATGCGCCGATTTGATTGGCGGCGGCATAAATCACTTTAGGGCCGTGATGCGGCGGCAGAGCATCGAGAACGGCAGTGGTGAGGACGTTGCCGCCGATTTCCGAACGGTCTTTGAGGATGCCGTTATAAAGCAGATAAATAGCGCGACCGGCGTGAATGCCGAGTAATGGGCTGTCGGCTTGGCCGTTGTAGCCGCTGCCGGTTTCGGCAAACCAGACAAATTCGGCGAGTTGGGCGAAGGTGACATCGGCGCGAATTTCGCCTGTGGCGTCGAATAGCGGTTGAGCGGAGAGGCGGCAGAATTGGAAGCCGCCGCCGAGTCCGGCAATCGCTGTGCCTTTGGTATTGGTGTAACCAGTGGCGATGCGGCGCACCCGTTCGGCGGTGACGGTGCGGGCGATGGTGTCATCCATTTCAACCAGAATAAAACGGCGATTGCCGCCGTCCTCGGCGTTTTGCTTGAGAACGGCGTGGGCGGTGGTGCCGCTGCCCGCGAAGCTGTCGAGGATGAGCGAATCCTTGTCGGTGGCGATTTGGAGGATGCGCTGGATCAGCAGCGTCGGCTTGGGGGTGGCGAAGTCGGACACCGAGGGAATGTCATGCAGTACCTCCCTGAGTTCCTTGCGCGAGCCGTCGGTGTGTCCCGCGAACTCATGCAGCCAGAGGGTTTGAGGGACGACGCCATCATTGCGTAAAGCGTTTTTATAACGCTTGTAGGCCGGTACCTTGCCTGTGCCGTCCTTACCCCAGTAAATCAAATTCTCCGCGATATTTTGCTCGTGTCTTTCCTTGGAGTAGCGCCAGACGGCAGTGCGTTTCGGCCAGATTTCCTCGCCCGTATTTGGGTTGAGGACGGGATAGTAGAGGTTGGGGCGCTCTTCGGCGGTTTTGTTGCACGTATAGTTGTCGGGGCGAAAAATGCCTTTTTCGTCTTCGTACCGATACTGACGGTCTTTTTCGTCACCACGCGGCAGCAAGTTGCGCGTCCAGGCCGGTGAACGCTGATAGACCATCAGAAAATCGTGCATGGGTGCAATGGTCTTGTGGTCATTGGCGACAGCGTATTTCTTTTGCCAGACGACAGTCGCCACAAAGTTTTGCGCGCCAAAAATCTCATCCATCAATAACCGCAATGTCGCAACTTCGTTATCATCAATCGAAACAAAAATTGCACCATCCTCGCGCAAGAACTGCTTGAGCAGCATCAAACGCGGATACATCATGCACAGCCAGCGGTCGTGACGGTCGAGCGTCTCCCCCTCGCGCCCCACCACCTCACCGAGCCAACGGCGAATCTCCGAACTATTCACATTATCGTTGTAGATCCATCCCTCATTTCCCGTGTTATAGGGCGGGTCGATATAAATACACTTCACCTGACCCGCATAACGCGGCAACAACGCCTTGAGCGCGTGCAAATTATCACCCTGCACCAGCAAATTACCGCTCCCCGCTCCCGTCAGCGGATCAATGCACGATAACTCCGGCACCGGTTCCAATAACCGAAATGGCACATCTCGATGATGCGTCAGCACCGCATCTTTACCAATCCACGTTAAACTCGGCATCGTTCGATCCTAAATCACACACAGTATCATTCATTGGGTTTTAGGGTCACGAAGCGCAAGCGTCGCGACCAAAATACAACCGCATCATGCCTGTAACATTTATTCTCTCACGCTCGCGGCACCAATTCGCGCCGCCCACACCTGCGCCTCGGCTAAGATTTCTGGAACGCGCATGGTGGTTGCTACACCATCACGAATGACCTGCTGACCGCGAATCCACACCTGCCGTACTTGATGGCGTCCGGCGGCATAGACTAATTGCGATACCGGATGATAGAGCGGTTGCGTGTGCGGATCGCGTAAATCAAGCGCAACTAAATCGGCGGATTTACCTAATTCAATTGAGCCGATTTCATCGGCTAATCCTAAAGCGCGTGCGCCATTGATGGTGGCCATCCGTAATGCGTCCGCTGCCGGGACGACTGAAGCCGATCCAGCGATCCCTTTCGCCAAGAGCGCGGCAGTGCGCATTTCGCCGAGTAAATTGAGATCATTATTACTAGCCGCGCCATCGGTGCCCAGCGCAACATTGACGCCCGCGTCGAATAATTTGGCAACCGGACAAAACCCGCTGGCTAATTTGAGATTAGATTCGGGGCAATGCACGACAATTGCGCCCATTTCGGCTAATCGCGCAATCTCAGCATCGCTTAATTGCGTCATGTGGACAGCGGCCAGCAGTGGATTGATTAAACCCAGCCGATCTAAACGCGCAAACGGGCGCTCATCATGGGCGCGGAGCGCGTTATTGATTTCATCCGCTGTTTCATGGAGATGAATATGAATCGGCACCTGTAAGGCCGTCGCTAATTCAGCAACCCGTTGTAATGGTGCATCCGAGACGGAATAGGGCGCGTGTGGTGCCCACGCGAGCTGAATGAGCGGATGATGCTGATAGTGTTCATATAACGCCAAACCTTTAGCAAAATACTCATCCGCTGAAGCGGCATAACCGGTCGGAAAATCCACCACAATCATCCCAATCACGGCCCGCATACCGGCCTCAGCCGTAACCTGCGCGGTTATTTCAGGATGAAAATACATATCGTTGTAACAGGTGACACCGCCGCGCAACATTTCCAGCACCGCCAACCGTGTGCCATCGGCAACGAATTGGGTATCAACCCAGCGTTGTTCCGTCGGCCAAATGTGTTCATGGAGCCAGGTCATCAGCGGCAAATCATCCGCCAGCCCGCGTAGCAGCGACATCGCGGCATGGGTGTGGGCGTTGACTAACCCCGGAATGAGTACATGTCCGGGCAGTTCGACCGTCTGCGCGGCCTGAAACGTGCGCCGTGCGTCGTCATAGGGCAGGATCGCCTGAATCCGCCCATCGGTCACGGCAACGGCATGATCGGTTAGTTGGCGATTGTCAGCATCAACGGTCAATATCCACTCGGCATGGATGAGCAAATCGGCGTGCATGATGGGATTCCTTTGGTCTCGGTGGCGAAATGCGGGACAATAGCACGCAACATGCCACACGGAGCCGCTACCGATGCACACCACCCCCCCCACCACCCCGACCCCCGATGATGCCGCGCTCTGGTATGACGGACGGCTCTATTTGGCCGATCAGCGCATCCTGCCCGAACGCGCTGAGTTTTTGAGCTATGACCGCGCCGCCGAGGTCGCCACCGCGATTCGCGATATGGTGGTGCGCGGTGCGCCCGCGATTGGCGTCACCGCAGCCTATGGCGTGGCGCTGGCCGGACGTGAAGCCTATGCCAGCGCCGGTGCGAACTGGAAGCAGGCGATTGAGGCGGATTTAGCGCGGCTGGCGGCCTCGCGCCCGACGGCGGTGAATTTATTTTGGGCAATCCGGCGGATGCGTGATCTGATCGCCCAGCTCGACACCAGCGATCCCAGTGCCGCGCTGCTTGCTGAAGCACTGGCGATCCACGATGCCGACCGCGCTGCCAATCGCCGCATCGGTGATCTGGGCGCAGACTTGATCGCCGCGCCGACCGAGATCATCACCCATTGCAACGCTGGCGCACTGGCCACCGGCGGCTATGGCACGGCGCTCGGCGTGGTGCGCAGTGCCTATGCGGCCGGCAAAATTCAGCAAGTGTATGCCGATGAAACCCGCCCGTGGATGCAGGGCGCACGGCTCACGGCTTGGGAGCTAATGCAGGATGGCATTCCGGTCACGCTCCAAGCCGACTGCGCGGTGGCGAGCTTGATGGCAACGGGACGCATCGGCTGGGTGATTGTCGGCGCGGATCGCATCGCCGCGAATGGCGACACCGCCAATAAAATCGGCACCTATGGATTAGCGGTTATGGCGCACTATCACGGCATCAAAGTGATGGTCGCCGCGCCAACTTCGACCATTGATATGACGCTGGCAAGCGGCGCGGAAATTCCGATTGAAGAGCGCGACCCCGATGAATTACTCGGCTGCGGTGGACGACGCCTTGCCCCGCTCGGCTGCGTAGCGCGTAATCCCGTGTTCGATGTCACGCCCGCCGGATTGATTGATGCCATTGTCACCGAACGCGGCGTCGTGCTTAATCCAACGACCGAGAAGCTCTTAATACTGATGAAATAACCGGCGCTTGGCGCTTGAGGAGTTACAGCTATGGCCTGTGCACGTTGTCAAACTGTTCCACTGAGCGTATCAGCACGCGGCACGCTGCTACTCACGGGCGCGGTGCGCGAATTGATCGACATTCTAATTCGCTTTCTCGAAGTCGAGAAACTGGAATTTGAGGTGGCGGGGCTAGAAGTGCGCGTGCCTGATGCGAATTTATTTGAATTTCTGCAACGGGTGCGCATCGCAAATGCGTTTAATACGCTCGAACGGCGGGGCATTGCGGCGCTATTACTTGAACCGGGTGAAGTGCTGAATTTTCATGCCTTCACCCGCGCCCGCACGCTTGAACAATGGTTAGGCTTAGTCGATGCCAGTGGATTGATTGATATTCTGGAAGCCAAGCGGTTTATTTCATGGTTTCAGCCAATTCTATCGGCAAGCAACGGGACAGTGATTGGGTATGAAGCTTTATTGCGCGGTCAGCGACCAGACGGCAGTCTGATGTTTCCGGGTGAGATCTTTACGCTGGCCAATGAAAACGACTTGTTATTTCAAGTGGATCGTCAGGCGCGTGAATCAGCCTTGCACTGTGCGGCAGCAGCCGGGATTAGCGGACAATTATTTATTAATTTCGTCCCAACTGCGATTTATGATCCTGTGCACTGCTTGCAAAGTACCGTCGGTTGGGCGCGTAAATTGGGATTTGATCCCGGGCGCTTGATATTCGAAGTCGTCGAAACGGAACAAGTCGGCGATTTTGAGCATTTAAAACATATTCTGGATTTTTATCGTCAAGCAGGGTATCGCATCGCACTGGATGATGTCGGCAGCGGTTATGCATCCTTAAATCTGCTGGCAACATTAAAGCCAGATATTATCAAGATTGATATGGAAATTGTGCGCGGCATTGACACCGACCAACACCGGCAAGCGATCTTTCGCGCATTAGTTGATATGGCGCGTGAATTTGGTATTGAGGTTTTAGCTGAAGGCATTGAAACCGCCGATGAATTAGCCTATGTCGTCAGCGAAGGCGCTGATTTATTGCAAGGGTATCTCTTTGCACGTCCGGCAGCTCAACCGACTGAAGTGTGTGTTGAGTTTCCAGTTTGGTTGAATAGCGATTAGTTATTGGTGTTATAGCCGCTGCTTGGCATGTCTAAACCAATCCGCATTCTCTCCGATCATTTAGTCAATCAAATCGCCGCCGGTGAGGTCGTCGAGCGTCCGGCGTCGGTTGTCAAAGAATTGATCGAAAACAGCTTAGATGCCGGTTGCAGCCGTCTGGAGATTGACGTTGAGCAAGGCGGTATTAAGCGGCTGCGGGTGCGCGATGATGGCGGCGGTATTCCACGCGAGCAATTGGCGCTGGCGCTGGCGCGACACGCAACCAGTAAGCTCGCGGAGCTGGCCGATTTGGAAGTGGTCGGGACGCTCGGCTTTCGCGGCGAAGCACTGCCGAGTATTGCGTCAGTGAGCCGTTTGACGCTGACTTCGCGGCAGCATGCGGATGCGCAGGATGTTCAAGATGCCAGCGATGCCGCATGGGAAGTCGCCGTGGCGCTTGATGGGCACGTCGATGGGCCACGACCGGCGGCGCATCCGGTCGGCACCAGTGT
Organism: Allochromatium warmingii; assembly: GCF_900107145.1. Taxonomy (GTDB): domain Bacteria; phylum Pseudomonadota; class Gammaproteobacteria; order Chromatiales; family Chromatiaceae; genus Thermochromatium; species Thermochromatium warmingii. The sequence continues at coordinate 78,462 of NZ_FNOW01000004.1, read as the reverse complement.
CGAGGTGCGCGATCTGTTTTTTAATATTCCGGCGCGGCGCAAGTTTCTGCGCACCGAGAAAACTGAGTTTGAGCATGTCGAACAAGTGGTGCGGCGCTTGGCGCTGGCACGTCCTGATGTAGCGGTTGAATTGCGGCACAATGGGCGCGTGATCCACCAGTTAGCAGCAGCGGACGGGCAACCCGAAGCGGTGTGGGCGCGGCTGGATCGCTTGCTCGGAGCGGGATTTGCCGAACAGTCGCTCGAACTCGATGCCTCGGCGGTCGCGTTGCACCTACATGGCTGGGTGCGGCGTCCGGCCTTTGCCCGCAGTCAGCCGGATCAGCAGTTTTTGTATGTCAACGGTCGGCTGATTCGGGATCGACTGATTAGTCATGCGATTCGCCAAGCGTTTAGCGATGTGCTGCATCACACGCGGCATCCGAGTTATGTCTTGTTTTTGGAACTGCCGCTGCATCTAGTTGATGTCAATGTGCATCCGGCCAAGCATGAAGTGCGGTTTCGTGAGTCGCGGCAGGTTCATGATTTCATCCAGAACGCGATCCAGCGGCGTTTGGCGCAAGGTGTGTTGGGTCAAGTTGGTCAGAATAATCAGATTGGTCAGAGTGGTCAGATCGCCGCAGCGGACGCAAGCGACATCAGCGACACCACAGCGCCAGCCGAAACAGCCGACCGCGCCGAGATTCCGCGCCAGCCGGAACCGACGCGCACTGTGCATCGCGCACCGCCGCAGTTGGGTGTGCGCGAAGAACGGCGCGTTTATCAAGCGGCGCTGGCGCTTCAGCGTCCGACGGCTGTTGCCATCACGCCGACGCAAGTCGATGCAGATATCGAAACTCAGCCGGAGATCGACGCCGCTGCCGTCGCAGCGGATGAAACACCTGTCCCACCGCTCGGTTTCGCATTGGCGCAACTCAACGGCGTCTATGTGCTCGCTGAGTCAGCCGAGGGGCTGATTGTGGTCGATATCCACGCTGCGCATGAGCGCATCGGCTACGAGCGACTCAAACGCGCTTGGAGTGCTGGACGGATTGTGAGTCAACCGCTGCTGGTGCCGCAGAGTGTGCGTTTGGAGCCACGCGAAGCCGATCAACTCGACGCCCAGCGCGAGATATTGGCGCGGCTGGGGCTGGTGCTGGATCGGCTCGGCGTAGATCGGATGGTGGTGCGCGAAGTGCCGGCGCTATTGCGACAGGCAGATCTGGACGCATTGGTGCGCGATCTGCTCGCGGATCTAGCTGAACCGGGCGACAGCACGCGCCTTGAAGCGGCTATCGACAGCGTGTTAGCGACGCTGGCCTGTCATAGCGCGGTGCGGGCCAATCGCCGCCTGACGCTTGACGAAATGAACGCGCTGCTCCGCGATATGGAGCGCACCGAACGCATTGATCAATGCAATCATGGCCGCCCGACTTGGGTGCGGCTGGCTCATGCCGATTTGGATCGGTTGTTTTTGCGGGGGCGGTGAGTTATCAGCCGCCAGCCTTCAGCGTATTATCCTCTTTGCGTTCTGTGCGTCTTTGCGGTTCCAAATTCAATCACATCACATGCCTCAGCCTCCCGCACCCGATACCCGCCCCTGGGCGATTTTGCTCATGGGGCCGACCGCCTCGGGCAAAACCGATCTGGCGCTGCAACTGGTCGAGCGGCTGCCATGCGAGATCATCAGCGTCGATTCCGCGATGATTTATCGCGGGTTGGACATCGGCACCGCCAAGCCCAGCCGCGAGCTGCTGGCGCGGGTTCCGCATCGGCTGATTGATATTCTCGATCCGACCGAAGCCTATTCAACCGCCCGTTTTCGCGCCGATGCGCTCGCCGCCATGCACGATATTCACGCACGCGGACGCATCCCGCTGCTGGTTGGCGGCACCATGCTCTATTTTCGCGCCCTGCAACAGGGATTAGCTGCGCTCCCGAGCGCCGATGCCGAACTCCGCGCCGCGCTCGATGCCGAAGCCGAGCGCCTCGGCTGGCCCGCGCTCCATGCACGTTTAGCTGAACTCGACCCGCTGGCCGCCGCCCGTATTCATCCCAACGACCCACAGCGCATCCAGCGGGCGCTTGAAGTTCATGCACTCAGCGGCCAGGCAATGAGCGCACTCATCGACGCCGCCGCGCACGAGACGCTTCCGTTTCGTCTGCTGAAACTCGCCCGCGCTCCAGCAGACCGCACCGTGCTGCACGAGCGCATCGCCGAGCGTTTTCAGGCAATGCTGGAACTTGGTTTCGTCGCCGAGGTCTCCCAGCTCTGGGCGCGGGGCGACCTCACGCCCGATCTGCCGTCGATGCGCTGCGTCGGCTACCGCCAGGTCTTGAACTATCTGCACGGCGCAAGCACTTGGGAAGACATGGTGCAGCGCGGCATTATTGCCACCCGTCAGCTTGCCAAACGCCAACTCACTTGGCTGCGTGCCGAATCGGACTGTCACTGGCTCGACGCCACGCCCGATCCACTGACAACGGCGCTCAAGCTCAGTCGCGTGATGTGCTAACAGCCAATGAGCTGGAAGCTGAACGCTGGCGGCTGGACGCACGGCATCATTCACAACAACAACAAGGAGCCATCCTCATGTCCAAAGGACAGAGCCTACAAGACCCTTTTCTCAATGCACTCCGCAAAGAGCGCGTTCCCGTCTCGATCTTTTTGGTCAACGGCATCAAACTTCAGGGTCAGATCGAATCGTTCGATCAATTCGTCGTGCTGCTGAAAAACAACGTCAGTCAGATGATCTACAAGCACGCTATTTCGACCGTCGTGCCCGCCCGCAATGTCCGATTGCCGGCCAGTGACAGCGACATGATTGAGTCGGAGGCGCATTGAGCGCCACACCCGAAGCATTTGAAGCACCGGCGACGAGCGCCGACCGCCCCGTTGCCGTCGGCCCGTCGCTCGTGTTCGAGCGGCCCAAAGCGGGCGAACGGGCGGTGCTGGTTGATCTCGACATCGGACGCGGCCCAGCGCGTGAAGCCGATGAGCATGAAGAGTTCAGTTTGCTCGCTCAAGCGGCCGGCGCTGAAGTCGTCGGCACACTCGGCGGCTCGCGGGCCACACCAGATGCGCGGCTGTTTATCGGCTCCGGTAAGGCCGAGGAACTCAAGGCACTGGTGGCGGCTATGGCAGCGGAGTTGGTGATCTTTAATCATCCACTCAGCCCAGCGCAGGAACGCAATCTGGAGCGCCTGCTGGAATGTCGCGTGATCGACCGTTCAGGATTGATCCTCGACATCTTCGCGCAGCGGGCGCGGTCGTTTGAGGGCAAATTGCAAGTCGAACTCGCGCAGTTGAAGCATCTGTCAACACGACTGGTGCGCGGCTGGACGCACTTAGAACGGCAAAAAGGCGGCATCGGTCTGCGTGGCCCGGGCGAGACCCAGCTCGAAACCGACCGCCGCTTGCTGGCCACTCGCGTGGCGATGCTCGAACGCAAGCTCCAGCGCATCGAAGGGCAACGCGCTCAGGGGCGCAAAGCCCGCGCCAAAGCGGAATTGCCGGTCGTCTCACTGGTCGGCTATACCAATGCCGGCAAATCGACCCTATTCAATCAACTCACCGCCGCTGGCGTGCTGGAAGCCGATCAACTGTTCGCCACGCTCGACCCGACCTTGCGCCGCCTCGATCTCCCCAGCGGCAGTCATGTCCTGCTGGCCGATACCGTCGGTTTTGTCAGTCGCCTGCCGCATGAACTGGTGGCCGCGTTCCGTTCGACGTTGGAAGAAACGCGCAGCGCCAGCTTATTGCTGCATGTGATCGACGCGGCGGCGGTCAATCGCTCGCGCCTGATCGCCGATGTTGAAACCGTGCTCACCGAGATCGGCAGTCACGACCGGCCGCGATTGGAGGTATTGAATAAGATCGACCGGCTCGACGGCGAATCAGCGCGGCTCGAACGCGATGCTGATGGGCGGCCGGTGCGCGTCTGGGTGTCGGCGCGTACTGGCGCGGGCATGGCGCTGCTGCATCAGGCGTTGATTGAACTGACTGGCGGCGAACGGCTGATCGAGACCTTTAACTTAGCGCCGTCCGATGGCCAGCGGCGGGCGTGGCTCTATCGTCATGCGCGGGTGCTCGCCGATCAACCGCTTGATTCCGGCGGTTGGCAACTGCGCTGCGAGATCGCTCGCGTGGATCTGGAACGACTGCGGGCGCGTTTGCCGTCATTGGATAATTGAAGCGGCTCCCGTACAATCGGGGCCAGTAATTGATGATTTCATTCAGACAGAAAGGCGGAAATGCTATGGCCTGGAATGAACCAGGTGGCGGTCAACGTGACCCCTGGAGCGGCAACGGCGGCGGCGAACAAGGCCCGCCGGATCTCGACGAAGTGGTGCGCAAGCTCCAAGAGCGACTCAGCAGTCTCTTTGGCGGCAATCAGCCGCCCGGCGGCGCGGGTTCTTCCGGCGGACGCTCCGGCGGTGGCGGTCAACTCAGCACACGGTTGATCGGTGTCGGCATCGGCCTACTGATTGCCATCTGGCTGCTGACTGGATTTTATATCGTCGGGCCAGCCGAACGCGGCGTTGAAATGCGCTTTGGGCGCTACGCCGATACCACGATGCCCGGTCTGCATTGGCATGTGCCGGTGCCGATTGAATCCTTGGTCAAGGTCAATGTGGATGAAGTTTCGACCCTGACCCATCGCGCCGCGATGTTGACGCAGGACGAAAACATCGTCGAAGTTGAACTCACCGTCCAGTCGCGCATTCAGGATGCGGCGGATTATCTGTTCCAAGATCAAGACCCCGAACGCACGCTCAATGACGCAACTGTCACGGTGGCGCGGGTGGTGATCGGTCAAAGTAAGCTCGATTTCGTGATGACCGAAGGCCGTGGCGCGGTGGCTGTGACCATCAAAGAACGGATTCAAAATCTCATGGAACGCTATAAAACTGGCCTGATTGTCACCTCAGTCAACATGCAGCCAGCCAAGCCGCCGGAGCAAGTCAAGGCCGCGTTCGACGATGCGATCAAGGCGCGTGAGGACAAGGAACGGCTGGAAAATCAAGCCGAAGCCTACTCTAACGAAGTGTTGCCTAGCGCACGCGGTAACGCGGCGCGGATTCTCGCTGATGCCAAAGCCTATCGGGATCGCGTGATCGCCTCGGCTGAAGGTGAAGCGGCCCGCTTTTTAGCGGTGCTCACCGAGTACAGCAAAGCCCCCGATGTGACGCGGCAGCGGCTGTATCTGGAAACGATGGAAACTGTGCTCAGTCAAAACGGCAAAGTGGTGCTCGACGTGACCGAAGGGGCCAACAATCTGCTCTATCTCCCCATCGATCAGTTGATGAAACAAACCCAGACGCCGGCTGCACCAGCGGCCGCTCAACCCAGCTCCACTGGCCCGCTGGTGATGCCCGAACGGGTCGAGCCGCCACAGCGGACGGTTGATCGTGAGCGGAGGGTACGTTAATGGCACAGTCTAATCAGTCCAATCGGCTCAAAACTTGGCTGCCAGCGAGCTTGGCAGCGGCAGTGCTCTTCTTTTCAAGCTTTACCTTTGTGGTGCGCGAGTATGAAGTCGCGCTCAAGCTCCAATTTGGTGAAATCATCTCCGACACCTACGCGCCGGGGCTGCATCTCAAGCTCCCGTTGATTCATCAGATTCGCACTTTCGACCGGCGCTTGCAGACGCTAGATTCACAGCCAGAGCGGTTTTTGACGATTGAAAAGAAAGATGTGATCGTCGATTCCTACGCCAAGTGGCGGATTGCACAACCGGCTCAGTTCCTGCGTTCTACGGGTGGCAATAATGCGCGAACCAGTCGGCTGCTTTCTGAACGCATCAACACCAGTCTGCGCGATGAGTTCGGCAAGCGCACGATTCAAGAAGTGGTCTCAGATGATCGGCTGGCGCTGATGGAAGCCTTAACCAAAGATGTCAACGCCAATGCGGCTGATTTGGGCGTTGAGGTCGTCGATGTGCGGGTGAAAAAGATCGACTTGCCGCCCGAAGTGAGCGAATCGGTCTATCAACGGATGCGTGCCGAACGCGAGCGTGTCGCCCGCGATCTGCGGGCTAAGGGTGCGGAAGCTGCCGAGCGGATTCGTGCCGATGCGGATCGGCAACGCACGGTGATTATCGCTGAAGCATATAAAGAATCCGAAGAGATTCGCGGCGAAGGTGACGCGAAATCATCGGAAATCTACGCCCACGCCTTCACGCAGGATGCTGAGTTTTATGCCTTTTATCGCAGTCTTTCCGCCTATCGCACCAGCTTTGGGCCGGGCGGCAGTCTGATGGTGCTGGAACCGGACTCGGATTTCTTCCGCTTTTTCCGCGAAGCGAGCGGCCAGCCGCAGCCTTAACCGCTCATCCCCTCCCGCCTGTCCAGTGCCGGAAGCCCAGCAACGGACTTCCAGCATTGGACAAATCCCCCAACCTCTGACAGGATAACGCGCTTTGGCGTGCCTGACCGCCGTGCGGTTCGGGTGCTTCTCGATCACCTGTGCGGGATCCGTTGAACTATCGTGCATGACCTGCTCGTCGCCCTCTCGCTTGTGCTCATCATTGAGGGAATCTGGCCGTTCCTCAATCCGGCCAGCTTTCGGCGGCTGTTGGCGCTGATCGCGGACGAAAGCGAACGCGCCCTGCGGTTGACTGGCTTGGTCAGTATGATCCTGGGTCTCGGGCTGCTGTATCTGGTCAACTGAACTGCAACGCTGCCGATCCATTGCCATCATGTCGCCGATCAATGAGGAACGCTGGCTGCTGCCTGCCGGCATCGAAGAAGTCCTGCCACCCGAAGCGCGGATCGTCGAGGCGCTCCGCCGCGAGCTGCTCGATCTTTACGCCACCTGGGGCTATGAGCTAGTCATTCCGCCATTCATTGATTATCTGGATTCGCTCCTGACCGGCACCGGACAGGATCTCGATCTTCAGACCTTCAAACTCACCGATCAACTCACCGGGCGGCTGCTCGGGGTGCGAGCCGACATGACGCCACAGGTGGCGCGGATGGACGCTCATCATCTGCGCCGCGCTGCACCGACGCGCCTGTGTTATCTCGGCACGGTGCTGCATACGCGCCCGGATGGTTTCGCCGGTACGCGCAGTCCGTTACAGATCGGCGCTGAGATTTACGGTCACGCGGGCATCGAGAGCGACACCGAGATTCTGCGGTTGGTGCTCTTGACCCTGCGCACCGCTGGCATTGCCGAAACCTATCTGGATTTGGGGCATGTTGGCATCTATCGCGGGCTGGCGCGTCAAGCCGGACTCGACGCGACCCAAGAGCACGCGCTGTTCGATGCGCTCCAGCGCAAAGCCATTCCTGAGATCGAAGCCTTAGTCGCGGATTTTGGACTGAGCGGCGCACCAGCGGCGATGCTGGTGGCGCTGGCGGAATTAAACGGCAGTGATGCGCTAGAACGGGCCGCGCCAGTGCTCGCGGCGGCGGATCAACCGGTACGCGAGGCACTGGACTATCTGCGCCGTTTGGCCGACGCACTCAATCATGATCTGCCCGAAGTGTCGATTCATTACGATCTCGCCGAATTGCGCGGCTATCACTACAAAACCGGCGTCGTGTTCGCGGCCTTCGTCCCCGGCTGGGGGCTAGAAGTCGCACGCGGCGGACGCTATGACGACATCGGGCGGGTGTTTGGTCGGGCACGTCCGGCAGTCGGTTTTAGCACCGATATCAAGGGCTTACTCCAGCACAGTCAGGGCTTAGACGCCCGCTATCAGCAGCCCGGAGCGATTCTCGCGCCCGCGTCGCCCGATCCAGCTCTACACGCAATGATAGAAACCCTGCGGGCAACGGGACGGCGCGTACTTCAAGCACTGCCCGGCGCAGCATGCGACCCGCATGAACTCGGCTGTGTCGAGCAGTTAGTCGCTGATGCTGGGCAGTGGGTCGTGCGCCCGTTGGCTGCCAGCGTCTAGCCTAGCAGCGACCCGCAAGCGTTGTGACACGCTCACACACACCAACCAACTTACTTTATTTCGTGGAAGCATGACAGATGGCCAGTAACGTCGTGGTGATTGGCACCCAATGGGGTGATGAAGGCAAAGGCAAGGTCGTTGACCTGCTGACCGACCGGGCCGCCGCCGTGGTGCGTTTTCAGGGCGGTCACAATGCCGGTCATACCCTGGTCATCGACGGCAAAAAGACCGTACTGCATCTGGTACCGTCGGGCATTCTCCGCGAAAACGTCAAGTGTTTAATCGGCAACGGCGTCGTGCTCTCGCCGACGGCGCTGTTTGAAGAACTCGATATGCTGGAATGCGCCGGCATCCCCGCCACCGAGCGGCTCGGCATCAGCGCCGCCTGTCCGTTGATTTTGCCGTATCACATCGCGCTCGATCAGGCCCGCGAGCTAAAACGCGGCGCGAAAGCCATCGGCACCACCGGACGCGGCATCGGCCCAGCTTACGAAGATAAAACCTCGCGGCGCGGTATCCGCTTAGGCGAATTGCTCGATGCGCGGCACTTCGCCGAGCGGCTGCGCGAAGTGCTGGATTATCACAACTTCGCGCTCGTCCATTACTACAACACGGACGCAGTAGACGAACAGGCGGTGCTCGATGATGCACTGATTCAGGCCGAACGGCTGCGGCCGCTGGTCGTCGATGTGCCCGGATTGCTGCACGCGCTCCGCGCTCAGGGTCAGGATATTTTGTTCGAGGGCGCACAGGGCGCACTGCTCGACATCGATCATGGCACCTATCCCTATGTCACCTCTTCGACGACGACAGCGGGCGGCGCGGCGAGTGGTAGCGGGGTCGGGCCGCGTGATCTCGATTATGTGCTCGGCATTGTCAAAGCCTACACCACGCGAGTGGGGGCCGGGCCGTTCCCGACCGAACTGCATGATGCAGTCGGCGAGCGCCTCGGCGAGCGCGGCAATGAGTTCGGCGCGACGACTGGCCGCAAGCGGCGCTGTGGCTGGCTCGACATGGTGGCGCTCAAGCGGTCGTTTGCGATCAACAGCGTCACCGGCATTTGTATCACCAAGCTCGACGTGCTCGACGGGCTCGACACGATCAAGATTTGCACCAGCTATCAGCTTGACGGTCAGGACGTTGACGCACCGCCGGTCGGCGCGGATGCCTTCGAGCGCTGCCAGCCGCGTTACATCGAGTGCCCGGGCTGGAGTGAATCGACCTTCGGGGTCAAAACGCTCGACGCGCTGCCGACCAACGCCCGCCGCTATCTGGAGACCATCGAACAGTTGAGCGGCCTGCCGATTGATCTGATTTCGACTGGCCCGGATCGCGTCGAAACGCTGATCCGCCGTCATCCCTTCGACGTGTAAACGCGATACCCCCCTTTCGAGGTCAGGCCGCTGAATTGAACGCCTGCCTGTGGGATCATGCGCGTTTTCGGGCCGCTTCCGCGCCAGCGGTGGCGGCATTTCGCTGCCGACAACGATAAGCACAGGCCATGGATCCACGACACGCCACAGACGACTTGCGCCCCGCTGCGGGCGCACCCGCCCAGGTCGCGGACTGGACGGCCGCCGATCTGATTGATTTAGAGTATTACCTTGACGCCGACGAGCAGGCATTGCGCGAGCGTCCAGCGGCGCGGAAAGCCTTAGCTGAACGCGATCGCACGCTCTATCTGGAGCGCATCGAATCGGCACTCGGCACGGCCGCGCCCCATAGTCCCGCGCATCGGCGGCTGAGTTTGCGTTTATGGCTGAAGGCGCGACGTGCTGACGAAGATCCCACGCTCAAACCGCTGTTACCCGGCGCTGCCTTTGCCCAAGCGCAACGCTTGAGCCTGTGGCTGATGGCGCTGCTGGGCTTACTGGTCGGCATCAGCTTGAGCGCAACCCTGCTGGATTACGACGGGCATCTGCCCATCAGTGTGCCTTGGTTCGTGTTTCTGCTGGTGGTGATGCAATTTGCGCTGTCCGTTGGCGTGATTGTGACTTGGCTCAGACGAGCGATGCGGCAGCGTCAGGCTGGGGTGGAAGAATCTTGGTTATTAAGCCAAGTAATTCAACCGGCGCTCGAACGGATCGCCCATTGGCTGCAAGAACAGCATCTAGCTCGCTCGCCGCAAGAACTGCGTGAACGGGCATTGGCCACGCGAGGGCTGATGCGGGCACAGTTTAGCGTCTATGGGCCGCTGTCGATTCTGGCGCTGTTGATTCCGCTGCAAGTGTTCGGAGTGGCGTTCAATCTCGGCGTGATTCTCACGACGATTACGCTTGAATGGTTCACGGATATTGCGTTCGGCTGGGGCACTTCGCTCGCGGCGCATCCGCAGACGATTTATGACCTCGTGCGCCTGATTGCCGCGCCCTGGAGTTGGCTGTTTGGCGAAGGCGCGGGCTATCCGACGCTGGCGCAGATCGAAGGCTCGCGGGTGTATCTGGAACAGTGGGCGGTGATCGGGACGGGATTTAAGCCCAATCCTGAGCATTTGCGCTCGTGGCGCTGGTTTTTGGTGTTGGCGGTGTTCACCTATGGTCTGTTGCCACGACTGGCGCTGCTGGTGGCGTCGCTGATTGCGCAGCGGCTGACGCTCAAGCATCTGACGTTTACGCATGGACGATTGCAGGCGCTGTATGTGCGGCTGCTCACGCCGCATCTTGACACGCATGTTGGCGAGACTGGGCAGGGGCCGGAGATGCACATTCCGGTAGAGATTGCGCCGGGGAAGGCGCCTCAAAAGCGCGATGCGGTGCCGCCGGTGAGTCACCGCCCGTGGCGCGATGAGTTGGCGAATCGTGGCAAGCCGGTGGCGGTTGCTGCTCCAGTGGTGACGGTGACACCAAGCGTTGAGCCGAACGTTGTAGAACCGCCGCCGGAGGTTCAAGAACAAGAACAAGAAGTCATTTCTAGTGACGAAGCGCCAGCTTCGTCACCGACTGCGGTTGAGATCGAACCAGAGGTTCAGTCAGAGCCGGAGCCGGAACCGCCGCTTGTGGTCACGATGCCGGAGCTTCGTGACCAGATAATCACCTCTAGTGAAGAACAAGAAGTCATTTCTAGTGACGAAGCTTTAGCTTCGTCACCGACTGCGGTTGAGATCGAACCAGAGGTTCAGTCAGAGCCGGAGCCAGAACCGCCGCGTGAAATCACGCAGCCGGAGCTTTGTGACCAGATAGCGGCTCAAGCAATCATTGCTGATGACGAAGCGTTAGCTTCGTCAGTCTCTGCGGTTGAGATCGAACCAGCGCCTAAGCTAGAGCCGGAGCCAGAATCGGAACCCGAACCGCCGCTTGAAATCGCGCAGCCGGAGCTTTGTGACCAGATAGAGATTCAAGCAATTATTGCTGATGACGAAGCGCCAGCTTTGTCAGCATCTGCGGTTGAGATTGAACCAGAGCCAGCGCCAGCGCCAGAACCCGCGCCGCTCCCCACCCGCTCAGACAACGCGACCGAATACCGCCCGGACACCTGCCTACTGCTGCTGCATGTCGATATCGACGACGTGCTCGAACCTGAAGATCGCCCACGACTCGCCGACCTGCTGCGCACGCTCAGCGGCTGGAACATCGGCGCACAAGCGACCTTCGGCGCAGGTAGCCAAATGACCGCCCGCGCACTGGCCCTGATCGAGGCTGGACACTGGCACGCCCCACCCGCTCGCCTCGCAGTGATTCAGGACGGCTCACAACCGCCGATCACCGAAAATCTGGTCTTTTTGCGCCAACTCCGCGCCGCCGCTGGCACGCAAGCACCGATTTTGCTGGCGCTCGTCGGCGATCCCGATGACGACGACCGCCTGCCTCCGCTGCGTGCCTTCGATTATCGCGATTGGCAGACCAAAATTGACCAAATGGCCGATCCCTACCTGCGGCTGGAAATGCTGACCCCGCCCACTGCGAACGGAGAAGATGACTGATGGCGGTGAAGATTCCACGTTTAGCGATCATGGGACACCCGAACGCGGGCAAGTCCTCGGTGGTCGCGACCCTGACCGAAAACGACCGCATCGCCATCGACAAGCGTGCCGGTACCACCACGAAATCCGATTTTTATCCGGTGGTGATCGACGGCCAGACGGTTATTGAGTTCATCGACACACCTGGCTTTCAGAATCCGAACGCGATTCTCGAATGGTTTCAGGCCCACGAGGACAAGACCGCCGATCTCGCGCACGCTTTTGTCGCCGCGCATCAATATGATCCACTCTATGCGCACGATATCGCGCTGCTCGAACCCGTCGCCGAGGGCGCGGGGATTATTCTGGTCGTTGATGGTTCAAAACGGATCAAAGAAAAAGATCGCGTCGAAATCGAACTCTTGCGCCTCACCGCCCGCCCGCGCATGGCGATTCTGAACAATCTGAGCAAACAAGATCGCTACATGGATCAATGGCGCGATGCGCTGAGCAAAGCGTTCAACTCGGTGCGTGAGTTCAACGCCCATCGCGCTACCTATGACGAGCGCATCAAGCTGTTGAGCGCCCTCAAAACCATCGATCAACGCTGGGAACCGATGGTCGGGCAGGCGATTGATGCCTTTGCGGGCGACTGGGAGCGGCGCACCGATCAGGCCGTGAGCACCATTCTCGATCTGCTGAAACAAGCCCTGAGCTACAAAGTGTCGAAAACGGTCAAGAGCGGTCAGGTGATCTTTCAGAGTGGCCGCGACCGCGTAAAAGCCGAACTCAGTGCCGAATTTGAGGACGGCTTGCGGCGGCTCGAAGTGGTCGCGCAAGAACACATCCGCGCCAATTTTCGCCATAACGTCTGGAATGTGCCGCCGGATTCGGTCTTGAGCCAAGATTTGCTCTCGGAAGATGTCGGGCAGGCGCTCGGTCTCTCGCGGCGACAACTGGCGCTCGTCGGCGCGGGTGTCGGCGCAGCCTCGGGCGTGACGCTCGATCTGGCCACCGCCGGCCATTCACTCGGCACCGGAATGCTGCTTGGTGCCGCTGCTGGTGGCGTGCTGGGGATGATGGGCGGCAAGGCGCTGGCCAAATTCGACATCGAACGCGCACCCAATACCCAGTTGTACACCATCGGCCCAGTGTCCAATCAGCGTTTTCCGTTCGTGTTGCTCGACCGGATTGTGCTCTACAGTGCGCGGGCGATGAACTGGGCACACGGGCGACAAGCCGCCGATGAAGATGACCCGAATCGCGTGCCGGATCGTGATATTCGTCCCAAAGGGTTTACTGAAGCATTAAGCACGGCCGATCAACGCGCACTCGGGCGCTTTTTTAATGATGCACGACGCGGCAAAGCCTCCGAACACGAAGCGGCCTGCCGCGCCATCATCAAGGGCATTCTGCGCGGCGTGTCATTAAACGAAATCGACAGTCGGTGCGATCTGTGAGGATGGACAGCGCGACCCTGCTGGCCATTGACCGCGCACACGCTTGGCATCCTTACACCGCGCCGCTCGACCGCGATCCGGTTTATCCGGTGCGGGCGGCGCGGGGCTGTGAGCTGGAATTGTGCGATGGGCGGGTGCTGATCGACGGCATGGCCTCATGGTGGTGCGCGATTCATGGTTATAACCATCCGGTTTTAAATCAGGCCGCCCGCGCCCAGCTTGACCAGATGGCGCATGTCATGTTCGGCGGTCTGACGCATGAACCAGCGATGCGGCTGGTGCGCACGCTGGTTGAACTGACGCCGGAGCCATTGCAGCACGTTTTTCTCTGCGATTCGGGATCGGTCGCGGTCGAGGTCGCCATTAAAATGGCGCTGCAATTCTGGATTGCTGCCGGACGACCGGAGCGCCATCGCCTGCTGACCATCCGTTCGGGCTATCACGGCGATACTTTTAATGCGATGTCGGTGTGCGATCCAGTCACCGGAATGCACCAGCTTTTTAACCGCGTGTTGCCGCAACAGGTGTTCGCACCTGCGCCAAGCTGTCGCTTTGGTGAAGCCTGCGCCGAGGCGGACATCGCGCCCGTTGCTGAATTACTCGCACGTCATCGGCATGAATTGGCCGCCGTGATTCTCGAACCCATCGTGCAGGGCGCGGGCGGGATGCGCTTTTATAGCGCGGATTATCTGCGGCAGGTGCGCGAACTGTGCGATCAGTACGATGTGCTGTTGATCGCCGATGAAATCGCCACCGGCTTTGGGCGCACCGGGCGGCTGTTTGCCTGTGAACATGCCGGCATTGCGCCAGATATTTTGACTCTCGGCAAGGCGCTGACCGGCGGCTATGTCACGCTTGCGGCAACGCTGGCCAGTCAGCGTGTCGCGCACGGGATTGCCTCGGGCGCACCTGGGATGTTCATGCACGGCCCGACCTTTATGGGCAATCCGCTGGCCTGCGCGATTGCCAATGCCAGCATTGAACTGCTGTTGGCGCACGATTGGGCCGCGAATATCCAGCGGCTCGAACATGGTTTAAACACGGGACTGGCGCCCGCTCGCACGCTGGCGGGCGTGGCTGAGGTGCGCGTATTGGGTGGAATTGGCGTGGTTGAGCTGGAACAGCCGGTGCCGATGCGCGAGATTCAGCGCCAACTGGTCGAGCGCGGCGTCTGGGTGCGACCATTCGGACGCTTGGTGTATTTGATGCCGCCCTATGTCATCACCGATGCGCAACTGGCGCACCTGTGCGCGGCAGTGGTGGCGGTGCTCGGCGAGCAGGTTGAGCAAGCTGAGTAATCGGGATTTTGCGCGGCCTGCCCTGTATGATGCGTGGCTTTCGACAGATTGGCTTGAGTGCATGACTGGCGTTTTTTGTCTTGATTTTCCACGCTGCGCAGGCGTGCTGTGTTCGGTGCTGCTCGGGCTGGCGCTGACTGGCTGTGCAACTGCGCCGCCGGTCGTGGAGCAACCGCCCGTGTCCCGACCGCCCGGAAGTGCAGTCGCGGCACCGCTGCTCCCGACTTCGCGCCAGCCTGATGCCCAGCCGCCTTCTGAGCAAGCCGCCGACCCATTCGCGGCTGAGGATGCGGGCGCAGGCTACGGGATGCTCTATTTTCCGTCAGCCGGACAGAGTGTGCAGCTTGTGACCGACATCGCGCTCAATCGGCTCTATGAGGACGCCTTGCCCGGCTATGGCCTGTACACATTTGTGCTGCTCGGTGCTGGATTTGAGCGGGCCAGCGGTGCGGCGCTCACCCGTCACAGTGAACTGTTTCGGATGATCGAGACCTATGTCGCCACGCCAAGTGAAACACCTGAAACCAGCGCCGCGCCCAGTGCTGAAGCGCATGTCTTTGTGATCCCGATTCGCGCCGGACGCGCCCCGAATGCGCCGCTGATGGATTTGGTGGCGGTCGATCTGTCCAATCTGATGCGCCGTCAACTCGGTGAGCTGCTGCGCCAGCGCGGGCAGGCGCGGGTTGCAACCCAGATCGAGCGCGGCGCGGGGCCATTTTTGATCGCCGGACTGGAACCGAGTTTGCTGCCGCTGACCGCCGATGCACCGCGTTTAGTCGCCGATTTGTCCACGCTGGGGTCGGAGCATGTGTACAGCTTGGTCGATGCCTATGATCGTGACATCCCGCTCGAGCTGAGCGGGCGACCGGACAGTCTGGCGGCACTGCGCCAGCGGTTGCTTGATCTGGCAGCGCAGTTACGCCCAGCGCCAGCGAAGCCCGCGCCGCGCTGGATTGTGTTGATCTGATCGAATCTGAATGCCGAATTTGCATTTTTAACCTGACTGAACGCTCAAGAGCGATACACATTATGCCCTTTGGTCTCGGAAGTTTTATCCGTTTTCTCATCGGGATCGTGCTGCTGCAAGGGGTCACGGTTCTGTTGATTTATACCGCGTACCAGACCGATTGGATGACAACCTGGCCGTTATTTGCGCTATTAGGTGGGGCGATTGCGGTGATGGTGGCGCTGTGGTTTAACACCATCGTTTCAGCGGATCGACAGCGCGTGGTGTCGCGAGTCAGTGAGCGGCATTCTAAAGAACGCGAAAAAATCCGCGTTCGCGCCGAACAACAGCGCGTCAAGGCGACCCGCGAGGCGGCGAATCTGGCTGCGAAGGTCAAAAAACGTGCTTCGGCTGGGTTGAGTCTCAAAACCGGCTTAGTCGTCGGCGGCACCTTTGGTATCGGTGTAGCGATGATGCTGGCGCAGTTTATGACGCTGGGATTAGCGACGCTGGCCGGTGCCGGTGGTGCGGCGCTGGGCTATACGGTGCGGGCGCGGCAGGAAAAAGCGATTGCGGCTAAACGGCTTGCGGCGGAAGAGCGAGCGTTGCGGGTGATTGCGGTCGATGAGGAACTGCCGGTGTTGCCGCGTCGCAAGGCGAAAAATACTGATGATGAAGCGGTTGCCGATTCGGTTTAGCTGATTTTTAGACAGGATTAACAGGATGTTTCAGGATTGACAGGATTTTTAAGATCTTGTTTTTAAAATCATTTTTAATCCTGTTCATCCTGAAACATCCTGTTAATCCTGTCTAAATTCTCAATCCTCAATCCGACGCCAGCTTCAATCCCACAATCCCCACCACAATCAAGCTCACAAAAAACATGCGGGCGAGTGTGGCCGGTTCGCCAAACACTAAAATCCCCAGCACGAAGGTGCCGACCGCACCGATCCCCGTCCAAACCGCGTAAGCCGTCCCAATCGGGAGCGTTTTTTGCGCGATCAACAGCAGTACGCCGCTGGCCGTCATACAGAACACGGCGAACAGAATCCAGCCCCAATGCAGGCCGTTGTCAGTGACGCCGAGCTTGAGTCCGACCGGCCAGCCCCATTCAAACAGTCCGGCGATGAACAGATACAGCCATGCCATCAGGGTTGTGCTGGGTTAGCTGATTCAGGCGCTGGCGTTTTTGGCTTCAGCGGCGGGACGGCAGCACAGCGGGCGAGGCATTCTTGATGCTGCACACGGCACAGGCGCATGTCCTCACCTAAGCAAGCAGTCGGCTTGGGGCAAAGCGGATTAGTCGTGGTGTTGCATGGCGTGCGGTCGTTCTGGAGGCGCGTGACCTGTTCTTGACATAACTGCTCGCGCAGGCGTTGCCGCTCTTCGCATTGTGTTTTGGCCGTGTCGCAATTGGCTACGCACGGATTGGCGGGTGTTTCAGTGTTGACCGCAGCAGGTGCGGATGCGTCAGGCGTCGTTGATGTCGGTGCATCAGATTTGAGCGGCGCGAATTGACAGCCAACCAGCAAGAGCAGCGTCGTGGCCGTCAGGATCAAGCGGTGAGTGGTGATGGGCATGAGCGGCAAATCTCCCTGATAAACAAAGCGCGTTACTCTATCACAAGCACCGCGTATCGCTCTCACTGCACCGCCATCACCAACAACACGACAAATACCACCACCGCGCCCAACGGCAGCAGCGCCGCCGCCCAATCGCCGGACTGGGCTTTAGGGCCGTGTTCCTGCCAGTGTTTGTACACCGGCCAGAGCAAAAACAGCATCATGCCGAACAGAATCGCGGCGGTGATCTGTAAAAACAGTTCCATGCGGCACCTCGATGAGTGAACGTGAAACAAAAAACCCGGCGCGAAGCCGGGGCCGTTTTTTTAAGCATCACGCATCAAG
Source organism: Allochromatium warmingii (assembly GCF_900107145.1). Classification (GTDB taxonomy): domain Bacteria; phylum Pseudomonadota; class Gammaproteobacteria; order Chromatiales; family Chromatiaceae; genus Thermochromatium; species Thermochromatium warmingii. The sequence goes on along the minus strand of NZ_FNOW01000004.1, from coordinate 61,067 downwards.
TCAAGCATGATGCACGGACGTGAGATCAGTCGTCGCCGCCCATGATGCCGAGAATCTGCAACAGGCTGACGAAGATGTTGAAGATGCTCAGATACAGGCCGTAAGTGGCCATGATGTAGTTGGTCTCTTCACCGCGTGCGATGCGGCTGGTATCGAACAGGATAAAGCCGCTCATCAATAGAATGATGACCGACGAGATTGCCAGCGATAGCGCCGGAATGTGCAGGAAGATGTTGGCAATCACCGCCAGCATTACCACCATCATACCGGCGAAGATAAAGCCGCCGATGAAGCTGAAATCGCGCTTGCTCGACAGTGCATAGCCCGATAGCCCTAAAAAGATCGCCGCCGTGCCACCAAAAGCCAAACCTACGGTCTGCGGGCCGTTGGGTAGGGCGAGATAAACATCAAGAATAGAACCGAGTCCAAAACCCAGCAGACCGGTAATCGCAAAAATCACACCGATCCCAGTAGCAGAGTTCGCCGTGCGCGGTAGCACGAACATCCCCAGCACCATCGAGACAATTACTGAGGCCAGATACGCCCAGCTTGGCACGTCCAGCGCAAGCGACAGCATGGCGGTCAGGGCGCTGAAGCCGAGGGTGGCCGACAGCAGCAGATAGGTGTTTTTGAGTACCTTGTTAGCTGCGACTATGGATTCAGTCGTTTTAACAAAGGAAATACCCGGATTAGCCATGTCGAAAGTTACTCCTGTTTGTGTCAGGTTAAGTCAAGGGAAAAAGTCATGGATTTGGCAGAATTGCCGAGGTTCAGACCGAACGCCATGCGCCAAGTTCCAACGTCTGTTCCGACGCTAGGATAGCGGAGCGGCGCTCGACTGTGCATCCAGTGTCTGGCCGTTGGCGTCTGGATGTGGGGACGGCGGCGCAGTTCCCAACCACTGTATCAGCGCCCGTTCCAGATCTTCGAGCATCAGCGGCTTGGTCAAATACGCATCCATCCCCAGTTCCTGAGCGCGTTCGGCCTCACCGCGTAGCGCGTTAGCCGTAAGCGCAAGAATCGGCAGATGTTCAGTTTGTCCGGTGCGCTCGTTGTGTTCAGCCTCTTCGCGGCGAATCGCGGCCGTCAGGCTGTAGCCGTCCATCTGTGGCATGTGCAAATCAGTCAACAGCGCCAGATAACGCCCGCGATTGCGCCGCCACAGCTCTAGGGCTTCTAAGCCATGATTGGCGATATCGACTTGATAGCCAAGCATATCAAGCTGTAATTGGATGACTTCTTGATTGATCTCGTCATCTTCAGCGATCAGCAAGCGGCGCTCACCTGCGGGCGCAGGTATCGGTGCCGCAGGCGCGGATGCGGTCGGTTCTGGTGTGGGCGCGGGTTCCGGCGGCGCAGCAGCGGGACGCTCCAGCGCAGGTGTGCTTGGCGGTATCGCGGCAGCTTCCAGCGGAAGCTGTACGCTAAAGGTCGCACCACATTGCGGCGCACTGTCAACGGTCATCACGCCGCCCAGTAAATCGACAATCCGTTTGCAAATGGTTAAGCCCAATCCGGTGCCACCAAAGCGGCGCGTGGTTGAGGCTTCCGCCTGACCAAAGGGTTTAAACAGTTGCGCTTGCGCCTCAGCCGACATGCCAATGCCATTGTCGGCAACGCTCAAGGTTAGGGTGTAGGCTGGATCGGTCGCCGGTTCGAGTCGCACTTGCACCCAGCCGCGCTGACCGTCGTGACCCTGCGCGAACTTGATGCCATTGCCCACCAAGTTATAGAGCAGTTGGCGCAAGCGCACGGCATCGGAGTTTACCCATTCCGGCAGTGTGGGCGCGATGGTATAGCGCAGATCGACCGCCCGCGAACTGGCCAGCGGTTCGAGCGCCGCGCAGAGATCGGCCACCAGCGGCGCGAGTGCGACCGGCGCTTGTTCGAGTTCGAGCCGTCCGGCTTCGATTTTGGAAAAATCTAAAATATCGTCGATCAGATGCAGCAGTGATTTCCCAGATTCGCGGATAGTATTGAGCCGTTGCGTTTGCTCGGGCGTGAGCGGCGTGAGCGCCAGCAGTTCGATCATGCCCAGCACGCCATTCATCGGCGTGCGGATTTCGTGGCTCATGTTGGCCAAAAATGCACTTTTAGCGAGATTCGCCGCTTCCGCTTGCTGACGGGCGGTAGTGAGTTCGACCGTGCGTTGCTTGACCAGCTCTTCAAGATGATGGCGATGCTGGTCGAGTTCAGCGGCGATGCGCTTTTTGTCGGTGATGTCTTCTTTGACCGCGACATAATGGGTGATCGTGCCGTCCTGCTGGCGCAGCGGTGCGACATGGGCGAACTCAATATAGTTATTGCCATCTTTGCGCCGATTATGAAACTCGCCTTTCCACGTCATCCCCAGCGTCAAGGTGGCCCACATGGTCGCGTAAGTCGTGTGCGGGGTTTGACCGGATTGGAGCAGACGCGGATTGCTACCGAGCACTTCGTTGAGCGCGTAGCCGGTGGTGGTCAGGAACGCTTGATTGACATACTGAATCCGCGCTTCAAGATCGGTAATCAGGATGCTATTCGGGCTTTGCTCAATGGCCAGCGAGAGTTGCTGCAATCGCGCTTCACTGGCGGCTAACGCTTGCAAGGTGCGACGCCGCTCGGTGACATCATGCACAATGGAATAGAGCAGCGTGCGATTATCGAGCGTAATCCGCCCGCTGTAGACCTCAACATCGCGCACTGAACCATCGGCGAGCCGATGCGGAAACTCAAAATAATGCCGCCGTGCGGTTTTGGCCGCCTGCATTTCGGCACGAATTTGCTCCGGCGAGCGGGTGTTAATCTCCATCACATTCATCTGTTGCAGCGTTTCCCGCGACCAGCCATAAAACTGCACCGCCGCAGGATTCGCGTCAACAATCGCGCCGCTCTCAGGATCGACAATGAACATGACGGCGTGATTATTTTCAAACACACTGCGATAGCGTTCTTCGCTCTGATGTTCGCGCACAAAGGCGGCGCTGATTTGACGCTCCCAGGTGCGCAAGAGCAGATGAAGCAAGAGGCTGGTGAGGCTGACAAATGCCAAGCCCTTTGCCAGCTCGATCCAGAATTGCAGCGACGCTGGCTGTGGCAGTAGCCACATCAGCAGCACATCAGAAAGCACAATCCAGAGTGCGGCCAACAGGCCATAGAACAACGCGATGCGCAAGGCGTTCAGGCGCGTGGACGGTAATGAGTGCGACAGTGGTGAAGCCATGTCTTTTGAAATTGAACGTAAATTTTTGGTCATTAATGCCGGCTGGCGCGACTACATTGAAGCTGAAACCCGCTTAATTCAAGGCTATCTCACGGCAAGCGGGCCGGTGACAGTGCGCGTGCGTCTGGATGCAACGCAGGCGTATTTGACGCTCAAGAGTGCAACCACAGGCATCAGTCGGCGCGAATTTGAATATCCGATTCCGTTCGCCGATGCCGAAACGCTGTTGCGTGAATTGGCCGTTTTGCCGCTGATTGAGAAAACGCGCTATCGCGTGCGTCATGGGCGACATCTGTGGGATCTCGATGTCTTTGTCGGTGAGAACGCCGGTTTAGTGCTGGCTGAACTGGAACTCGAACACGTCGCCGAGACGTTTGAGCGTCCCGCTTGGCTCGGTGCGGAAGTCTCTGCCGATCCGCGTTATTTCAATTCCCAGTTAGCCCAGCATCCATATTGCCGCTGGGAACAGTCCGAACAGTCCTAAACAGCGTGCGCAGTTAGCGGCTCTCAAAAAAATCTCAGCCGGTCATCGTCGCCTCGATTGCGGCGATGTCTACCGATTCATCGAGCATCACCAGCGTTCCCAGCACACTGACCGCGCCGGGCTTGAGTTTGTCGTAAGCGGGGATAGTCTGCATATCGGGCAGATAGCGCGTCGGATCGTTGACTAAGCGCAGTTCGTGGAGATTGACCAGTGTCACCAAGTCAGCTAGATCGGCCTTGCCGCGATGATCGCGCAGCCAGTTATGGCGATTGCGGGCCACATCCTGCAATTCGGCATCTAAACACCAAGATGCTAACAGCGTTTGACTGATCGTTGCGCAAAACGTGTCTTCTAAATCTTGCAGCAATTCGGGATCGCCGAGTGCTTCGGGGGTATTTTCGAGCCGCACATAGAGCAAGGGCATCCCGATTTCTTGCAGCAATCCGGCAAGCAAGGCGCGATCTGGGCTGATATGGCGCACCTGTCCAGCTAATACGGTGCAAAAGGCGGCGCGATGGGCACTGCGTTTCCAATGTTCTAACAGCAGCGTTTTCAGCAGCGGGTCGCGGCCATGAAACATCGAGCGCAAGGAATAGCCTAAACACAGATTGCGCGTCATCTCCATGCCAAAGAGCGACAGTGCCCGCTTCAAATCTTTCGTCTGCCGCCAACCGCGATAGGCGGGACTATTCGCCATTTGAATTAAATAGCCCGACAATCCGGCATCGGTTTGAATAATCTGCTCAATCCGCGCTAAATCACAGCTTGGGTCTTGCATCGCCCGCCGAATCCGCAACGCCGCATCGGGCAAATTCGGCAAACTGGCTTTACCGGCAATAATGTCATGGGCGATTTTGGCGTAAATCCCGAACCCAGTTTGCATCCGTTAAGTCTCCGCGATACCGGACGTTATCAAGCAACTGATAACGTCATTTATTAGAACAAGCTATGCGCGATCAGCCGCCAGCGATCAGCTTCCAGCTTTTAAGGCGGCTCGCTGGTGACTGACGGCTGGTGGCTGCTCGCCGCCGCTATCTCCACCGTCTTGGCCATGCGCTTTGCAAAATAATAAATCCGTTGCAGCTTTTCGATGATATTGATTTCCAATGTATAGGCCGGAATGCGCTTGGGTTCTTCGGCGACTAAGCGCCGCGCTTCATGGGCAGCGGCAGAATCAGCAATGGCGCTGATCTCCGGTTTCATCGCCGTGACCGCCCGCGCCGCAAGCGCGTTGTTTTGCGCTACCGCTTGCAGTGCAGTGCCGAGGGCGCGGCTGACGGTGCGATGAAAGTTCAGCAGCACTTCGCGGGTTGGTTCGCTCACCGAGACGCCTTGATCAATGCGGGCGCGGCCCAGTTCGACGAGATTGGTTTCAATCAGGTCGCCGATATTTTCTAGATCATTTGCCGCCGCTAACAGCGCCAGCAGCGTATGCGTTTGCGGTTCGGTCAGGCTCTGACGGCTGATTTGCCCCAGATAGCGCACGATTTCAGCGTGCAACAGATCCACGGCATCATCCATCTGCTCGATGTCATAGAGCGTTTGCCGATTGCCGCCGAGAATCGCTGGCATGATCGCCTGCATCATCTCGCGCACGCGCTCGCCCATGTGTAGCAGCTCCAGTCGCACGCGGTCGAGCGCCAGCGCTGGTGTGGTCAGCAGTTCTTCATCCAGATAACGCGGACGCACGCGCTCGATCTCGGCGCTCGCGGGTCGCTCCGGCACCAGCCATTCAACCAACCGCGCTAGGTGGGTCGTGAATCCGATAAACAGCAGCGTATTGGCGATATTAAACAGCGTGTGCGCATTGGCCAGCTGGCGCGGCACCTCAGCGGCCAGTCGTTCGGCTCCGCTCAGATCGGGCCGCGCTGGGGACAGCCATTGCACCCAGTCGGCGAGGTAGCCGATCAATCCGATCCACACCAGCACCCCAGCGACGTTAAAGATCGCATGCACCAGCGCCGCCCGCACCGCAGCGCGGGGCTTGCCGATGGAGGCCAGTAGCGCCGTGACACAGGTGCCGATATTCGCGCCAAATGCCAGCGCAATGCCGGTTTCTAAGTCCATAAAGCCTTGACTGGCCATGACAATCGCAATGCCAATGGTCGCCGCCGAGGATTGGATCAAGCCGGTAAAGATCGTCGCGATGAGCATGGCTAACAGCGGCTGGCGCAGGGTGGCCATGAAATCGAGAAACGGCGGATAGGCACGCAGCGGGGTCATGGCCTCGCTCATCATGGTCATGCCGAGAAATACCAGCCCCAAGCCCAGCAGCAGGCCACCATATTGGCGGGCGGTTTCGTTGCGGCTAGTCAGATGCAGCAGCACGCCGCTGCCGAGCATCAATAGCGCCAGATTGTCGAGCTGAAAGGCGATCAACTGCGCCGTGAGCGTCGAGCCGATATTCGCGCCCATGATGATGCCGACCGATTGCGACAGCGAGAGCAAGCCGGCGCTAATAAAACCGACAACTAGCACGGTGGTAATCGACGAGGAATTGATAACCGCAGTGACAAATGCGCCGGTCAGCGCACCCAAAAAGCGATTGCTGGTCAGACGCGCAAGAATGTCTTTCATGCGCTCACCGGCTGCGGCTTTGAGCGCAGCGGCCATCTGTTCCATGCCGTAGAGAAACAGCGCCAGCCCGCCACAGAGCGCCACACTCATCGCCCACCAGTCGATGCCACCGCCGATGTTTGCTGATTCCGCGTCCGCGCCGCTGGCCCAGAGCGGACTGCTGAGGGTGCATCCGAGTAGCAGTGTGCCCAGTATACCCAGCGTCCACAGCCAGCGGTGAGGTGTAGCAATGACGAACATGAAATAATCTGATGGATTTTCGTTAACACCTGTTAACGCGCATGTGTTTGGTCACACATGGCCCCATCCGGCAAGGTCTGTACCATGCACAGACGCAAAACGGTCTGATGGATGCTTTGAGTTTTACACCAGCAGCACGTCGTGCTGGAAACCTGATACTCAAACGTGTTAAAGACCGATGCTCTTGGTTATCGAGCATGTGGGAACATGCACCGGCTGCTGAAGCGTGTCAAGTGCTTTCTATGCAAAACAAAACGGTAAAATTTGTGATTTTTGTTAAAAAATTTACCACTATCTGATAGCTCTTCGTTGATCGGGTTTCCGGTTCGGAATGCGCCGTCGGCGTGCCGAATCAGTACAATGGCAGCGATTCCCCCCGTCTGCCCGCGAGATCCGCGCCATGCCCACCAAGCCCAGCACCTGCTACGAATGCGACGCCAACTGCCCGATTCAGGTCGCGTGCGACACCAGCGGCGAGCCAATCGCCATTCACGGGCCGCCGGACTGTCCGCGCTGCACCGTTCAGCTTGACCGGCGCAATCATCCCGACCGCCTGCTCTATCCGCTCAAGCGCGTTGGGCCACGCGGCAGCGGTCAGTTCGAGCGCATCAGTTGGGACGAAGCACTCGACACCATCGCCGCCCGCTTGAGCGCCACCCGTGCTGAACACGGTGCGCCAGCGGTGGCCTTCTTTGCCGGTTACACCAAAGAAGCCCGTCCGCAGTTGCAGCGGCTCGCCCATGCCTTCGGCTCGCCGAATTATCTGACCGAAAGCGGCTGCTGTTTTTCCGCGACGATGGTCGCCGAAAAAGTTACGTTTGGCTACAAGATCAAGACCACTTCGACGGTGATTTCGCCCAAAACGCGCTGTCATCTCATCTGGTCAACCAATCCGCGTGGCTCGATTCCGCCTTTTGAGTCGCATGGCTTAGTCACGCTCAAGCCCGGACGACGCATGATCGTTGTCGATCCGCGCCGCACGCCGCTGGTCGAGCAAGCGGATATTCACCTGCAAATCCGTCCGGGCACGGATGGGGCGCTGGCGCTGGGGTTTCATCATCTGATCTTTGCGAATGGCTGGCAGGATCAAGCCTTTCTCGATCAATGGGGCGCGGGTGTTGAGGCGTTCAAAGCCTATGTTGCTGAGTTCACACCCGAACGGGTAGCGGCGATCTGCGGCATCGCCGAATCCGATCTACGCGCCGCTGTCGAACTCTTCGCCACCACGCCGCCAGCGCAAATCACGCTCTCGCCGACGGCCACCGTACAGCACAGCAACGGCTTTCAAAATCACCGAGCGTTAATCCTGCTCTCCGCCGTGACCGGCAATTTAGATCGGGAAGGCGGCAATCGCTTTTTTAACGATAAGGTGATGCCCAAACCGATTGAGCTGTTTGATTACTGCCGTCAAAGCCTGCCGCCGCGCATCGGCGATGAGGTCTATCCCATCTGGACAAGATATTGGCCCGCCGGACAGAGCATGTTGCTGCCGGATTGTATTCTTGACGGTCAGCCGCAGCCGGTGCGGGCGCTGCTGGCGATGGGGATCAATACGGCGATGTGGCCCAATTCCAAGCGCATGGAACGGGCACTTGGGTCACTCGATTTTTTTGCCGCGACTGATTTTTTCCACAATCCCGCAACACTGCAAGCCGACATCGTGCTCCCCGCCGCGACCAATTTGGAACGTCCGGCGCTGATCGCCTATCCGGGCTGCGCCTATCAGGGCGAATTGCGCTATCGCCGGCCGGTAGTTGCGCCGCGTGGTGAAGCGCGACCCGATGGGCAGATTTTTTTGGAACTCGGCGTGCGGCTGGGGATGGGTGAGCAGTTTTGGCAGGGCGATCTGGAGGCGAGTTGGGCTGAGGCCGCGTCGGGTATTCCAGACGAGATTCGTGACGAGGTGTACAGCAATCCCGATGGCGTCACGGTGTATGCTGGCGCGATTGAGGATTTAGTCGAGCATGGCTTTCTCGACGCCGACCGGCTCTATCGACTGCGTGGCTTTCCGACCGCCAGCGGCAAGGTTGAGTTCGACTCAGCCGAACTGCGGGCCGCCGGACATGACGGCCTGCCGGTCTATCGTGAACCGGCGGAAAGTCCGTTCTCGACGCCCGAAATCGCCCGCGACTATCCGCTGGTGCTGACCAGTGGGGCACGCACCAAATTCGACACCCATTCACAGCATCAGCGCAGCGAGCGGATGCGGCAGGCGATTCCGCATCCTTTGGTCGAGATTCACCCAAGCGATGCCGCGCCACGCGGCATTCAGGACGGCCAGCCGGTCGCGGTGCGCTCGCCGCGTGGTGTGGTGCGATTTGTGGCCTGCGTCACCGAGCGCATCAAGCCGGGGGTGGTGCATTGTACGCACGGTTGGAATAGCGCCAATATCAATGAACTCACCGATGACCGCCATCTTGATCCAATTAGCGGTTTTCCGCCGTTTAAATCGAGTTTGTGTGAAGTCATTGCGGTGAATTAAGCACACCGCACTAGCGAGCGTGATAAGCGCAGGTGAGCCAGCTCACGCGGCATCACCTGCTCAATGCCCCATCAGCTTATTTTTATCATGCGGCTCACGATGGGACGCAAATGAAATGCGATCCAAAATCCCCATCAGCACTGCCGAAACCACAAAGGTCAAATGAATAATGACATACCACATCAGCTTTCCGCTGTCGATTTGTGGCACATTGACAAACACCTGCAACAAATGAATTGACGAAATCGCCACAATTGATGCTGCTACTTTCAATTTAAGCGTTCCGGCATCCAGCTTGCCGAGCCAATCGAGCTGGTCATCTCCCTCGCGCACATCAATGCGTGATACGAAATTCTCATAACCCGAAAACATCACCATCACCAGCAAACTTCCCACCAGCGATAAATCAATTAGTGCCAAAATACACAGCACCATATCTGATTCGCTCATTTCCAGGATATGCGCAAACAAATGATAGATTTCCTGGAAAAATTTAATTCCCAGCGCAATCAGCACCAGCGAGAGCGCCAAATAAACCGGAGCCAGCAACCAACGGCTGGCATACAGCAAACGTTCAATAATGCGTTCAAGCACGCTGTCACTCCTCAAAATAGTTCAAAAGAATCAATTGCCCCGAAGTGCTCATCGCGTCAGATCGACGCCAAACGCTACTGTAGCAGCTTCCAGCACGATAGCCTGAGAGCTGATAGCTCAAATGCCACTTTGCTTGCCATAGATCATGGCGCATCGGCGCGATCATTGTCAGGATAGATCGGCCTCCCCCCATTTTCTGGAGTTAGTCCCATGCGACTCTTTCTCGGACGCGCCCTGATGGTGCTGCTCGCCGGTGCGCTCATGGCTACCGGTGCGCTCGCCCAGAGCCAATGGCCGACGCCACCGGCCACTCCCACCCCGACCGATCAGATTTCGGGGCCGTTAAGCGGCGGCACCGCCGATCACACCAAGTTTGAAATTCTCAAACAAACATTTGCCACCGGATCGGATGTGACCCGCGCTTGTTTGAGCTGTCACACTGAAACCGGCCAACATTTTCGCCAAAATATTCATTGGACATGGGAATATAAAAATCCCGTGACCGGCCAACAGCTTGGCAAAAAACATCTGGTCAATAATTTTTGCACCAATGCTCGCGGCAATGAAGGCATGTGCGCACAATGTCATGCCGGTTATGGTTGGAAAGATGAAGGATTTGATTTCAATGACGAGAGCAAAATTGATTGTCTCGTCTGCCATGATCGCACCGGCAGCTATTATAAAACACCCAATAGCGCCGGCAGTCCGGCCTGCTCAGTGATGTTTGAAGGCAAACCGCCGATGGATCTCAGCCAAATTGCGCAGAGCGTCAGTCTGCCCGAGCGGGCGAATTGCGGCACCTGTCATTTTAATGGTGGCGGCGGTGATAATGTCAAGCACGGTGATTTATCTTCAGCCTTAAAAAATCCTCCGCGTTCGCTGGATGTTCACATGGGCGTTGATGGCTTAAATTTCGCCTGCACCGCCTGTCACATTACGAATAAACATCTCTGGGCCGGCAGTCGCTATCAAATCGCTGCCAAAGATCAGGAGGGCACCGGCTTACCTGGACAACGCCGCGATGTCGCAACCTGTGAATCCTGTCATGGATTAACACCGCATCACGTCGATTCTATTGCGTCATTTAAGCGCAATGACCATGCCTCAAGTCTTGCCTGTCAAACCTGCCATATTCCCGAATATGCTCGCGGTGGTGTGGCGACTATGACGCATTGGGATTGGCGCACTGCTGGTAAAACGCGCAATGGTGAAGGCTATCATGAGCACGGCTATACGCAGGGTAATGGTGAACATCGCTATACCTATAAATCCATCAAAGGCGATTTTATTTACGCCGAGAATTTAGTGCCGCTCTATCGCTGGTTTGATGGTCAAATGAATTATACGACCATTGATACCAAATTCGATGTCAATCAACAGCCAATTGCGATTAACGATTTCACTGGCAATCGTGAAGATAGGCGCTCACGCATTTGGCCATTTAAGCCAATGTACACCTGGCTACCGGCAGATGTGGGTAATGGTACGCTGGTTTATACCCATCTTTGGGGCGAAGATGATAGCTCTTATTGGGGCAATTATGATATGGGCAAAGCCATTGCGTTTGGAATGAAAAAAGCAGGCTTACCCTATTCCGGTCAATATGGCTTTGTCGAAACCGTTTCCTATTGGCCGATCACCCACATGGTCGCACCGAAAGAACAGGCGCTGAATTGCGAATCCTGTCATTCCGTTGGCGGGCGCTTAGATGGACTCAAAGGACTGTATTTGCCCGGCCGCGATCATCACCCCTGGCTTGATTTAATTGGCATAATTGCCGTTCTGGGCACGCTGGCCGTGATCCTCGGTCATGCTTTGATCCGAACGCTGGCATCACTACGCGGACAACGAGGACAACACTAATGGCTATTCGGCATGTCAAAATCTTTAGCCTATTTGAGCGTTTTTGGCATTGGGCGCAAATGGCACTGATTATGGTGCTGCTGTTTTCTGGTTTTGGGCTGCATGGTTTTCATCATCTCATCAGTTTTGAAACCGCTGTCACATTGCACACATTAGCTGCGCTTTTTTTGCTGCTATTATGGGCGTTTGGCACCTTTTGGCTCTTCACAACGCGCAGTTGGCGGCATTTTATCCCGACGCTTTCCGGCATGTGGCAGGTCTTTCATTTTTACAGCTTGGGGATTTTTAAGGGTGAGCATCATCCTTATCGTAAAGCCTATTGGCGCAAACACAATCCGCTTCAAGCCTTAGCCTATTTGATGCTCAAAATTGTGCTCTTTCCGCTGATTTGGATTACTGGCTTGATTTATCTGTTTTATTTCGTGTGGCGCGATTTGCCACATGCCAGCGATTGGCTGACTGGACTAGCCTATGTGCATACTGGTGCGGCTTATGCGATCTTGGTTTTTGTGCTGGTGCATGTTTATATGCTAACCACCGGGCATTCATTCAAAGAACATCTCATGCCGATGGTCAATGGTTTTGATGATGTCGATTTGACACCCGAAGAAGAAGCCTATTTGCTCAAAGATGAGCCGGAGAATATCCGTTGAGGTGTTGTTGCGGTTGCGGTTGAGTTTGAATTTAAATTCAACCGCAAAGTACGCAAAGCGCACAAAGTTTATTTTTAGTCACGAAGCGAACTGTTATAAGCTTCGTGACTAGATAATATGCCGAAAGCTGGCCGCTCGTTAACAGCCGCCAGCTATTTCCCCAAACAAAAATCCGCAAAAATCCGCCCCAGCAAATCCTCTGTGGTAAATTCGCCGGTTATTTCGCCGAGCGTGCGTTGCGCAAGTTGCAATTCTTCGGCGACTAATTCGGCACCGCATCTATGTTCTAAATGCGTGGTGGCTGCTTGTAAATGAATCCGCGTCCGTTCAAGCGCATCGAGATGACGCCGCCGCGCCATAAAAATTCCTTCAGGATGTGCGGCATTCAATCCCGCCTGCGCTTTAAGTTGGGTTTTGAGTAATTCCAGCCCATTACCATTTGCAACCGAGAGCGCAATTTCAACCTCGCCATCACGTTCAATCCAGTGCGCTGTTTCATTCAGCAGATCTATTTTATTGCGCACGCGAATAATTGGACATCCAGCCGGAAAGCTATCACGCAGTGCTTCATCGCATTCACTATCGGCCGCATACACCCATAACACGACATCCGCTTCATGCGCAGCTGCGTGTGCCCGTCGCACCCCTTCTTGTTCAATCGGATCCTGGGTGTGACGCAATCCAGCGGTATCCACTAAGCGAATTGGCAAGCCATCGACTTGAATATCAAATTTGAGTAAATCACGGGTTGTCCCAGGAATATCAGTGACAATCGCGGCCTCTGTACCGCACAGCGCATTGAGTAGACTCGATTTACCGACATTCGGCGCACCAGCAATCACTACCGCGAGACCTTCGCGGATAATTTGGCCGTGATGGGCGTCGGTTAATAATTGATGCACCCTTGCTAAGGTCGCAGCTAAATCAGTGGCAATCGTTGGTTCGTCAGCAAGATCAATGTCTTCGTCAGGGAAATCGAGTGTGGCTTCGACATGCAGGCGAATCTGAATGAGTTGCTCAACTAATTCATCAATACGGCGCGAGAAAACACCTTGCAGATTGCGACCAGCTAAGCGCACGGCAAGCGCAGTCGAACTTTCAATCAGATCAGCGACGGCTTCAGCCTGAATTAAATCGAGCTTGCCATTCAGAAAAGCGCGTTCGCTAAATTCACCGGGACGGGCTAATCGTGCGCCTAATTCGAGACAACGGCGCAGAATTAAATCCAGTACAACCGGGCCGCCGTGCCCCTGAAGTTCGAGCACATCTTCACCGGTAAAGGAGCGGGGAGCGGGGAAATACAGCGCCAAGCCTTCATCAATAAAGGTGCCAGCGTTATCACGAAAAACACCGAAGGCGGCGTAGCGTGGTTCGGGCACGCGCCCAAGCATAGCGTGCGCAATCGCTGCGGCTTGCGGGCCGCTAATACGCACAATACCCACCCCGCCTAAACCGGTCGGGGTGGCAAGCGCGGCGATGGTGTCGCCGGTCATGGACAGAAATACCCTCAGCGCCGCCGTTTAGCAGTTTCTAATTCTAAATCGCGGGTGATTTTCCATTGCTGTGCAATCGACAGCAGGTTATTCACCGTCCAATACAGCACCAATCCCGACGGGAAAAAGGCAAAAAATACGGTGAATACAAACGGCAAGCTCATCATAATTTTTGCTTGCAGCGGATCGGGCGGTGCCGGATTGAGCTTTTGCTGCACGAACATGGAGACGCCCATAATCAGCGGCAGAATAAAATATGGATCGGGAGCCGAGAGGTTATTCAGCCACAGCACGAAGGGCGCATGACGCATTTCGACGCTTTCCAAGAGCACCCAATAGAGCGCAATAAACACCGGAATTTGAATCAGAATCGGCAAACAGCCGCCGAGCGGATTGATTTTCTCGGTTTTATACAGCTCCATCATCGCTTGATTGAGCCGCTGCTTATCGTCGCCATAGCGATCTTTGAGTGCCTGCAAGCGCGGCGTAATCTGGCGCATGTGCGCCATCGAACGATAGCTGGTTTCGGAGAGTTTATAGAACGCCAGCTTAATCAGGATGGTGAGAACAATAATCGACCAGCCCCAATTACCGACGACAGCATGAATCCAACCCAATAGCCAAAAAATTGGCTTGGCAATCACAGTCAGCCAACCATAATCAATCGCTAATTCCAGACCGGGGGCGATGTCTTCAAGCGTATCTTGCAGTTTGGGGCCAACAAATAATTGATTCTCGAAGGTATGCGCACTATTGGGTTCAATACTCACCGCTGGCGAATATTTACCGATGATATAGCGCGAATTATTCAGCGCATTGGTATAAAACGTCTCAGCCACACCACGCGGCGGAATCCAAGCCGCGAGGAAATAATGCTGCATCATGGCAATCCAGCCATCCGTCACGGTGCGGTCGAGCTTGTTTTTAGCGATTTCTTCGAGATCGACTTTTTTGTAGTGCTCTTCTGGGCTGTAATAGACGCCACCCGTGAAGGTGTGAATAAAACTTGGCTCATTGGGATCGTACCAATCAGTACGCTGGAGCTGATTATAGGCCCGTGCAATTAGCGGATCGGCAGTACCATTTTCGACCACCTGACGCGATTGAATTAAATAACTGCCGCGTGTCAAGGTATAAATCTGTTTGACGCGCACCCCCGCGTTATTTGTCCAGTCAAGCACAACTTCGAGCTGATCTGAACCGGCATCTAAAATATAGTGCGTATTGGCGCTGGTGAAAACCGCTTCATGTGTCGGTAAGAGATCGGGTTTTTCGCCCAGTAATCCCGATTGCACGACAAATAAATTCGGCGGTAGCGGTTTTAAAAGCTGGAATTTTTCATCTGGATGCTCGGGCACAATCGCATAATCCACTAACCAAGCATTGGCAATGGTTGCGCCGCGTGGCGAAATATCGAGCCGTAACCGATCGGTTTCGACGCGAATCAGGGTTTCATGCGTCGGCACTGCATCCGCTGCCAGTGTGGGCACGACTCCAGTCGGCGTGGTTGCTACCGTTGGGATTTCCGCCGCGTTGGGCATGGGAATGCCAGGCGTCCCCGAAGTCTGCGCTGCTGGGGTCACCGGAAGCTGGGCGGGACGGCCATAGTCCTGCATCCAAGACTCGTAGATTAGAAACAGCACCGCAGCCAGTGCCATAAATAGAAACAAGCGCTGGTTATCCATGAATCGTGGTCTGCCTTTTTTCTGGGACGGGATCGATACCGCCTGGATGCCAGGGGTGACAACGCAACAGGCGACGTAGAGCGAAATAGCTCCCGCGTGCGACGCCGTGGATCTCAATGGCTTCCACGGCATACTGCGAACAGGTGGGATAAAAGCGACAACGCGGGCCGAGCAGCGGGCTAATCAGGTATTGATAAACCCGAATCAGCCCGATCAAGATTCGACGCATGATGATGTTCCGATGTGCGCCCACGCCCGCTCTAACACATCGAACAGCCGTTGGTTCGACTCCTGTGGCGCACCCTGCGCACAGAGCACCACGATATCGACTGCGGGCAAACGGTAATAGGCGCGGCGAAAACTCTCGCGGGCCAAACGCTTGAGCCGATTGCGTTCAACAGCGCGGCGGGCGCATTTTTTGGCGATAGCCAGACCGAGCCGAGGCCGATCCAAATCGTTGGGCCGATACAGCACCACCAGACTGCGGCGACTCGCTCGGCTGGCGTCGGCGAAAACGCGCTTGAATTGCTCCGAGTTGGTGAGCCGCTGCGTGCGGCGAAAGCCCTGCCCGAGGTCGCCGGTCGGTGCGTAGCCGCTCAGGGGATCAGACGGACGCGGCCCTTAGCGCGACGGGCGCTGAGAACCTTGCGACCGTTACGGGTGGCGCTCCGCGCACGGAAACCGTGGGTGCGAGCGCGTTTTAGGCGGCTGGGTTGGAAGGTGCGCTTCATCGACAATACTGCTCCATTTAACTTGAGCGAACGTGCTCAATGGATTTATCTGCACTTGGTTGACGCGGCGAACCGCCCAACTCAAGCCCTTGACGCTCAGTGGCGCCGGATTCCCTCAATCGATCAAGCTCTCTAGAGGTTTCATCCCCGTGCGGTAAAGCGCCAAACCGAAGCCTGGCCACTTGCAATGTCCTCTATTAGCTCGTCGTTAAACCGCTGTTAGCGGTCTCAAGCAATGCTCATCCTGAGCATCTGTCAACACATTTGAGCAAAAATCAGCGATCAGTTAGCAGCTCCCAGCGTCGGATCGTCGATGGCGCTTTCCCGATCCGTTTTGCAAATTCGTTGATGCGATATATCTTGCTCATAAAAGCAAGTATAAGCATTTTTGAAAAAGAATCAAAGAACAGTTGTCAACTCCAAGCTATTCGGTGGTGGGGCGAGGCGTGATAACCCAGCCATAAAAGGGCTGGAAATTTAGGCAATTTTGGGGCTGAAGTCAATCAGCTTTCGGATTTTGGGTGGCGCATCCACATGATCGTGTACAGGCAGCATCTATCGCGTGCGCATCGCCTGCGACCACTGCGATCAAAACAACAGTTGTTTCGCACTTCCACTCCCCGTTTCACGCAAATTCGGAATGGCTTTTAAAAAGCGATCTCGCTCGGCTTTGCTGGTTAATCCAAGATTATGCAGCACTTGGCCAAGTTCATTGGTTAAATAACCGCCACCTGGTTGCTTTCTGCACCGCGCTCGCACTTGCGCGAGCAGTTCTGCGTGCGCTAATGCTGCCAGCTCAGACGAAATTGCTGCCTCAATCGATTCAGGTACTGGCACAGCCATAACGGTTGGCGTAGCCGGTTTATCACTCGCACTCGCCGGTTTCGTGTGCGTGTGACCCGGATTCACCGCTGGCAACAGCAAGGTCGGCAGCGTCGTGCGGGCTGGCGGGATCTCGCTCTGTGCATAGGCGACCCACACCCGACACCCGCGTCGCCGCACCGCTTCAGCCGCATGAATCAACAATTCATCCCGCGAAACCACCACCACAAGATCTGGCCCGCGCTGATGACGTTCCATGCCCGCACCAAGCTCCAAAATCAACGCGAGATCGGCGGCATCTGGTGTGCGTGGAACACGTAACGTCAGGATTGCATCAGCCGCAATCACCTCAGACAAGGCCGCAGCCCACCGCTCCAGCGCGTGACCGTGATCATTGCCCGCGAGTACCACCTGCGAGGCATCCAATCCCCAATCATCCCGCACACTGGCTAATAAATCGCCAGCAATCGCAGGTGATTGATTATCGCCGTCAATATACAGCGCCATTGCGCGTGCTGGCTGCAATGGGCGACTGACTGAATCAATGGGAGCTAAATTCTGATGTGGCAGCCGCGCTATTAAGCTGGGCGGCGGTTCCATGTCCAATTCTCTATCCATTCCCGCGCACCATTTATAAACTTGGGAGGCGATCCAGCGGAATAGCGCACAAACAGGCTGCATCACGATCTTTCGCAGATAATTCGGGCGTTAAACCATTCAGCGGCCAATCAATACCCAGATCAGGGTCATCCCAACGGACGCTCAATTCCGTTGCTGGACTGTAATATTCAGTATTTTTATAAACGAAGAGCGCCTGTTCCCCTGTGACAAGAAAACCGTGAGCAAAACCGGGCGGAATCCAGAATTGACGTTTATTTTCACCAGAAAGCGTTACCCCGACCCACTGGCCAAAATATGGCGAACCGCGCCGAATATCGACCGCGACATCAAAGACTTCACCGGCTAATACTTGCACCAGCTTACCCTGTGCATGTGGATGCTGAACATGCAATCCGCGTAAAACGCCGCGCCGTGAAAAGGATTGATTATCTTGAACCAGCGGCGGAATACCGCAGGCGGCATAGTCATTCGCACGATAAGTTTCGAGAAAATAGCCGCGCTCATCACCCCAAACGTGCGGCTCCAAAATTAGCACGCCAGGAATCGCGGTTTCAATCACGGTGGCTGTCATGACACACGCCCTCGGTGTAATAAGCTTAATAAATATTGACCATAGTCGTTTTTACTCAAGGCTTCACCCATGCGACCTAATTGTTCCGCGTCAATCCAACCATTAAAATAGGCGATTTCTTCAGGGCAGCAGATTTTCAGTCCCTGACGTTTTTCAATGGTTTCAATAAATTGACTAGCTTCCATTAACGAGGCATGGGTGCCAGTATCAAGCCATGCGGTACCGCGTCCAATGCGCGTCAATGACAGTGCGCCCTCGGCGAGATAGCGGTTATTAAGATCGGTGATTTCTAGCTCGCCGCGTGGTGAGGGGGTGAGTGCCGCTGCAAAATCGCTGGCGTATTCATCATAAAAATAGAGACCCGTGACCGCCCAATTGGATGTGGGCTGTTGGGGTTTTTCTTCAATAGCCAGCACGCGCCCAGTCTCATCAAATTCAGCGACGCCATAGCGTTCGGGATCTGAGACATAATAGCCAAATACGGTGGCACCGGATTCGCGGGCATTAGCCGCTTGCAGTTGATCGACGAGGCCATGACCATAAAAAATATTATCGCCGAGGATTAAACAGGATGGCGCACCGGCTAAAAATTTACGTCCGATTAACAAGGCTTGCGCTAAGCCATTCGGTTCGGGTTGCACTGCATAACTGAGCGTTAAACCCCATTGTGAACCATCCCCTAAAAGCGCCTGAAATAAGGGCGCATCATGCGGGGTGGTGATAATTAAAATCTCGCGCATCCCCGCCAGCATTAGCGTTGAGAGCGGATAATAGATCATCGGTTTATCGTAAATCGGTAGCAGTTGTTTGCTGATTGAGCGCGTGAGGGGATAGAGCCGTGTGCCGGAGCCGCCGGCTAAAATAATGCCTTTGCGTGTCATGGTTGTTTAGTCTGTTTCGCGTTAAATTTAGACAGGATTAACAGAATGATTCAGGATTAACAGGATTTTTTAATTATTTTATAGCGTGTGAATCTTGAAAAATCCTGTTAATCCTGTCTATTATTTGGATGTCAACAAGCGCCTAAGCGTTCACCGCGATAACTGCCGTCCATGACGCGCTGACACCAGGCCGGATTCTCTAAATACCAATCAACTGTGCGCTGCATTCCGGATTCAAAGGTTTCCAGTGGCTCCCAACCGAGTTCGCGTTTGAGCTTGGTCGCATCAATCGCATACCGGCGATCATGGCCGGGGCGGTCAGTGACGAAGGTTTTAAGCTGCTGATGTGGACGATGCGGCGAATTGGGCAGGCGTTCATCAAGCAGAGTACAGAGCGTATCGACAACCTGAAGATTGGTGCGCTCGCTGTTGCCGCCGACGTTGTAGACCTCACCGGGCGTACCCGCTTCGAGCACGCGGGCAATTGCGCGACAGTGATCGAGCACGAATAGCCAGTCACGGATATTGCCGCCGTCGCCATAGATCGGCAGCGGCTCACCCGCCTGCGCTTTGAGAATCATCAACGGAATGAGCTTTTCGGGGAACTGATAGGGGCCGTAATTATTAGAACAATTCGTGGTCAGCACCGGCAGCCCGTAGGTGTGAAACCAGGCGCGTACCAGATGATCCGAGGCCGCTTTCGACGCAGAATAGGGCGAGTTGGGCGCGTAGGGCGTGGTTTCGGTGAATAGCCCGGTGGGGCCGAGTGAGCCGTACACTTCATCAGTCGAGACATGGAGAAAGCGAAACGCCGCCCGCGCCGCTGGCGCGAGCGTTGACCAATAGGCCCGTGCGCGGTCGAGTAGCGTGAAGGTGCCGACAACATTGGTTTGGATAAATTCGGCTGGCCCGTCGATGGAGCGATCAACATGACTTTCGGCGGCAAAATTGACCACAGCATCAACGGTGTACTCGCGCAACAGCCGCTCGACGAGCGCGGCGTCGGCGATGTCACCCTGTACAAAGATGTGGCGCGGATCGGCGGCGAGTGCGGCCAGCGTGTCGAGATTGCCGGCGTAGGTCAGGCGGTCGAGGTTGACCACCCGCATGTCGGTCTGTTGCAGGATATGATGAACGAAGTTGCCGCCAATAAAACCAGCGCCGCCGGTGACCAAAAGTGTTTGCATGTTGCAGCCTGTCGAGGAAAGAACGGAAGAAGCGATGTGCATTCTAACGCCACCCGCGCCCGGTCAACACACTCGGCGTTAGGCGCTCGTGCCGCCGACCGTCAGCCCGTCGATACGCAGCGTCGGCTGTCCGACCCCGACTGGCACGCTCTGACCTTCCTTGCCACAGGTGCCGACACCTTCATCGAGTTGCAGATCACTGCCGATCAGACTGACGCGGGTCAGCACATCCGGGCCATTGCCGATCAGGGTCGCGCCCTTGACCGGACAGACGATTCGCCCCTTTTCGATCAAATAGGCTTCGCTGGCCGAGAACACGAACTTCCCTGAGGTGATGTCAACCTGACCGCCGCCGAAGTTGACCGCGTATAGTCCCTTGTCAACCGAGGCGATGATCTCCTGTGGGTCGCGCTCACCAGCGAGCATATAGGTATTGGTCATGCGCGGCATCGGCAGATGCGCATAGGACTCGCGCCGCCCGTTACCCGTTGGCGCCGTGCCGGTGAGTCGTGCATTGAGCTTGTCCTGCATATAACCGCGCAAAATGCCATCTTCGATCAATACCGTGTTTTGGGTCGGTGTGCCCTCATCATCGAGCGTGAGCGAGCCGCGTCGTTCTGGCAGCGTGCCATCATCGACTACGGTGACGCCCGAAGCGGCAACGCGCTGCCCAATGCGTCCAGCAAAGGCCGAACTACCCTTGCGGTTGAAATCGCCTTCCAGACCATGCCCGACGGCTTCATGCAGCAGCACCCCGGGCCAGCCGGAGCCAAGCACCACCGTCATGCTACCCGCTGGCGCATCGACCGCATCGAGATTGACCAGCGCCAGCCGCACCGCTTCGCGGGCAAAGGTCAGCGCCCGATCTTCCAGCAAAAAATAGCCGAGATCGACCCGCGCTCCGCCGCCACTTGATCCCTGCTCGCGTCGCCCGTCCTGCTCGACGAGCACATGCACATTCAGCCGCACCAGCGGGCGCACATCCGCCGCCAGCGTGCCATCATCGCCCAGCACTAACACCGTATCCTGCACCGCAACCAAGCTGACGCTCACCTCGCGCACGCGAGGATCGGCGCGACGTGCTTCGGCATCAACGCGCTGCAATAACGCGACTTTTTCTGCATCCGGCAGGCTGGTGATCGGATTGAGCGCGGCATAGAGTGGCTGCGGATGCGGCGTCTGACCAATACGCACCCGTCCCGACTGACCGCCCCGCGCAATCGCCCGCGCAGCGTGCGCCGCTTCGAGCAGCGCCGCAAACTGCAAGTCATCCGAATAGGCAAAGCCGGTCTTTTCGCCGCTGATTGCTCGCAGACCCGCACCCTGCTCAATGCTGAAATTGCCGTCTTTGAGAATGCCGTCTTCCAGCATCCAGGACTGCATCCGGCTGTATTGAAAGTAAATATCCGCCGCATCGACCGAGGCGCTCGTCAAAGCACTGAGTAGACGGTCGAGCGCGGCGTCATCCAAGCCAGCCGGCGCTAAAATCCGGTCACGCGCAATAGCAAGGGGATCGTGTCTAGGCATGTTTAAGATTGAAGCGGCTCGTAACGTGATGGTTTAAGAACGGATTGAATGCGGCAGCGCAGCTTTTTTCTTACGCCTCGCACTTCAAACGCCGATGCTGAATGGTCGGGAAACTGCGCCGCACCGAGTCGAGAAATTCCCGATCCAGCGCCGCGCAGACAACACCGCTGCCGCGTGCGGTCTGGGTCAAGATGGTGCCCCAGGGATCGACAATCATGCTATGTCCGTAGGTTTCACGCCCGTTGACATGAAACCCGCCCTGCGCCGCAGCGACCACATAGGCAAGATTTTCAATCGCTCGCGCCCGTAGCAGCGATTCCCAATGGGCTTTGCCGGTTACAGCCGTGAACGCTGAGGGGACAACCAGCAGCTCGGCTTGGTCATCGAGCAGACGGCGGAAGAGTTCGGGAAAGCGCAAATCATAGCAGATGGCCAGACCAATCCGCCCGAATGGACTGGCGACAACAGCGGGCGTCGTGCCCGGCTCGATGACGGCGGATTCGTGATACCGCTCGTCGAGTCCGGGCAGATTGACATCGAACAGATGGATTTTGTCGTACCGCGCCACCCGTTCGCCACGCTCATCAAAGACCAGACAGGCCGCTCGCACCTTCGTGGCATCGGCGGCGGCGAGCGGAATAGTGCCGCCAATCAGCCAGATACCGAATTGCTTGGCCAGCCGCGCTAAAAAGCTTTGCAATGGCCCGTCGCCATCGGTTTCGCGGATGTCGAGTTGATCGCGGTCATGTTGCCCCATAAAAGCGAAGTTTTCGGGCAGCACGACCAGTTCTGCGCCCGTTTCCACCGCTTCGCGCACGAGGCGTTCGGCTTCAAACAGATTGGCGCTGACATTGGGGCCGGTGGCCATTTGCACCGCCCCGATTAGATGTTTTTCTTTCATGTGTTGGTTTTAGCTTGGTTCGTTTGCGCTTCACGAGATACACACTGGTTGGGATTTTAGCGTTTTCAATCCAGCGCGGCGAACGCCGAGGGCGCAGCGGCTCCAAAACCGTTCAGTGATCTTCTAAAAACGGCATCGGTGGCCGTGCGGAACGCTCCGCCGCGTCGCTCGCTGCTGGCGCGGCCAGCCCCAGACCGTTCAACGGCTCCCAGCCCAAGCGCGTCCAGATCGGTTGGTTCCAGTGGCCGGTAATTTGATATTCATAGCGCCCGAGTCGATCCAGCGTATTCCCCGTCAGCCGATCCAGCAGATACACCGCAGCCCCGACCACCGGCCCACCGGCGACCGCGCTGGCAATGGCGATACTGGAGCCGAGGCGCGGTTCAATCAACACGCGCTGATTGAGCTGTTGTCGGCTGAGATCGGCGCTCCCTTTGAGGCGCACGGTGGCCGCTGGGCCAGTGATGCGCACGTCATCTAACCGCGCTTGACCCTGCTGAATGGCAATCTGGCCGCGAAAGTGCTCAAACGCAAAGCCCTGTTGATGTAAGTCAGAAAAATCCAGCACCAGCCGCCGTCCCAGTGAGCCAATATCGACAATCCCCAGCAGCCGCCCGATCCCGGGTTCGACATCGAGCAGCCGTCCGGCGTTGATGTCCAGCTCAAGCTGTCCGGTCGCACGCGCCCAGGTGAAACGATGCGGGGCATCCGGCCAGCCGAGATGCAGTCGGGCGTGAGCGGTTTTGGCTTCAAGCGCCGCCGGTTCGCCAAACGCGGTCAGCACGCGGGCCAGATACGCGGTGTCGAGCGCGAGTTCTAAGCGGCTGCTGTGACGGTCGCGGCTGCGCCGCCATTCGCCGCTACCGCTGGCTGTCAACAGTCCGGGCGCACTGAGGCGCATCTGCGGCAGGCGCATCCCAAGTGCGTCGCGGTGGAGCGTCAGATCAAGCGTGCCCAAACGCTGACCGCCCCAATCGAGCCGCTTGATGTGTAAATCCAATGACGGCAGATCAGTGACAGCGGCTGAGGTCGTCGCCGCCGATGGCGCGTCATCCGGCGCGGTTGCTGTCAGGAATGGCTTGAGATCGAGCCGTTCCAGATCGAGCGTCAGCCGCTGCCCGCTGCGTAGCGTGCCTGCCATTTCACGCGCTTTGATCGCCAATTCCCAGCCGCGTGCGGTCGGTGTGCCCTGAAGATTGAAGGCATGGAGGGTGCGCCCGCCGAGTTGCAGCCGCTCGATATCCAGTTCGAGTTGCGCCAGCCCAGTCGTGCGCAGTGGCTGCGGACTGGGGTCGCGGTTGAGTCCGACTGACCAATCGCGCCACGCATTGAGATCGAGCGTCGCGCAGTGCCACGTCAGATGCAGCCCATCTTCAGCCGTCACCGCGTTGAGCGTGATCGGCTCGGCGTCGAGTCGGGCGCTGATCTCCGATGGTTCCAGCCCCTGCGCCGTAAACCGCACTGCGCCGCCCAAATCGGTCAGATGCAGCGCCGTGCCGCGCAGACTGAGCTGTGCTGGCGCGGGCCAGCTTAGAACGCCACTGACGCCCGCCGCCTGCGTTTCATGCAACGGCAAATCAATATCTAGGCTGACCTGCGCTTGTCCGTCAACCGTGATGCGCTCGGCGAATGCGCCCAACTGCGCGGCCAGCGGGGTGTCGGTCAGCGCCCGTTGACCATCCGTAAACGGGCCGCGTGTTTCAGCGTGAATCTGGAGCCGCTCGGCGGTGTGTAAATCGGCAAGCTCGGCGCGTCCGCTGGTCACGGTGCGCTCGAACACGCGCCCGCGCTCAAGCTGAACGCTAAGACGGTGATCGCGGAACTGTACCTGACCAGCGGCGGCGGTCAGTGCTGGCCAATCGGGGTGATAGGCGAGGTGCGCATCGTCAAACGCCAGTGTCAGCGCAAAGGCTCCGGGCGCAGCGCGAAACGGAAACTGGGCCGGTGTGCCGTGAAACTGGAGAGCGCCCCGCGTGATCTGTCCAGCGATTAACGCACGGTCGAGCCACGCGATCAGCGTCGGCGACAATACACCCGCTGGCAGATAGTTCCGCACGGCGGCGACGCGCCCTGATTGAAGCTGAACATCGAGGTCAAGTTGCGGCGCAGTGCTCGCGGGCGCTGGCCAGTCGAGAGCGGCCTGTGCGGTGAGATCGAGATCCGCGTTTTTCAGTTGCAGGTGTCGAGCGGCCAGCCGCCAGCCGCCAGCCGCTGCCGGCGTCCAACTGAGCTGTCCGGTCAGTTGATCGAATCTGAGTGGCCGATCAAACAGCGGCTGCCAGTCGAGCGCGAGCACATCGGTTTCTAGTTGCACCCAGCAGCCGCCTTGATTGGCGGTCAGTTCCAGATCCAAGCCCGTGACCTGTGGCAGCGTGGCGTGACGCTCCCAGCCGAGATCAACCCCGCGTGCGCGGATGTCCCAGCGCGGCGCAGTCGCTGCATCCATCTGTTCCCAGTGAACAGCCAGATCGCGCACCTGACCACGCGGCTGGAGCGCCAGCACCTGCTGCACCGCTTCGGGCACAGGCCACGCGCTCGATACCAGCCACGCACGCACAGCCGTGAGATCGACACTCGGCACCTGACCCGCAGCGCGGCGCACTCGGCCTGTGTCAGTTAGCTCCAGTTCCAGACTGAGATCAGCGAGCGCCGCATCAGCGGCGGTCAATGCCAAATCACGCACGCGCACTTGCCAGCTACCAGCGGCGAGCGCGTGCAGCCGCGCCTCAGCACGCAGTTGGCGCACGGTGAGCGGCGTCGTGCCGAACTGCACGGCGTTCAAATCGGCCCGCACACTGGCCGAGGCAAGCTGCCCCTGCACAATGGTCAGCGTACTTTCAAGCTGTGATTGGCCAAGATCGAGCCGCGTGAGCGGATGCAAGCTCGTCGGTAACGGCAGATGCAGCGCCTCCCCGGTCACGCGCAGCATAGCGTGCCCACTCCACGCGGTCGGCGTCGCCGCTGGCCCGGTCACTTGCGCAGCAAGCTGCAACCGCGCTGGCGTGGCAGTCGGATTAGATGCAGCGGGTTGATGCAGCGTGGCGCTGAGATCAAGCTGATGCCGTGCCCCATGATTAACAAATTGCAGCTCGACCGCGCTCAACTGCTGCTCGCCGCTGTCCGGCGTGGCGCGGATGCGCAGCCTGCTCGCCCGAAGCATCAAGCGTCCATGACGGAGAAAATCGCCCAGTGCCTGCGGATCGCGGCTGTGCCAGTGTTCCAGCCCGGCAATCTGCCATGCACCGTTCGGCGTGCGCGTGATGACCAGCTCCGCGCCAGTCAGCGTCAGCGCGGCTAAACGCGGCGCTCGGCGGTACAGCGATGTCCAGACCGCTAACTCCAATTCCAGCGCCGCCAGTTGCAGCGGCGGCGCGGTGGCATCCGCTGGCGTCAAAACAAGCTGTTCCAGCCGCACACGCGGACGCCCGCTGCCCCAGCGTAGCTGCACCGCGCCCAGTGTCAGCGGTTGCCCGAGTTCGGCGCTCAGGCGCTCGGCTAACCACAGCCGCGCCGCATCCGGCAGCGTTGGCGGCCACAGTGTGACCGCCGCCCACAGCAGCGCGATGGCCAGCAGCATCCAGCGCACTCCGGTGATGAGCACGGCCCGCATTCACAGCGACTCAGATCAACACCACGTCGTACTGTTCTTGGGTATACAAGGCTTCAGCTTGGAGCCGAATCGGGCGACCGATAAATTCTTCCAGTTCCGCGAGATGCGCCGATTCTTCATCGAGCAGGCGGTCTACCACTTCCGGCGAGGCGAGCACTAGCAGCGTTTCGACCTCAAATTGCCGCGATTCGCGCAAAATTTCGCGGAAAATCTCATAACAGGTCGTTTCAGCGGTTTTGATCGACCCGCGTCCACCACAGCACGGGCACGGCTCGCACAGCACATGCTCTAACGATTCGCGGGTGCGCTTGCGCGTCATCTCGACGAGACCGAGTGACGAAACTTCGGTGATATGGGTTTTGGCGTGATCGCGGGCGAGACATTTTTCGAGAGCGCGTAGCACTTGACGCTTGTGCTCGTCCTCGGTCATGTCAATAAAATCAATGATGATGATGCCGCCGAGATTGCGCAGGCGCAGTTGACGGCAGATCGCTTGCGCGGCTTCCAGATTGGTCTTAAAAATGGTTTCTTCGAGATTGCGATGGCCGACAAAGGCACCGGTGTTGACATCAATCGTGGTCATGGCTTCGGTCTGGTCGATGACCAAATGCCCACCAGATTTGAGGCTCACTTTGCGTTGCAGCGCCTTGCGGATTTCTTCTTCAACCCCGTAAAGATCGAACAACGGGCGCTCGCCCTGATAGTACTCAATGCGTTCTTGAATTTCGGGAATATATTTGGTCGCAAAATTGACCGCTTTATCAACCATCGCCCGCGAGTCGATGCGGATGCGCTCGACTTCGGGTGTCACCAGATCGCGCAACGCCCGCAGCGCTAAAGCCAGATCATCATGAACCAGTCCGATCTGTGTCACATGCGCACAGCGATCCTTGATCCCGCGCCAGAGCTTGGCCAAAAACGCCATATCTTTTTCGAGCGCCTCTTCGCTCACGCCCTCAGCGGCGGTGCGGGCGATAAATCCGCCCTCGCCCTGATGCGCCTCGACATAGCGCAGCAGAATCTCGCGCAGACGGCGGCGCTCGTCCTCGTCCTCGATTTTTTGCGACACGCCAGTCGTCGTCACCGCTGGCATACACACCAAATAGCGTGACGCAATCGAGATATTGGTCGTCAGGCGGGCACCTTTGGTACCGAGTGGATCCTTGACAACCTGCACGACGATCAAATCGCCCTCGTGGACTAATTCATGAATCTGCTCGCCGCGCACCTCGCCGGGTGTGCCGATGATGTCGGAGGCATGAAGAAAGGCCGCCCGTTCTAAGCCGATATCGACAAATGCCGCCTGCATCCCCGGTAAGACGCGACAAATACGCCCTTTATAAATATTGCCGACTAACCCGCACCGCTCGGCGCGTTCGATGATGATTTCTTGCACCACCCCGTTTTCGACTACCGCCACCCGCGTTTCGGGCGGGGTGACATTGATGAGAATCTCTTCACTCACACGTTACGTCCTTCTAAATAGCTGGGATTCTGCAACATTGAAACCGCAAAGACGCGAAGAACGCAAAGTAGATATTTGATTTAGGCCGTCAGCAACCGCAGACCAGCGCGTTGCAGCAATTGCGCGGTTTCATAGAGCGGCAGGCCCATGACGCCCGAATAGCTGCCCTGTAGCGCGGTGATGAAGAGCGCCGCGAGTCCTTGAATTGCGTAGCCGCCGGCTTTGTCCAGCGGTTCGCCACTGGCCCAATAGGCCTGCATTTCGTGTGTATCGAGTTCGCGCAGGGTAACTTGGCTCAAGCTGGCCTGATACCAAATTGTGTCAGATGCCGTTGCCAGCGCCACGCCGGTGAGTACCTGATGGGTGCGCCCGGAGAGCCGCGCCAGCATCTGCATACACGCAGCTTGATCGCGGGGTTTGCCTAAAATCTGGTCATCAATGATGACGGCCGTATCCGCCGTGAGCACGAGGCCGGAATCATCGGCGGTCAGCACCGCCCGCCCCGCATGGGCTTTGGCAACCGCGATGCGCTCGACATAGACTGCCGCTGTTTCTTGCGGCGCGGGCGTTTCATCGACTTCCACATCGAGCAGCACGAACGACACGCCGATTTGTTGTAATAACTGCTGGCGGCGCGGTGAGCGCGAGGCGAGATACAGCAGACGATTTGAGTTGTTCATTGGCGTTTGCGTGGGCGTTGCCAGCCGGCAAGTGTCATCTGCTTGGCCCGCGAGACGGTGAGCTGTTCCGCTGGTGCGTCGCGGGTAATCACCGACCCCGCGCCGATGGTCGCACCAGCCCCGACTGTCACCGGCGCGACCAATGCCGTGTTCGAGCCGATAAAAGCACCATCGCCAATCTGCGTTTTGGATTTGTTGACGCCATCATAGTTACAGGTGATCGTCCCCGCGCCGACATTGACCCCTGCGCCGACTTCCGCATCGCCCAGATAGGTCAGATGATTGACCTTGCTGCCGCGTCCGAGCTGGGTTTTTTTGATCTCGACGAAGTTGCCGACATGGGTGTCATCGGCTAACCGCGCTTCAGGACGGAGCCGCGCAAACGGGCCGATGCGGGCGTTCGCGCCGACCTGAGCCGATTCGATGACGCAGTTAGCTAAAATCTCGGTCTCCGCGCCAATGTCGCAATCGGTTAGCACACAATTTGGCCCAATACGCACCCCCGCCGCTAAACGCACGCGCCCCGCGATGATGACGTTGATGTCAATGAACACATCCGGTTCAGCATCGAGCTGGCCGCGCAGATCGAAGCGCGTCGGATCGGCGAGCGTCACGCCGGAACGCATCAGCGATTCAGCCTGCTGGCGCTGATAAATCCGTTCTAATTCAGCGAGTTGTACGCGATCATTGACGCCCGCGACCTCGTGCAGCGCCGCCGGTTGCGTGGTGGCGACCGCCACGCCATCACGCGCTGCGAGTGCGATCACATCGGTTAGATAATATTCGCCCTGTGCATTGTGATCGTCGATCTGCTCCAGCCAAGATGCGAGATGGGCGCGATCAGCGACCAAAAAGCCGGTATTGATCTCACGAATCGAGCGTTCATCGGGCGTGGCGTCCTTGTCCTCGACAATGCGCACCACCTGACCCGCCGCATCGCGCAGAATGCGACCATAGCCGCTCGGATCGGTTAATTCCGCCGTCAGCACGGCCAGCGGCGTTGTGCTCGCCAATGCGACCAAGCGTCGCAAGGTCTCCGGCGCAATCAGCGGCACATCGCCATAGAGCACCAGCACCCGATCCAGGTCGGTCAGCGTCGGCATGGCTTGAATAACCGCGTGCCCAGTGCCGCGCTGCTCGGCCTGCTCGACCCAGATGCAATCGGCGTCAGTCAGTGCCGCCCGCACCTGTTCGCCGCCATGCCCATGTACCACGACGATCCGCGCTGGATTGAGCGCCCGCGCTGCGGTCAGCACATGCGCCAGCAGTGGTTGTCCGGCGAGTGGATGCAAGACTTTCGGCTGACGCGAGCGCATCCGCTTGCCTTGCCCGGCGGCGAGGATGACGATGCCTGTTTTCATATTTTTTTTACTCAATGCGGTTTTTAATTTTTCGTAAAAATTGTTGCAATTATTGAACGTAAATGCAGTGCTTTTTCCTCAAACAAAACAGGCAACCCTTTCATTTTTAAGCATTTCTTTTCGATTTTATGCCAAGATAAAAATGCTAACGCAAAAGTAATGACGAATGACAGGATCACCATACCAGAAACCGTAACATGCGGAATCATAGCAGCGATGGATTGTTGAACTGGAAATGCATAAATATAAATTCCATACGAATAATCGCCGATTTTATTAAAAGACCGAATCGGGCCTGATGGTACGTAAGCAAGATACAGCAGCAGATAAGGCAAGCAAAAACTATAAACAAAGAAAAAAATTTTTACGTGAACAGCCGATAAAAAAACTATTATACTTAAAGCAAGAAATAGTCTAAAAGATAAAATAATCTGATCTCTATAAAGATAAAAACTCACCCCACTAAAGAAACTCGCAAAAAACCGAATCGAAAAGCTTATATCGTTCTGGAAATAATTAAATAAGTTCCAGAAAATTGCCGAAAGTGTAGCAAACAGAAATAATGGCTTAAGTAACGATTTTTTAAAAAATCGCTGAATTTGAAAAAATATCAAACCCATTAAAACTAGCAAGGCATACATTTTTATTTCATATGGTAATGTCCATAGTGAGCCATTCACGGCATCTTTGTAATGATTATCAACAAAAACACCTGGCAAAACAAAAACCACGCCTGAAATCAAAGAGCTATTTTTTGCAATATATTCATATGTTTGTGAATCAGAAAAATATGCAATCAGATTGTAACTTGTAAAAATGGCACCAACTATCAGCGTGCAAAATAAAACCGCAACAATCAGTGCTGGATAAATTCTTAAAATTCTAGCCCAAATAAAAGCAAGCAAATTTTGTCTTTCAAAAAAACTCTTCGCAATCAAAAAACCACTCGTCACAAAAAAGATATCAACAGCAACATTGCCTAATGTAATGTTGACTAAATGCGCTAATGGTTCAGGATACATTGTTTTTGCTAAAGCAAAACTATGGCTATACAACACAAGCGTTGCAGCTAAAAAACGAATCAAATTAAAGTTATTGTCACGACTTGTTACATAATGGGATAATAGTTTTGCCATTATAGTTTCCTCAAAATACTTGATATAAAAATCTAAAAAACCGTGATACTAAAACGCCTCCATCCTTGCGGATGGAGGCGCATTTATACGACCAGCAAAACTGCGGATGAAAAGTGCGTTGAGCTATCGGCCTTTCAATCGCCGCAGTTTCTCAATCGCCCGCAGTTGCGCCACAGCTTCGGCCAGTTCAGCCTGCGCTTTGGCGTACTCGAACTCAGCTTTCTGACCGGAGAGCGTATCTTCAGCGCGGCGCTTGGCTTCCAATGCGGCAGCTTCGTCGAGGTCACGGGCGCGGATCGCCGTATCGGCCAGCACCGTTACTTTATGCGGCTGGACTTCGAGCATTCCACCAGAAACATAAAAATGCTCCTGCTCGCCCTGCTCGTTCTCGACCCGCACATCACCCGGGCGCAGACGGCTAATAAATGCCGTGTGTCGTGGCGCGATACCGACTTCACCCATCTCAGCGGTGGCATAGACCATCGCTGCCTGACCCGAGTGGATCGCCCCCTCGGCGCTGACGATATCAACATGGACTGTCATAGCCATTGGGAAAGCCCCCCTTAGTTGGCCATCTTCTTGGCTTTCTCGACTGCTTCTTCGATGCCGCCGACCATGTAGAACGCCTGCTCGGGCAGATGATCGTACTCGCCGCTGACAATAGCCTTGAAGTCCTTGATGGTGTCTTTGACCGACACGAACTTACCGGGTGCGCCGGTGAAGACTTCAGCAACAAAGAACGGCTGTGACAGGAAACGCTGAATCTTACGTGCACGGTTGACGGTGAGCTTGTCTTCTTCCGACAGCTCGTCCATGCCGAGAATAGCGATGATGTCCTTGAGTTCCTTGTAACGCTGGAGCGTCCCCTGCACGGCGCGTGCAGTTTCGTAATGCTCAACGCCGACGACATTGGGATCAAGGATACGACTGGTCGAATCGAGCGGATCTACCGCCGGATAGATACCCAGCTCGGCGATCTGACGCGACAGTACTAGGGTCGCGTCTAAGTGCGCAAAGGTCGTCGCCGGTGACGGGTCAGTCAAGTCGTCGGCAGGTACGTAAACGGCTTGGAACGAGGTGATCGAACCAGTGCGAGTCGAGGTGATACGCTCTTGCAGCGCACCCATCTCAGAAGCCAGCGTCGGCTGATAACCTACAGCGGACGGCATCCGACCGAGCAACGCCGACACCTCAGTACCAGCGAGGGTGTAACGGTAGATGTTGTCGATGAACATCAGCACGTCACGGCCTTCGTCGCGGAAGTACTCGGCCATCGTCAGACCGGTGAGCGCGACGCGCAGACGGTTGCCGGGTGGCTCATTCATCTGGCCATACACCAGCGCCACCTTGTCGAGCACGCCGCCATCTTTCATTTCATGATAGAAGTCGTTACCTTCGCGTGTCCGCTCGCCGACGCCCGCGAACACCGAAAAGCCTGAATGCTCGACGGCGATATTACGGATCAGCTCCATCAGGGTCACGGTCTTACCAACCCCCGCGCCACCGAACAGACCGACCTTACCGCCCTTGGAGATCGGCATAATCAGGTCTATGACCTTGATGCCGGTTTCGAGAATTTCGGTCGAAGCCGCTTGATCTTCGAGCTTGGGCGCAGCGCGATGAATCGACCAGTGCGCTTCGCTCTTGACTTCGCCTTGCTCGTCGATAGGATTGCCCAGCACGTCCATAATGCGGCCGAGGGTCGCCTGACCGACTGGCACCTGAATCGGTGCGCCCGTAGCAGTCACATCGACACCGCGTTGCAGACCGTCGGTCGAACCCATCGCAATGGTGCGCACCACACCGTCGCCGAGCTGCTGCTGCACTTCCAGCGTCAGACCCGTTGACTCGATCTTGAGCGCGTCATACACCTTGGGCATCGCGCCGCGTGGGAACTGCACGTCCACAACCGCGCCGATGATTTCCACCACGTTACCGGAACTCATAGTCTTTATCCTCTTTGGCCTCACAGCCACTTAAGCGATTCTGTTTGGATCCCGTGCCCCGCCCCACAGCGATCACGGATCGAGCGTGCGGCCAGCCGGTCGCTTAGACGGCGGCGGCACCGCTGACGATCTCGGAGATCTCTTGGGTGATCGCGGCCTGACGCGCCTTGTTGTAAACGAGCTGCAACTCACCGATCAGGTTACCGGCATTGTCCGAGGCGGCCTTCATCGCCACCATGCGGGCGGCCTGCTCGCAGGCGCTGTTTTCGACCACGGCTTGATAAACCAGCGATTCGATGTAGCGCGTCAACAGGGCATCCAAGACCGACTTTGCGTCTGGCTCGTAGATGTAATCCCAGTGATCGGGCATGGCCTCGCGCTCACCTGGAACCAATGGCACCAGTTGGCGGATCACCGGACGCTGAGTCATGGTGTTGACAAATTCATTGCCGACGACATAGATCGCGTCGATCTCGCCAGCCTCGAACGCATCGAGCATGACCTTGACCGTGCCGACCAGATCTTCAACATGCGGCTTGTCGCCCAGATGGGTCGCCTGCGCCTTGACCTCACCACCGAAGCGTTTAAAAAAGCCCAGCGCCTTGGTACCAATCGTGCAGAACACCGGCTCGATGCCGGCGGTGCGCTGCTCTTTGATCTCGGCGATCAGCCGACGGAACAGGTTACTGTTGAGACCGCCGCATAGTCCACGATCAGACGAAACGACGATATAACCGACGCGCTTACGCGGACGCTCGATGGCCATGAACGAGTGCCGATACTCGGGCGTGGCGTTGGCCAGATGACTGATGACCTGGAGCATCTTCTCCGCGTAGGGACGGGAGGCGGCCATGCGGTCTTGGGCCTTGCGCATCTTGGAGGCCGCGACCATCTGCATGGCCTTGGTGATCTTCTGCGTGCTCTTGATGCTCGCGATCTTGGTGCGGATTTCTTTGGCGCCTGCCATTCGTTAGCTCCCAGCCTCCAGCTTCCAGCCGCCAGCCAGTCGGCTGGTGGGTCGAGGAGGTTCGATACTTGTCAAAACGCACCACGCCAGCCGACCGGCCTCCGGCTGGAGGCAGGTGGCTGGTCGCTGGCGGCTACTTACCAAGTGTTGTTGGCCTTGAAGTCCTTGATCGCGGCGTGCATGGCCTGAGCGATCTCGTCGTTAAAATCGCCGGTCGAATCGATCTTGGCCAGCAATTCAGCACGCGCTGACTTCACATAGCTTTGCAGCGCCCGCTCGAAATCGACGACTTTTTTGACATCGACATCATCGAGATAGCCTTCGTTGGCCGCAAACAGCGAAATCGCCATCTGCCCGACGCTCAACGGCGAGTACTGGAACTGCTTCATCAGTTCAGTGACGCGCTCGCCACGCTGGAGCTGCTTGCGGGTCGCTTCGTCCAGGTCGGAGGCGAACTGCGAGAAGGCGGCCAGCTCGCGGTACTGAGCCAGTGCCAGACGGATACCGCCGCCGAGCTTCTTGATGATCTTGGTCTGGGCCGCACCACCGACACGCGACACCGACAGACCGGCGTTGATGGCCGGACGGATACCCGCGTTGAAGAGGTCGGTTTCGAGGAAGATCTGACCGTCGGTGATCGAAATCACGTTGGTCGGCACGAAGGCGGACACGTCACCGGCCTGAGTCTCGATGATCGGCAGTGCGGTCAGCGAGCCGGTTTGACCCTTCACCTTGCCGCCAGTCATCTTTTCGACATAATCGGCGTTGACGCGGGCGGCACGTTCCAGCAGCCGCGAGTGCAGATAGAACACGTCACCGGGATAGGCTTCGCGGCCCGGCGGACGGCGCAGCAGCAGCGACACTTGACGATAGGCCCAAGCCTGCTTAGTCAGGTCGTCATAAACGATCAGCGCATCTTCGCCCTTATCGCGGAAATACTCGCCCATCGTGCAGCCAGCATAGGGCGCGAGGAACTGCATCGCAGCGGAATCCGCAGCCGGTGCCGCGACAATGATGGTGTGAGCCATCGCGCCATGCTCTTCGAGCTTGCGCACGATGGCAGCAATCGAGGAGTTCTTCTGACCAACAGCGACGTAGATACACTTAACGCCGGTGCCTTTCTGATTGATGATAGCGTCGATGGCGACAGCGGTCTTACCGGTCTGACGGTCGCCGATAATCAGCTCACGCTGACCGCGACCGACTGGCACCATCGCGTCGATGGCCTTCAGACCAGTCTGCAACGGTTGGTCAACGGATTTACGCTCGATCACGCCCGGCGCGACCTTCTCAATCGGCGAGGTGCCTTCGGCGTCGATTGGCCCTTTGCCGTCAATCGGATTGCCCAGCGCATCGACGACGCGCCCAAGCAGACCCGCACCGACTGGCACTTCTAGGACGCGCCCGGTACAACGCACCCAATCGCCCTCGGACAAATGGGTGTAGTCGCCCAGCACGACCGCGCCCACCGAGTCACGCTCCAGGTTCAGCGCCAATCCGTAGGTATTTCCCGGAAATTCGAGCATCTCATAATATTGCGCGTCAGACAGGCCGTGAATGCGCACGATGCCGTCAGTCACACTAACGACGGTACCTTCGGTGCGGGCCTCGGTCTGAAGCTCGAATTTCTCGATCTTCTGTTTAATGAGATCGCTGATCTCGGATGGATTCAGTTGCATGGCGGTGTCCAGTTCAGAATTGCAAAGCGTGGGCCAGTTGCGTGATCTTGCCGCGCACGGAGTGGTCGATAACGAGGTCGCCGCTGCGGATCTCGATCCCGCCAAGCAGGGCGGTGTCGATCTCAAACGTTAGATCGACCTGAGCGCCCAGACGCTTTGCGAGCGCATCGGCCAGCGCCGAGCGTTGATCGTTCGCAACCTCAAAGGCACTGCGTACCACGACGTGACGCACGCCTTGATCGGCAACGCGGCGCTCTTCAAAGAGACGGGCGATCTCTGGAATCGCCACGAGCCGTGCATTATCGGCGAGCAGACGCACCAGATTGGCCGGCCCCGCCCCCAGCGTCTCGCCACAGATTTCGAGCAGCAGGTCGCGGATGCGTTCATGCGGCACGGTCGGATTGCCGATCTGCGCGGCCATCTGCGGATCTGCGGTCACGGTCGCCAACAGGGTCAGCGCCTCAGCCCAGGCGTCGAGCTGCCCAGTTTCCTTGGCGTGCGCAAAGGCGGCCTCAGCATACGGGCGCGCGATGGTGGTGAGTTCTCCGGCCATGGTGTTCCCTTAGAGCTGCTTGGCGAAATCATCGACAATCGCACGATGAACGGCGACATCGATTTCTTTCTGGAGGATCTTTTCAGCCGCCGCGATGGCCAGCAGCGCGACTTTTTCGCGTAGCTCTTCGCGGGCGCGATTAGTCTCGCGCTCGATCTCCGCCTGCGCTGCTGCTAAAAGCCGTTCGCCTTCAGACCGTGCATCGGACTTCGCCTCTTCAACGATGTCAGTGGCACGCTTTTGGGCTTGACCGACGATCTCAGCTGCGTTGGTCTTGGCTTCTTTCATCAGCTCCAGAGCGCGTTGCTCGCCAAGCGCCTTTTCCTGGTGTCCACGCTCAGCGGCGGCGAGACCCTCGGCGATCTTAGCCTTACGCTCCGCCAATGCGCTCACGATTGGCGGCCAGATGTACTTCATGCAGAACCCGACGAACACCGCAAAGGTGATCATCTGGGCAAACAGGGTCAGATTGATATTCATAGATCGGTGCCTCGTGCCTTTGCCTCAGACCTAGTCAGGATGACAGGCGAGTGTCCGTGACCCGGCCGGAGCCGGATGCATGTTTAGGCAGCGAACATCAGGTACAGACCCATAGCAATCGCGATGACCGGCAGCGCGTCTACCAGACCCATAACAATGAAGAACTGGGTGCGCAGCATCGGGATCAGTTCCGGCTGACGGGCAGCGCCTTCCAGAAAGCGACCGCCCAGGACACCGATGCCCACGCCAGCGCCAACTGCGCCCAGACCGAGCATGAGGCCCGCACCGATGAACTTGATGGCCAGTGCGAATGCTTGTGCGACTTCGAGTTCCATGAGATCCCCCAGGGGTTTGAGTAGAAAAAGACGAACTATTGGTTGAGAAAACAGGCCGAGCGGTGCGCCACCTGTGACGCACCACCCGTGCGGACGATCAGTGATGTTCCTGATGCGCCATGTCGAGATAGACGATAGTCAGCACCATGAAGATGAACGCTTGCAGCGTGATAATCAGGATATGGAACACCGCCCAGACAAATTGCAGCACCCCAGCGGTTCCAGCCAGCACCATGCCACCGCCATAAAGCAGCGCAATCAGAATGAAGATCATCTCACCGGCGTACATGTTGCCGAAGAGTCGCAGTGCGAGCGAAATCGGCTTAGAAATCAGGCTGATGCCTTCCAAAATCAGGTTCGCGGGCATTCCCCACTTGCCGAAGGGTTGCAACGTCAGCTCGCCGAGGAAGCCGCCGATGCCCTTCATCTTGATGCTGTAATAGAGCACCAGCAGGAACACCGTCAGCGCCATACCAAAGGTCGCGTTTGGATCCGTGGTCGGCACAACTTTTAGATAAACATGATGCGGATCGGCGCCGAAAACGGCGAACAACTGCCCGAACAGGTGCGGAATCAGATCAACCGGCACCAAGTCCATCAGGTTCATTAAGAACACCCAAGCGAAGATCGTCAGCGCCAGCGGCGCGACCATAGCATTCTTGTGACTGAACGAACCGCGCACATTCTCTTCGACGAAATCGACGATCCACTCAACGAAGTTCTGCGCTGTCCCGGGCACACCGGCGCTCACGCGCTCGGCGACGCCTTTGAAAAACCACAGAAACAGTGATCCAAGCAGGATCGAGAAAAACATCGTATCGACGTTGATGGCCCAAAACCCCATCGCGGCGGCGTCTGAGCTGGTGTGTGCAAAGCTCAGACCATGCTCAGGATGCCAACCGAGCGTCAGGTTGGTGAGATGGTGCTGGATGTATTCTTGGGAGGTTAGGGTTTCAGAAGAAGCCATCAATCATCTCTCGCTACTGGGTTTGGCTGCCCGTTTGAGCGGCAATCAGGGTTGGAATGACTTGGACTAAAAAATAAGCGCCAAGCAATGCCAAAATGTTTAAGTCGTCATAGAGCGCAAATGCAGCCCCGAAGAGCACGAGGATCACTGCGATCTTCGCCACCTCAGCACTGTAAAAACGCAAAACCAGCCTCTCTAGTGCTTGGGCGCGATAGGTGCGAAAAACCCAAGCCACCAGTAAGGCGTTAGCCAGCCAACAAGTTCCGGCCCCGAGCAGGACTGAAATCGCAACTGGACTGCCGAACGGCAGGGCAATCAGGGTCAGAATCAAGCCGAAAATCAACTGGAATTTCAGGATTTGTCGGGCTTGACGGGCGTTCGGCTGTTGCATGAGATCGATGTGAATTGAGCGTGGCTCGACACTCACAAGCCCGCAATTATAAGTATTCGTGAATACAGGGTCAACGCCTAGATGCAGATTCATCGGCATCGCTTGTCGGGCAGTGTAATTCAAGCAGATGGCGCGGTGCATCGAGAAACGGGATTTGGAGCTGATGGAGGCGCGGCTCCAGCGCCGCCCATGCGGGATCGGTCGTGATCACGGCCTCAGCACGGCCTTTCATCAACAGCAATCGCCCCGGCTGGGCGCACACATTGGCGCTCAAAACAGGCACAAGTGCTTCCGGCGCAACCGCACGGCTCACTATGGTACTGAATTTTTGCTCGGGTCGGTACGCTTCGATCCGCGCTTGCACCGGCTCGACCTGCTGTAATCCCAGTTCAAGCACGGCCTGACGCACAAAGCGTACCTTTTTATTATTACTGTCGAGTAACCAGAAGCGTCGCTCAGGGGCGAGGATCGCTAACGGTAGCCCGGGCAATCCCGCGCCGGTGCCCAAATCGAGCACGGTGTCGCCGAACAGATAGGGCGCAATCGCGAGACTGTCGAGCAGATGCTTGGCGATCATCTCCAGCGGATCGCGCACCGCTGTGAGGTTATAGGCGTGATTCCAGCGCACGAGTAGATCGAGGAAGGCAAGCAGTTGTGCCTGTTGCGCGGCAGTCGGGGTCAGACCGAGTGCGGCACAGCCCTGCGTCAGGCGCTCGGCGAGTGGGGTGGGAGCAGTGATTGAATATTGCGTTGATGTCACGGAATCACCATCAAATCGCACAGGCGGAGGTGCCGGCGTAGAGTGCTGCTGTTTTGTAGGTCTGAGCGGCGATAGTCCGCCGCAAATCAGGCGGAGCGAGCACTTCCAGATTCGCGCCCGCGCCCAATAGCCAGCGCAGCAATTGCCCTGTTGATGGCACCTGCGCCCAAATGTGTAATTGAAATGCAGAATCGTGCGGTTCGTCTTCTAGCCGTTGCTCCGCTGCCAACGGACAAACGCGCAACACATCGGCCAGATAGCCGCGCACCCGGAGTTCTAAGTTGATCGTTTCACCGCTACCAAAATCCGCCCGACCATCCGCAATTGCCGTATCCAGATCAAATCCCTCAGCCGGACGTGCTGGCGTTTCGGGCAAGAGTTCCGCATGTGTCATGCGATGCAGCGCGTAAAGACGCACCGGCGCGGTCTCAGCATTTTTCAGTGCAAAGAGATACGGAATCGGGCCGCGTTGTATGAGTGCTTGCGGATGCAGATCAGAAGTGCAGCGCTCACCTGACGGCTTGCGATAGCGCACCCGCAGCGCACGGCGCTGAATCAATGCTTGAATCACCGCCCGTAACACACCGGCATACAGTTCCACCGGTTGCAGACGCAGCGTATCGGGCAGAATGCGCAAACGCGATTCATCGAGGCGCGGCCCGTCGGCTGAGGTGAGCAGATGCTGCCAGACGCGGTCGAGTTGGCGGCGCGGCAGGGTTGCGCCAGCTTGATCAAGCACCTGTTGCCACATCCAATTCCAGACCGCCGGATCGTCATCGGGATCGTCGATCAGACGGCGATAGCGTAGCGGTTTGCCGTTGGGATTGACGATAGTGATGCGTCCAGTTTGGACTAACTCCTGTAAATCGCGCTGTAAGGCACGTCGTGTCGCCGCTTCGCTCGCGCTGCCATAGAGGTCGCCGAGACGGTCGAGTAAGCGCCCGACATCTGGGCAGCGTTCGGGGCGACCTTCGACCGGCAAGCAGGCTTCAAGCTGTTTGAGCCGTTCGATGCGGCTGAAATGAGCGGCGCTCATAAGGCTGGCCTCGTGTACAGCAGGGGGTGGCGTGTGTTTTATGCTCTAAATAACAGTTTAGATGTGATACAGCGTGCTCGCATTAACGAGTTACTCTCAAAGCGTCCGACACGGCTCCGCCCCACGGTTGTAACCGACAAGCCGCGCAAGCTACTATGTCGTTTTAGGTCGCTTTCGTTTTAAGCACTGGCTTGAGTGGGGTTGGAGCATGTTTCGCGGCAGCATCGTTGCACTCGTCACGCCCATGCACAGCGATGGGGAGATTGATGACGCGAGCCTGCAACGACTCGTCGATTTCCATGTCGCGCAGGGCACATCAGCTCTCGTCGCCGTCGGCACCACCGGCGAATCCGCGACCCTAGATGAACACGAACATTGCGCCCTGATCCGGCGCACTGTTGAGCTGGCCGCTGGGCGCGTGCCAGTCATCGCCGGCACGGGCGCAAACTGCACCCGCGAGGCGATTCGACTCACGCACTGTGCCCGCGAAGCCGGCGCCGATGCCGCGCTATTGGTAACCCCCTATTACAACAAGCCCACGCAACAGGGGCTGTATCTGCATCATCGTGCGATTGCAGAAGCTGTTGATATTCCTCAAATTCTTTACAACGTTCCGGGCCGTACCGCCTGCGACATGCACCCCGACACCGTGGCGCGTCTCGCCGAACTTGACCCGATCATCGGCATTAAAGAAGCAACCGGCGATCTCACGCGAGTCGCTCGTTTACGCGCCGATTGCGGCCCGGCGTTCGCGCTCTACAGCGGCGATGACGCAACAGCGTGTGAATTTCTGCTGCGCGGCGGCGATGGCGTGATCTCGGTCACCGCCAATGTCGCGCCGCGTCTGATGCAAGCTTTATGCGACGCCGCCCTAGCTGGTGACCGTGATCGCGCCACCGCACTTGATGCGCAACTTGCCGCGCTGCATCGCGATCTGTTTATTCAATCCAACCCAATTCCGGTTAAATGGGCGCTGGCCGAAATGGGCTTGTGTTCACGCGGAATTCGTTTGCCGCTGACTTGGCTCACCGAAGATTGCACCGCTCCCGTTCGGCAAGCAATGATTCAAGCCGGATTGCTGTGAGTTTTTTTGTCCGTATTTCAGCTTGAGAGGCTTTTGATCGTGAGACTTCATGTCAAGCGCATTCTAGCGTGTATTTATTGCGTGCCGCTCCTGATATTAGCGGGCTGTAGTTCCAGCGACCTCCAAGAGTCATTACCCGATCAGCGTTTAGTTTATAAAAAACAGCGCGAAGCAACGGAAAATCTGGAAATTCCACCGGATTTAACCGCAGGCAATTTTGATGATGCACTCGATATTCCGGGCGGCGTCGCGCAGCCGACAACCTTTTCGGAATATGCTGGCAATCGTGAAAATCGTCAGCAGGTTGCAGCCTCCGGTCAAGCTACCGTCTTACCGACGGTGCAAAATGTTGAACTCAAACGACGTGGTGCTGAACGCTGGCTTGAAGTCCAAGCGACACCGCAACTTGTTTGGCCGCGCTTGATTGCATTTTGGCGTGAACAAGGCATTTTGCTCACGGAACAAAATCCGACTTTAGGTGTGATGCGCACCGACTGGCTCGATAATCGCGCGGAAATTCGCAAAGATTTTGTGACTCGGATGGTCAGTAAAATCGCCGAGGGGATGTATTCGACTTCTAACCGCGATCAATATAATGTCCGGATTGAAGAAGGGCTAAAAAGCGGCACCACAGATATTCGTTTGACGCATCGGAGTATGGCCGAGCGCGTGGTCACAGATACGCTCAGTGGCACCCAGCGCACTATTTGGGAGCCGAGTGCTTCGGATAGCGAAAAAGAAGCCGAAATGTTGCGGCGGCTGATGGTGTATTTAGGGGCCGATCCCAAAAAAGCGGCACGTCCCGCAACACCTGATACTGCGACTGACGCAACAACTGAGCAGCCTGTTCAGTCAAGATCGCGTTTAATTGCTGAACAAGGTGTGCCGGTGATTGTCATTCCGCAAGAATTACGCGCCGCGTGGCGGTTAACTGGCACGGCTTTAGATCGCGCTGATTTTACTGTTGAAGATCGCGATCAAACGCAGGGCGTTTATTATGTGCGTTATGCAAGTCGGCGCGGTGAAGCCGATGATGATGCCGCTGAGGGCGAAAAGACTGGACTCTTATCACGGTTAGCTTTTTGGCGTGATACCGATGACGCTGATGGTATTAAGCCGTATCAGATTAAAGTCAGCGGCAATGAGCATGAATCACGGGTCATGGTGCTTAAAGCCGATGGTAAACCCGATGCGAGTACAAATGGGCAACGGATTCTTGGGTTAATTCATGAGCAGATGCGCTAAATAGATAGCGTGAGATATGAGGCATTAAAATATTAGACAGGATTAACAGGATTGTTCAAGATGAACAGGATTTTTCAAACTATTAAACCTGTCTAGTCACTCTTGCTTAATCCTGTCTGTTTTGTTTATTGCATGTTGCAAGCTTAGATTTCAGGCCGCAAAATGAACTTGAATACACCCGCTAAAATACACGTTCTTTTTGTTTGCATGGGGAATATCTGTCGCTCACCGACCGCGCATGGTGTGTTTCGGCGTTTGGTTCAAGATGAAGGGCTGACGCATCGCATTGTGATTGATTCAGCGGGCACTCACGCCTATCACATCGGTGAGCCACCGGATCGCCGCGCCCGCGATATGGCGCAGGTGCGCGGGCTGGATATCAGTGATTTACGTGCTCGCTTGGTAGCGGCTGAGGATTTCAAGCAGTTTCAATATGTGCTGGCGATGGATCGTGACAATTATTCCTGTCTGGCAACACTCTGCCCACATGGTTTTGAAGATCGGCTGAAATTATTTCTCGACTTTGCGCCGGAATTAGGTATTCGTGAAGTGCCCGATCCTTATTATGGCGGTCAGCGCGGTTTTGAGCAGGTATTTGATTTAGTCGAATCCGCTGCACGCGGTTTATTAGTGGATATTAAACAGCGGCATTTTTGAAGCAACGGCCTGCCCAGTTTGGCACTGCGCAGGCCGTTGCGTCTTTCCGATTTAAGCGTCCGAGGCGCTACGATCCGTGTCTAGGCGGCGCTCGAAAATCATCTCCGGCGCAGCGGCGGTATCACGGAGCGCCGACGGCTCGCTTGACACGCTGCGCGGCGCGTCGGTCTCGGTCTCCGGTGCGGTAGCGGCCACCTGAATCGACGGCGCAGTTTCCAGCGGTTCGCGTTCTGATTGCGGTAACGCGGGTTCTGGAGTTGCAACCATAAGCGGCGCGGCCTCGGTTTCGACGCGCTGCATCACTTCTACCACTTCAAACATTTCCGGTTCAGGCGTCACACGCGGCGGCGTTGCTGGTTCTGGCGCAACTTCGGGCGCTTCCGATGGCTGGACAGTTTCTGGCTCAGATTGCGGCACAACGTCCAGCGCAGGATCCGGCATCGCGGTGTGTTCTGGCGCTGATTCCGGTTCTGGTGCGGGCGTCGGCGTCGAATCTGGCGCAGGCGCTGATTCTGCTAATTCTAACGGCGCAGACACAATTTCCGCTATAACCGCTTGAATCACTTCAGGAAGCGGGGTATGGGACAACAGCAGCCGCGGTTCGGCAGCGGGCGCTTCTACCGTGACTGCAACCGCAACCGGCGCAGCCTCGCTGCTGGTGCGCATTGTCTGCTCAGACTCAGGCGCAGACTCGCGCTCACCGTCGTCACTCGCGCTCATCTCGGCATCCGTCAGCGGCGCACTAGCCGGACGGCGACGATTACGTCCACCGCGCCGCCGCCGCGACGAACGCGGACGCTCAACAGCGGCAACTGGGTGCAACGCGGTTTCAGTCGCATCATCATCGAGTTGATCGAATTGATCGTGCGTGACTTCAGGT
Organism: Allochromatium warmingii; assembly: GCF_900107145.1. Classification (GTDB taxonomy): domain Bacteria; phylum Pseudomonadota; class Gammaproteobacteria; order Chromatiales; family Chromatiaceae; genus Thermochromatium; species Thermochromatium warmingii. The sequence goes on along the minus strand of NZ_FNOW01000004.1, from coordinate 17,321 downwards.
TCCGCGACCTCACGCACTTCACGCGGTGGCGTCAGCTCACGCTCGCGGCGTACCTCGGGCACGGGCCGTGCTAGGCGCGGCTCATCGGCTCCGGCATCCCGACGCTTCGGCGGTGTCGCCGGATCGCGGCTCGGCTCAACGGCTGACGGCTCGGCTGGGCGCTCTGAACGCGGCGGCTGAGTGGTGTTAGGGGTGTTGGGCGTGTTGCGCCGTCCGTTACGACTGCGTGGGTTCGCAGTATTGGCGCGGCGGCGGTCATCGCGTCCGTTTTCGTCACCGCCGTTTAGCTCATCGCTCGCTTCATCGCGTGGCCGACGTTCCGGCTGCGTCGGCGCAGGCTGACGCCGCCGTTCATCGCGTCCCGCACGTTGCCGCTGGGTATCTTCCGGTTGCGGGCTGGCTTTGGGCGCAGTCGCCGACTCGCCGCGTGCGTGCTGGCGTCCAGCGCGTTCATCCGTTTCAGTGCGCTGGGGGCGCTGATCGGACGCCAGCGGCGCGGCGTTGCCCGGCTCGTTGGAGCGCGAGAGAAACAGCCCGCTCCAAATCCGCTTCAGCAAACTTTCTGACTCGGTACGCTCACTCTCTTTGCGGCTCACCGTCGTCGGCGGCGTCGGGCGCGGGCGCTCGGTCTGACGCGGCGCGGGCACAGTTGGCGCACTGAGTTTTACCGCCGGCTCTTCGCTGCGTGCCGGCTGCCCGAGCTTGGCATAATGCGGCACAGTCGTGCTCGGCTCCGGGACCGTTTTCATCGTATAACTGGGCAGTTCCTCAGCCGCGCCCTTCGTCGCTTCCTGAGCGCGGATGCGTTCGATTTTGTAGTCCGGCGTGTGCAAATGCTCATTCGGGATGAGCAGAATTTCGACCTCTTGACGCTGCTCAATATCGAGAATGGCGCGGCGCTTTTCGTTGAGCAAAAAGGTCGCCACACTCACCGGCAACTGCGCTTGCAGCCGCTGCGTGCTGTCCTTCATCGCCTCTTCTTCGAGGATACGCAGAATCGAGAGCGCGAGCGATTCGACGCCACGAATCGTACCCTGACCTTTGCAGCGCGGGCAGATTTGCTGACTCGACTCGCCGAGCGACGGACGGAGCCGCTGGCGCGACATCTCCAACAGTCCAAAGCGCGAAATCCGCGCCACCTGCACCCGCGCCCGATCCTGCTTGAGCGCCTCGCGCAGGCGATCTTCGACCGCCCGCTGATTTTTCGGCGGCCCCATATCAATAAAATCAATCACGAATAAACCGCCTAAATCGCGCAGCCGTAATTGACGGGCGATTTCGTCGGCAGCTTCCAGATTGGTATTGAGCGCGGTTTCTTCGATATCCGCGCCTTTGGTTGCACGCGCTGAGTTAATATCAATCGAAGTCAGGGCTTCGGTATGGTCAATGACAATCGAACCGCCCGATGGTAAGCGCACTTCACGCTGAAAGGCTGATTCAATCTGCGTTTCGATTTGATAGCGGGTAAACAGCGGCACTTCGTCTTGATACAAGCGCAGTTTTTTCAAATTCTGCGGCATCACTTGCCGAATAAAATTCTCGGCGCGTTCATAGACGGTGCGGTCGTCGATGACAATTTCGCCAATATCCACACGCAAATAATCGCGGATTGAGCGAATAATGACATCGCTTTCTTGATAAATCAGAAACGGCGCTTTACGACTCGCGCCCGAATGCACAATCGCCTGCCAGAGCTGAAGCAGATAATCGAGATCCCATTGTAATTCCTCGACATTTTTACCAACACCCGCTGTGCGGACAATCAGCCCCATATCTTCAGGAATCTGCAACTGGCTCATTGCGTCGCGCAGTTCGGTGCGATCCTGACCTTCAATCCGCCGCGATACGCCACCGGCACGCGGATTATTCGGCATCAGCACCAAATAACGTCCGGCCAATGAGATAAAGGTCGTGAGCGCCGCGCCCTTATTGCCGCGCTCTTCTTTATCAATTTGCACCACGACTTCACGGCCTTCACGCACCGAGTCTTTGATGCTGACCCGCGATCCAGATTTAACCGTATCGGCTTCAAAATAAGCGCGGGCGATTTCTTTCAGCGGTAAAAAACCATGCCGTTCGGCCCCGTAATCGACAAATGCCGCTTCCAAACTCGGCTCAACGCGGGTGATAATTCCTTTGTAGATATTGGCTTTTTTTTGTTCGCGTCCGGATGATTCGATATCGAGGTTATAGAGCAACTGTCCATCGACAGTGGCTACGCGCAACTCTTCCGGCTGAGTTGCGTTGATGAGCATACGTTTCATGTTATTCCTGTCCTACACACCACGGCGCGTGACCCGTGGTTGGGGCATCGCGCCCCCGAGATCCCAGGTGGAGACTCGGCAGGCGGAACGGCCCCGCGCCGCTCGACGCGCAAGGGGTGCGAGCACGGCGTCGGCACAGTCCGTTCAGTCAACAACGCTGGGTCGGACTGAAACGGGCACGCGCAGATGAACCAGCGTTATGCGGCACCGCTAACGGTGTCCGCGTGTGTTTGGGTTGTCCGCAATTTTTTAAGGATGGGACTGACCCGCCTCGGAGCGGCAGAAGTGGCATCGGCGGCGCTGGCGGCCTCGACGGGCTACTCGGGGACGGCGCTGGGTGTAGAATTCGGCCGCGCTCGACCTCGACAAGGCAAGCGGGCTGGACGCACGGCGCGGCCCCCGTAAGGTGGCTGAGTCAGGTGTCGGATGCCGGTTTGTACGGGTCGTGATGACGCACCCGCGATGCACGGGCCGCTCCGGAAAAATTCCGCTTTTACTTGGCCAGCACAAGGCGTCAATAGTATCAGCGATCCCCTGTTAGCAGCAATTGAGCCACCGGCTCAGATTCGGATACGTAACTTGAACGTTTCAGACTCGTCTCAACCGCCCAAAACTCCCGCGCCGCGCCGCGCCATGTCCCGAGACGGGGCTGGCAGCACGGCGGTGCAATCCGTCCAGATCGACGCGCAGAGCGACGGGCAACGGATCGATAATTTTTTGCTCCGCGTGCTCAAGGGCGTGCCGCGCAGTCATCTCTATCGGCTGTTGCGGCGCGGTGAGGTGCGCGTCAACAAGGGCCGGATTAAGGCCGATTATCGGTTGCGCTGTGGCGATGTGGTGCGCCTGCCGCCGATCCGCCTCGGCGCAGCGGCACCGCCTGCGCGCGTGCCGGAAGCGCAGTTAGCGCGGCTCGATCAAGCGGTGATTTATGAAGATGAGCGGCTGTTGGTGCTCGACAAACCTTCGGGGCTGGCGGTGCATGGCGGCAGTGGGCTGAGTTATGGCGTGATTGAATCCCTGCGCCAACTGCGTCCCGGGCGCGAACTGGAGCTGGTGCATCGACTTGACCGCGAGACTTCGGGCTGTTTAGTGCTCTGCAAGCGCCGCAGTGCGTTGCGCGAACTCCATGCGCTGATCCGTGATGGCGGGCTAGATAAACGCTATCTGGCATTACTGGTCGGTGAGCTACCGCGTGCCGAGCTGTTAGTCGATGCGCCGCTGAAAAAAAATGTCCTCAGCAGCGGTGAGCGCGTGGTGCGCGTCGATCCGCAGGATGGCAAGCCCTCGCGCACGCGGTTTCGGCGTGTGGAGCGGTTCGTGGTTGGTGAACAGGTGTTGACGCTGGTGGAAGCCGAGTTGCTCACCGGCCGCACGCACCAGATTCGCGTTCACGCAGCGCATCTGGGCACGCCGCTGGCGGGCGATGAGAAATACGGCGACGCGGCGGCCAATCGCTGGCTCAAACACTACGGGCTGACGCGGTTATTTCTTCATGCCGCGACCCTGAGTTTTAAGCTGGAAGCGATGGCGCGTCCGCTGCGCCTCGATGCGCCGCTGCCGCAGGACTTGCAGCGGGTGTTGGGGGGGTTGGGTCAGGAAGTGAGAGATTTGTGACCAGACCGGCGCTGGCGGCTGGCGGCGTTATTCGCTCACCGCCGCTGTTTTTTGCGTAAAAGTCACCACAAACACCACCGGCACCGCCTCGCTAATACTCTGCAATCCAGCAATCTCGCGCAGTTTTTCAACCCGATCACTCAAGCCAAATTTCGATGCTTCAATCAATAGCGGTTCGGTGCTGGCAACCATCACCGTATTCACATCGAGCCGCCCGACCAGCATCGACAGCGTGAGCTGTTGGCTTTGACCGTGCAGCGTGAGCTGACCTTCAGCAGCAACGCGCTGAATTTGACCGACCGGCAAGGATGCCAACAGCTTCGGATCAAGCTGTGCCTGTAATTGCGCTTCTTTGTAATTGGTTGTCTCAAACAGAATGTCGCGCATCCGTTCATTCCGAATCGGAATCAGCGTCTCGACGCTATCGAGCATCAGCGACACCACCACCTGTCCACTGTCGTCGATGTGTCCGTGTAATTCCTGAAACCGATTATTTTCGGCAATATCTTTCGCTTTAATCGTGACATAGGTCACCGCCGAGCGTTCAGCGTCGAGCGTCCAATCAGCCACTACGGGCGCGGCACTCAGCGCCAGCGCACCAGTGAGCAGCATCGAGAGCATCGGATTGCGCATTTGTATCGTCTCCACAGCGATTACAACCGTTGAACCTAGCGTTATATGGCTGCGCTTTAACATGGAACTAAAATGCTTGGATACAAGATGCAGCGCGGCGCGAGCCGATTAGGGGCGGTCAGCAGCAGCGGGCAGTACCATCATCCGCTCGACATCCGCGAGCCGAATTTCGCGCCCGTCAAGCGTCGTAAAACGCCGACCGTCGATAGCGCCGCGTCGCGATTCGTAAGGCGTGATCTGGCCGGTATTGGCGTTAATCACCTGCACCTGTACGACGGCACGCGCATCCAGCCAATCAAGTAGTAAATACAGCGCACTGCCCACCGTCATGATCGCAACCAGCAGCGCAGCGGCCAGACGCATCATCGGGCGTACTGTGAATGGCGTCCCCGGAAGGCACTGCGATTGCGCATCGTCCAGCGGCGCATCCGCATCGCGCCAGCGGGCGCGGAGCACTGCATAGGCAATCAAGACAACCACCAACGTGATGAGAAATTTGCCGATCATGCTGAACTCTCGCCTGTACCAGTGGTGTTCATACCAAAGGCCGTTTAAGATCGCGGCCATTGAGCGACACGAGTACCCGAGCATGGCCGAAACGATTGAAGAATTAACCGTCACCTATGTTGATGACGACGGCATCGAAACCACGCAGGAATGCGACAAAGTCATTTTATCGAAAGGCAGTTGGACGACCATTCTATTTCGTTACCGCGAATGGGATCGCGCCAAGCAAAGCTATAGCGCCGACCGCTACACCATCCGTCGCTATCAAAAACGCAACGGCGAATATCGTCAACAGTCCAAATTCAATATTTCCAGCCGCGCCCAAGCACAGGCGCTGATCGATGCGCTGCAAACTTGGCTGGAACTGCCGGAGCCGGACTGATTTGACCGATTGCTGGAGCGCTGCCGCTGGTGAGGCGCTATTTATATCTGACCTGCATCTGACGCCCGCGCAGCCGACAACGCTGGCGTGTTTTCAGCAGTTTCTGGCTGGACGGGCACGCGCAGCGCGGCGGCTGTATATTCTGGGCGATCTGTTTGATGTCTGGATCGGCGATGATGACGACGCGCCACTGCATCAGGCGGTGCGACAGGCGTTGCACGATCTGACCGCATCGGGTACGGAATGTGCGCTGCTGCATGGGAATCGTGATTTTCTTATCGGACGTGCCTTCGCCCGCGCAACCGGCTGTCGGCTGCTGCCTGATCCGTACCGGATCTTGCTCGACGGCGAGCTGACCCTGTTGTTACACGGCGATCAACTCTGCACCGATGATCTAGCCTATCAACGCTTTCGGCGGCGCGTGCGCAATCGGCTGGTGCAGCAGCTGTTTTTGTGGAAATCGCTGGCGAGTCGGCGGGCGATTGCCGCTGAATATCGCCGCCGCAGTGCGTTAGCCAATGCCGAAAAACCGCCGATTATCATGGATGTCAACCCGCAAGCCGTGCGCGAGACGCTCCAGCGCCAGCGTGCCACGCGGCTGATTCACGGCCATACCCATCGCCCCGCTAACCATACGCACACGCTGACCGACGGTAGCGCCGAACGGCTGGTGTTGGCGGATTGGCGCGAGGGCGTCGGCGAGCTGTTGAGTTATTCGGCGCTCGGGTGGCGGCGTGAGGTGGTCAGCTTCCAGCCGTCGGCTTCCAGCGCCGATCTTTGATTCACAGTGACTGGCGCATCGCACACCCGCGCCCGATGCGTCACGGATTCGTCGCTTGCTTGTGTCAGACTCAACATCCGCTAATCGCAGTGTGATCGCTGCGTTTGAACTATTTTTCGATTCGTAGACACCCTCGCTATGCTGATCCAAGAGCACTCCCGAACCGGTCGTCGCGCTACCGCGCAAGCACCGCTACACGCGCCCGCCGTCGCTGACATCCCCGCCGCACTGCGCCGCCGCACGCGCCCGCCGCTGCCGGAGGTCTCCGAGATGCAGGCGGTGCGTCATTACACGCGCTTGTCGCAACAGAATTTCTCCATCGACACGCATGTCTACCCGCTCGGCTCTTGTACGATGAAGTACAACCCCCGCGCCTGTAACAGCTTGGCGATGTTATCGGGTTTTGGGGGGCGGCATCCACTGGCACCGGAGACGCACGGGCAAGGCGTGCTCGCCTGTCTATTTGAGCTGCAAGAGATCCTTAAAACTGTGACCGGAATGCAGGCCGTCTCGCTGACGCCAGCGGCGGGAGCGCAGGGTGAATTTGCCGGAGTTGCCATGATCCGCGCCTATCATCAGGCACGCGGCGACTATGCTCGCACCGAGATGCTGGTGCCCGATGCCGCACACGGCACCAATCCAGCCTCGGCGGTGATGTGCGGTTTTACGGTGCGCGAAATTCCGACCGGGCCAGATGGCGATGTCGATCTCGCCGCCCTCCGCGCCGCCGTCGGCCCGCACACCGCTGGCATCATGCTCACCAATCCGAGCACCGTCGGCGTATTCGACCGGAATATTCAAGCCATCGCCCATGCTGTACACGAGGTCGGCGGCCTACTCTATTATGACGGCGCGAACCTCAACGCCATTCTCGGTCAGGTGCGTCCGGGTGACATGGGCTTCGATGTCATCCACATGAATTTACATAAAACCTTCTCAACGCCACATGGCGGCGGTGGCCCCGGAGCGGGGCCGGTGGGCGTTTCGCAACGGCTCGAACCCTATCTCCCCGTGCCGCTGGTCGCGTGCGAAAACAATCACTACCGCTGGCTGACCGAATCTGATCGCCCCGCAAGCATCGGACGGCTGACCGCCTTTGGTGGGAATATCGGCATTCTGCTCCGCGCCTATGTGTATGCGCGACTGATCGGACGGGAAGGCATGGGTCGCGTTGCCGAGTTCGCCACGCTCAACGCCAATTATCTGCTGGCGCGACTGCAAGCCGCTGGATTTGAGGCCGCCTATCCAACGCGGCGGGCAAGCCATGAATTTATCATCACCCTGAAGCGCGAGGCGCGTGAGTTCGGTGTTAACACGATGGATATTGCCAAGCGGCTGCTCGATTATGGTTATCACGCCCCGACGACGTATTTTCCGCTGCTGGTACCCGAATGTCTGTTGATCGAGCCGACCGAGACCGAAAGCAAAGACGATTTAGATGGTTTCATTGCCGCGTTAACGGCCATTCGCAGCGAAGCCCAGACCCATCCCGAACGTGTCCGCAGCGCCCCACACAGCTTGCCGGTGCGCCGTCTTGATGATGTACGGGCAGCGCGGCAGCTTGATCTCGCTTGGACACCGAACGCGAACACGGAGACGGAGATAAACGCAACACATGGCTAATCACAATGTACGCGGCTGGCGGCGCGTGGTGCGAGCGTTCGGCTATTCGATGAAGGGATTTAAAGCCTGTTTCGAACTAGAAGAGGCGTTTAGGCAGGAGATTTTTTTGCTGATTCCGCTGGTGCCGCTCGGCATCTGGCTCGGCGCAACACCGATTGAGCGGGCGATGCTAGTCGGCAGTCTGCTGATTGTGCCGATTGTCGAGCTACTCAACTCAGCGATTGAAGCCAATGTTGATCGCGTCGGTCTTGAACGTCACGAACTCTCAGGCCGCGCCAAAGACATCGCCTCGGCGGCGGTGTTCTCGAGCATCGCGTTTTGCTTGGTCATCTGGGCGCTGATTTTGCTCCCGAAGTGGCTGTGAGCGCCGTGCCGATCATTTGCAAAAAAATGCTAGACAAATCGAACAGAGGTCTGTAACATTTGCGGTCTCAGGGAACTGGGGCCATAGCTCAGCTGGGAGAGCGCAACACTGGCAGTGTTGAGGTCGGCGGTTCGATCCCGCCTGGCTCCACCAAAGTTTAGAATGTATTGCAAACGTTCGGCGATCCTGTCCAAATCGTCGAATCTAAAAACCAGTCACTGTCCCCATCGTCTAGTGGCCTAGGACACCGCCCTTTCACGGCGGTAACCGGGGTTCGAACCCCCGTGGGGACGCCATCTTAAAAAACCCGCTGCTTTTAGGCGGGTTTTTTATTGCCTTCAGTTTTTTGCTGAATAAAAAAACCGGCCTAAGAGCCGGTTTTTTATTGGATTGTGGGTCGCGACAAGAATGCAGGCTGGCGCTTACGTTTCAACAGACAGTAGTTTCAATCCTTGTTGTAGTGGATTGTGGGTCGCGACCGGACTCCGTGCCGATGTTGCGGCTGGCATCGTCCGGTGAGACGCCAATATTTTTGTCTCAGCAGTCGTCACAGCGCAAGCTTACGGGAGACAAGCTAGAAACCGACCGCTGCCGATCATACTCAACATCCACGCCACCAGACAACCCCTGATTGACCGCCCGATCTATCCCCATAGCCAAATTGTTATACTGAAATATATGATCCTCAACTTGCGTCTGAAAAGTTTAAGTTGTACTAAACGCCGCACGGCTTGAGCCACAAGCTTGTAGGGATAGTTACCTTAGTATCTAGTCTGTCAAAATACCGTTATTGCATTGCAGAGGGATAACCGGAATGACCTCGACGCTGGTAAGTTTTCTCGGGCGTGCCCGACAGGATCCCAAAACTGGTTATCGGACAGCTCACTATCGCTTTGCTAATGGCGCAATTCATACAACACCCTTTTTCGGTCTGGCGTTGCGTGAAGTGCTCAACCCGAACCAGTTGGTGTTGCTGGGAACGGCTGGCAGCATGTGGGACGTGCTGATTGAGCAGTTTGCTACCGAAGGCGAAGACGAGGAGTTGCGATTGCGATTGATCGAAGCGGCCACCGAAAACGCAGTTGATGCCGCCTTGCTCGATGCGGTGACGCCTGTGGTTGAACGGGCGCTCGGCGTTTCCTGCAAGCTGCGACTCATCGACTATGGCCGCGATGCCGAAGGACAGGCGCACATTCTTGACAGCATTGCCGAAGCCGTTGAGGACGGGCGCGTGTCCATCGATCTAACGCATGGATTTCGACATCTGACAGCCATCGGTGCGCTCTCAGCCTTCTTCTTGGAGCGGGTTCGCGGTTTAACAATCGAGGGGCTTTATTATGGCGCACTCGATATGACGGAAAACGGCGAGACGCCGATCGTGCGGCTCGATGGATTGTTGAACATTGAACGCTGGCTCGATGCCTTGAGCCGCTTCGATCAAAATGGTGATTATGGTTTATTTGCGCCTTTGCTGCGTGCCGACGGTGTAGCCGCTGACAAAGTGCAATGTCTGGTCGATGCAGCGTTCTTCGAGCGCACCCTCAATCTCAGTGATGCCCGCCGTCGTATCCTGACATTTCTCCCCGTGCTGGATACACCACTCACGGGCGTTTCTTCCCTGTTTCAATCTTCACTGACCAAGCGATTGAATTGGGTGCGAGGCGCTCGGCTTATGGCGTATCAGAAGCGTCTTGCCATGTTTTATCTGCGTCAAGGCGATTATGTACGCGCCGCCATTCTTGGATTCGAGGCCGTGATTACCCGCGAGTGTGATCGCCGCAAATTTGGCCATCAGGATCATCAAAGAGATCGCAAACCCGCTGAAGAAGCATTCGAGGCTGAAATGCGCGTCGGCGAGCACCCGCGTTCGGTCGTCGATGGCTATTGGATGCTTAAAAACTTGCGTAATGCGCTGGCACATGGCAATCCGGCGGCGCTGGAGCATGTGCGCCAGATCATCGTCAATCCAGAACGATTGCCATTGGAACTGCAACGGGCAATGGATCGTGTGCTGAATTAAGCTTGGCAAAACGTCTATCTCGGTATCTGAAGAAAGGGAGTGTCGAGCATGGCTGAAATCTTGGAAGCTACCTATCGCATCATTACGCCGATGTTTCTGGGCGGCGCAGATCGGACGCCAATCGATGGCCTGCGCCCGCCTTCGTTTAAAGGCGCGTTGCGGTTCTGGTGGCGGGCGTTGCATTGGAGTGACTGTTTGCGGGAAGCGCAGGATGACACCGCTGGATTGCGGCTCTTGCATCGTCGAGAGGCACTACTCTTCGGACAGGCCGCCAATGGCGAAGAAACCGGGCAGGGCCGCTGTTTGTTGCGAATCAGTGGCGATACACGCACCCTCACTAAAGCACACCTGCCATCGGCCACCGCTGGTCATCAATATCTGCTTGGTCAAGGGCTGTATCATTTTAGAGACGCTTATTTACGCGAAGCACTCGCGCCCGATGCTACGCTGCGGATTCAGGTACGTTTTCGCCCTGAAACGACGCATGATGAACGTGATTCAGTCGCACGGGCGCTGCTAACACTGGGCTTGCTGGGTGGTTTGGGGAGTCGCGCACGCAAGGGCATTGGCTATTGAGACGCTCAACGGCACGGATTTAACCGTTCCGAACACGGCTGACACATTGCGCCACACGTTGGCCGATCTGACCGCCGACCGACTGGATACACTGCCGCCTTATACCGCTTTTTCACAACGCAGTCGGATCGATCTGGTACCTGCTACGCATCGTGATGCTTGGCGCTTGCTCGGCGAGCTTGGCGGGGACATGCAACGTTATCGAAGCTTTGGGCAAGTTGGACAGGTTGCCGGCCAACCAGCAGAGCGCAATTTCACCGACGATCATGATCTTGCCCAGTGTGCAGCAAGCGGAAACTCAGTTGATCGACATCCGCGCCGAGTGGTGTTCGGTCTGCCGCACAATTATTTTTTCAGCTCCACGAAAGATAAGGCGGACATCAACGCCGTTGCTCCAACATCCGATGGCAGTTGGAGCGACATCGGTGCCAATCGTCGCGCTTCGCCGTTATTTGTACATCCGCATCGCTTTTTAGACGGTACGGTTGTCGGTGTGCTGACGCTGCTCCCAGCGCACTTTCTGCCCGAGGCATGGCGCATCGGCATCAAAGGTAGCAAGGGATCGGTGCGGCGAGTGCCGGTTGCCCCTGACTGGTCGGTTGTGCATGGCTGGATGGATCGGTTTACGAATCGTCAAACCGTCTTGGAGTCACGCTGATGACCGACCAAACCTTTCACTTTACGCTTGGCCCGGTGCAAGGATTCGTCGCACAGGCACGCCGCACACGCGATTTCTGGGCCGGTTCGTTTCTGCTGTCTTGGTTAGCAGGGGCCGCGATGCAGGCCGTCACGCAGCAGGGCGGCAAGATCGATTTTCCTACGCCCGATAAAACCTATCTCGACTGGCTGACCGGTGCGAAGTCCGGCGCGGATGGCCCGCGACAAGGCTGCATTCCCAATCGCTTCAAGGCCGTTCAATGCAAGGTTCCCGATAACTTCCAACCCGAGTACGTCGAGCAAACGGTGCGAGCGGCATGGGCGGCGCTGGCCGAAGCGGTCTGGCAACGCGATTTACAGCCGCATCATCCGCATACCGAAACACGCGCAATCTGGGAGCGGCAGATCAAGGGTTTTTGGGAAATCAGTTGGGCGCTGGGGTCGGGCAACAGTTTGCTCGATCAGCGCAAGAACCGGCGTTCACATCTGCCGCCCATAGAAAGCGGCGTCAAGTGCTCAATGATGGCCGGTTGGCAAGAACTTTCTGGTGCGGCACATCCGGGCGATAGGCAGCTTGAGCAGTTTTGGACGCCGATTCGGAACCGCTACCCAAGCGACTTCGCTGACCAAGAACAGTTGTGTGCTATCGCTTTCATCAAGCGGCGGTTCGTTGCGGCCTTTGCAACCTTACGTGCGCCGATGTCGGATGCGCGTTGGACGTTGCACGGTTGGCCGCTCAAAGGCCAGATGCCCTCGACGCTGGATCTGGCCGCCGCGCACTGGGTAGAACGGCTGTCAAACGCCGAACCACTCCAGACAGCGATTGATGCGCTGGTGGCCACCTCACCGCAACTCGGGCGCTCTGACCGAGGCTTGGGTCTATTGCGCTGTGTGCGCGAACACACCAATCAGCAGCTTGCGCAGTTGCATTCCAGTGCGCTGTTTGCGCATGTCCTAGAAAATCAGGGTATATGCCCAGATCGGACTGCGGTCAAGGCCGTCAAACAACTCATCAAGGAACAGCAACACGGCGAGCCGTCGCCCTTTTACGCCATCCTGCTGATGGACGGCGACAGCCTCGGCAAGCTGCTGCAAAGTGACCTGAACGCCCCGCCGAAGATTTCGCAGGCACTCAATGCTTTTACTGCGTGCGTGCCCGAGTTGGTCGATCAGCACCACGGCTTTTTGATCTACGCTGGCGGCGACGATGTGCTGGCGCTGCTACCGCTGGACGATGCACTCGGATGCGCGGCGGCGATTCGCGTGGCGTATCTCGCGGCCTTCAAACAGGCGTTCGGCAAGGACGGCTGCTCGACCATCTCCGCTGCCGTCACCTTTGCGCACGTCAAGATCCCACTGACACGGGTCTTGCGCGACAGCCATCATCTGCTCGACAACCTGGCCAAAGAAGCTACGGGGCGCGATGCGCTGGCAGTGCGCGTCCTCAAACCCAGCGGCGAGGCGCTGCAATGGGCGCGGCCCTGGGAATGCGCGATCAATCCAGCGCAGTCCGGTCAACTCGTAATCGAGCGTCTTGCGCAGGATTTTGCGGTACAGGAGCGGGCGGCGGGCGAACGGACGTTCAGCGGCAAATTTTTCTATCGCATTCGCGAACGGTTTCAGTTCATCAATCCGCCCAAAGATCAGCCCGATGTCGAACCTGTTTTCGATCAGGCGCAGGCGGTATCGCTGCTGGCGGTCGATTATCTGGCTTCGGGTGTCAACGATGGCCGACGCAACACGCTGACATTAGCTGAGGCTGAACGGTTGATTACACCCCTGCTAGACCAGTGCCGTCCGGTAAAACGCGAGCTGCATGACGATCAACCGATGTTCACCAAAAGTCAACGGTTCGATCCAGACGGCGCATTGCTGGTGCGTTTTCTAGCTCAAAAAGGAGTCGAGACGCGATGACTGAAACACGGCAGTGGCGGTTCGATCCGCTCGACACCTGGTTTTTTCGTGAGGCGCGGGGTTTCGAGACCAGCGGCCACAACGAGCTGAGTAGCCTGTTTCCACCGCCAGCACGCACCGTAGCAGGAGCCATGCGCACCCTGATTGGCGAGCAGCGCGGTGTTGACTGGTCTGATTTCTTGGAAAACGCAGCCTATGCAGACCTGCGTGCTTTGATCGGCGATGGCGACAGCCTGGGCCAACTCAAATTAACCGGCCCCTATCCAATTTGGCACAACGAACGGCTGTATCCGGTTCCGCTGCATGTGCTTGGCAAGGACAGAAGCTATCGTTTTCTGGAACCCGGCGACCCGGTGCGCTGCGATCTGGGAACAGTGCGTTTACCGCGCATCCAGAATGCCGGACAGAATCCGCTGCTCGGTGCCAAACCCTTTGAAACGGCATGGTTGACCGCTACCAATTTGCAACAGGTGCTCGCCGGTCAGCCACCAACCGAGATCATCGAAACTCAGCATCTGTATCGTGAAGAACCGCGTCTTGGCATTGCCCGCGACAACGCACGGCGCACCGGACGCGATGGGTTGCTCTATCAAACCCGCCATCTGCGCCCGCTCCCCGAATTGGCCATCGGTGCCGAAATGCTGATTTCTATCCCAAATCAGACGCTCCCCAATCCAGCGTCATGCGGTTTGGCGGTGAGGGACGCCCAAGTCTGGTACAGATCTCAACGGCATCACCTAACCGACTGCAAGCGCCGCAGATTCTAGGGCCGCGCCTGTTGCTCATGCTGCTGACACATGCCGATTTCGGCCCAAGTGCGGCCAATTGGCAACTACCCGGTTTTGCGGCGCTTGAGCATGACGGTACGCACGTCTGGCAGGGCGACCTGTGCGGCATTTCCCTAACGCTGGAATGCGCCGTGATCGGCAAAGCGGTGCGCGAGGGCGGCTGGAATTTGGCGCACGCATGTCCGCGACCGGTGCGCAGTCTGGTGCCGGCTGGAAGCGTGTATTTTTGTACGCTCAACGATCCAATCGATATAAACACTGCGATTACGGCATTGCATGGACAACACATCGGCCACGACACCGCGCTCGGACGCGGCGAGCTGGCCGTTGGCATTTGGTAGAGCGAAGGGGACGAATAAAGTATGAGTACGACAGCCTTGATCGGCCTGCTGGCCGAAACGTCCATCCACGCCGGTGCCGGACAGAGTGGCGGCGTTATTGACCTGCCCATTCAGCGCGAAGCGCATACCGCTTGGCCCGTGATCTATGGCTCAGCAGTCAAGGGCGCGTTACGCGCTATGGCTGAAGAACGCCAAGCTCCCTAGCTCAAGGTCGTTTTCGGCCCTGAGACCGCGAACGCTTCCGATCATGCCGGGGCGCTTTTAGTCGGCGATGCACGCTTGCTGTTGCTGCCGGTGCGCTCACTGACTGGGCATTTCAAATGGGTGACTTGTCCGGCGCTGCTCCGTCGCTTTGCCGCTGATACGCGGCGTTTGGGTCTCGATGGTCTGGATGCCGCCACGATCCCCGAGGTGCCCGACCATCAGACCGTTCTGCTGCCTGAGCCATCCGGTGATGCGCTCTATCTGGAGGAATTTCGGCTACGTACTCAGTCAGCAGATTGTGCCGCGCTTATTTCAATGTTGGCGCGTCTGATGGGACGCAGTGATGCCGAGAATGCGCTACGCAAACAACTGGCGCTTGTCGATGACGACCGCTTTAATCATTTGGCGCAGTTCGCCACACCGGTCAATGCGCATATTTGCATCGACAATCGCACCAAAACCGTTAAGCCGGGCGCACTCTGGTATGAGGAAAGTCTGCCACCCGACACGCTGCTCTATGTGACCTTACACGCGCTCAGATCACGGCAACAGGATGGGGAAACGTGCGCTCAAGACATCCTCGCCCATGTTACTGATGAGCTGTTCGGTCAGCGTCCGTATCTGCAACTCGGCGGCAATGAGACCGTTGGTATGGGCTGGTGCAAGGTCAGTATCCAGCGTGGAGGTGACTGATGGCCAAGAATTACGCCAAAGAACAGCGCCGCTTGGAGAAAGCGCGGGAGAAGGAACGCGAACACCAAGCGGCGCAAGCGCCCGTCGTACCCATAATCGGCTCGGCGAACGCTGTCACCACGCCGCCACCGCGACACAACAGGACACCCCCCATGCCCTGCCAGCCACTCCGCGCCACACCGGAACAAGCACGCGCCCGCTTTGCTTTAGAACGCATCCAAACCCTGCGCAATGCTTGGGCAGATCAGATCAAGGAACAAAAGGAATTTAACAGTCACGCCAGCGCCATGCCGTTTATGATCCGCGCCAATGGCTTGGGGCAAACAGCCGCCTTCTATCGCAGTAAGGCCGATAAGCCTGCTTACCAGAAGCTCTATCAGCTACTCGGTGATTGGCTGGCTAAGTCAGAGCAACCGTTCGCGGGTACAGCCGATTTGCTCGAAGCGATTACTCAATCCGATCAGGACGCTTATCTAGCCGCGCAAATCGAAGCCCTGCTGTTTCTCGACTGGGTGAAGAAGTTGGCGAGCGCCTTTCTAGCACGCGAGGATCAGGTCGATGCGGCCGAGGGCGTTGCATCATGACCTTGCCACTTTATCGCGCTCATCAAGCCCCGAACGCCCTGCCCGATAGCGGGCATCGCGGACTTTGGTACGAGCGTTTTTTCAATGCCTATGACGATCACTGGCAGGTTCCCGCCGAGGGCAAGGCAAAATGGGTTCAAGACAACGCGAAACGCACTGGAGATAGCGCGTCACTGGAAAACGCCGCCCAACGTCAGCTTGAACTGGTTACTCAGCTCGGTGGACGCGGCGCAGTGTTTCAAGCCGATTGGCACTTCGCTACGGGCTTGGGTCTGCCGCATCCGGTCGAGAACGGTCTGATTTGGCATCACACACTCGGCGTCCCCTATCTGGCCGGAAGCACTGTCAAGGGGCTGGTGCGGGCATGGGTCGAGGTCTGGGACGAATCGCTTGATGAAACAGCACGGCAACACCGGCTTGACACCTGGTTCGGCACCCTTGAGCAGGCCGGCGCTTTTCTCTTCTTCGATGCCTTGCCGATTGCGCCGGTCAACCTACGCGCCGATGTGATGACCCCACATCTGGGCAAGTGGTACGAGCAGGGTGGTGAAATCGCCGAGTGGCACCACGCGCCAGACTGCGTTCCCGCTGATTGGCATGCTCCGGTGCCCGTGCCGTTTCTCGTTGCAGATAAACCCCGATTGCTATTCGGGATTGCACCGCGTTATGTGGATCATGCTGCCGAGCTGCCCGAGGTGTTCAAGGCACTGAAACAGGCGCTCGACTGTCTGGGCGCTGGGGCTAAGACGGCAGTGGGGTATGGGCAGATGCGGGAGGATCCAGCAGGTACCGCAGATCTCCAGCACAAGCTGCGCAAGAAGGCGGAACAGGAGGCGCTGAGTGCGCTCTCCCCGGAGCAGCAAATATTGCGGCGATTGCAGGTTCAGTTCGAAGACTACCGACAGCGCAACGTCAAGCCCGAAGCCGGTAGCGCGTTCATGGGCGAAACTCGTCAATGGCTCGCTGCCGGACGCGAATGGTCGGCCCCGAGCGTGCGGAGTTAGCGACGCTGATTGAGCTTTCGTATAGTGCCTGATTTGCACATGGAATTGACCAAAAGTTAACAAATATGGCAAGGCTAAAGCGACCAAACACCCTGCCAATCAATCTTTGAGACTGGACTAAACATGCGCTATGGAATGTTCGATGAACCAACACGTTTCGATACAAGACGCTGCTGAACGACTGCGCAACGCGATGATCAGTGTCAAAGGCTTAAGTCCGTATTGGGACGAATCGTGCGCGGAGAACAGCGCAAAATTGTGGTTGCCAATCGAGACAGACTTGCCCGTTGCGGATTTGAACGTATTGAATGGATTGTCAACGAACTCGGCAGTGAACTCGTGGTTCTCAACGACGTTATTAAAGAACCAGAA
>NZ_FNOW01000036.1 GCF_900107145.1 Allochromatium warmingii | reverse complement strand
GAGTGGACCCTCTTCTCAGCGTAGTTCAGACGGCCTTGTCGCTCCAACCAAACGTCAAGCATCCACATAGACCGTTAAAAAGTCGCACATCGGGTTATAGAAAGATGATGCGACCGATCATGCGCCAACCCGATCATCCGTTTCGTGCTTTGGCCGCTACTTAGATTACCGGACTCGCGTTAGTTATGGCGCTGTTGCGTTATATACAAAAAAACATAGCGGCCTGTATGATTTGCTTCATAACCGCGTCAAGCAACCCAAGCTACTCATTATAAAACAAGCAGTTAGCGTACTTTACGCGCATTTAAGAAAATTGGCATTGAAACTGCTTATTCGTCAAGCGTTATAACAATAAACCATAACGCTATACACGACAGGAGATCAGCGATGGATCTAGCGTATCTGCTCCAACTGGCTAATCAGTCGGGCGGAATCCTCTATCTCATGGTCATCCTGCTGACGCTGGCATTGACCGTAATCGTTGAGCGCACTTGGGTACTGCGTAGTGTGACACGTCACGGCGAAACCCTCACGCACGCCCTGACACCCCTAGCTGCGCAGGATCGCAACGGGCTGGCTTGGATCCGCGAGACTCAGGCGCGCCATCTGCACGGCGCACTATTGGAGACGGTACTGACAGCGTCATCAGCGCCTGAACCGGATTTGGCCAGCCGACTCGATGAGGTGATTTTGCGTCATGTCCCGTTGTTAGATCGGCGGTTGTGGATGCTGGATACTACGGTGACACTGGCCCCATTGCTCGGCTTGCTGGGAACCATCATCGGCATGTTCCACGCTTTTCAGGTGTTAGGTGAACCCGGTGCCGCACCCAATGCGGTGACCGGTGGTGTGGCGGAGGCGCTGGTTGCCACCGCTGCTGGGCTGCTGATTGCTGTTATCGGGTTGGTGTTTTTTAACGGCCTCAACGAGCGCGTGCGGCTCGCGGTGCATCAACTCGATACGCTCAAAGTCATGCTCATCAACCGCTTCGGCACACCGACCTCGGGAGCAGACTGATGCGCTATTTGCAACGGCGCAAGGCACGTATCGAGATTGTGCCGATGATCGACATCATGTTCTTTCTGCTGGTGTTTTTCATCATGGTTACGCTCAACATGATTCCGGCTACCGGTATCAGCAGTCGGCTACCGTCGAGCACCAGCGCCGAGCGGTTGGAGTCGCCGCAGGTCGTCATCAGTCTTGATGCGGCTGGGATGATTCATGTCGATCAACAGCCGCTGAATCTGGAACAGCTTGGTGTGTTGTTGCGTGAGCGTGGTAGAGAAACACAGGTGGTCATCGCTGGAGCGGACGCCGCCGCGCTTGGCGATCTGGTCGCGGTGATGGATGCCTGTCGGCTCGCCGGTATCACCCGCATCGGCATTGCCACCCGCGAGCCACGCGCCTGATGCAGGCTCTAGCTCCGCTGCCAACGCTGCCGCTGTGGTTGGCCATGCTGATTGCGCTGGGCAGCGAAGCGGCGCTAGTCGCCGGACTGACGCAATGGCTGCCACTGCGTCGCACGCCGTTGCCCGCTGCGGTGCCGATTGAAGTCAGTGTAGTTGCCGTCTCAGTGGTGAGTAAGCTGACTGATATGGCGTCACCGGATCTCAAGCCGGTTGCGACCGCGCCTGTTCAATCCGCATCGCCTGAACCTGAGTCCAAACCAGAACCACCGCTTCCGGTGCGTGCGCCTGATCCAACGCCTGCGCCGGTTGCGCTTGCGTCGCCTAAGCCCAAATCGCAAGCAAAGCTTAAGTCCAAGTCCAAATCCAAACCGAAGCCACAGGTTAAAGCCAAGCCACCTAAATTGAAGCATATCAGCCCGCCGCCGCGCCGCGCCTCCCGCCCAATACCCGCCAAGCCGACTAACCGGGAAAGCGCCAACGCGACGCCGCAAGTGGCGGCTAACGCGCCGAGAACAACCGGCACGCCCGATGGCTCGCCAGTGGCCTATCTGAGCAATCCGGCCCCTGATTATCCCGACGCGGCACAGCGCCTGCGTTTAGAGGGCACAGTGTCGCTGCGCGTATTGGTCAACGCGAACGGTCAAGCAAGTCAAGTGCTGGTCGCGAACTCTTCGGGCGTATCCAGTTTGGATCAGGCGGCAGTACGCACGGTGCGCCGCTGGCGCTTCAAACCCGCCCACCAGAACGGACGACCAATCAGCGCCTGGGTACGGGTTCCGGTTCGCTTCAAACTCAATCGTTAGACAGATTGCACGCGATACGCTCAGTGCTGACACAACCACTTCATCAACCGCAGGAGATGACTCATGCACAATTCGTTTCGATCTTCACGCGCTTCGCAGCGCCCATTGCTCGCGGCGCTGACGCTGCTGACTAGCCTATCAACGCAGGCCGCTGAACTGGTCGATATGACGGGCCGCACCGTCGCGATTCCAGATCAGATCGAGCGTGTGTTCGCCGTGACGCCGCCGGTGGTGCCGCTCATCTATGCCATTGATCCCACTAAACTCGTGAGCCTGAGTTTTCCGTTTACGCCCGAAGATGCGCCCTATGTTGCGCCAGCGGTAAAAGATTTACTGATCGTCGGGCGCTATACGGGAGAAGGGCCGCCGCCTAATCCTGAGCTACTGGCCAGGACGCAGCCACAGCTCAGTATCGCTTGGGATATGCCGTTTATTGATGCCAAGCGGGTTGAGACGACCTTTCAAACGCTCGGCACGCCGGGACTGTTCGTGCGGCTCGAACACTTGCGTGATTATCCGGCGGCGCTGGAGCTAGTCGGTCGGGCGCTGGGTGCGGAAGACAGAGCCGCTACACTCGCTGATGCCATTCGCACCGCTCTCACCCGCGTCGAGCAGGCGGTCGGCGCAGTGCCGGCGCATCAGCGCCAGCGCGTTTATTTTGCGCAGGGTGCTAACGGACTGCAAACCGAGTGCGCGGATTCGTTTCATGCCGAGGTCATCGGATTGGCGGGCGGCGTCAATGTCATGGACTGCAAGACTCAAGCCATGTGCGGACGCGAGCCGGTCACGCTCGAACACATCCAGACGCTCGACCCAGATGTCATCCTCACCGATCACCCGAAATTCTTTGCCACAGTCAAGACCGATCCAGCTTGGAGTGCGCTCCGTGCGGTGCGTGACGGTCGCGTCTATCTGGCCCCGAGCAGTCCGTTTAGCTGGCTGGGACGCCCACCCTCGTTTATGCGGGCGCTGGCGATGCAGTGGCTGGCCAATCGACTCTATCCCACGCAGTTTCCGTGGGATGCGGAACGCGAAATTCCAGCGTTTTACGCACTGTTCTTAGGCATCAAACCCGAAGTTGTCGATGTCCGCGCCTTGCTCGGTACAAGCTGATTGCTTGTTGACCACCGTTATATTCAGTTTGAGATAACGATTATGAATGCACATACCCCGCGACCGCTTCGTCTCTGTCTACCGCTGTGCTTATTAGTACCGACGGCCAATGCACTCGCTGAAATAACCCCTGAGCTACCACTGGTGACGGTCACCGCTGAAGATATTGCTCAAATCGATCTGGACACAACGGCGACCGTCACACGCTTTGATGCGCAGACGCTGCGCACAGCAGCTGGTGCGGCGGCGAGTTCGCCGTTTCAAGCTGTTGCTGCTGCGCCCTCGGTCAACTTCCAAAGTGCCGATCCACATGGTCTGACTGAGGTGGGTTTTCACGAAACGATCAAGATTCGCGGCGTCGCGCAGACCGGGCCGGCTTCGTCGCGCAATATCGACGCGCTCCCAATCACCGTTAATCCGGGCGGCAGCAAGGGCATTTTGGACATGGAAAATGTCGCTGCGATAGAGCTGTATCGCGGCGCGGCTCCGGTTGATCAGTCGCTTGGATTTAGTAACTTGCCGGGCAAAATTAATTTGATAACCCGCGCACCTGCGTCTGAACTTGCCACTGAAGTACAGTTTGAAGGTGGTAGCGATGATTTTCGGCGCGTGTTTATACGTCAGGACAGCGGACGTTATGGGATCCTGTCTGGGTTTCTCTCGGGGAGTTTTACCAGCGGTCACAACTGGAAAGGGGAGGGCGAGTTCGAGCGCCAAAATGTCTTTGCTGGTCTGGCGCTCGATGGTGGCGCGGCGTGGGGCGCAGAGCTATACGCTGGTTACAATCACGATGAGCGCGAGACCTATCGCTTCTTTAATCACACGCTTGCGAGCGACTTTGCCAACTATCGGCGCGACTGGTCGAGCAACCCCGCTAAGATCGATTATTACGGCTACAACCGCCAGACATTCACCGACCGTTTTGTTTACGCAAATCTTCATGCGCGACTGGCTGAGGGCGTCGAACTGGCGATCAAACCTTATTATCTGAGCGAATCGGGGGATTACTGGTTCAGCTCGATCAATGCCACGGACGCAACCAAAAGCCGCGTGATTGATTGGATGATCGAGCATGACAATCTCGGCGTGCTAACGCGCCTCGATTGGCAACTGAGTGCTAACCAGCGCCTGACGCCCGGATTATGGCTGCAGCGCCAAGAGCCACCTGGCCCGCCATCTACCCAGAAAAAATACCGCGTCACCCCCACTGGGCTGGTCTTTGACGGCTGGCAAATGTTAGCTGACAACGACCCGCACCGACTGATTTCGCCGTTCCTGAGCTATCTGGGTACCTTCGATCAACTTAGCATCGAGGCTGGTTTACGCTATGTCGATCTGCGTCTTGGGGCACTGACCGCCTATAACGCCAGCGGCGCAGCGGCGAAACTCTCTGATGTCGAGGCTGCCAGAGCGGTGGGCGGGGTGGATGCGCTGGCCTCGGCGGATGCCAAGACGCTCACCGAATGGTTGCCCTATCTCGGTCTGACATGGCGACTGAATCCGACCACCAGCCTGTTTACACGTATCGGGCGCAGTTACGGGCTGGATGTCAATCTTTTCCCGTACTACACCGCGCAGCGGACACAATTTGCGGCCAAAGGCGTCAGCTTCCAATCGCTCTGGGATCGGCTGGAACTGGAAACCGCCGATAACCTCGACCTCGGTTTGACCTATGCGCGGGATGACTGGTCACTTGGCTTGACCGGCTTTTACGCCCAACACGCCAACAAGCAATCCACTATTTATGATCCGAGCATCGGGGTGCGCTATCCCTGGAACGTCGCCGATGCCGAGCGTTACGGGCTTGAATTGGAAGGACGCTGGCGCATAACGCCAACTTGGACACTGACCGGCAATTACACCTGGAACCGCTTCAGCTATCTGGATGATCTGGCACTCTCGGCGAGCGGCGCGATTGGTACCAAAGGTAAGCAGGTTGTGGATACACCGGAACACATGCTCAAACTTGGTTTGCGCTACGAGCAGGCGGCCTGGGGTGCGGGGGTTGAGGCGCGTTATATCGGCGCACGCTATGGCGATGTTCTCAACGCGGAGCGGGTGCGGTCTGTGATTGTGGTTGATGCGTCGGCCCGTTACCGCTTGAGCCAAGCATTCAATCTGACACTAACGGTACAAAATCTCTTCGATGAAGAATACATCGGCCCGGTCAGTGCGGCTGATGATGCGATTGCCAATTACACGGCGGCGCTCAATGGCGTGAGCGGCAATGGTTCGAGCTATCAATACGGCGCACCGCGCACGCTGTATCTTGGACTATCGGCAGATTTTTAATCTGATTCTCTGGTCACGACGCTTCAACTTCGTGACCAGTCATCAGCAATCAAAAATCACTTATCCCGCCAACGCCAATAACACGCCAGCCGCTACCGCCGAGCCAATGACTCCGGCGACATTCGGCCCCATCGCGTGCATCATTAAAAAATTATGCGGATCGGTTTCCTGCCCGACTTTATTCACCACTCGCGCCGCCATTGGCACTGCTGATACACCCGCCGCGCCAATCAATGGATTGATTTTGCCGCCGGTGAAGCGGTACAGCATTTTGCCCATCAGCACCCCGGCAGCAGTGCCAATACAGAATGCCAGCGCCCCGAGCACTAAAATTCCCAGCGTTTCAACGGTGAGGAATTTATCCGCTGACAATTTTGAGCCGACGGCGAGACCGAGCATAATGGTCACGATATTGATAATTTCATTCTGCGCCGCTTTACTCAGCCGCTCGACGACACCCGCTTCGCGCAAAAGATTACCGAAGGTCAACATGCCAATTAGGGGCGCAGCCGACGGTAATAGCAGGGCGCAGAGGATTAACACCACAAACGGAAATAAAATCCGCTCTAACCGCGAGACCGGACGCAGTTGCTGCATGACGACAGCGCGTTCTTGCGGTGTGGTGAGCGCCCGCATAATCGGCGGCTGAATAATGGGCACCAGCGCCATATACGAATAGGCTGCCACTGCAATGGCTCCGAGTAATTCCGGCGCGAGTTTTGAAGCAAGAAAAATCGCCGTTGGCCCATCAGCACCGCCAATAATGGCAATCGCGGATGCATCGGCAAGCGTGAAGTGAAAGCCGGGCAGAACATTCAGCGCAATGGCACCTATCAGCGTTGCAAAGATGCCGAATTGTGCCGCTGCACCGAGTAATAAGGTCGAAGGTCGGGCAATCAGCGCACTAAAATCCGTGAGTGCCCCGACGCCCATAAAAATCAGCAGCGGAAAGACGCCAGTTTCAATGCCAACCGCATAAATCAGCCCCAATAATCCATCAGGGCCAGCAATACCGGCCATCGGGATATTGCTGAGAATTGCGCCAAACCCAATCGGCAGTAATAATAATGGCTCGAATTGTTTGACAATCGCCAAATAAATTAGAATGCCGCCGACGCTCATCATCAGCGCCTGACCCCATTCTAAATTGGCGATGCCCATCGACAGCCACAGCAGCTCTAGTTTATCCATATATTGAATTAACCCAGAGCAATTAAGGGTGCGCCGAGTGCCACAGCTTCACCCGTTCTGGTGTGAATGGCGGTGACACAACCGGCTTGACGCGCCCGAATTTCGGTTTCCATTTTCATGGCTTCCAGCAAGACGACCACCTCTCCGGCTGCAACTTGTTGACCGACCTGCACCGCAATTTTGAGAATGGTGCCAGCCAGCGGCGCTTCGACCGTGTGCGCGGTCGCCGGCGTTGCGGCAGGTGGCGGAGCAGTCACGGCAGGCGCTTGGGGCACAACGGCTGTCACTGCGCCCTGCGGCGAGACGGTCACGGCATAGCTACGCCCATTGACTTCAACCTGATAGTACTCCGGCAATCCGACAGGCGGCGCAACCGGCGCTGCAACGGATGCAGGCACGTCGTTGATCGTCCACGGACATGGCTCAAATGCCGCTGGCGTGTCGCGGTTTTCGAGGAATTTCAGCCCCACTTGCGGGAACATCGCGTAAATCAACACATCATCGACGAGCGGTTCGGTCAAGCGTAACGACCGCTCGCGGGCGAGGCTGACGAGTTCGTCAGTGAGCCGCGCCAGCTCCGGCGTCAACAGATCGGCTGGGCGACAAGTGATCGGCGCTTCACCGGCTTGCAACACCCGCGCTTGCAGCGCTGCATCGACCGGCGCGGGTGTCGCGCCATAGGTGCCGCGCAGGACACCGGCCGTTTCGCTGGTGATGGTTTGGTACCGCTCGCCTTGCAACACATTGAGCACGGCTTGACTGCCGACAATCTGCGAGGTTGGCGTCACCAGCGGCAAAAATCCCAGCTCTTCGCGCACGCGGGGAATTTCCGCCAGCACGTCATCAAGGCGATCTTCCGCGCCCTGTTCGCGCAACTGATTTTCCATATTGGTCAACATGCCGCCCGGCACCTGCGCGACCAGAATCCGCGAGTCAGTACCCTGAAGTGATCCTTCAAAACGTGCATATTTTTTGCGCACAGCGCGAACATCCGCCGCGATGCTTTCTAAGCAATGCAGATCGAGTCCGGTATCACGCGGCGTATCCTGAAGCATGGCAACCACGGATTCGGTCGGCGAATGACCATAGGTCATGCTCATCGACGAGATCGCGGTATCGACCAGATCGACGCCAGCTTCAGCGGCTTTAAGAATCGCTGCCGTACTCAAGCCAGTAGTAGCGTGACAATGCAGCGCCAGCGGAATCGCACAGGTGGCTTTGAGGCGCGTGACCAGTTCTTCAGCAACCGCCGGACGCAACAGCCCGGCCATATCTTTAATACAGATCGAATGACAGCCCATATCTTCCAGCCGTCGCGCCAAATCAACCCAGTAAGAAATATCGTGTACAGGACTGACCGTGTATGACAGCGTACCCTGCGCATGGGCATCGGTGGCCAGCGCCGCCTGCACCGAGCGTTCGAGATTGCGCAGATCGTTGAGCGCATCAAAAATGCGGAACACGCCGATGCCATTGAGCGCCGCCCGCTCGACAAAGGTCGCGACCACATCATCGGCATAATGGCGATAGCCGAGCAGATTCTGTCCACGCAACAGCATCTGTTGCGGCGTGCGCGGCATCGCGGCCTTGAGCTGGCGCAGGCGCTCCCAGGGATCTTCGCCCAGATAGCGGATACAGGCATCAAAGGTCGCCCCGCCCCAAGATTCCACCGACCAATAGCCGACCTGATCGAGCTTGGCGGCGATGGGGAGCATATCTTCGATGCGAAGACGGGTCGCGAGCAGCGATTGATGCGCGTCGCGTAACACCACTTCGGTCAGGCGCAGCGGCGGATGTAACTGAGTCATAAGCAAATTCCTCAGAGTGCGCCGACTCGCGGTGGACAGGCCGCACGCGCAAATGGCGCAGTAAGCGCGAGGCCGAACACCTCGCAGGGTAGATGATGAACGCGGGTGCGGCGAATCAGTGCCGCGAGCGATAACGGGCGATGGCCGCTGCAATCACGGCGATGAGATCATCAGCGATTGCTGATGTCAGCGGCGCAGATGCTGGCGATTGCGGTGCAGGAATAACGGGGACAAACCGCTGAAGCAACACCGACATCAAGCGGACGATGCCGACTAACAGCAGCAGAAAGCTAAATACAATGCCCATGCCAATCAGCATCAGCATGACACTCTCCAACAACAGGGTGCTGTCAGTCATGGCGGTGAAATCCGGTCAGTTTCGAGACATAAGCCCCATATAGCACAAAGCCCGCTAAAAGCGGGCTTGTGTGCGCCACGGACAAGACGACCGACGCACGCGCCGATCTTCACGGATCAAGGCTTACTTGATCTTGCCTTCCTTGTACATGACATGCTGGCGAACGACGGGATCAAACTTTTTGATCTCCATCTTGCCGGGCTGATTGCGCTTATTTTTGGTCGTGGTGTAGAAGTGACCGGTTCCGGCGCTGGAATTGAGGCGGATCTTTTCGCGTGCGGCCTTAGCCATGGGGGAGTCCTCCGATTAGACCTTCACGCCGTCGGCGCGGAGATCGATGAGCACAGCGTCGATGCCTTTCTTGTCGATGGTGCGCATCGCCTTAGTTGTCAGGCGGAGCTTCACCCAGCGTTTTTCAGCTTCGACCCAAAACCGCTTTTCGTGCAGATTCGGCAGGAAGCGACGTTTGGTTTTGTTATTTGCGTGCGAGACGTTGTTGCCGGTGAGGGGGCGCTTACCGGTAACCTGACAGACCTTGGACATGGCGGGAATCCCTACAAGTCGGCGTTGTTCGGTGCTAAAGACCGCGCACTCTAGCATAGGGGGAAAAGGGGGTGCAACCAGAACAGGTACACTTTCCAGGGCGATCGCGCTATCAGAGTATTGACAATCATCGGTTGAGCAGGTAGCCAAGTACCTTTTGTCTCGACGCCTGAGCCGCCGATGTCACCGAAATTGTTAGATCCCCGTCCGTACTTTGCTGATCTTGCCGATCCACGTCGCGAAACGCGTAACAAGTTGCACTCCCTGCACGACATTCTGATGATTGTGCTGTGTGCCGTCCTCAGCGGCATTGAGGACTGGGTGGGCATGGAAACCTTTGGCAAGGAGAAGGAAGCGTGGTTGCGCACCTTTCTGACGCTTGCCAACGGAATTCCCGCGCACGACACCTTGAGCGATGTGATCGGTCGACTCAACCCGGACACCTTTGCCGAGGCGTTCCAGGCCTGGGCGACGGCGGCTCTCGCTGGGTTGTCCGGTGAGCAGGTGTGTGTGGACGGCAAGACGTTACGTGGCAGTCGCGATGGGGCAACGCCGGGCGTGCACCTCATCAGCGCCTTTGCGAGCCGTGCCCGTTGGGTGTTGGCCCAGCAAACGGTCGGAGAGAAAACCAATGAAATCACAGCGATTCCGGATCTACTCGGGCTACTGGATCTACACGGGGCGACCGTGAGCCTGGATGCCATGGGCTGTCAAAAAGCGATTGCCCGCACCCTCGTGGCGGGCGGAGCTGACTACGTCCTAGCGTTGAAAGATAACCATCCGACACTGCACGCGGAAGTGACGCAATGGCTCGATTATGAAACGGCTCGCGGTGCCTTGCTCATTGAGGAGACGATCGACAAAGCGCATGGGCGCCTTGAGATCCGGCGTGTCGTCCTCAGCGAGCGCATTGCATGGCTTGAGGATCGCGCCGAGTGGGCCGGACTCAAGGCGGTGGGACGGGTAGAGTCCATTCGCCTTATCGGCGATCACTCCAGCACCGAAACACGCGAATTCCTCTGCTCGTTCACGGAGCTGCCGCGCTTCGCCGCCGCAGTGCGCCAGCATTGGAGTATCGAGAATCAACAGCATTGGATCCTCGATGTCCAGTTTGGCGAAGATGCCTGTCGCACCCGCCGCGACCATAGCCCCGAGAATCTGGCCATGCTGCGTCGTATGGCGCTCAACCTCTTGCAGCACAATGGGCCGCCCAAGGACAGTCTGCGCCAGCGAAAAATACGCGCCGCGCTCAACGATAACTACCGGATGGAGCTACTGCTCGGCGAACATAATAGGAAAACTATATAGCGCGATCGCCCTGGTACACTTTCAGCGTTTTTCCGCGTTTTCAGCGGCCAAAAAAGCGACCTGATAACGGCATAACCTTAAATTTGAAATTGCTGCCTACACCAACGCAACCCGACATTTCCTTTATGTTAAAGTTCGATGCCGTTTTTTGGCGGCACATCGATTCGTCCGTCGCCTTATTCCAGACGTTGCGATTGCCGCCACCAGTGATCGGCCTACTCCAACGCTATAACCCGTACACGGGGGAATACGTATGTCAACAGAAGTCGTTCTTTGGCTGGCTATCGGCTCGGGAGGCTTGGCGATTGCCTTCGGCCTCGCGGTTGTCGCCTGGATTATTGCCCAATCAGCCGGTTCGGAGCGGATGCAGGAAATCGCCGCCGCCGTGCAAACCGGTGCTCGGGCTTATCTCAACCGGCAGTACGCGACGATTGGCATGGTTGGTGCCGGATTATTCGTGCTGCTCTGGCTGTTCCTCGGTATCGAGACCGCCGGCGGTTTTGCGGTCGGCGCGATCCTCTCCGGACTCGCCGGTTATATCGGCATGAATGTCTCGGTGCGGGCCAATGTGCGCACCGCGCAGGCGGCAACTCAGAGCTTAGAAGCGGCGCTGGCGATTGCCTTTCGCGGCGGTGCCGTCACCGGAATGCTGGTGGTCGGTCTCGGTTTGATCGGCGTGGCCGGATATTTCATGTATCTGGGCGCAGATGAAACCGCATTGCACGCGCTGGTCGGTTTAGCCTTCGGCGGCTCGCTGATTTCAATTTTTGCGCGACTCGGCGGCGGTATCTTCACCAAAGGTGCGGATGTCGGCGCGGATCTAGTCGGCAAGGTTGAAGCTGGGATTCCCGAAGATGACCCACGCAACCCGGCGGTGATCGCCGATAACGTCGGCGATAATGTCGGCGACTGCGCCGGCATGGCCGCTGACCTGTTTGAGACCTACGCTGTGACCATCATTGCCACGATGGTGCTGGGCGGACTGCTGTTCAAAGGCGCAGACGGCAGCATCGACATGGATTATGTCCTCTATCCGCTGGCGCTGGGCGCGGTTTCGATCATCGCCTCGATTGTCGGCGCGTTCTTCGTCAAAACCCGCGATGGCGGCAAGATTATGAATGCGCTCTATCGCGGCACCGCCGTCGCGGGCGGACTGGCGTTTATCTTCTTCGCCATTGTCACCGGCCTGATGATGGGCGAACACTTCTTCTCATTGCTATTCTGTGCGCTGATCGGTCTCGGCTTGACGGCGGCACTGATGTTCATCACCGAGTATTACACCGCGACCGAATACCGCCCGGTGCAATATGTCGCTGAAGCCTCGCAGACCGGACACGCCACCAACGTGATCGCCGGTCTCGCCGTGTCGATGAAATCCACCGCCCTGCCGGTGCTGGCCGTCTGTATTGCGATCTGGGCGGCGTATATAACCGCTGATCTCTACGGCATCGCCATTGCCGCAACCGCGATGCTCTCGATGGCGGGCATGATCGTCGCGCTCGACGCCTACGGCCCGATTACCGACAACGCTGGCGGCATCGCCGAAATGTCCGGTCTGCCCGAAGATGTGCGCAAAACCACCGACGCGCTCGATGCCGTTGGCAACACCACCAAAGCCGTCACCAAAGGCTATGCGATTGGCTCGGCGGGTTTGGCCGCGCTGGTGCTATTCGCCGATTACACCCATAACCTCGAAGTTGCCGGCAAATTGCAGCAATTTAGCCTCTCCGATCCGGCGGTCATCATCGGCTTATTTATCGGCGGTCTCGTGCCCTATCTGTTTGGCGCGATGGCGATGGAAGCCGTCGGGCGGGCGGCGGGATCGGTGGTGATGGAAGTGCGCCGTCAGTTCCGCGAGATTGCCGGCATCATGGACGGCACTGCCAAGCCCGATTATTCGCGTGCGGTCGATCTGTTGACCAAAGCGGCGATCAAAGAAATGGTCGTACCCTCACTGCTACCGATTTTGGTACCGGTCGCGGTCGCATTCGGCATGAATATCCTAATGGGCGACGGCGCGGGGATTCGTGCGCTCGGCGGTCTGTTGATCGGCACCATCGTCACCGGCTTGTTTGTGGCGATTTCGATGTGTACCGGCGGCGGTGCTTGGGATAACGCCAAAAAATATGTCGAAGAAGGTCACTACGGCGGTAAGGGATCGGAGACGCACAAAGCGGCCGTGACTGGCGACACCATTGGCGATCCCTACAAAGACACCGCTGGCCCGGCGATCAATCCGCTGATTAAGATCATCAACATTGTGGCACTGCTGCTAGTGCCGCTGCTGTGATCGACCGTTAATCCGTCATTGGTCACACACAAGGCGCAACCGGATGTTGCGCCTTTTTTATGATGACGGACTGTGATTCGCCGATAGCTGGAAGCTGAAAGCAACCGAATCGACGTTGACCGACCAACAGTTCTACAATTCCAAGTTAGCCAACTGGCAGCAGATCACGCTCCGCGCGAATCAGTCACGCCGTCCTACACTTCATCATTATTACGCCGCACGAGGGGAATACACGTGGCCAACACAGCTTGGTTTCTCGAAGGCTATCTCGGCGATACCAAACTCATGCGCCGGATTCGGCTCACGGATTTTCCGTTTCGGATTGGCCGTCAGGAAGGACTGCCGCTGCGACTCGATACTTCGGGTGTGTCACGCAATCATGCCGAATTTCGTATTGCCAGCGATGAGGGTTTGACGCTGTGTGATTTGGGTTCAACCAATGGTACCTATGTCAATCGCCAGCGCCTCACAGGTGAAATTGTGGTGCATAACGGCGATATTTTGCATTTCGCCGATCAAGAATTTCGTTTAGTTGCCGTCGCGCAAGAACCAGAAATCGATTCCAATCAAACGCAAATTGGCATTAACACCTTGCCGGAAAAATTGCCGCAAGGCGCACGACAATTCCAACAGATGCTACTTGCCAATGCTGTCGGCACGGCATTTCAGCCTATTTTTGACAAACAAGAGCGTATTGTTGCGTATGAATTGCTCGGACGCGGAGCCTTTCCAGGTTTGCCGACTACCCCTTAT
The DNA here is from genome assembly GCF_900107145.1 of Allochromatium warmingii. Lineage (GTDB taxonomy): Bacteria > Pseudomonadota > Gammaproteobacteria > Chromatiales > Chromatiaceae > Thermochromatium > Thermochromatium warmingii. The sequence continues at coordinate 17,639 of NZ_FNOW01000036.1, read as the reverse complement.
TCACTGTTCCAGATTGCTGAAAGCCTAGATCTGGAAGTATCATTCAGTGATTTATTACGGCGGCGAGCGGTGGAATTAGCGGCTCGCCTTGATCCCAATGGCTATTATTTTTTCAATATCCATCCGCGTGAAGCCGAACAGCCAGATCAATTACTTGCTCGCATGACAGACATGCGACGTGATTTTCCTGATCTGCGTTTAGTTTTAGAAATCCATGAAGCCGCTGTCACCAGCGGCCCGGTGATTCGCCGCATCCGCGATCATTTGCGGTCATTAAATATTCAACTTGCCTATGATGATTTTGGCGCAGGTCAAGCGCGGCTGATCGAATTAACCGAAGTGCCGCCGGATTATGTCAAATTCGACATGGCATTAGTGCGCGATATTGATACCGCCCCGGAAGCCAAGCGCCGAATGCTCATACTGTTTCAAGAATTGCTGCATGATATGGGCATCACATCATTAGCCGAGGGCGTGGAAACAGCAGCGGAGGCTGAAGTCTTGCGTGGGATTGGCGTAGATCTGTATCAAGGGTTTTTGTTTGGCAAGCCAAATACTAACTTAGACATCAAGCTCTAAGCACGGCCATGCCGATGTGCTTTAAACATCGCGCCGCTGCCACACCTGCATATAATTCACAACAAGCCAGCGTGTATAGCTAAATACGCGATTAAATGGATTAACGCGCACGCCGGTTATATGACGCAGTTGATACGCATCACCTAAGCCTGCTGCGACCTCAGTCGGTCGCACCAGCTTATGATAATGATGAGTACCGCGTGGCAACCAACGTAAAATCAATTCCGCGCCCCAAATCGCCATTACCCACGCGGCTGGGGTGCGGTTAATACTAGACACAATCATTAAACCACTTGGACGCACTAATTGAGCACAGTGCGCAAGAAAATCTGGCAAATGCTCAACATGCTCAACCACTTCCATATTGAGCACAACATCAAATTGCACGCCTTCCTCAGCTAATTGCTCGACGCTCGCCAAACGATAATTAATATCCAGCTCGCTTTGTTGCGCATGCATCCGCGCCACCCGCAGATTTTTGTCGGTAATATCAATGCCAGTCACCTGCGCCCCGAGTCGCGTCACCGCTTCGCTCAAAATGCCGCCTCCACAGCCAATATCGAGCACGCGCAGGCCAGCAAATGGCAACGTGATATCGGGATCGCGCTCCAGTGCCCTACACAACTGATCGCGGATGTAATCAACACGAAACGCATTAAGCCGATGCAGCGGCCAAAACGGCCCCTCGGTGTCCCACCAGCGATGCGCTAGGCGCTCAAAATAGGCCACTTCTGCTGGATCAATGCTCGGCGCGGAGAGGTGATCGGTAGTCATACTTGGGTTCCTCGGTCACAGATTGATTGTTAGCCGCATGGTTTTTGCATGAGATTGTGGCGCATCGCGTAGCGCACAAGCCGCAACACGATGATTGACAGCAGCCACAGACAGCTATACATTTAATGAGAACTGTTCTTGTTTCTGGGTTCTGCTGGACGAAGAACAGCTCTATTTTGTGTTAAAAATCAACGATCTGCTAGAGGAATCCAATCATGCCCGTCACACAGGCTCCAGAAAGTCGCGACCAGTCTGCTGGATTAGTGCGTCAGGCGACTCATCAACCGCGCCGCATTGATAGTCAGACGCTGATGGGTGGCAGTCATTTGCTGATGATTGAGCACGGCGGACACAGTTATTATTTGCGTATGACGCGCAATAATAAATTGATCCTCACCAAGTAAGTGCGTCTGGTATATAACCGCTGGTCATGCGTGTATCAGCTGATTCAGTCACTATGCCAGCGGTTCATTGATTGCGCAGCGTACTAATATTGATCTTCACCATGATAGCCGCTGGTATAGTTTTCAAATTTAGTGTATTGACCGAGGAAGGTGAGTTTTATCGTTCCGATCGGGCCGTTACGCTGTTTGCCGATAATAATTTCGGCAATGCCTTTATCACTACTTTCTTTATTATATACCTCATCGCGGTAAATAAATACAATGAGGTCTGCGTCCTGTTCAATCGCACCTGATTCACGAAGATCCGACATCACCGGCCGTTTATTTGGGCGTTGTTCTAAACTACGATTAAGCTGTGACAATGCAATAACTGGAACATGCAATTCTTTCGCTAAACTTTTCAATGCGCGTGAAATAGCAGAAATTTCCGTTGCACGATTTTCACCAACGCCCGGTGCTTGCATCAGTTGAAGATAATCAAGCACGATTAACCCTAAATCGCCTTGTTCGCGTTTGAGCCGACGCGCCCGTGCTCGCACTTCTGTTGGTGATAGCGCCGGTGTGTCATCAATAAAAATTTCAGTGTTAGATAATAAATTCAGTGCGGAAGTCAGGCGCGGCCATTCGCTGTCATCGAGTTTTCCGGTTCGCACGCGATGCTGATCGATGCGCCCGAGTGAGGACATCATGCGCATCGCTAATGAATCGCCTGGCATTTCCATGCTGAATACAGCAACCGGACGTTTTGATTGTAATGCGACATTTTCAGCAATATTCATCGCAAAGGTTGTGTTATGCACACAAATATCATTAGCGACAAAATTATGTGTTTCGGGAATAGTCAGATCATAAACATGCCGCTCGCCGATAGCTTCGATAGCGACAATTTGATCCCAATATATCTCGCTTTTAGCTAAATTCTTTAAATCACGATCTGCTAACGCTTCTGCTAATGCCGCTAATCGCGTTCGTGACAAAGCGCGTCGTCCAACATGAATATTGCTTGTTCCCTTAAATCCAGCACGCTGAGCGAGATGTGACCAAGATTCATTGCCCTTGAGTTGGGCAATACGCTCCCAGAGAACATGCGGAATTAAGTCGCAATTTGTCTGTCGTTTACGTCCTTGAATTGCGGCTAAAACTCGATTTATCGCAGATTCTTTTCCAAAAATACCAATTTCACTTGCAAATAACTCCATCGATGCGCTATCTGTAATATCTAGCTGCCAGACAAAATGATCTTTTTCTTTATATTTAACGCATCGGTAACGACGCTTAACAATAATTCCAAAGCGTAACAGCAAATGCTGTATTTGCCGACTTAAAGCGTCACTGACTGTAGCATAACCAATTTGCGGTTGACCGCTGGTTAAAACAGTTGCCCAACCATCAGTTGCAAAAAGTCGATTAAGAAAAAGCGCTAATTGCGATTTAGGCAGACGAAATACTGGTTCAGGTATAAACTTGGTATGCGCAGTATGTCCCCACAGATCAAGCGTTTTTAACCAGCGAGTGAGTGCATTTCGCGCATGTTTTGCCGCATTGTCTCGTCCGTCTGGTATGGAAGATTGCAGCATATGACCAAAGATTGATTCAAGTGCTGCAAACATATCGGCATTTGGCATAGTTCGTCCGTAGAACCAATTACAAACGCTCGCCGGACTTGCTCCAATCGCTAATGCTAGAGCGCGTTGTGATAATCCGAAATGATCACATGCAGAGCGCAATGTTGCAGCGAATTTGAAACGTTGCTTGGCAATATGCGATGGGTCGGATGCTACAACAACACTTGCAGTACGATTTGGAACATTTTTAACTGTTGCACGCAATCCACCAAAGGCTGTAACCGCTGCACTAAAATCTGCTTGAATCCGTGGATTGCCATTAGTCAATAATGGTCGTGTTCCGGTTAAACTGCCATCACCAATCAAATAACCAAGTAATTTGACTTCACAGTCGCGCATCGCATCACGACCAAAAATCGGCAAACAACGTGGGACGGCAATCGCTTCGCCAACCTGTAATTCAGATAGCGGACGCCAACCCGTTGGCGTTAAATACGGATGCGGAGCGGTGGTGTCGATTTGACGACCTAAACGTGTTGTGACACGAAAAACGGGTTTATAACCATCATCGACAAATGCGCTTGGCTGTATCCAAGTGAATTGCCAATCATCACCGAGCGTCAATACCTGCCCCTGACGCGTATGGACGAGAGTTTCAATCGTGGTGACACGGCCATCGTCTAGCAAAATTTCTGTATCAGCCGCAACGCATTTGCCCATTGACGGCCGCCCAGCGACGATAATTAAATCCGACGGTTGTAAACCCGAGGTCAGGGTATCGAAATCAATAAAGCCGGTTGCTAAACCAGTAATTGGCTCTTCACGCTCATACAGCGTTTCAATGCGTTCGACCGCTTGATTTAATAGAGTTTTAATCGGTTGGAAACCACCGCCGCCACGCGCTTCCTGTTCCGTGATCGCAAATACGCGCTGTTCGGCTTCATTGAGCAAATCCGATGCGGTGCGACCATCTGGATGATAGGCGCTATCGGCAATGGCGGTGCCAACGGCAATCATCTGCCGCCGCACTGAGGTTTGACGCACAATCTGCGCGTAGGCTTGAATATTCGCCGCGCTCGGCGTTTGACTGGTGAGCGTGCCTAAATACGATAAGCCACCGACCGCATCAAGTGTATTGGTGCGTTCGAGCGTTTCCGCTAATGTGACGACATCAAATGGCTGATCTTCGCTCGCCAGTTTGGTAATGGCTTTGAAAATTAAACGATGTTCACGCCGATAGAGATCCTCAGCCGTGACAAGATCGGCAATGCGATCCCAGGCGCTATTATTAAGCAATAAACCGCCTAGCAAAGATTGCTCGGCGTTGAGGTTATAGGGCGGGACACGTAGTTCGTCGAAGCCGACGGCCATGCCGGACGGCCCAGCGGTTTCTGACTCGAACATGGCACCAGACCAAGCGGCATTTGTATCAAAACAAAACGCGCCCGAAGGCGCGTCTACCAGACGGCGTGCGGCACCAGCGGCCCGCAACGCCCAACATGAGCCGTGAACGCGGCTTTAGTTGCCGGGCACGATGTCGATTTTGACCTGTGCGTCGATGTCAGCATGCAGATGCAATGCGACTGTGTACTCACCCGTGAGGCGGAACGGCCCTTCGGACAGGCGCACTTCGGACTTGCTCAGTTCTAAACCGGCTTCGCGGGCGGCCTCGGCGATGTCAGCGGCACCAACGGAACCGAACAGCCGACCTTCATCACCGGCTTTGCGGGCAATCGTCAGGCTCAGGCCTGCAAATTGAGCCTTGCGGGCTTCCGCAGCGGCCAGTGCTTCAGCAGCCGCACGCTCTAATTCAGCGCGGCGTGCTTCAAAAGCTTCCAGATTCTCAGCCGTCGCCGATACGGCGAAGCCGCTCGGAATTAGATAGTTCCGACCATAGCCGGAACGCACCTTGATCTTATCCCCGAGCACGCCCAGCTTGGTGACGTTTTTTAGCAGGATGACTTCCACAAGCGTATTCCTCTCGACAAATTTTGATCGCCGCCACCGGAGCGTTACGATTTTCCGGTGCCCGAAACCTGTTGCGCAACCCGAGCGCGGATGTTCGCCCACAGGTCAATCAGCCCGAGACTGATGAGCAACAGCCCCATTTGCGGCATAAATAAAACCAGCAACACATAGAGTGCGATCAGCCAGCCCAGATGCGCCCGGCGCAGTTCGTGCAAGCGATGGACGACGGCCAATCCGTGTAGTAGCAGCAACAGCCCCAGCACCGGTACCAGATCCAGTCCCAGTCCGGGTGCGCTCAAACCCCACGCCAAGCAGAGCACAAAGAGCACGCCGACCGGCGTTCCGACTGACAGCGCCTTGAACTCAGCTCCAAAACCACCGGGGTTATATAACTGTGCTTGCCACGCCCGCGCTAATAACAGGCTTACAAGATATTGCAGCACCAGCGCGGCGGCGACGGCTCCGGTCATCCACTGCGCCAACCGCGTAAACAGCGCCTGACTGGTCTCGGCATCGACTAGCCCATCAGCAAGCAACGCTTGACGCAGCGGCTCAATGAGTTCACGCCAATACAGCGCCGGATCGCCGACCAGCAGATGCACACTCAGCACGATGACCACGCCACCGAGCGCCGCCAGTTGTGCCGTCAGATTCAACGAGCGAGTGGTGCGCAGAATGGCCGATAGCCCCCAGATCGGCAGCCACAGTGCCAGCAGCATCCCGAGACCGATCCACGCGCTGCCTAAACCGAGCCACGCAATCAGCCCACTGGCCAGCGTCGCCGTTCCCAACAGCACCGCACCGGCACGCATTCCTTGCCGCAGCGTGACCAGCCCGACCGCTGCCGAGCTGATAATTCCGATCAAGGGCATCAGCCAAGACAGCAGCCCCGCGACCGTCGTGACAAGGGTCGCTGGGGAATAGCCACGCATGATGAAGTTCGCAAGCGGCTTCACGCCGATGGGACTCCTGTGTGAGTTCGGGCGGCAGGCGGGCGAAGCGGCGCTCAGTGGCCGTCGGTGTAGGGCAGCAGCGCCAAATAGCGGGCGCGTTTGATGGCCTGCGCAAGCTGGCGTTGATACTTCGCCGAGGTGCCGGTGATGCGGCTCGGGACGATCTTACCGGACTCGCTGACGTAGGCTTTGAGCAGGTTGAGATCCTTGTAATCGATCTCAGCGATGCCTTCAGCGGTAAACCGGCAGTAGCGTTTGCGGCGGAAAAAGCGTGACATGATGTTCTCCTAAAACTCAGCGCGGTGCGCGGCTCAATCGTCGCTGTTGTCGGTGTCGTCGGCGCTATCAGCGTCGTGCTCGGCGCTGTCATGACGCTCGCGCTCGTCGCTGCCTTTGGCCAGCGGTGAGGGTTCGGTGACGGCGGTATCGCGCTGAATAATCAGGTTGCGCAGCACAACATCATTAAACCGGAAGGCGTTAGCCAGTTCGTCGATGGACTCTTGATCGCACTCAATGTTCATCAGCACATAGTGCGCTTTGTGAACTTTGTTGATCGGATAGGCGAGCGGACGTCGGCCCCAATCTTCGCAGCGATGCACAACGCCATTGCGCTTTTCTAATCCACTGCGGTAGCGTTCAATCATTCCGGGCACTTGCTCGCTCTGGCTCGGATGCACCAGAAAAACCACTTCGTAATGTCGCATAGCGGCTCCTTACGGATTTCGACAGCCTCCCGCTGGACGCGGTGAGGCAAGGAGACCCCAAATTTTGGGGAATCGCGCATCATACTGGAAAGGCGGGCGATGTCAAAATAGCGATTAGGCGGTTACACGGGCCTCACGCCTCTGGCTTGCCGTGAACGCTAGGCTCGATCAAACTGGTTTGCAGCGGTGAGCTTCCAGCGATCAGCTTTCAGCCGCCAGCCATTCGCCACTTTCCGTTTGCATCTCAATTACACTAGCGGAGGACATAACACAATGAGTACTGAGCAAGATTTTGAGTCACTGCGTCGGTCGAGTCTGAGCGCCAATCTCAGCGATACCGAGGTGCAGGCGTTGAATGCAATTGCCTATTGTCGGCGGCTGAGCGATCAGGAAATCTTGATTCAAGAAGGCAATAGCGACAACAGTTTGCATGTCATCACCGAGGGGGCGCTGGCGGTGACCCGCGATCTGGGGAAGGGCGAGTACACGACGATTCATGTGCTACGCACCGGCGATCTGGCCGGTGAGATGGGGTTTATCAGCGGTCAGCCGCATACGGCAACGATCCGGTCGTTGGGACGCACGCAGGTGTGTAGTTTTGAGCGCGAGGCGTTTGAGTCGCTGTTAGCAACCCATCCCTGGCTTGTGTATCGGGTGATGCAGAATATCGTCAAGGTCAGTCAGGATATTTTGCGGCGGATGAATGCCCAGCATGTTGAGCTGACCAAATATGTGAGCAGCTCGCACGCGCTCTATTAAATAAACCTATCCGTCTACACCATTGAACATTCGCGCTGGATGGCGTGTCGAAGCGTTTTAACTGCGTTTAGCTGTCGGCGGCGTGCGGATCGTCATCCCGCCCCAGCGCGAAGGCGACTATAATCGCCCGCAGTTCGGCCCGCTTGGTTCGGTGTCCGGATCGTTCCCCGAATTTGAATCATTCGCTCAATCCCTCAATAGGAGCACTACCCGCATGAGTCTGCTGCAGAATCTGCCCAAGAACGTCGGCGCGATGGATCGCAATATTCGTTTAGCCGCCGCTGGCGTGCTGATCCTCGCTGGTCTGATGACCGGCAATGTCGTGCTCGACATCATCGGCCTGATTGTGCTGGCCACCGGTTTTATCAGCTTCTGCCCGGCTTACACGCTGTTTAAGATCGATACGACTAAAAAGGACTAAACCAGTCAGCAGCCGTCGCCGCTTGGCTGACGGCTCTGTGCTGTGCGCTAGGGATGGCGCATCCCCGCTCGCTGATCACGCCGCTACCACTCATCTCCCATCTTTAAGATCCGCGTTCTTGCTCGCCCGCGTGACCGCTTAATAATGCTTCATAGCGTGCTTTGAATGCCGCTTGGCGCAAACGCGCTGCATCCGCTTCCGTCGGAGCAAGCGGGGCATCGAGCCAAGTATGGGTCTCGGCATCGAACACAGAAAAGCGATACCCGCGCCCAACTTTGAACACCTGTGTCACATCACGTCCGGCTTGCGCCAGCGCATCGAGTTTACTCAGCGGCTTGCTGGTCGCGGGCGGCGCGGGGGACGGTGCGCTGATAGGCGCTGCCGCTGGTGGACGACCGATCTCAAACCGTGTGTGGTGCGGCTCGCCTTGAATATCCGGCTCGACCGTTTCCAGTCCGGGCAGGCGCTGCAATAGATAGGCCGCCATGAGCGTGCCGAGCTTGCGGTTTTCGGTTTCAATCGCTGTCAACAGTCGGTCGGCGACGATCTGACAGCGTTGTAGCCTGTTCGGTGACGCGATCCAATCGCGGCCCATTTGCCAGCCGCCGTCGAGATCCTGATCGATCTGATCGAAATAACTACGCGCCTCAGTCAGCAGCGTGTCGGGGACGGTGATCGAGTGGCGTTGGTCGTCGATGATGAGCGTGAGTATCACAGTCGGTGTCTCCGGTGTCGTGTTCATTACGTCCCTGGATAGGGTCAATTGTCGCACCATGCTAGACTTGCCGACGCTCGACCCGATCCACTTTTCTCAATCCCCGACTAACCGGCACGGATATGACCAGGCAGAAGACCTACCTCGTGATCTCGGCGCTGGGTGAAGACCACCCAGGCATCGTCAACCAGCTCTCTAAGGTCATCCTAGAGCAGGGCTGCAACATTGAAGACAGCCGCATGACGGTGCTTGGCGGCGAGTTTGCGGCCATGCTACTGGTCGAAGGCAAGTGGAACACCCTCGCTAAGATCGAAAATGCACTGCCGGAACTGGAGCGTCAGCTTGGTCTGACGATTCTCTGCAAGCGCACCGGCGAGCGGGCGACCGGACGCAATCTGCTGCCCTATGCCATTGATGTGGTCTCGCTCGATCATCCGGGCATTGTTAACACCCTTGCTGGCTTTTTTGCCGAACGCGACATCAATATCGAAGATCTGGCTACTAGCACCTATGCCGCCGCGCATACCGGTGCGCCCATGTTTGCCGTACACATGACTGTCGGTATTCCGTCAGATATGCACATCGCCGGACTGCGTGAAGAATTTATGGACTATTGCGACGCGCTCAATCTTGATGCCGTGCTCGAACCGCTCAAAGGCTAACGGCCACCTACGCCGATCCCGCCCGATCCGCGCCGCCTAAGGCACCACCGCCACCGGATCGCCGATTTTCAGCCGCTCGAACAAAAACCGCGCATCCTGTTCCCCCACCCGGACACAACCATGTGAGTCCGGGTAGCCGGGGAGCCAGCCTTCGTGCAAGAAATAATGGCCGTTAAATTGGATCGCATACGGCATCCACGCCTGCATTCCCAGTTGATTCGTGTAACGCGACGACACCTTATCCCGATCCTTACTCAGGACGCGAAAGTGTCCGGTTGGCGTTGTGTGATCCGGTTTGCCGGATGAGATCGCGCCGGTGCGCACCACCTCCGCCGCTTCCTGATACACAAAAGTTTGCGCCCCCAGCGCAATCGTCAGCGAACGCGGCGCAGTCGGCTCGATTATCGGCGTGGGTTGCGGTTCAGGCGCGGGCACAGATTCCGCGACCGGCGCAGATTCAGGCGCGGGAACAGCGGCAGATGGCAACGGCAACGCCAAAAATCCCGCGCCGCTGGTATCTGATGGCGGCGTCGCCTGCGCGTTTTGCTGCCACCACGCGATGTCCTGCAATTCAGCCGCGACGGTCGCGGTATCGGGCGTCTGCGCACAAGCGCCGAGCAACAGTGCTATCAGACAGCATAGAAGTGCGCTAACTTGTTTACGCATCGTTTTCGGCCCTCTGCGGCACGCCTCACACGCCACGCTATTATCACGCGCTCTATCGTCACTGAATTGTCAAATCCGCTCGTTATACTCACGCCTTTAGCATTTAAGCGTTCAAAAGCGGTTTAAGTGAGATGAAAGCCATGCAACTTTTAATCGAAAAAAAACGCGAAGCCCTGCGCACCGGCTTATTCACTTTAAGCAATCAAGTAGCCGCTAGTTTACAACGCTCTTTAGAAGCCCTGCGCAATCAAGACACCGTATTAGCACAAAAAATTGTGGCAGAAGATGCGTTAATCAATCATGAACGACGTTTTTTAGAACAACAGGCACTGGTTGTGCTTGCCGCGCATCAACCAGCCGGACGCGATTTGCGCGTCATCGGCGCATCACTCGAAATGATTGCCGAATTAGAACGCATCGCCGATCATGCCGCTGATGTCGCACGCATTTTACTCAAAACCCCGGATCTACCATTACCCAACGAACCACTCAAACGCATCGGTTTAATGGGCGACATCGCATTAGCCATGTTCACCCGCGTGATGGCCGTATATGCTGAAAATGGTGGAGCCGATCAAGCCCGTGCTGCCGTCGCCCGCGAAGATGAAGTCGATGCCTTAGAAGCCGCCGCTGTCCGCGATGTGATTGTCTGGCTCTGCGATCAACATGCCGCCTCATCGCTATTCGGAATGCAATTACTCTGGATTGCGCATCATTATGAGCGCGTCGCCGACCGAGCGACCAATATCGCCGAACGTATTATCTATATCGAAACCGGCGAAACCCCAGAACTCAACGGTTAATGTTGCTTATTCCGTCACAAAGCTAGAGCTTTGTGACGATAAAAACGCTTATTCCGGTTCATCCTGAAAAATCCTGTTAATCCTGTCGCAATTATCCAATTATCTTAATCCGATACCGAATGCGTTGTACTAGCCGCTGAAGTTCGGAAACTCTCAATTAACTCAATAATCTGCTCACGTCGAAATGGCTTGGTGACAAAGCCATCTGCACCTGATTCGCGGGCGCGTTCTTCATCAATTTTTTGCGTCGCTGCGGTAAAAATAATCACCGGCATATCGCAAGTGTGACTATTACGCTTCAACGCACGACAGACATCATACCCAGAAATCCCCGGCATCCACGCATCCAATAAGACCAAATGCGGGCGGCAGCCAATTGCTTCTTTAATGGCTAATGCACTGGTCTGCGCACTAAATACGCGATAACGATCTTCCAGCAGATCGCGGGTAAAGGTAATCACATCCGGCTCATCATCAACGACTAAAATCGAGAGCGGCACCTCAGGTGCTGTTTCAATTTGTACCGCTGTTGATTGTTCAAAGTGAATTACTTTGAAAGCTGGTGAAACCTCCGCATCAATGCCCTCCGTGCGCTGCGTTTTCGCAGGCTGCACAGCAACCACAGCACCGGACGCTAATGGAAGCTGCACATGGAAGGTACTACCCTGACCGTATTCACTTTCGACCCAGATTTTACCATCGTGCGCCTGCACAATTCCCTGCACAATCGATAATCCCAGCCCGGTGCCACCCGCTAAAAATTCATTTTTACCAGTACGATGCTTCGTCACATCGCCGAGTGTTGAAAAGCGTTTAAATAATTTACCCAGATCTTCCGCTTTAATCCCGATACCAGTATCTGTCACCTCTAAATGTACCGATTCCGGTTCAGCATAAACGCGCAAGCGAATTTGCCCGCCATCTGGCGTATATTTAATCGCATTGCCGAGCAAATTAATCACAATATGCGATATGCGATCCGGATCACCATCGACTAACGGCAGTGCCTCAGCTAATTCCAAAGTCAAACGATGTCTACGACTGTCTAAATACGGCTGCTGTTCCTCAGCAATTTCACGCACAATCTCACCGAGCGCCACTGGCACCCGTTCTAACACCAGTTTATTTTCTTCGATACGCGAAATATCCAGTAATTCACTGACAATACGCGCTAAACGTGTCGCATTGCGTGAAACCGTATCCAGCATCGTGCGTTGAGCAGCGGAAATCTCACCGCCGCGCCCTTCGCGGATTAAATCAACATAACCTTGAATCGCAATCAGTGGCGTGCGCAATTCATGCGATGCCATTGAAATAAACTTCGATTTCAATTGGTCAAGCTGCTGTAATTCTTGGTTCGCGGTTTCAATCTCGTCAATCTTAGTCTGAAGATCAGTTGCCATTTGATTAAAGGTCAAGGCCAAATCTTCAATTTCATCACCTGAACTGACTTGAATACGATGTCCCAATTCACCGGCACCAACTCGGCGCGATCCTTCAGCAAGGGCTTGAATTGGCTTAGAAATACTGCGTGCAAAAATCAGCGCCACAATAATCAGCGCGACCATAATTCCAAACAGCAACCAGAGAAATGTTTGTACCAATGTATCGGCTTGCGCATTCAATGTTGCATCGGTCTGAGCACGACGCTGTTCGATCTTGTCGCTAATTGCCAGCGCGGGCGCAATGACTTCTTGCACCGGCACTACAATGCCAACACTCCAACCTGTTACCGGAATAGCATGATAGGCAAAAAAATACTCACGCCCATCTTTTGGGTCAGTATAGGTGGTTAAATTCGACTCACCCTGCTGCATGTGCTCAATAATTGCGTGAAATGCTGGATCACGAATTTCGGTGAGTGAATGCTTAAAAGCTTGATTCTCTTTAAACTCACCCTGAAAGCTGCCACGAAATTCGAGAAATTCTCCAGACCGTTCTGGAAAAGCAATCGCCTGACCGCGATCTGACATTAAAAATGCGAAACCGCTTTGTTCGATTTGCAGATTCAAAATCCCTGTCACAATGCGTTCGAGTGTAATATCAATGCCAACCACTGCTTTCAGCGTATCGCCTTGATAAACCGGCGCAATGCTTGACACCATCCAGCCTAATCCAGCCGGATCCCAATAGAGTTCTGTCCATTTTGGTTTGCGTTCTGGATTATGTGCAGCATCGGCGAGATAATAGAAATCAAAGGCTGTAACATCCGGCAAATCAGCAAATTGTTTGGTGCCATCAACCCATTCAAATTCGCCATTTACGAATGGCATTCCGCGTGATAACTGACTGGCGGTATTGATATAGGTTTGCACCGCATAGGGATTAGTCGCTGCAACACTGCGAAACAGAATATCCATATATTCAGTCAAATGAATATCAGCCAGCGTTTTACGGCTAATCTTACCGTTAGCATCAACGGCATTACCAAATACTGCTAACCACGAATTTTCATTCGGCTGACGACTGCCGAAACTATGATGTTCAGGTGCTGGCTCATAAATACTGGGAAACGCATAGCGTTTTAAAGTGTCGCTGTGATTAAATAAATACCGGCCAAAATCAGCCAGCTTGATCGCATCACCCTGCACTTTAACTAGAATGTCGTCAATATCACCAGCATGACGCTCGGTGAGATGTAACAAACGGGTTTTGAGTTCTGCTGCTAATGCGGCGCTGCTATCCGACATGGCTAATTGCGCGACATCGCGATTTGCTTGTGAGGCAATTTCGCGGATGCTCACGGTGCTTTGATAGCCGAACCAACCAAGAATTAGCAGCGGCACAAACGCAGTAAGAATTAAAACCAGCAGCAGCTTAGTTGTAATACTGATTTTCATAAGATGAAAACTCGGCGGTGCGATCTCGACCGTTCCCAATCCTAAATTAGGAACGATGCAACCAGCATTCTTGAGCGCATTCGGTCAGCACATTGGTTAGATGTTGCAGCCGAATCGGTTTGGTTATAAAACCATTCATACCGGCTTCAAAACAGGCATGACGATCTGCTTCCGTTGCATTCGCAGTTAGCGCGATAATTTGCAATCGCTGATGATCGGGTTGGAGCGAGCGAATTTGGCGCGTGGCTTCAATGCCATCTAATTCTGGCATCTGCACATCCATTAAAATGACATCATAATCATTGCGGCAGACGGCTTCGACTGCTTCTAGGCCATTGTTGGCAAAATCCGCTTGCGTACCAATCGATTTCAGCAATTTACGCATTAACAATAAATTACCGGGATTATCTTCAGCAATCAAAATGCGTAAATCAGCAAGCGGAATTGCGGCGCGGGGATCGGCTGTGTCAATTTGATCGACGGGAGCCTGAGCAGCGATTGCGGCACGCAGAATTAACGTGCAATGAAATCGACTGCCCTGCCCAATAATTCCGCTACTTTCAACGGTCATATCACCGCCCTGCAAACGGGCGAGTTGTTGGCAAATTGCTAATCCTAATCCAGTGCCACCATAGCGGCGCGTGGTTGAGGTATCGACTTGACTAAATTTAGCGAAAATATGCGCTTGACGATCCGGCGGAATCCCAATTCCAGTGTCTTCAACTGTCAGCCGCCAACGATACCAGGGTTCATTGGTATGAATGCTGAGTTGCTGTTGTTCAATTTCATCTGGTGTGAGCGCCGTTGCATGTAATTGCACGCTGATGCGTCCGTGTTCGGTGAATTTCACTGCATTGACGAGCAAATTGATAACAATTTGACGAAAGCGATGACTGTCTCCGAGCGCATAACGCGGTGCGGTTGGTGCGAGGTTGACAGCAATCGTTAAGCCTTTTTCACGCGCTTTGAGTTGAATTAAACCCAGTGCTTCATGAATACAGACTGCTGGCTCAAAACGCGCTGTATCGAGTTCTAATTTTCCCGCTTCGATTTTAGAATAATCGAGAATGCCTTCAATTAAACTCAACATCGCCGTGCTACTGGTGGCGATAATCTGAACATATTCCTGCTGAACGGCATCCAGTTGCGTTTTTGCTAATAATTCGCCGATCCCAATAATGGCATTCAATGGCGTGCGAATTTCATGGCTCATATTAGCCAAAAATTCACTTTTTGCACGATTCGCGGCTTCCGCTTCATAACGTGCGCGTGCTAAAGCAGCTTCAGTGCGTGCTAATCGAACTTGTGTTTGTAAACGTGCTGATAATTCAAACGGATCAAAGGGTTTATTGATAAAATCGACGGCACCAGCCGCTAACGCCCGCACTTTGCTATCAACATCAGCACGCGCACTGAGCATCATGACGCGACAGGTGGCTAATTGTGGATTGGCTTTGAGAATTTCTAAAACCTCGAAGCCATCTAATCCGGGCATCATGACATCGAGTAAGACCAGCTCAATTTCGGGGTCAGCTTCCAACGCAACCAGCGCATCCGTGCCGTCAGCGGCTTCGGTGATGGCAAATTGTTCGCCAAATCGCGCACGCACCACAGCGCGGATGCTGTCTTCATCATCCACGATCAGTAGTTTAGGCAGGCGTTCGGTCATGTTGTGTTTGCCCAATCCAGCTAGGCGCACTCGATGCTAAAACTCAGCACCGCCGCGATGTCGGTGACGCCCAGCGCCAGCATCAACAGGCGGTCGAGTCCCAACGCGACTCCGGCGCACTCAGGCAAACCGTGTGCGAGTGCCGCCAGCAGGGCTTCATCAAGCGGCGGTTCAGGCTGACCGCAGGCGCGGCGTTGGGCTAAATCGGCTTCAAAACGTGCGCGTTGTTCCTCGGCGTCAGACAATTCCGCAAAGCCATTGGCGAGTTCGAGACCCTGGTAATACAGCTCGAACCGTTCGGCGACTAACACGGCATCGCTGTACTTGACACGCGCTAACGCGGCTTGACTGGGCGGATAGTCGCACACGAAAGTTAAACAGTCGCGTCCGAGCGTGGGTTCTAAACAGTGCGTTAAGAGCAGATCGAGCCAGCCGTCGCGGTCTAAATCGAGTTCCGCGACGCCGCTGAGTCCAACGCGGCGTGCTGTAGCGCGGAGTGTTTCGAGATCGGCTTGCCAGGGATCGAGGTCAAGCTGGGTTTGAAATAGCGCACGATAGGTGACGCACGCGACCGGCAATGCTGGCTGATCGAGCGCGAGCTTGACCAGCGCCGCCACCTCGTCCATCAAGCGTTCCGTGTTCCAGCCGGGGCGATACCATTCCAATAAACTGAATTCGGGATGATGCCGCCGCCCACGCTCGCCGTCGCGGAACACCTTGCAAATCTGATAGATCGGCCCGCTGCCCGCCGCTAACAGCCGTTTCATGGCAAATTCGGGTGAGGTGTGCAGATAGAGCGGACGCTCGGCAGCGAAGCCGGCAAGCGCCAGCTGCGTCTTCAAACTGTCCAATGCCGGATCGGTGACTGCCGCCCGCGAGAGCAGGGGGGTTTCGACTTCCAACACGCCAGCGGCGCTGAAAAACGCACGAATCGTGGCGTACAGCGTTGCCCGCGCTTGAAGTGCGGCGCGATCTGCCGTCGGTCGCCAAGCCTGGCCGGACGGGGTGTGCATCAGTCTTTGGCGCGGGAGACGTATTCGCCGGTGCGGGTATCGACTTTGATGAGTTCGTCGGTTTGCACGAATAGTGGCACGCGCACCACGGCTCCGGTTTCGAGCGTGGCCGGTTTGCCGCCGCCGCCGGAGGTGTCACCGCGCACGCCGGGGTCGGTTTCAGTGATGCGCAGGACGACGAAATTCGGCGGCTCGACCGACAGCGGCGCACCGTTCCAGAGTGTGACTTTGCAGATATCGTTTTCTTTGATCCATTTGGCCGCTTCGCCGACGTTAGCGGCGCTGGCGGTCATCTGTTCAAAGCTCTCTTGGTGCATGAAGTGCCATTCTTCGCCGTCGTTGTAGAGGTATTGCATGTCCGTATCGTGGACATCGGCGGCTTCGACGGTATCGCCGGATTTGAAGGTTTTTTCGATCACGCGCCCGGTCTTGAGATTGCGGATACGTACACGATTAAACGCTTGCCCTTTGCCGGGCTTGACAAACTCGTTTTCGACGATGCTATAGGGATCGCCGTCCAGCATGATCTTCAGTCCGCCCTTAAATTCGTTGGTGCTATAAAACGCCATGTCATCCTCAAAGTGTCGGTGAAACAAAACCGCACAATGGTACCGCGAAGGGTGGGGGGTTGTAACGATTGGTTATAATTGCGGCAGGGCGATCGCGCTATCAGAGTATTGACAATCATCGGTTGAGCAGGTAGCCAAGTACCTTTTGTCTCGACGCCTGAGCCGCCGATGTCGCCGAAATTGTTAGATCCCCGTCCGTACTTTGCTGATCTTGCCGATCCACGTCGCGAAACGCGTAACAAGTTGCACTCCCTGCACGACATTCTGATGATTGTGCTGTGTGCCGTCCTCAGTGGCATCGAGGACTGGGTGGGCATGGAAACCTTTGGCAAGGAGAAGGAAGCGTGGTTGCGCACCTTTCTGACGCTTGCCAACGGAATTCCCTCGCACGATACCTTGAGCGATGTGATCGGTCGACTCAACCCTGACACCTTTGCCGAGGCGTTCCAGGCCTGGGCGACGGCGGCCTTGGCTGGGTTGTCCGGTGAGCAGGTGTGTGTGGACGGCAAGACGTTGCGTGGCAGTCGCGATGGGGCAACGCCGGGCGTGCACCTCATCAGCGCCTTCGCGAGCCG
>NZ_FNOW01000054.1 GCF_900107145.1 Allochromatium warmingii | reverse complement strand
AGCGGCGCTGAATCGCTACTCACCAGCGCGGGCTTGATAATCGGAACAGTCTCCGAGGAATACAGTGCCACAGTTCCAGCCGGTCAGATCATCCGCCAAAGTCCAACAGCGAGCAGTGTGCTGCAAGCTGGCAGTGCGGTTGCCATTTGGGTTTCTCAAGGCCTAGCACCGATATCGGTTCCTGATCTATCCGGCCAAACACTCAGCGGCGCTGAATCGCTACTCACCAGCGCGGGTTTGATAATCGGAACAGTCTCCGAGGAATACAGCGCCACGGTGCCAGCCGGTCAGGTCATCCGCCAAAGTCCGACAGCGAGCAGTGTGCTGCAAGCTGGCAGTGCTGTAGCTATTTGGGTTTCTCAAGGCTCAACGCCGATTGATCCGACCGCGCCCGTGGTGGTTCCTGATTTATCCGGTCAAACTCAAACAACCGCGACCTCTATTTTGGCAGCGACAGGATTATTACTGGGCGTTATTCATACAGAATATGATGCAAATGTGCCAGCCGGTCAAATCATTCGTCACATGCCAACCGCGAATAGCAGCGTGCCGCCTAATACTCCAGTTGAGCTTTGGATTTCTAAAGGCGTCGCCCTGTCAATTACACCGACTTCAGTAACATTAGAAGTTGAAAATGGCAAAAGCTATGAAACAAGCTTTACGATTTCCGGTGGTATTTTACCTTATCGTTTAGAATTAACATCCAGCAACACCGATATTCATGGTCAAGTTTCTTTCATGCCTAATGGCAATATCCATTACAGCATCGAAATTCCAGCCAATGCACCACCTGGCCTAACTCTTGAAGATACGCTTTCAATCAGCGATGGAACAGGATCTTTAGTTACAGCTTCGGTAACAGCAAATATCAAGGTTCCTGAAGTGCTTTCGACCTTGCCGAATTTATCCCCGAATGAACGCAGTGTCGCACGCGCACTGGAAAATTCGTTATCTGCACTGAGCAATCTTGTTAATCCAACCCCAGAACAACAAGATCTGCGTAATCAAATTTTAAATTTAATTGCTGCGCCTGATGCTCCAGGAACCCGCGACGCATTAAAAGCATTGACAAATAGCAATGCTGACGCAGCGGGCATTAGCGGCATCCAGACTGGAACTCAGCAACTAACCAATCTAAATACGCGCTTATTGGCGCTTAGACGTGGAGCGACTGGAATTGATCTTCGCGGATTAGCACTGATGGCGGATGGACAGGTTTTATCCGGTCGTGAATTAACCTTGCTCACAGAATCAGGTCAATCCGGTGGTGGCGCAAGCGCCGATAATCCCTTTGGGCGCTGGGGCTTTTTCTTAAACGGACGAGTTGATTTTGGTAATCGCAGTCAGACTGACAATCAAACTGGATTTGACTTCCGCATCACTGGCATTACCGGCGGCATCGATTACCGCTTTAGCGAAAAATTTATTGCGGGTGGCGCACTAGGTTATTCCAGCAATAGCACAAACTTCGATGTTTATGGCGGGAGCCTTGATACAAAAACCCTGCATTTAGCAGCCTATGCGACCCTATCGCCATTCCCGCAAACTTATATTGATGCGGTGATTGATACGGGATGAATAACTATGATTCGCAGCGCAATATCGCTTATCAGATTGCTGGATTTACACCCGTTCAGCGTCAAGCGCAAGCTGATTATCAAGGCAAGCAGCTTGGAGTTAGCTTAGGTATTGGCTATGACATGAATCATGGCGCGTTTGATTTTGGGATTTATGGTCGAGCGAATTATCTGAAAGTAGATGTCGATGCGTTCCGCGAGCAGGGCGCAAAAGGACTCGACCTCGCACTCGATGGGTTTAATAGCACTTCGATCACCACGGCGCTCGGTGCGCAACTCTCGCGCACCTTTAATACGTCAAAAGCGGTTTTAGTGCCGCAAATGCGGTTGGAATGGGAGCACGAATGGGCGAATAACATGAACACGCTGCAAGCGCAGTTCGTTGCTGATCCCACTGCGACAACATTTGATATTACAACTGAAGAGCCAGACCGCGATTATTTCCGCTTTGGTTTAGGAATGTCAGCGGTGTTTCCACACGGTCTATCTTCGTTTATCAATTACAGCGCACTGGTTAATCGGGAGAATTTCACGTTCCATACGATTGATCTTGGCCTGCGCTTGGAGTTTTAGCGGTTTAATCTGCGAATGTCAGCAGCGTTGGCCAGTGTTCGACCCAACAGCAACGATGATCGAACCCAGCAATAAGCCTGTGCATCGCCTGTGGATTTTGCGCCAGAAATCGACGCACTAATAACGGCGTAACATTAACATCGCGCTTGCCGAATAAATGAATCTGGCGAATTGCTGAATGAAGCGGCGTCAGCGTCGCGGGATTGATTGAACCGACGAGACGGCTATAGCCATGCTGGTCAGTCCAGGCGTCAAGATCGAGATTTGCAGCAAGTGTGATGACGGTTTTAACACCTGCTAATTCTCTAGCGATCAATACTGCCAGCACGCCGCCACCACTATAACCAATAAGCGTTAAACGCCGCTCTGGATTATATGGCAGCACACGTTTTATTACGCTTACTAAGCTTGCAACAACTTCAGAACTATAACGGCCATGCGTCCAAAGCCAGGGCGTACAATCCCTAGCTTGCGCGAATCCATCATAACAAGGCCGACCGATATAGAGCGCCGGATGCGGATCCTGCGCCATCAGATGCAATGCCAACGGATAGCGTGCTGTGGGGTCTGCGGCAATACGATCACGGCTGATCCAGGGTAAACCATCGCCTTCTAGGTAAATATGTAAAACCGATGCGGTTGCCCAATCTCCGTGCGTATAAATGACATGATTAAAATGCGTGCCAAGCGTGATTTGGCGCGTCATACCATGCGCCGCAGCGATAGTTGCCGTCGTTGATTGTTTTGCAGTTGCGAATGACGCACAGCCGCTGATACATAACGCAATAACGGCAGCTATGTGCCAATAGATGATTGAGCGGCTGAATAAGATGAGAGCGGAATGTTTATTAACCGCTCGTTTTTTGATGATGTGAATATAGAGCAGAATGCGCGTTGAAATCATTAACCGCGCATTGATTAAAGTTACGTTGCACGTCACTGCAAATCACGCCATATCGCTCGCGACAGGCGTTCGCGCCACACTCGCCCCATGCAGGCTAAATAATAAGTCAACTTCCGCATGTGTGAGGCCACAGAGTTGGCGCACTTCATTGCGCCCGCGACCGAGACGAATCAGTTCAATTGCCTGCACATACAGCCCTTCATCAACACTGCGTAACCGTAACTCACTGTGTTGATCGGCGAGGCGATCCAGCGCCCGTCGGACACTAGATTGATGCTGACTCTGGTCAATGACCTCTTCAGCCACCGCCTTGATCGCGCCATGCAGCGCCAACACGGCGGTATCCAACCCCTGTTGTGCATGGCGCAATTCACGCAACCGCGTCTCAGCGACCCGCAATCGTCGGCGCGTGCGCACCGTCAACCATACGGCTAATAACGCGACAATCAGTGCCAGCGCCGTCAGCACATGCGGTGCATGGAAAAATGCGACAACTGCCTCTATTGCCACAGGTCACGCATATTCATCAACTAACCCGTTGCGCCGACCGCTCAACAGTGGGCACGCAATCGCGTTTGCTTGCCGCAACCGGCGCTCGTTGCCAATACGCCGCCCCGAACGCCATTCCTGCATCCGTCGCTCGTCTTGGCGACGTTCTAGCGCCCGCCGTTCGCTAAACCGTCGCTCTTGTGTCCGCCGCTCACCAAAACGCACCTCAGTTGTCGTCGCTTCAGGTTTACGTCGCCGCAACCACACGCGCTGATGGGGCAGATAGCGTTCGGGATCGCCGCCGACGGAACGCGATGGCATCTGCGCCGCAACCGGTCGTAATGCTTGAATTAATTCATTCATCGTTTTGCTCCACTGACTCACAGCCGCACACTATGCTGAATGATTAGAACATCGGCCTCGTGGATTAAAACATGAGCACGGTAGTCCGAAGCGGTAAACGAATCACGCCACCTCACGCAAACTCGACCAATCCTCGTCAGAGAGTAACTTATTGAGATCAATCAAAATTGTTAGACCGTCATCTGAGCTTGAGACGCCAAGAATAAAACGACTGGTTTGATCGTTGCCAACTGCTGGAGCTGGATCAATGGCCGATTCAGCAATTTGCACCACTTCAGCGACTGAATCGACCATAATGCCAATATTTTGATTATCAACATCAATAATCACAATCCGCGACGCATCATCCGACTCGCGCAAGGGCAATGACAGCCGACGGCGTGCATCAATAACCGTCACTACATCACCGCGCAGATTGATAATGCCTAAAATATAGTCTGGGACACCGGGAACGGGCGCAATTTCGGTGAGCTTGAGCACTTCTTGCACCTGAAGCACATCAATGGCATAGGTTTCATCAGCTAGGCTAAAAGTCACGTAGGACGAAGAGCCACTCGGGCGGCTGGTGCGCGAATCGGTTGCAGTCATGTTCGGTCTCGTGTGAACGATTGATCGTAAAAAAACTTGGCCAAAATGCCGCTCAGGGCAAGCGCCCAATCGCGGCCGGTTGCAACGGGGGTGCGCTAGGTGGCGGTGTCTGCGGCTGGGCGGCGGGCGGGGAAATAAGCGTCGGCAAGAGCGCCGGTGCGGGTGCAGATGGCGGTGTAACCGGAACCGGAGCGGGCGCAGCGGCCTGCGGTGTCGTCTGGGGTTCAGGTTCCAGCCGCGACGGGAGCGTTGGCGTTAAGGGCGCGGCTGGATCATCGGCGTTCGCACGGTCAGCAACGCGGCGCGGCAGCACAATGACCGCGACCCGCCGATTACTGGCGCGTCCGGCTTCGGTATTATTCTCAGCCGTCGGCTGAAATTGGCTATAACCAATTGCCGCCATGCGTTCGGGATCAACCCCATTCTGCGCAAATAAATTGACAACGCTCGCTGCACGTCCCGAAGATAATTCCCAATTCGAGGGATAAATCGTATTATTGATCGGCAAGTTATCGGTATGCCCTTCAACATGAATCCGCACATCGCGCCGTCCTAATACCTGCGCTAATTCAATTAAAGGCGGTCGCGCAGTAGTTTCTAACGTCGCCGAGCCACTGGAAAATAAGAGATTACTATTAATTGAAACTTCCAACCAATATGGCTGGCGCGTCACCTGTAAATTGCCTGATTCAATCAGCGAACTGAGCGTCGTTTCTAATTCTTTCGACATCTCTTGAATTTCACCCATCAGCCGCCCGCGTTCGGCCTCTGAAGCCGAACTAATCAGCGCCGCCAGCGCCGCATCAGTCGGTGAAAAGGGTTCAAAGCTGGGTTTGCGCAGTGGCGGCTCAGTAACCGGAGCCAATGAACGGGTGACATCTTCACTCACTGGTGTGGTTTCAGTCGTCGGTTCACCAATTTGAATCGGATCTAGTGCCGCTGGAGCGCCAAAGGCTTCGATCAAAGACTCTGATAGGACGCCATATTTTCCAGCATCGACCACAGAGACCGAATACATGACAACAAAAAACGCTAGTAACAGCGTGACTAAATCGCCATAGGGAATCGCCCAGGCTTCGTGATGCTGCTGCTCCTCGTGCCGCTTGCGCCGCGCCATGATGCCAACTCACCCTTGAATAAAGCCGTTGAGCTTGCTCTCAATGTTGCGCGGATTTTCCCCTTCGGCAATGGCGACCAATCCTTCAAGCAGCATGGTCTGATAACTGATCCGTGCTTGCACAATGGATTTGAGTTTATTAGACACCGGCAAGAAAAATAAATTGGCCAAGCCAACGCCATAAATCGTCGCAACAAAGGCTGACGCGATGCCCTGACCTAATCTACCTGGCTCGGCGAGATTTTGCATCACCGCCATTAACCCCATCACCGCACCAATAATTCCAAGCGTCGGTGAATAAATACCCATACTTTCAAAAACCCGTGCGCCTTGCAGATCAAAGGCTTCGCTATTATCGAGATCAGATTCTAATACTTGCCGCAAGGCTTGCGGTTCAGCGCCATCGACAAGTAATTGCAGCCCTTTACGTACAAAAGGGTCAGTTTCATTATTAGAACGATCTTCTAGCCCTAATAACCCTTCTTTGCGTGATAAGTGCGACCAATCGACGATGCGCTTAATCATGTCGCGTGGATCGAAACGCGGCGGACGAAATACCCAGGGAAACATGCGCAGAGCGCGGATAAACACCGGCACCCGCGTTTGTACCAGCGTAGCGCCCAAGGTACCGACAATGACGATTAAAAAAGCTGCCAAATTCCACAGGGCTTCGAGCGAACTGCCTTTGGCAATGACACCGCCAAGAATCGCTATTAGGCCAAAGAGCAGCCCAATCAGGCTCAAGATATCCATTTAACAAAAACCCTTGAGCAAGGCGGGGCCGACCTCCTTGAGTGGCAAAATCTGATCGGCCAGTCCCGCATCAATCACTGCGGCTGGCATTCCGAACACGACACAACTGGCAGCATCCTGCGCCCACACATGCGCCCCATTCGCTTTGAGCGCCCGCGTCCCTTCACGCCCATCAGCACCCATGCCGGTCAGTACGATGGCCAGCACCTGCGAGCGCAGTGCGCCGACGGCGGATTTGAAGGTAATATCAACGCTAGGTTTATAAATCGTTCCGGGCGGACTGTCTTCGATACGTATCCGCTGCTGGGCACCGCCTTCGATAAGCAACTGCACACCGCCGGGTGCAAGCAGCGCACTTCCGGGCTTGAGTACATCGCCCGTTGCTGCTTCCTTGACAGTAATCTGACACAGATTATTCAGCCGTTCCGCAAAAGCCGGCGTAAAGCTTGCAGGCATGTGCTGGACGAGGATGATTGGCAACGGAAAGTTTTTCGGCAGACCTTTGAGCACTTCTTGCAGCGCCACCGGGCCGCCGGTCGAGGTGCCAATTAACACCGCACGGAGATTGCGCACCGGAGTCGTACTCGGCGATAACCGTGGCGCTGCCGCCGCAAGTGCCCGTGCGGTCAGGATTGGCGTTGAACTAGGTGCAGACGCCGAACGTTCAGTCAGCGGCGCAGCCGTCGGGCGGATCAAGCGGGCGCGTCCAAGCGCACGGACACGCCGCCGGAGCAATATCTTTGCCGAATCCTCATCGGCGGCCATTTCACTAAATCGCTTAGGTAAAAAGTCCATCGCCCCGGCGTCAAGCGCATCGAGCGTCGCTTTGGCCCCTTCGGTCGTCAGCGTCGAAAACATCAAAATCGGACGCGGCGATTCGGCCATAATGCGCCGCACCGCTGTGATGCCGTCCATGACTGGCATCTCAATGTCCATGGTGACAACATCGGGATTGAGCTGTTTGACGACTTCAATAGCCTCTTGACCATTGGCTGCCGTACCGACGACTTCGATACCAACATCTGCGTTGAGGATTTCAACGATACGCCGACGAAAAAACCCAGAATCATCGACGACCACAACCCGTAAACTCATGCCGACGGCTCCAACACAGTCTGTCGCACTTGGGCATGTGACGCTCGCCCACCGAAACCCGGTTGGCTCATCAAGCGCACCAGCGCGGGAATATCAATAATCAGCGCAATCCCACCATCACCGGTAATGGTCGCGCCAGCCAGTCCAGGCACGCCGTGCAATCCTTTGCCCAGCGGCTTGATGACAACCTCTTCTTGACCAACTAGATCATCGACGACCAGACCGATCTTGCGTTGCGCCACATGAACCACGACAACATGCGCATCGACCTTCGCTTCGACCAACCGATACGGATGCAGCCACCGCGCCGCGTAATACAGCGGCAGCGCATGGTTGCGCACCATGATCGCTTCTTGATCATCGACAAAATGAGTGCGTGTCAAATCCAGATCGAGAATTTCCGACACTGACGCCAGCGGAATCGCAAAGCGCCGCCCGTCGAGAATCACCATCAGCGCCGGCAAAATGGCCAGCGTCAGCGGTAACTTGACGTTGAGCTTGGTGCCCTGCCCGAGTTTGGAATCAATTTCAACCGTACCGTTGAGCTGGGCGATGCGCGTCTTGACCACATCCATGCCAACGCCGCGCCCCGATACATCGGAGATTTCTTCTTTGGTCGAAAATCCGGCCATGAAGATCAGGTCAAAACATTCACGGATCGAGAGTCGCTCGGCTTGCGCTTGATCGAGTAAGCCTTTTTCGACTGACTTGGCGCGAAGCTTTTCGGGATCCATGCCGCGCCCATCGTCCTGAATCAGCAGCGAAATATGATCGCCTTCCTGCGCGGCACCGAGTATGACTGTACCGCGGCGCGGCTTGCCTTTGGCTTCGCGCTCATCGGGCATCTCAATGCCGTGATCGACGGCGTTGCGGATCAAATGCACCAGCGGATCGGCCAGTGCCTCGACCAGATTTTTGTCCAGATCGGTTTCTTCACCGAAGGTCTCTAGCTCGATTTCTTTACCGAGATTGCGGGCCAGATCGCGCACCACACGCGGAAAACGGCTAAAGACTTTTTTGACCGGCTGCATCCGCGTCTTCATCACCGCTGCTTGCAGATCTGAAGTCACCAGCGCCAGCGATGCAATCGCCTTGCCGATCTCCTCATCGCCGGTGCGCACCCGCAACATGCTCAAGCGATTACGCACCAGCACCAATTCACCGACCAGATTCATAATCTCGTCGAGCCGTTGGGTATCGACGCGCACTGAGGTCTCAGCCGCTGGTGCTGCTGCGCCGCCACGTCCACCTTTATTGGCATCACCGGACTCGCCAGTCGATGCGGCTGTTGGCGCAGGCGCTGCCGCAACACTAGGTTTAGGTGGCACTGCCGGTTTAGGTGGCGGTGGTGCGCTGGGCTTAGGTTTTTCAGCCGTCGGTGCTGGCGGTAGGCTGGCGACTGGCGCAGACGGTGCGGTTGGAGCTGGATCCGCATTCCGCATCTGCTCGAGCAGCGATTCAAATTCATCATCCGTGATGAGATCACTTGAACCGCCAGTCACACTCGCGACCGTATCCGGCAGCGGTGCAGTGGGGGGCGGCGGTGCGGTCGCAGCGGGTACCGCTGCTGGTTCATCGGACGTGCCGCCCGATTGCTTGGAGAGTGCTTCGAGTAACGCCTCGAACTCGCCTTCGGTAATTTCAGCATTGCTGCTAACCGTCGCAGTCGGTGGCGCGGCAACCGGCGGCGGTTCCGGTGCCGGCGGCGGTGTCGCGGCAACCGGCGCGGGCGTTCCCTCGCCCGTATCGGGCACGGCTAATGCGGCTAAATCCGTAATCAGTGCCGGTGGTGCGGGTTCAGGTTCACGACCGGATTTTAGATCGCCGAACATGACATTGAGCACATCGAGCACCCGCAACACCACATCCATGAGAATCGAGTCGATGCGCCGTTCGCCATTGCGCAGCAGATTGAACACATCCTCGGCGTGATGACAAACGACGACCAGCGCGTTGAGATTTAAAAAGCCCGCGCCGCCCTTGATCGTGTGGAAACTGCGAAACACGGCATTGAGCAAATCCCGATCATTGGGATTTTGCTCTAACTCGATTAACTGCTCGTTCAGCCCTTCGAGCAGTTCACCCGCTTCGACCAAAAAGTCCTGAAGGATTTCGTCATTCGGATCAATGGCCATGCCTGATCACCCTAGGGTTCGATGGGCCTAGAAGCCCAGGCTGGAGAGCAGCGCGTCTACGTCGTCCTGTCCGTTGACGACATCCGCGACCGTATCATGGGTGTTGGGGACGATTGGGCCTTGACCACGGATATCCGCTGCAACGCTTTCATCGGCATCTGCATTGGCAGCAGTGGTCAGTTGGGGCCGATCCATCCGCGCACTCGACAACCGAATCAGTCCGACCAAGCTCTCTTCCAGCTCCTGCACCAGACGGATAACACGACGAATGATTTGCCCGGTGAGATCCTGATAATCCTGCGCCATCAAGATCTCAGAAAGCAGTGATTTGACGCGCTCGGTTTCCTGCTCACCGCGCAGGAGAAACTCATCGAGTTCGCGTGCCAGTTCACGAAACTCATTAACCGACAATTCACGGTTGCGAAAGCGACTCCATTGCGCACGCAACCGCC
The DNA here is from genome assembly GCF_900107145.1 of Allochromatium warmingii. Classification (GTDB taxonomy): domain Bacteria; phylum Pseudomonadota; class Gammaproteobacteria; order Chromatiales; family Chromatiaceae; genus Thermochromatium; species Thermochromatium warmingii. The sequence goes on along the minus strand of NZ_FNOW01000054.1, from coordinate 8,539 downwards.
CAGCACGCTCGTGGAGCGACTCGGCAATCGGCATGGCTTCATCGAGCGCATTGAGTGTGCGATGCGTCGCTTGCTCGGTCATTGAGACGACGTAATTCAGCCGCTCTTTTGCATCGGGAATCTCGTCGCGGGTCAACTCAATCAGGCGCGAGTCACCCCGAAAACTGTTGAGCGCCTCATGTAGCTCACGGGTGAGCTTGCCGAGTTCCTCAAACAGTTCACGCTCATAAGGCAAACGCAACTGACGGATCAGCTCATCGCCGCCCGTCAGATCGCTGGCCTCCAATCGCTCGACGAGGCGCCGCGCCAGATCGAGCTGGAGACTCAGGCGTTCGTCATCACTGTCCATCGCTTATCCCTGCGTATCAAGGCGCTCAAAGATCTTGTCGATCTTTTCTTTCAGCGTCTCCGCAGTGAAAGGTTTGACGATGTAGCCATTGACACCCGCTTGCGCGGCTTCAACGATCTGGTCGCGTTTGGCCTCAGCCGTGACCATCAGCACCGGCAAGGATTTCAGTTCTGGATCGGCGCGAACTGCTTTGAGCAGCGCAATGCCCTCCATGTTGGGCATGTTCCAGTCAGTAATCAGAAAATCAAAGCCGCCGCTTTTGAGCATCGGCAGTGCCGTGCTGCCGTCATCGGCTTCTAAGGTATTGTTAAAACCCAGCTCACGGAGCAGGTTTTTGATGATACGTCTCATGGTCGAAAAATCGTCCACGATGAGGATTTTCATGCCTTTGTCCACGCAACGCTCCACATGGAATTGATCGATTTAAACACGACGATCTGAGCCAGACTCGGCCCAGTCACTCAAACGGCCCCGCAACCGATGCAGGGCCTGACTACGGATCTGGCTCACTCGCGATTCGGTGACCTCTAGCACGGCCCCGATCTCGCGCAAATTGAGTTCTTCATCATAATAGAGTGCCAGCACCAGGCGCTCACGTTCCGGCAGGCTGGCCAGTGCTGTGGCTAAGGCCGTCGCAAATTGCTCACGCTCGACCTGCTCACCCGGCAGCGCGGTGCTGCCGGCCAGCCAGCGATCGGTGTCCGACTCCTCGCCAAACAGATCCTCTAAGCCAAGAATCTGACAACTGGCCGTATCCTGCAACATGCCATGATAGTCGTCGAGACTGACCGTGAGTGCAGCGGCAATCTCACGATCCGTCGCCGCTCGTCCCGTATCGGCTTCGATCTGGCGGATCGCCTCGGCAATCCGGCGGCTGTTGCGATGCACCGAACGCGGTGCCCAATCGGCACGCCGCAGTTCATCAATCATTGCCCCGCGAATGCGAATCCCAGCATAGGTCGCAAAGGTTGCGCCCTGCCCTAGCTGGAATTGGCGAGCCGCTTCGATCAAGCCGACCATCCCAGACTGTATCAGATCCTCAACCTGTACCGAAGCCGGTAACCGTGCCATCAAATGATGCGCAATGCGGCGCACCAGCTCGACATGCTCTGACACCAAGCGCCCGGCTTCATCCGTCGCAGACGCATAGCCGAGTGCAGCACGGCTCCGCATCATCCCGCGCCTTGTAGCAGCCGCTCGATGAAAAAGCCAATCCCGCCGACATCTTGCGTACTGGTGTGTGCCGTATCAATCCAACGCGCTAGGTCGGTAAACGCCCGCGCCGATGGACTGCCCGGATAGAGGCTCACTACCGGCTGCCGCTTTTGCACCGCCAGCCGGAGCTTGTCATCTGCTGGGATCATCGCTGCTGATTCCAGCACCACATCCGGCAAATAATTCGTACACACGCTCATCAGCTTGCGCATCAACCGCTGCCCCGAATCGCCATCGCGCAGCATGTTGCAGATGACGCGAAACCGCCGAATCCCGTGATCTTGATGCAGCACTTTTATCAGCGCATAGGCATCGGTCAGCGACGCTGGTTCATCGCACACGACGACAAACACCTGTTGCACCGCTTTACAAAAACTTGTTACCGCATCATTGACGCCGGCTGCCGTATCGACCACCAGCACATCGAGCGGCTTATCATAACTGCTAAAAGCGCGAATCAGACCCAAATGCTCGGCGGGCGTGAGATTGGCCATCGAGCCGATGCCCGACGCTGAAGGCACCAGCAACAGCCCATCGGGGCCGGGCAACAGGATTTCTTCCAGATGCTCAACCCGACCGGCAACCAGATCGTGCAGGGTTTTGGTCGGGCGCAAGCCCAGCATCAAATCCGCATTGGCTAACCCTAAATCCGCATCAAACAGCATCACATGCCGTTCCAGTCGCGCCAAAGCGACCGACAGATTGACGGCGACGTTGGTTTTGCCGACTCCCCCTTTGCCACTCGCAATGGCAATGCTCAGAAAGGGCCGGTTCCTAGTAGGCTGCATGCACGGATTTCCTGAAGGGTACGACAGACTCCAGCAACAGGCTATCACGAGTCACGACACTGGGTGCAGGCGTCGTGCGTGCAGGCGGTGGCGGAGTGGCCGTCTTCGGTAGCGACGGTCTGGGCGGTGGCTGAATTTCGCAATCGTCGGGGGTGAGCATCGGACGCGGCGCGGTGAGCGGGGCAGCAGTGGTCAGTGCTGGCGCTGTCATAGTCGCAGCAGCACCGGCAGCAGTGGTCACGGATGCCTCGGCAGGCTGTGCGACATGATGATACGCGGTCTCGTCCTCGACATGTGGCTCGCCGAGAGCGAGGCGGGTGAGATGAGCAGTATCAGCTTTGTGAAAATCTTCTTCAATGCGCTGGCCGTCGCTTTGAAACACCAGCCCGAGACGTTGTTCAAGTAGCACCGAGAGAATCTCACCCAAGCGCTCGGATTCGTCGATTTTGGTCAACACCAGCGCCGCTGGCTCGCAGCTCTGAAACGCGGTGAGCACTTGCCGGAGCACACCGGCCTGATGGGTCGCGGGGATGACTAGCCAAGTTTCCAGATCAACTAAATGCCGAATCTGGGCAAAGAGCTTGCGTTCAGCGGCATCGCGGGCCGAACGGCCTTCGGTATCGACGAGAATCAGATGACCGTCAGCAGTGCGATTGGCTAAATTAGCCAGTTCACGTTCACTGTCGAGCAAAATCACCGGCACGCCGGCCATTTGCCCAAAAGCTTGCAGTTGTTTATGTGCCCCGATGCGTTGCCGGTCGAGCGTCACCAGCGTCACGGAATCGGCTCCGAGACGGCGAATCCGATGCAGCGCCAGCCGACACACGGTGGTCGTTTTGCCCGCTCCGGTCGGCCCAACCATCGCTAACACGCCGCCGCGCTCCAAGATATTCGGTTGCACGGTGGCAACCGAGGCCGACAGCCGCGCCCGCAGTTTTTGCCAAGCTAATGCGGCGGGTTGATCTTCTTGCAGCCCGCCGATAAGCGAACGCGCCAGCCGATCATCAAAACCACAGTCGCCGAGGCGCTCGATAATTTGTGCCGCTAACGGATGGCGCACCGCCCATTGATCGCGCTCGTTGAACGTCTGTTGTTGTGCCAGCAGCGTGCGCAGATCGCGCAGTTCACGCCGCACCGCCACCAGTTCAGGATCAGAGGTGAATGCACGCGCCGAGCGCACCGCTCCGCTCTGCGGACGTGCTGTGCTCAATTCAGGCAGTGCCTCGGCGGTAACGACGACTTCGACCAAGCCATCGACGCGCCGCGTCGAGAGGATCACCGCATCCGGCCCTTGTTGATCCCGCACTTGGCGCATGGCGTCTTGCATCGTCTTTGCCTGATAGCGCCGCACATTCATCGCTCAAACTCCCGTTACTCAGTCAGGCCCGCGCCTGAGCATTGTCGCTCTTGCCCACAGTCGCCACGATGCGGATGCGCCGGTTGTCGGGAATCTCGGTAAACGCGAGGACGTTGAGATTGCGTACCGCACCGCGCAACCAGCTTGCAATCCAGGATCGGATCTCTGGAGCTACCACCAAGACAGCCGGTAGACCTTCGGCCTCCTGTTGCTGTGCCGCCTCACTCACGGAGCGTTGCAGGCGCTCAGCCAGGCCAGGTTCGATGCTGATGGACTCGCCCTGACTGCCTTGGAGCGACCGATGCAAAAGCTGTTCCAATGATGGATCGAGCGCGATCAGTGGCAGTTCATCATCAGGGCCGACTAAATCCTGCACAATCGACCGCGAGAGCGCACTGCGCACGGCAGCCGTTAAAACGGCAGGATCTTGACTCTTAGTGGAACGCTCCGCCAAGGTCTCGGCGATTGTGCGCAGATCGCGGATGGCGACCTGTTCGGCGAGCAAATTTTGCAACACCTTCAGGATCACTCCGAGTGAAAGTGTTTTCGACGATAGCAGGTTTTCGACCAATTTGGGCGAACGTTGCGCCAATTGGTCGAGCAAATGTTGCACTTCTTCATGCCCAAGTAGCCGATGCGCCTGTTCGCGGAATACCTGTGACAGATGGGTCGCAATCACGGTCGCGGCATCGACGACGGTATATCCGGCCGCTTGCGCTGTATCGCGGTTAATCGGATCGATCCAGAGCGCATCGAGATTAAAGGTTGGATCTTTGGTCGGCGTGCCGGGCACGCTGCCGAATACCTGCCCGGGATTGATCGCTAAATCACGGTCAGGAAACACCTCAGCTTCGGCTGTGGTCACGCCGAGCAGCGAAATCCGGTACTGATTCGGCCCCAATTCCAGATTATCGCGAATATGCACCGGCTGAATGAGAAAGCCAAATTCTTGCGAGAGTTTGCGCCGAATGCCCTTGATGCGCGTCATAAGCTGGCCGTCCTGACTGCGATCAACCAGCGGAATCAGCCGATAGCCGACTTCGAGCGACACCAAATCGACCGGCGGCACATCGTCCCATGACAGTTCGCGCTCTTCGGCTGCGGCAGCGGGCCGCTCGCCGCCATCCGGCCCGCCGGGGCGTCGTTCCTGCCCCTCGGCGAGTGTTTCCGCCGGTTTGGCCGCGATGAGATAACCGGCACCGATTAAGCTCGATGACAAGCCCAAAAACACCAAATTCGGCATCCCTGGAATCAAGCCGAGAATCCCGATCACGCCGCCGGAAATATAGAGCACACGCGGGTTGGCGAACATTTGCCCGAACACCTGCTGGCCCATATCTTGGGAGCTAGAGGTGCGGGTGACGATGATCGCGGTCGCTGAGGACAGCAGTAGCGAGGGAATCTGCGCGACCAGACCATCGCCGATACTCAATAAAATGAAGGTGTTCGACGCATCGGCAAAGGTCATCCCAGCTTGGCTGACGCCGATGACGATGCCGCCGATGACGTTAATAAACAGAATCAGGATGCCGGCGACCGCATCGCCGCGCACGAATTTACTCGCGCCGTCCATTGAGCCGTAAAAATCGGCCTCTTGCGCCACATCCTCGCGCCGTTTGCGGGCATCATCCTGCGAAATCAACCCAGCGTTGAGATCGGCGTCAATCGCCATTTGCTTGCCGGGCATGGCGTCGAGCGTAAACCGGGCGCTGACCTCGGACACCCGCCCCGCGCCCTTGGTGACGACGACGAAATTGATGATGACCAGAATCGTGAACACCACCACGCCAATCGCGAAATTGCCGCCGAGTACAAATTCGCCAAAAGCTTCGATCACCTTGCCTGCCGCCTCAGTACCCTCGCCGCCGTTGAGCAGAATCACCCGCGTTGAGGCAACATTGAGCGCCAGCCGTAGCAGCGTGGCGACCAGAATCACCGTCGGAAACGAGGCAAAATCAACCGGACGTGGCGTATACACTGCCACCATAACCACGATCAGTGACAGCGCGATATTGAAAGTAAACAGCAGATCAAGCAAAAACGGCGGTAGCGGCAGTACCAGCATTCCGAGCAGCGCAACCAAGAGGATTGGCGTCGCCAACCCCATGCGCCCGACGGTACGCAGACGTTCAGTGAACTGACTCATCGCCGCCGTCCTCGCTGCCGAGGCGCAGTCTGCGGATCGAGATAGTCTTCCGGCACCGGCAAATCGTCCGGCAATTCAACGCCAGGCTCCTCGCGCTTGAGCTGATAGACATAGGCCAAAATCCGCGCCACGGCGACGAATAACCCATTGGGGATTTCTTGATTTAAATCGGTCGTGAAATAAATGGCCCGCGCCACGCGCGGTGATTCGACACAGGGAATGCCATGCTCCTCGGCCAATTCACGAATCGCCAGCGCCACCGCATCCGCGCCCTTCGCCAATAATTTCGGAGCCGCCATTGTTAACGGGACATACGCTAATGCTACGGCATAATGCGTTGGATTTGTAATCACGACATCCGCTTTCGGCACCTCAGTCATCATGCGCCGCTGCGCCATTTCGTGCTGCAATTGCCGAATGCGCCCCTTAACTTCGGGTTTGCCTTCAGTTTCTTTATATTCATCCTTAATTTCTTGCAGCGTCATGCGTAATTGTTTTTGGTGATTCCACATTTGAAACGGTGCATCAATTGCCGCGACAACGAGCAGCGCGGCTGAAGCCAGCAAAAATAACCAAGCAGCCATGTGTACGGTTTGCACAATTGCCGACTCGACTGGCAGTTCACCTAATGTCAAGAGTTCACCCCAAATACTCTGAATCCCCCAAGCAGCCACCGCACCGACCAAGCCGAATTTAATTAAACCCTTGACCAATTCCATCAGTCCCTGCACCGAAAACACCCGCTTCAGACCAGTAATTGGATTCAGCTTAGAGAATTTTGGCATCAGCGCTTCGGTTGAAAAATTTATTCCCCCGACGACAATTGGCCCTATCAGGGCAATCACCATCAGCACACCGAACAATGGAGCCAAAATCCACAGCGCCCGCCCAAGTAAATACTGAAGATGCGGCACTAACAAACCTTCATCAAAAATCAAGCCGCGTTCTAGTGTCCAACCTTCAATCATCACTTGACTGATGCGCGTAGCCATGCCGCCGCCCAAAAACAGCAAAAACGCACCGCCAACAATTAAAATAATAAAGGTATTGAGTTCCCGTGAGCGTGCAACCTGACCTTTTTCACGCGCCTCGCGCAAGCGTTTCGCGGTTGGAGCTTCGGAGCGTTCTTGGCCATTTTCATTCTCAGCCATATATTATAGCCTCCCGATGCGCTCAATCAGCGGTAATGCGCTAAATAGAAAATCGCCAATTCGAGCAGTAAGACTCGGCAACGTCCAGATAATAATTAAAAATCCCGCTACAATCGTAATTGGAAAACCGACAGCAAAAATATTCAACTGTGGCGCAGCGCGGGTGACGACACCCATCGCTAAATTAACCAATAACAGCGCCGCAATCGCAGGCAACGCAATCAGTACGGCACCAGCAAACATCTGCGCCCCAAATCCAGCGATATACCAAAAATCTTCGGGTTCTGGCCCATCTAAGCTAATTGGAAAAGTTTCAAAACTCTTGAGCAATAATTCCAGCAACACTAGATGCCCATTCATGGCTAAAAAAATCAGCGTTGCCAGAATTGAAAGATACTGCGAAATCATCGGCACCTGAACGCCGCCGACCGGATCAACCGCCGAAGCAAACCCTAAACCCATTGAAAGCGCAATCGCTTCACCAGCTTGATTGATCGCCGAAAATACCAGCGTCAACACAAACCCCATTGCAATGCCAATCAACGCCTGTTCCGCCGCGACGACTAATCCATGCGCACTCAGCGGATCAATTAACGGCGGTTCTGGTAATTGCGGCGCGATCATCCATGTTAACAGCAACGCTAAACCCAATCGCACCCGCGTATTGATTTGACGCGCACCGAATACCGGCGCAACCAATAATAGCGCACTGATACGCACCAACGGCCAGGCTAATGAAACCGCCCAGCGCACAATATCGTTGGCTTCCAATAACAGCGTCGCCATTACCGTTATAATATACTAAACTCATTTGAAATTTTCGTTTTTGAAACCAGCTTTGCATTCATTTAGTTTATGCTTAACTGTCAAGTCCCGCGAGATTATAGACACGCTTTTTGAAGCGTTCGGGGCATTGTTGTTGCCAGTCCTTGAGTGCTTGAATCGGCGCGATGTGTCCGAGCGCCTTCTGCGGGATCTGATGATTGTATAACCGCACGTAGCCGTTGAGGGTGTCGGCTAGGTTCTGGGAGGAATCAAAGCGGGTGGTAGCGAGCACCTCGGCAATGCGCCCATTGAAGCGTTCGACCATGCCGTTGGTCTGCGGATGACGGGGGGCAGTGAGGCGGTGTTCGATGCTGTGATCGGCACAGCCTTGGTCGAAGAGATGGCGTCCGGTTGGTTCACGTTCGCCGGTGGCGCAGAAGCGATCAGTGAATTCCTTGCCGTTGTCGGTGAGGATCTTCTCAATCGTGAACGGGGCTTTTTCGACCAGACGCCGCAGGAAATCGCGGGCGTTGGCGGCGGTTTTCTCGGGCAGGATTTCGACATAAACCCAGCGCGAGGCGCGGTCGATGGCGACAAACAGGTATTGATGTGCCGCTGCATCCGGCATCTGCGGCAGGTATTTGACATCGATGTGGACAAACCCTGGTGCGTAGTCCTTGAAGGTTTTGACCGGCTTGGCTTCGCCTTCCGGTTGCGGGATCAGGGCGCTGAGGTTGGAGACGCCGTGGCGGCGCAGACAGCGATCTA
>NZ_FNOW01000065.1 GCF_900107145.1 Allochromatium warmingii | reverse complement strand
CGTACCCGCCGGTTGCCCGCTTTTCGTGTTTTGGGCATCACCCTCATTTTTTGAAAACAGGGGGGTAGGGGTACCTAAAAAACCTAAAGAACCTATAGCGGGGGGGTTTTTTAGGTTTTTTAGGGTACCCTCCCCCCCGTTTTCTAGTTTTTTTAGTTGAGCAAGATACTGTGACATGACATCACTCCGTGCTCAAAAGCGGGTTGATGCTGTACGTAACGGATGGGCGACCGCCTTTGGCTTGCGGCGGTGTTTCATCGCGGCGTAGATACCCTAAGTCACACAGAATGCGGGCGGCTCCACCAACATCTTTCGGCGTTGCAAGGCCCGCCCATCCTTTGAGGTACACGTCCGACGGCTTGAAACCATCCTTAACGCTCCCTGCTTTGATTTTTGCCAGCAACGCAACAGCGCCATCAAGGTCTAGCCCCATACCGGCGGCATAAACGCGCTTGGCGTGGCTTTCTAGGTATTCGCCCCATGCCAGCGCACGCAGTAACGATGCTTCACTAACCTCGGTTTCGCTATCAGCGAGCGCGCATACCAGCGCGATAGCCGGTACCAGCTTGCGGTATTTACTCAGGTGAGACTCAAGGGCGGGCGGTAGCGAACCATCGCGCAAGCGTTGCTCTAGCTCGGCTCGCCACTGCTTAAAAATGCCTTGCGCGGCGGGTGAAAAACGATAAACAGCGGGCGCTGATTCGCCGGTATCGGGGTCGATAGTTGGGGCTATAGTGTCCAGCCGCTCAAATACCGCAAAGGCGCGGTTTTTGGCTTCAGTCTCAGGCCAGCGGTCAACATCGCGCCATTCTTGCGCAACATCGGGCCAGACTATCAGCGAGAACCGTTGCAATAGGCCATCATCGCCATTACCGCCCTCTGTAGCAGCACGGACGTAGCTTTTCAGCTTGCCGGGTTGAATACCGCCCAATAGTGCAAGACATACAGCGGGGATATGTAAATGCCGCCCTCTGACAATGCGGTCAAAGGTGTAGCTTTGATTGCCGTCGTACCCTTGCAAATAGAACGACCGCGCCCCCTCTTGGCCTTCTTTATCCATGCTGGCAAGCAATCCATGCAATTCATCACGATAGGCCAGCGTGCCCCACTGATTTTCAATTAGGATTTCTCCCAACGCTTCCACGCTGGCATCCGTGACACGATAGCGGCGCAATACCGGCGGCGCATCACTGTTATCAGCGTCGTTTTCAGCTTCGATTAGTAATTGCTCGGCTTCACTACGCTTACCTTGTGCTATTAGCTTTTGGGCTTTGGCTTCATCGGATTTATCTTGCATAGCACGCAGCTTTTCATTGCGGGCGTAATCGCGCTTGGCGTCTTTATGCTCGCTATTCGCTTTGGCTTGCAGTCTATCCAGCGGCGCTAGAGCCGCTGATAGCGCGGGTGATTTCATAATGCCGGGCCGTCCTACAACAGCGCCCCATAAATTCGGGACGACCGCCCAATCATCATGCCGCTTTGGGCGGATAACCGCCTTGCGCCCAATTACGGACGATAACGCCACCATCGCCCCAACAGCGGGAAAATCAGGGGGGCATTGCATCCGCTCTGATACATCTGCTATCCAGTCCCGTAACGATGCTGGCAACAGCGCCATATCGAACATTTCAACAGGGCATAATGTTGCCGGTATCGGTTGTGGTTCTGGCCATTCTGTTAATACCCGCGCTAATAATTCGCGCCCAATAGCATCGGCCACCACCAGCGAGCCAACTCGGTTTAACCATGATTGCGCATCCGCTATTAAGACATCCGACGAAACATCATTCGGAACCGTCCCATTTTTTTCGGCTTGCGCCATTACGATATTCGCCCGATTGGGCAAATATTTTGCCACTTCGCCCATAAAATCGGCTTTCGTGGTATGCCAGCCTAGCTCAATCCAAGGCGCGGTATAGGTATTAAAGCCGACGATAGGCGAGCGCATTGCCTCCCGTGTTTTTGGCTCGCCTTTCAGGTTTTTGAGCGTGCGATAGGCAAATAAACCAGCGGGTTTACGTGGGAGCGTGGTGCCAGTGCTCCACGCCCAAGCAATCAAGGATTCGGCTTCGAGGCGGGTTAGTGGCGATTCGTCCCCGTCGAGCGCGGCGGCGGCGGCGGGTTGTGCGGCCTTTGCAGGCGCTTGCACCACCAGTCCCGAAGCGTCCACCAGCTTTGGCACGCCATCGGCGCAGCCTTGCCGGTAGCCGTCCCGTATCGCCTTGCGCTCGCTGTCCCAGTTAATCCCTGATTCGACGCCATTGGTATCCGTTGGGCGCATGTTCGCTGCAAACGCATCTAATGCGACGTCTAGGGCTTCGGGCGGTAGACCATCGCGGGCGGCGCGGCATCCCAGTGCAAATATCTCTTGGTGACGGCCTAACGACGGGTCTTTTACCGTGCGCAACGCGGCATCTAGCCCAATCCGCTTGGCCTTGATAACCCACTCTTCAGCGTTACTGATAACGCTGTTTAGCGGCATTTTTTCAGGCTCTACCGGCGGTGTCAGAATCGCGGCGCGGTCTAGACCGAGGCCGCTAATCAGCGCATCAAGGGTGACGGTGTTATCAGGTGCCCAATGCAGCAGCTGGTGCGCAAATACAGGGTCGTATTTGGTGTTGCTGCCAACGGGTAAGCGGACATAACGCACGGGGTTGTTGCCGTTTTTATCGGCGGCTAAATGACCAGCGGCGGCTAACGCCTTATGCAGTCGGGTAGCAATACCCGAATCAGCGAGCGGCGCGGTGAGTTTGAATCCGACTTGGGTTTTGCCCGCGCTGGTAGCGAGTACCCACGTAGGGGCTAAACCGGCGGGCGGCGCGGCATCGTCCAGCACAACGCAAAAAAGCCGCGAAAAACACTCACGGCGGCGATGATGCTCGCCGTTTTTATCAGGGCGAATCGTGGCAACACTGAAATATGCGTTGCGGCTCGGTGTCTCAGCTACGCCCTCAGCCGCCTTGAGCGGGTACCCGCCCCAAACACTTGCCAGCGGCGGAAAACCGCCCGGCTTTGTGTTGAAATGGGCACTCCATAGGCGTTCGTCGTTGTCGAGATTAGGCGCGATAGCGGCCAAAAACATCGCGTTCGTGACAGTAACCGGCGCAAAATCCGGCGTTGTCTGTGCGCCGATATTTGCGCGGATTTCAGCGGGGAGTGATGCTAGGTTCAATGCGGGAGCGGTCGAAACCGCGCCCATAGCAGGGCGCGTATCCATTACTCAGCACCTCCCTGTTTGGCTTGGCTCTTGGCTTGGCGTTGCTCAATCGCAAGATCAGTGAGTATTGCGGCGGCGGTCACAAGCCAAATCCCTTTATCGGTCTCAGCATCCGACGCGCCAAAGCACAACAGGTCATCGGCGGCGGACAAACAGGCGCGGATCGCTTCTAGCGCAAAATCGGCGTTAGGGCGCGTTTTCATGCCGCACCTCCTAACACCAGCACCAGCACTAGCCAAGGCAGGCCGATAATCAGGCCGATTGAAATACCCAGTAAGGGCACGTAGACTTTTGACATTGCACTGTCTCCAGCGAGATTGGAGACCGCAAACAGGGCGGGTCGAGCTATCCCCTAGATTTTGGCCGAAAAACGGCCTATTCTTGTCTCAGGGATGCGCCCGAACCCGAACCGTCCTAGCGGTCGGGTGAACCATGAACGCCCTTGCCGGGGCTTTCATGGCGGTTTACAGCATCCTTGCTATCACGGCCCCAACGTTCCGGCGTTGGGGCTTTTTTCTTGCTGGTATCCAGCTCCAGCAACCGGCGCTGTTCCAGCTTGGCGCGGCGGGCGGCGCGTCTATCGCGGCTCTTCCGGTTCATGCCGCTTCACCCCCAAGCAATCGCGCTAGGGCGGCGTAGAGCGGCTCTTTCGCAAAGACCTTGCGGCGTCCAATCTGCACCGGCGCTGGGATGATACCCTCACGCACCATGCGGCGAAGCGTTGGGCGTGATACTCCTACAGCCGCGCACGCTTGCGGCCATGACAAAGAATTATCGAGCGGGTTTTTCATTATAAGCACTCATTTAATGGAGTGCTCACGATTCTATACCCCGATTTTTCGCCAAAATCGCGCCGTTTTCCTGAAATCGTTAGGTATTTTTACCTAAAGCAGCTTAACCAGCGCGGCGATAACAGCCGCTTGCGCGATCAATGCGCCGGTCATCCACTTAATCAGGTCGAATTTCAGTTCTGAGAACTGACCCCTAACCGACAATTCCAGCGCATTAAGATCGGCTTTCGTGGCTAGATCAGCTTCAACATGCGCGGCGCGGAATGCTTCGGAAATCGCTTCCGCTTGCCCTTCAGGGATACCGGATTCTTTCAAGGTGCGAATGAATTTATGGGTGTCAAAGACGATAGTTGTCATTGGTCTTGCCCATACGTATTCAGTATTGCGGCAGATACGATTTCGGCGGCAGTCTGCCCCGTCTTTTCAGATTCCACCTTAACCACGCTGACAATCTTTTCAGGGACTGTGACATATAGAACTGTCTTGCTTTTTTGCTCTTTCATTCGAGCACGATAAGCAGCGACGCGCTCCCGCGTTGGTGTGGCCATAATCAAATCCTCTAGTTCGTCTAGGTGTTCGCTCCAAGACTCACCTTGATTGAGATAAGTTGGGTTTTCAGTGGCGAGTCTATCTAATGCTGCAAGCGTTTTTTTTACTGTTGGTAGGTCTACCGGTTTAGCCATTCGCCACCATCCGCGATATTTGCGCCGGTAAAAATGCTTTGCCCTTGCGCGTGGTAAATCCGCGCTTACCTAGCTCGATTGCAATTTTTCTGAGGCTTAGGCCAGCGGCGCGTAAAGTACGGGCGTGCTGCAATACCTGTTGCTCTACAGCATCCTCTTTTAACTCGCCGTCCTGATTCTGAAAGCCGTATGGTGCATGTCCGCCGGTGTATTCGCCTTGCTCTTTTTTATGCTGCATTGCGTCCCGCGTGCGCTCGCTAATGGTTTCACGCTCCCATTGCGACACAGAACCGAGAATATTCAGGATTAAGCGCCCAGCCGCCGTGCGCGTATCAATCTGTTCTGAAACCGACATTAGAGCCGCGCCATTGGGCGTGAAATAGTCATCTATCAAACAGCCAAGATCAGCAACGGAGCGGGTTAAGCGGTCGAGTTTCACTACCAATAAGGCATCCGCTTTCCCAGACCGCAATAAACCGAGTGCGCGTTGCAGCCCTGGGCGTTCTAACGTCTTGGCACTAACGCCCGCATCCGTGATGGTTTCGACTATCTCTAAATCGTAAAGCTTGGCGTAGGCTTCCAGCTTGGCTTGTTGGGCTTCGAGCGAAACACCATGTTCAACTTGCTTGTCAGTCGATACACGGATATAGGCGATAGTGCGATTCATTGGTGTTCTCAAGATGCTTGTTACTTGTGACTAATGCTAGTTCACTCCGTAACAAGTTGCAAGTGTCACAATGAAAAAATGTTACAGCGGGTTCCCGCCGTGACACTCTCTAGCGTTTTAGGGTTTTTTTAGGACGGCCAAAGGGGGGGCGTGCGCGGCGATAGAGGGAATCAGCACACCGCGACAAAGGATCAAAATGATCCCTGCTAACCGCCGCCATTTATCTGCCAGCAAATTCGCTGGTCAGCAAAAACGCAGCGCGCTGCGTATTTGATACCTGCTCGCTGGGAGTTTGTTACCCCGGGGTAACAGCGGCGTGCTTTCCAAATCCGTCACGCGTGATGGATTTCCTGCTCAAATCGGCAGCGTGCTGCCGTTTTCTAGCAATCCAAATGTAAAGCGCGGTTTACATTTGATACCTGCTCGCTGTCTACTTTAGTAGACAAGCCTATGGAAACAACGACGCTCTTTTTTCGGTAGCAGGTAAAAATGGGTACACGTGTACCAATTCTCAGGGTTTGAAATCCGGATTTCAAACTCGCTGGAAGTTTGGGAACACGTGTTCTCAAGTCCGCCGCTGGTGCTTGTTCACAATTGTGAATGGCGTTGGCAGCTAGGAAAGCGAAGCCTAGCCTTTCCTAGCAGGTGTCAACACGTGTTGACAGTCGCTATATTCAAACCGCCCCTTCAACGCGACGTCTAGCAATAAAACGCGGTCTTTTCGCCCCGTATTTCAAACCGTGAAAAGGTACCTTTTGCGTCTTGGCTAGTCTCCACGTGGAGATTTCACTCACCGCAAGGCAAAAAAAATGGGGTGCAATTTCTGCACCCCACACTAACGGCCAAAGGGATAGCTACCGGCTCGCCTTACCCCAAGCCTTCATTGTCCTTGCCCAATTCGATTTATCCGGCGCTTTGCCGTGCTCTGCTATCAGCATAGCCGTTATTGCGTCACGGCTTTCGCCTTGCTGGTGCATCGTTACGGCGCGGGCCTTGAGTGCCAGCGGATAGTCTTTTGTCGGCGCAAGCGCCAGCGGCTCTAGGTCGAGCGGCGGCGCGGCTTCCAGCGATTCGACGGGCGCTTGATAAGCGTTACTAGGTAATGGCTTTCGCAGTGTGCCAGCGATAAATGCCGATTTCTCGGTAGCGTCTAACATCGCCCATAAACCGCTTAATGCGTTATTCAATAACGCTGTTAGCAGCTCGCCTTGTGTCAGGGAATGCACCAGCGCCAAGCTATCCAGCGCAAGCGTTGCATCCGGTTCGACTGCAACATTGATTCTAGTCAATCCACGCTCTTTGGCGCGTTCTCGCCAAACCGCTTGGCGTGCGGCATTGCGGGCGGCTCTCTCTTCGGGTGTCAGCTTCGGGCGCGGCATGGTGTCACCTCTAATGCGTTATTCCGTAACGCTTAAGATAGCACCTCAAAAGTGTTATGCAATAACCGCTTTGCTGCCACCTAGTATCAGGATTTCCCCCTGACACATCGGCAGGGCATATCCCATTGGGGTTAGTTGGCTAACTGTTTCGCAAACCTCTGGTTTTTTTCACCTCAAAGCACGGCGCGGCGGGATGCGGGCGCAAGGGAGTCGCGTTTTGCGACCCCCCTCTAAATCGCTCAATGGCGCGTTCCGGTTGCGCTGGGATCTCTATCATTGCGACCGATTGAAACACGGTCTATAGGGCCGATAATCGGCGCTAGAGCCAACAGCAACAGCGGCATATCAAGCACGTTGTCACACTGCCAAGCGGAATATCCGCTATCGCCCTCCATCGCGTGAACCAAGAATATCCGGCGATATGTCACGAATGTGGACATTCGACCGTCCATTCGAGCTAAAGCGGTTTCCATCGGTATCAAACACCCCTCAGCTTTTGCCAGCTTGCGGATATGGTCATCATCTCGATATGCGCGAATCTTTCCGCGTGCTCCGTGCAGATTGAATTTCATACCGCCGCAACCTCGGCTAATCCCACTTCGCCATACAGCCAAGCTAGGCGGCGATGATCGCGCTCCAATGCCGTGACAAACTCCGTGCGCGTTACAGGGCACGTTTCCCCTACGCGATTGAGATAGGCATAGACCAGCGGGAGTGCATCCGGCGGGAGCGGGAGCGGTTCCGGTTCTGCTACCGGCTCCACCAGCGCATCCGCATACAGGCCTAAAACCTCTTCACGGCTCTTGGCCGGTGCAAAGCAGTGGGTCGCACGCTCGCCATTCGGGTGAGTGACAAGCCATTCGTGGTAGCAGTCGGCTCCCCTCTCATTTTTTGAAAACAGGGGGGTAGGGGTACCTAAAAAACCTAAAGAACCTAAAGAACCCGAATCTGGCACCAACGGTACCGTACCCGCCGGTTGCCCGCTTTTCGTGTTTTGGGCATCACCCTCATTTTTT
>NZ_FNOW01000094.1 GCF_900107145.1 Allochromatium warmingii | reverse complement strand
CTGATACCGATTTTTCGTTTTTGACAATTAACCGATAATAGAAAAATTCTCTGTCAGCAAAGAACGCAGCTCGCTTTTGTATTGACTTGGGTTCGCGAAAAATTCTTTGCAAGCCAATGCAAAATCACTAAACGATTCAAAGTAGCGATTATGCAAAACTTTTCTCTTAAAAAATTTCCAAAGGCGCTCAATTAAGTTCAAATTTGGTGCATAGGGCGGGAGAAAAACAAGCTTGATTCTTGAGGACTCTAAATACGCCTTAACGGCTTTGGAGCGATAATAGCGAGCATTGTCACAAATCACATAAATGTAAGCCGCCGCCATATGCCGCTTTTCTAATTGTTTCAGCAAGTCGATGGTTGAGTCAGCATTAATCCTGTCATCATAACGGACAACAGGCTCTAACTGATCAAGGTTGATCGCTCCATTGATATTGAGGCGTTTTCGGCCTGTATTCGACCGAATTTCTTGCTCTTGGCCACGCTTGATCCAACCACGGGCGATGACAGGATTATGCTGTGGATGCACGGCATCCATGAAATAGATCGGATCCTCTTGACCTTTGTTTTCTTTGAGTTTTTCGTATTCACCCACAAACGCCTTCTGGGCTTCAGAATCCGCTTTCCCTGGAATCAATTTCGGTTTCTTGTGAACATAACCAAGGCGGTGAAGCAGTGCCGCCATACCACTTTCACTGTAACGAACAGCAAACTGATCTTCTAACCAGTGCGCAATGGCCTTGGCCGTCAAGTAGAGATGTTTTTCCAAGTGCGCATCTAAGAGGGCTAATTCGATTTCGCTAAGCCAGCCTTCGTGCCCACGATACGCCATCTGGCACAATGTCATGAGGCCGCCTTGTTGATAACGCTTAAAGTGGTTGCGTACTGTGTTTGGATCAACTTGCAAGACTTCGGCTACTTGTTCCGCTGTCCAGCCCGTTGCCAAGAGAACTACCGCTTTGATCCGATCGGCTTCACGTTTATTCTGTGTTTGACGATGCGCTTTT
>NZ_FNOW01000010.1 GCF_900107145.1 Allochromatium warmingii | reverse complement strand
TTGAAGTTGATTGAGCCGTTGTTTTTGGATGAATTGCGGGCGGAATTTCAGCGGATTAAACGCGATAAGCGCAAGTTATTTGAATTTCAGCAATATCTTGCACGGCTTAAGTTTCTCGATCCGGCCTGTGGGTGTGGTAATTTTTTAGTGATTGCCTATCGGGAATTGCGGTTGTTGGAGCTTGAAGTATTGCGGGCGTTGTTTGGTAAGGCACGTGATTTATCAATTGGTGTTGGTGAATTTAATATTCTGTGCAATGTCGATCAATTTTATGGCGTTGAAATTGAAGAGTTTCCAGCGCAAATTGCACAAACGGCGCTGTGGTTGATGGATCATCAGATGAATATGCTGGTGTCGAAAGAGTTTGGGATTTATTTTGCGCGGTTGCCGTTGAAGAAATCGGCGACGATTGTGCATGGCAATGCGTTGCAAGTGGATTGGCGCGAGATTGTGCCGCCAGCGGACTTAAATTATATCTTGGGGAATCCGCCGTTTGGTGGTAAGAAAGAACAAAACGAAGTGCAAAAATCTGACATGGCGCATGTTTTTCGAGGTGTAAAAGGTGCAGGCGTTTTAGATTTTGTTGCGGCTTGGTATCGCAAATCGGCTGATTTCATGGAATACAATAAAGCCATTAAAACAGCTTTTGTTTCGACAAATTCAATCACGCAAGGCGAGCAAGTTGGTATTTTGTGGTCTGATTTAGCAAAAAAAGGCGTAAACATTCATTTTGCACACAGAACTTTTCAATGGTCGAGCGAAGCAAAAGGAAAAGCAGCAGTTCATTGTGTAATTATTGGTTTTGCTCTTTTTGAAGCAGAATCAAAGTTGCTTTTTGACTATGAAAATCCACAATCAGAACCGCACGTCTTAAAAGTTTCAGTAATCAATCCTTATCTTATTAATGCGGTTGCAGCATTTATTGGAAAGCGATCCAAACCTTTAACGTCTGACACACCTGAAATAGCATACGGAAGTATGCCTATAGATAAAGGAAATCTTATATTAAGCGAAGAAGATCGAGCAGATTTCATCGCCAAAGAACCAAAAAGCGAGAAATTTATCAAGCAATATATCGGAGGCGAAGAGTTTATAAAGAATATACCAAGATATTGCTTATGGCTTGTTAAATGTGAACCAAGCGAGCTGCGTAGCTTGAAACAAGTCATGCAAAGAGTCGAGTTAAATAAAGCTTACAGATTATCTAGTGACAGAATTCAAACAAAAGAATTAGCTAAAACTCCCGCTTTATTCGGAGAAATACGGCAACCAAAAACCGAGTATCTTGTAATTCCAAAGGTATCATCTGAAAACAGAACTTATATTCCTATCGGATTTTGCAAACCTGAAATAATAGCCAGTGGATCAATGCTAGTTATTGCAAATGCAAAAACTTATCACTTTGGCGTTTTATCATCTGCCATGCACATGGCTTGGATGCGTATTACAGCAGGAAGAATGAAAAGCGACTATCAATACTCAAACAGCATCGTTTACAACAATTTCCCCTGGCCTGATAATCCAACGCCAAAACGACGCCAAGCAATTGAAACCGCCGCGCAAGCCGTGCTTGATGCCCGCGCCGCACATCCCAATGCCTCACTCGCCACACTCTACGATCCACTCACCATGCCGCCCGAATTAGTCAAAGCGCATCGCAAATTAGATGCTGCTGTCGATGCCGCCTATTCCAAACGGAAATTTACCAGCGATAGCGACCGCGTAGCACTGCTATTTGAACGCTATCAAAAACTGCTTGCAAAACTCGCATGAATGACCATTCACACGCTATTAACATCGCCCTCACCGCCCGCATTCAAGCCGAAATCCGCGCACAGGGCGGCGCACTCCCATTTGATCGGTTCATGGAATTGGCGCTCTATGCCCCCGGACTCGGCTATTACGTCGCCGGAGCACCCAAATTCGGTGCAGACGGCGATTTCGTTACCGCACCCGAACTCTCGCCGCTATTCGGGCGCTGCCTAGCCGTCCAATGCGCCGAAGTGCTCGCAACACTCGACGGCGGCGAAATACTCGAATTTGGTGCAGGCAGTGGCGCACTTGCGGTGCAAATCCTGCTCGAACTCGACGCCCGCAACCGCCTACCCGACCGCTACCGCATCCTCGAACTCAGCCCCGATCTACAAGCCCGCCAGCGGGCCGCGCTACAACAGGCCGCACCGCAGTTATTCGCCCGCTGCGACTGGCTGACCACCCTGCCCGAACGGTTCAATGGGGTCATCATCGCCAACGAAGTGCTCGACGCCATGCCAGTGCAGCGGTTTCGCATCGGCAGCGCGGGCGAGATTTTGGAAATCGCCGTAACCGACACCGCTGGCCACTTGACTGAATGCGCCATTCCGCCACGCTCGCTCGGACTGCACCACGCCGTCTCAGCCCTGCACAGTGCCGGACTCGCCACCGCGCCCGGCTACGAATCGGAGATCAATTTGCGTCTCGCGCCCTGGCTGACGGCAGTGTCAAACGCGGTCGAACGCGGTCTGGTACTGTTGATCGACTACGGCTATCCGCGCCGCGAGTACTATCAACCAGAACGCAACATGGGCACCCTGCGCTGTCATTATCATCATCAAGCCCACTCTGACCCCTACGTTCATCTTGGCTTACAAGACATCACTGCCCATGTTGATTTTACGGCGGTCGCGGAAGCGGGCAGCGCCGCCGGATTTGCTGTAGCGGGCTTTACCACCCAAGCGCATTACTTGATCGGCTGCGGTATCGACCATTTGATGCAAACTGCCGCCGCGACGCCAGACGCCGCACTCGATCTCGCACTCGGCGCGAAACAATTGCTCTTGCCGACCGCGATGGGCGAGCGATTCAAAGTGCTCGGATTGAATAAAGGCATTGAGCATGATCTTGCGCGAGCTTGGTGCGGATTTAGCATGCGGGATTTACGCGACCGGCTGTAGCTCATCGCTGGCGGCTGGAAGCTGCAAATCAAATCAATTGCTCCAACACCCGCCGCACCTCACATAAGCGCGTTTCCGCTGCGCTCATATCGCGGAAGAATTTCAGCTTATCGCCGCCTTCGAGCTTATATTCTTTCGGTCGCTGTTGAAGCAACTGAATCAATCGTGCTGGATCAATCTGTGGTGATTCGGTAAATAACAGCCGACCACTGCTCGGCCCAGCTTCGATTTTGCGAATCCCATAGGGTTGCACCCAGAGCTTTAATTCGGTGATGTCGAGCAGATTTTTTGCTGGTTCTGGCAGCAAGCCAAAGCGGTCGATCATTTCGACCTGCAATTCGCGCAATTCTTCTCGGTCACGCGCACTGGCAATGCGTTTATAGAGCACCAATCGCGCTTGGACATCGGGCAGATAGTCACTCGGCAATAATGCCGGAATCCCCAAATCAATTTCGGTGCCATGATCGAGCGGGCGGTCTAATTCCGGGACACGACCGGATTTGAGGGCCGCAACAGCGCGTTCGAGTAATTCCATATAGAGCGTAAAGCCGACTTCGGTGATTTGCCCGGATTGCTCATCGCCGAGCAATTCACCGGCACCGCGAATCTCTAAATCATGCGTGGCTAAGGTAAAGCCTGCGCCCAAATCTTCCATTGATTCAATGGCTTCGAGGCGTTTTTTGGCATCAGCAGTCATCGCCGTCGTCGGCGGGGTAATCAGATAGGCATAAGCACGATGATGCGAACGCCCAACCCGCCCGCGCAACTGATGTAATTGTGCCAGTCCGAGTTTATCGGCGCGGTTAATTAAAATGGTATTCGCCGAGGGCACGTCGATGCCGCTTTCAATAATCGTGGTGCAGACCAGCAAATTAAATCGCTGATGGTAAAAATCACGCATAATGCGCTCTAATTCGCGCTCGCGCATTTGCCCATGCGCAACCGCAACCCGCGCTTCAGGAATCAAGGCTTCGAGTTTTTGTGCCTGATTTTCGATGGTCTCAACTTCATTATGCAGAAAATACACCTGACCGCCGCGCTTTAATTCACGCTGCACGGCTTCTTGTATCAATATATCATTCCACTGGCTTACAAAGGTTTTAATCGGATGGCGTTCAACCGGCGGCGTGGCAATAATCGATAAATCACGCAGACCGGACATGGCTAAATTCAGGGTGCGCGGAATTGGCGTCGCGGTCAGCGTCAAGACATCAACTTCACTGCGCAGATTTTTTAATTGTTCTTTATGCCGCACGCCAAAGCGATGCTCTTCGTCAATAATTGCCAACCCGAGCTGTTTAAAACGAATCGTCGGCTGCAACAGCTTATGCGTGGCGACGACAATATCAACCGTGCCATCGGCTAATCCAGCGAGCACGGCTTGCTGTTCTTTCGCAGTGCGGAACCGCGAGAGGCTTTCAATGCGCACCGGCCAATCGGCGAAGCGGTCGGAAAAATTCTCAAAATGCTGTTGCGCGAGCAGGGTCGTCGGCACCAGCGCCGCGACCTGGCGCCCGCCCTGCACCGCGACGAACGCGGCGCGCATCGCGACCTCGGTTTTGCCAAAACCGACATCACCGCACACCACGCGATCCATCGGCTTGGGGTCGGCCATATCCGCGAGCACGGCTTCAATCGCCCGTTGCTGATCGGGTGTTTCCTCGAACGCGAAGGCAGCGGCAAAGGCGGCGTAATCCGCGCCACCCTCGGGAAAGGCGATCCCAGCGCGGGCAGCGCGGCGGGCGTGGATGTCG
Organism: Allochromatium warmingii; assembly: GCF_900107145.1. Classification (GTDB taxonomy): domain Bacteria; phylum Pseudomonadota; class Gammaproteobacteria; order Chromatiales; family Chromatiaceae; genus Thermochromatium; species Thermochromatium warmingii. Next base: position 78,866 of record NZ_FNOW01000010.1, on the reverse strand, counting down.
AGCAATTCGGCAGCAACATCGTGCGCTTTTTGTGCGGCTTTGCGTTTAATCCGTTCCCATTGATCGCCGCCGAGCTTGTGCAGCGGGGCGTTTTCTGGCGAAGCGCCGGTGTAGCGCGAGATCAATTGCAAGGCGCTGACCGGCACATAGAGCTTGTCGCCATTGGCATATTCGAGCGTCAAAAATTCGGTGGTCAGGCCGCCGACTTCCAGCGTTTGCAGCCCCAGATAGCGCCCGACACCGTGCTCTTCGTGGACAACCGGCGCACCGATGGTCAATTCGGTGAGATTGCGCACAATGGCATCGCTGTCGCGTTCGCGGGCACGTCGCCGCCGTTCTTGGCGCACCCGCTCGCCATAGAGCTGGGTTTCGGTGATAACGGCCAGCCGTTCGCTGTCGAGCAATAAGCCCTGTTCGAGCGGCGCGACCGTGAGCGCCAGCGGCGCATCACTGTCTAAAAACGCCTGCCAGCCGGACACCGGACGGGCGCGAATCGCAAATCCCTTGAGCTGTTCGGCCAGCAGTTCGCGGCGTCCGCTACTCTCGGCGACAAATAGCACCCGCCGTTCACTGGCATTGAGAAACTCATGCAGCGCCTGCGCGGGCTGGGCGGCACGGGCCTGAATGGTCACGGGCGGCAGCGGGGCGGTGGCGAAGTTGCAGGCATCAGCGTAGCCTTTGCGCCGCGCAGCAACGGGGTCAGACTGATGGAGCACACCGGAAAGCTGATTGAGCCGTCCGGCCAGTTCCTCTGGGGTCAGATAGAGCTGCGCGGGCGGCAATAATGGCCGTTCACTGTCATGCCGCCGTTGCTCGTAGCGATGCTCGACGGTCGCAAAAAAAGTGCGGGCGGTCTCGCGGCAATCGAGCGCCTCAATGACCAGCGTGTTAGCGGGCAGATAATCAAACAGCGTCGCTGTTTGCTCAAAAAACAGCGGTAAATAATATTCCAGCCCACCCGGCGCTTGACCGTTGGAGACTTCGCGATAAATCAAACTGCGCTGTGGATCACCAGCGACGGCAGCGCGATACCGCTGCCGGAATCCAGCAATCGCGGTCTCATCGAGCGGCAATTCACGCGCTGGCAATAGTCGAATCTGATCGAGCTGATCTTGCGAGCGTTGTGTCTCGGGATCAAAAACACGGATACTATCTACTTCATCATCAAACAGGTCGATGCGTAGCGGCACGCTGCTGCCCATCGGAAACACATCGAGTAACGCGCCGCGCACCGCATATTCGCCATGCCCGATGACCTGCGAGACACAGGAATAGCCCGCCCGCTCCAGTCGCTGGCGCGTGGCATCGAGATTGAGCCGATCCCCGACGGCCAGCACCAGCGAGTGACGCTCGATATAGTCACGCGGCGGCAAGCGTTGCATCAGGGTCGCCACCGGCACAATTAGCACGCCGCGCACCAGCGTTGGCAGTTGCTGCAATGTCAGCAGCCGTTCTGAGACCAATTCGGGCAATGGCGAAAACACATCATAGGGCAGGGTTTCCCAGTCGGGAAAACTCAGCAGCGGTACTGCGGATGTGGCGTCGGATGCGGCATCGGCGAGAAAAAAGCCGAGTTCCGCCCGCCAGCTCGCCGCTGTTTGCACCGTATCGACCAGCGCCAGCACCAGCCCGGCATGTCCCGAATGCGCGGCAGCAGCGCGGGCGACGGCCAGCGCAGTCGCAGCACCATGAAGTTGCCCCCACAGCCGGCGCTCACCGGAACAACGTGGCAGCGGAGGCGCAAGTGGAGAGTGCAGAGTCGAGCAAACGGGCGCAGACATCGGACAACATCTAACCTATGGCGGGAGTTCAGCGGGCAGCGGCAGGATGCCGGTCGTGGGCGATTTTCGCACAGACACTGGCATTCGTCCGCGTCATCGGTATATAAGGCGAACCCAGTGCAGCACGCAACGCTGTCGTCGGCCCGAGACGACTCGACAATCCGAGCATAAATCTTCAGTATTATTCCTTTGACCGCGTGGCTAATGCTGCGGTGTTGAGCGCGGTCGGACTTTTGGTCATTCTCAGGATGTCACAACATGGCTAAGACGATTCTCACCGTGGACGATTCGCCGTCCATTCGGCAAATGGTGTCTTTTACGCTCAAGGAGGCGGGTTACACCGTCACCGAGGCGGTTGACGGACAGGACGGACTCGACAAAGCACGGGCGGCAAAATTCGATCTAATTTTCACCGATCAGAATATGCCGCGCATGGATGGCCTGAGCCTGATTAAGCAATTACGGGCACTGCCGCAATATCAATCGGTGCCGATTCTGATGTTGACCACGGAATCGAGCGACGCGATGAAAAGTCAGGGCCGCACCGCTGGAGCAACCGGCTGGCTCGTCAAACCGTTCGATCCGGCGAAATTGCTGGAAGTCGTGCGTAAAGTGATCGGTTGATGAACGCACCGCGCTAGAAGCTGAGAGGGGAAGGGCCATGACCATCGACATGAGTCAGTTCTATCAGGTGTTTTTTGAGGAGGCTGGCGAAAATCTGACAGCGATGGAAAGCCTGTTGCTGGAATTGGATGTCGAAGCGGCCGATCTGGAAACCCTCAACGCGATTTTCCGCGCTGCGCACTCGATCAAGGGCGGCGCGGGAACCTTCGGGTTCAGTGACATGGCTGAAGTGACCCATGTGCTCGAAACTCTGCTCGACCGCCTGCGCAAGCAGGAACTGACCCCAACAGTTGATATGGTCGATGCCTTTTTGCAGGCTGGAGATGTGCTCAAGTCCCAGCTTCAGGCCCATCAGGAAGGCGAGGAATACGAAGATTCCCGCGTCGCTGAGGTCTGTGCCCTGCTGGAACACCTCGCGCACGCTGATGAGCCAACGGCGGCTGTCGCTGCGCCACTGGCTGCTGCGCCAACACGGTGGCGACTGGCATTTGCGCCACAGCAGATCGGTCAGGGTGCCGCTACCGAGCGGCAAGCGTTATTTGCATCACTAGCCGAATTGGGTCAGATCCAAGATCAGAGCGGTGACACCGCAACGCGCTGCATCTGGCAAATCACCACCGCATCTGGACGCGAGGCGATTGAAGAATTGCTCGCCTTTGTCTGCGATCCGCGTCAAATCGAGCTGGAGAATGTGGAGCTGGAAGCGGCCAGCGGCCAGCGGCCAGCCGTCACCGCGCCGATGCCCAGTGCCGAGACAGAAACCGCCTATGGTTTTTTTGAGCCAGTGCCAGCAACGGCGAACACGGCAGCGTCGGGAGCCGATCCCGGTTATGGCTTCTTTGATGATGCCCCCGGTGCAGAAGCGACACAGGATCACGAACAAACCGGCTACGGTTTGTTTGGCGGCAGCCCCGGCATGACACAGGTGGCCGCTGTTGCGCAACAAGCGCAGCTCGATAACAAACGCGGCTACGGCTTTTTTAAAGATCTCAGCGGTTACAACGAAGTCGCTGCTAATCCTTCACCCACTGCTGCTTCGGCCACAACTCCAGCCGCAAGCGCCCGCCCAGCCGCTAACCGTTCGACGCCCGCTGATGCCGCTAACAAACGCCCAGCAACCGCCGAGTCCTCGATTCGCGTCAGCGTCGAAAAGGTCGATCAACTCATTAATCTGGTCGGCGAACTGGTCATCACCCATGCCATGCTGGCCGATTCTGCCGCCGGACTCGATCCAGTTGTCCATGAGCGCATCATGGGCGGATTATCGAATCTGGAGCGCAACTCGCGCGATCTGCAAGAAGCAGTGATGTCGATTCGCATGATGCCGATTAGCTTTGTCTTTAACCGTTTTCCGCGTGTGGTGCGCGATACGGCGGCAACGCTGGGCAAAAAAGTCACGCTCAAGCTCATCGGCGAAGATACCGAGCTGGATAAAGGCTTGATCGAGCGCATGGCCGATCCGCTCAATCATCTGGTGCGCAACAGCATCGACCACGGTATCGAGCGCCCCGAAGTCCGCCAAGCGGCAGGTAAATCCGAAACCGGCGAAATCGTCTTACGTGCCAGTCATCGCGGCGGCAGTGTCGTCGTCGAAGTCAGCGACGATGGGGCCGGACTCAACCGCGAAAAATTGCTGGCCAAAGCCGCCAAGCAGGGCATCCCAATGCCGGATAACCCACCAGATAAAGAGGTGTGGCAACTGATTTTTCATGCTGGTTTTTCCACCGCCGAGCGCGTCACCGATATTTCTGGGCGCGGGGTTGGCATGGATGTCGTGCGCCGCAATATCGAAGAAATGAATGGGCGTGTTGAGGTTGATTCAACGGCTGGGCGTGGCACCCATATCACGATTCGGCTACCGCTGACGCTCGCAATTCTCGACGGTTTATCTGTGCGCATGGGCAGTGAAATGTTTATTCTGCCGCTGACGGTGATTCAAGAATCGATTCAGCCGCATCCTGAACAATTCAAAACCGTCGTTGGCAAAGGGCGTATCGCACAAATCAATGATGAATATTTGCCGTTAGTTAGCCTACATGATGTCTTCAATAGCGGCCAACCGGAACCCGATCCAATCGCTGGCATTTTAGTTATCGTCGAAACGAATGAAGGCCGCGCCGCTGTACTGGTTGATGAATTAGTCGCCCAGCATCAAGTTGTCATCAAAAGTCTGGAAACTAATTATCGTAAAGTCGAAGGTGTTTCCGGAGCGACCATTATGGGTGATGGGCGTGTGGCCTTAATTCTCGATGTCGATGCGTTAGTACGCCTCAGTCGCCGTTAGCCATTCCATTCCCCATCTCACGCCGTCTATATCAGCTATATTCGCCGATCACACCACCACACTGCACAGTCTGAGGAGAACACCATTATGAGCGACGAGCGCCGGGAAGGCAGCGCGGTCGTCACCGACAGCGCACGCGAATATCTCACCTTTACACTGGGCGATGAGGAATACGGCATTGACATCCTCAAGGTTCAGGAAATTCGCGGTTATGATGCCGTCACTAAGATCGCTAATTCGCCTGATTTTATTAAAGGCGTGATTAACATGCGCGGCACCATTGTGCCGATTATTGACATGCGCCTGAAATTTCATCTCGGGCAGGTCGAATATAATGATTTTACTGTAGTGATTATTCTTAATATCAGCGGGCGGATTGTTGGCGTTGTCGTCGATGGCGTCTCGGATGTGATTGCCCTGCGCGGCGATCAAGTGCGTCCAGCACCAGAATTTGGCGCAGTATTAGATACTGCCTATATTGACGGCTTGGCAACCCTCGATGAGCGCATGATTATTATGGTTGATATTGAGCGCCTGATGACTAGCCAAGAAATGGGCTTAGTCGATCAACCTTATTTGTCGATGGCTTGAGTAATAGGCTCATGGCTGAACATGCCGCTGTGCGACGTGAGCGCGAATTTGAATTCACGCAACGCGATTTTGAACAAATCCGCCGCTTAATTTATGAACATGCTGGCATTTCGCTCAGTCCCGCGAAAATGGACATGGTCTATAGTCGGATTGCGCGACGGCTACGCGCAACTGGCTTGACTATTTTTCAGGAATATTTAAGTTTTCTCAATGAGAATCCTGATGAATGGCAACACTTTACTAATTCATTAACGACAAATCTGACATCTTTTTTTCGTGAATCGCATCATTTTCCGGTGTTAGCCGAACATGCGCAGGACATCAAACGTCAAGGGCGACGCCCAATGCGCGTCTGGTCATCGGCCTGTTCGACTGGCGAAGAACCGTATTCGATTGCGATGACCTTAATTGAAGCCTTCGATTCTTGGACGCCACCGGTTCAAATTTTGGCCACCGATTTAGATACCAATGTCGTGCGTCATGCCGCCGAGGGTATTTATCCATTAGATCGGGTTGAAAAATTATCGACCGCCCAACTCAAACGTTTTTTTCTGCGCGGCACTGGTTCACGGGCGGGTATGGCGCGGATGCGGCCTGAAGTGCAAGCCTTAATAGAATTTCAGCCGCTCAATTTACTCAGCCCAGCTTGGCCGATGCGCGAACCGTTTGATGTCATCTTTTGTCGCAATGTAATGATTTATTTTGATAAAGCGACACAAGCCAAAATCCTAACGCGCTTTCATCCGCTGTTACGTCCCGACGGTTTATTATTCGTCGGGCATTCAGAAAGTTTGGCGCATGTCGCCAATCTTTTTCGCTTGCGGGGCAAGACGGTCTATGCCCCGGTTCATCCACACTGAGATGTAACCGCTATGCTGCATGGATTCGAGGAAGTGCTGGCACCGAATCTGTATTATGACCGTCATTTTGAAATGGATGCGGTCAAGATTTTGCCAGGTGAATATTATGTTTCGACCCGCGAAATTCTCATGGTGACGGTGCTCGGTTCTTGTGTTGGAGCCTGTATTCGTGATCGCACACGCGGTATTGGTGGTATCAATCATTTTATGCTCCCTGATGATAAACGCGATGAAAGCGAACGCTTTAGCCGCTCGATGCGCTATGGCGATTATGCGATGGAAATTCTCATCAATCAGTTAATTAAACTTGGGGCACGGCGCTCTAATCTTGAAGCCAAAGTCTTTGGCGGTGGTAATGTCCTACCAGGATTTAAAAACCATGTTGTCGGCGAACGTAACTCAGAATTTGTCCTGGAATATTTAGCTACCGAAGGGATTCCAGTCGTTGCACAAGATTTACTCGGCAATTATCCGCGCAAGGTTTATTTTTTTCCAACCAGCGGGCGCGTGCTGGTCAAAAAACTACGCACGATGCACAACGATACCATTATTGAGCGTGAACTTAGTTATAGTGAAACACTGCGTCGCACGAAAGTCGAAGGTGAAGTGGAGTTTTTCGCATGAGTCCAGCATCGCTGCGATTAGAAACCCTGTGGGTGGCATTACGACCGCAGTGGTTACCACTGTTAGTGAGCGTGCTGATCCTGCTGCAAGTGCTGTTTCTTCCTGATTGGCTGCCAAACTGGGCGAGTGTGCTGCTATTGGTGCTCAGTTGGTCAATAGCCTGGTTAATTGTTAGCGGTACAGCGACCACGACCGACCGCCTTGCGTCGCAGCATATGACTGAATTACCCGAAGAACGGGCATTTCGGGATTTAGTGGTCGAAACCGATCAATTGTTTACCCCGCTGACTGCTGAATTGTATGAAGCGATTCGCCAAGCTCGCGAGCTTATTAGTCACGCAGCCAGCGATCTCTATGCCAGCTTTAATGGGTTATCAGATGAATCTAAAGCACAGCAAGATTTAGTCATGCAGCTTATTTCAAAAAGCGATACAAATAGCGTGACGCAGGGGGAACTAATTGACATCAATGATTTTCTTCATGCAAATAGCGAGTTGCTAGCGCAAAATGTTGATCGATTGATTGACATGGGCAAACATAGCATTCGCGTTGCCCATCAAGTCGATGATTTATCGGCACAAATGGGACATATTTTTGCGCAACTCGATGCAGCAAAACGCATTGCCCGCCAAACGAATTTACTCGCGCTCAATGCAGCGATTGAAGCAGCACGCGCCGGTGAAGCGGGGCGCGGTTTTGCTGTGGTCGCCCAAGAGGTGCGTAAATTATCACAGGATGCGGGGGAATTTAATGATCAAATTCGTCAACAGGTTGAGCACGCACAACATGTCTTTGCTGAAACTCGCGATATTGTCGGGCGCATGGCCTCGCAAGATATGAATGCGACGATTAGCGCGAAAGGTTCAATGGACGATATGATTGTGCAGGTGCAAATGCTAAATGGCCAAATGGCCGCTGGGCTGGATCATCTCAATTTAATTGCCGAGCGATTTCAAAGCAATGTTGGTGCGGCAGTGCGGTTACTGCAATTTGAAGATATTGCGCGGCAAGTGCTGGAACGCGCTGAAAAACGCATTGCACTAATGGAGCGCTTTGTGGCTGAATTACGTTTAATTCCACTCGGTCAGGTGCGCTCAGATCAAGATATTCAGCAGGCACAAGTACGATTGCGTGCTTTACATGCCGATTTAGTCGCTACCGCGCATCATGCTGTTAGTCAGCATTCGATGGATGAAGGCGGCGTTGAGCTATTTTGAGGGAGCCGAACAATGATACGTGTGTTAGTGGTGGATGATTCGGCGTTGATGCGTCAATTATTAAGTGAAATTCTCGACACAGCACCAGATATTGAGGTCGTCGGAACGGCACAAGATCCCTATGTCGCACGCGAGCGGATTAAAGAACTTAATCCCGATGTGCTCACGCTTGATGTTGAAATGCCGCGCATGGACGGGCTAACGTTTTTGCGTAATTTAATGCGCTTGCGCCCAATGCCGGTGGTGATGGTTTCGTCGCTGACAGCGCAAGGGGCAGAAGTGACGCTTCAGGCACTCGAATTAGGTGCGGTGGATTTTGTGCGAAAACCTGATGGGCCGATTGCTGCCGGAATGCGCGATTATGCTGATGAACTGATTGAAAAAGTTCGCATCGCTGCGACGATAAAACCGCGTCCGTTGGTAATTGCGCCTGTGACTAATCATGAAGTATTACCAAAACCAGCGAGCTTTCGCACGACAGATCGCGTGTTGGCGATTGGTGCATCAACCGGCGGGACAGAAGCAATTAAAGAAGTATTATTGCGACTGCCACCAGATACGCCCGGCGTGGTCATTGCACAGCATATTCCAGCCGGATTTAGTGCCGCGTTTGCTGAGCGGATGAATCGGCAAACTGGCTTAGTAGTTAAAGAAGCAGCGGATGGGGATCGGGTGATGCTCGGCCATGCTTATATTGCGCCAGGCGATTATCATCTCCAATTAGCGCGTGATGGGGCGCGTTATATTTGCCGCTTGGATCGCGGCGAGCCAGTGAATCGGCATCGCCCGAGTGTTGATGTGCTGTTTCGCTCGGTAGCGCGGGTTGCTGGAACCAATGCGGCGGCGGCGTTGCTCACTGGTATGGGGGCTGATGGCGCACAGGGTTTAAAAGAACTCTATGATTTGGGTGTTCATACAATTGCTCAGGACGAAGCGACAAGCGTCGTGTGGGGAATGCCGGGGGAGGCGGTCAAACGCGGTGGTGCCACTGAGGTTTTACCCTTAAATAACATTGCCTCGGCCTTGCTCAAAGGGCTGACGGCCAAACATAAACCGTAACCGAACTTTTTACGAGCAGGAGTGTAGACATGAGTGTCACATCGCGGATTGATCGCGAAAAGAGCGTCGTGACAATTGTTATTGATGGGCGTTTTGATTTCGCACAGCATAAAGATTTCCGCAATGCCTATCAAAATATTGCTCCAGGCTCGATGAAATTCATCGTCGATCTCTCGAAAGCTTCTTATCTTGATAGTTCGGCGCTGGGGATGCTGCTGTTATTACGCGAGCATGTGGGCGGTGAGCGCGGTAGCGTCTGTATTACCGGCAGCAGTGAAGAAGTGCGGCGGGTGCTGAAAATAGCGAATTTCGATAAGCTGTTTCAGCTTGATTGAGCGGTGTGTGCAATTTTGAAATTTTTTAAACCGCAAAGAACGCAAAGTTCGCAAAGATTTATTTTTAAAAATTTATTTATTTAAAAAATCTTTGCGAACTTTGCGCCTGTGCGGTTCTAAACCTAAACTAATCAGCCGAAATCGACTGCGGTGCGTGCGAAAGACAGTTTTTCGGGCACACCCGCGAACAGGATTCGCAGCCAATGCAGTCGAGTACATCCTTCAGATTCATCACCATCCCCGGTACCTCGTCGTCAAAATCTTCGCTGTCGTCGAGGTCGTCTAAATCTAAATCATCGCGGTCGATGAGTTCAAAGACAGTGCGCGGGCAAACTTTGTAGCAGCGACCGCAGCCGATGCACTTCTGTTGATTTAATGCGACGACAAAGGCAGGCGTCCAAGATGCGCCGCCGCGTGTCACGCCGGTAATGACAGACATAATCAATTCTCCAACGATTCAGCCGCTATCGCGGTCTTCAATTGTGCGTCCGCTTCTGCCCAAGTGCGGCAGGCATCATAGGTCGCTTGTGCGAGTGCGGGAAGTTCAGCATAGGCGGCAGGTAGGCGATCTTCAATAAGATCGTGTAATTCACTCGCCCGTTCATTCGCTAGGCGCTTGGCTTTGCTCACCGCTTTTTCCAGTGCTTTCAGTTCTTCTGGAGTCATGCGTCACGCCCTGTGATTAAAGGCCGGCAACTTTAGAATGCTCACCAATCAGTTCAAGCGCGACTGAGAGAATTTTGTCCGCTTCGTCTTTCATTTTCGAGAGACTCGGAAAACCGAAGCGATGCACGTCGCGTAAGGTACGATCCATGACCACCAGTTTGCCGACGGTAATCAATGCTCGGCCAAAACCTTCGTGCGTTAAATTGACTAAAGGCACAGCCATCAGTCCGCACTCGGATTCAATTAAAGCTGAAATCGCGTTATAAAATGCTTTAATCCGCGCTACAACTAATTCATCGGGATCGCCAATAATCGGAATCGCTTGTTTTTTCTCTTTGGTTAAGACAAAGGGGTCGAGCAATTCGACCGTTGAGAGCTTGTCATATTGGCCGTATGAATCAATCGCCCGCATTTGGCGATCCATTTCGACAATAAACACCGATTGCAGCAGTCCTTCAGTTGGTAGCGTTGCAGTCTCAGTCATGGCGATTACCTCGTGTCAGTGTGGGGTATGTTTGGATCATGAAGGTTGAATGAATTATGCAGCAAATTATTCACACCAGCCTTCCGCTTCCATTGCATCAAAACGATGGGCATATTCGGGTTGTTGGCGTTCAATCGCTCGCGCCAGCCACGCGCTCGGCCCATCGCGCAGTTCGTCTTGCAGGGCGCGGATCAATTGGTTCAATGGGGTGCGAGCGGCGACCTTGATCGGCTGAATCCCGTGCGGGCGTAGGCGTTCGACGGCGGATGCGCCGATTGCTTGACAATACACGGCAACACAACCAGTCAGCGCGGTGATCTTGGCTTCGAGCTTGTCTTCGTTGCCATCCTGCGCGAGCGGGCCAAACTGGACGACTTCCAGCAGCTTGGCGTGTTCGGCGTCGATGGTGTGAATGGCGAAGGCTTCCGCCGCGCCAAAATGTTGGTCGATGTCTTTGAGATTCGAGGTCGCAAAGGCGACGCGGATCGCCGGCTGGGTCGCGGCGGTCGGTTCACTCAGCAGGCGCAGGCGGCGTTGCAGTGACATGATGGCTGATCCGGTCTGGGTGGTGGCGATGATCGGGAGTTATGCGGCGTGTTTAACCGACGACGGCGCGTGCGCCGCTGCGTCAGCATCTGGCCAAGATTTGAGCCGCGAGCGATAGGGGTGGATTTCGCCTTTTTCTAAGCTCAGGATCAAATTGGCCAGCTCAAATAGCGTGGCGCGGGTGCCGCTGTAGCCGATCCAGGTGCGTGTATAGCCGCCGAGTCGGTCATATTGTGGAAATCCCGCCCGCAACAGCGGCAGCCCCAGTCGTTCGGCGGTGTGGACACCGTGCGAATTGGTGATGAGTACATCAGCGCGATTGGCGCGTGCGGCGAGTTCTAAATCTTCCAGATCGCCGATTTTGACTTGCGCACACTGCGCCCGCTGGAGCACTGGCGCGTTGATCGGGCTGACCGCCGCCACCGTCTCGCTGCCGACACCGGCCAGCATCTGCGTCAGACCGACTAAGAAATCTGGTTCAGCGGCAATCGCCAGCCGCGCCATGCCGAGCATGAAATGGGAATCGAGCATGGCATCTTGCAGTTGCTGGCGCTGGCGCTCGATGCGCGGCGGCACCGGCGCGGCGGCCAGTTCCGAAAGGGTCAGAATCAATTGATCGACCGCCGCAATGCCCATCAGATGCGTAAAGCGATAATCCGGCACGCCGGTGCGCAGTTGCAGCAGATCGGCGGCGGCGTTCAGCGAATCGCCGATCACCAGCGTTGCCCGCGCATCGCCGAGCGTTTTGAGTTCCTCGACCAGGGTGCCGCCGATGGTCAGCGGACTGTAATCGGCTTCGGGCAGATGACCGTCGAGCGAATCGGACAGATCGGGCACCACCAGCGGGCGCAAACCGAATAGCTCGATCAACTCTTTGAGATGCTCCAGATCGCCGGGCGTGAGCTGCGAACCGGCCAGCACGTTGATTTGTCGCCGCCGCCGCCCGGGTTGGGTGCCCGCTTCCGCTGCCGTCGGCACCAGCGTTGCGATGATCGCCTTGACCGCTGCCGCATAGCCGGACTCCATCGCGCCGCTAAAATCAGGCGTGGCGACTGGAATCACCGGAATCGCAGCATATTCGGGATGGGCGTCACGAAACGCCAACAGCGCCGAGCGCAGATCCGCGCCCTGCGTTTCAACCAATCCGGTCGTCGGCAGTCCGATCAAATCCGGCTGATGTTTGGCGCACAGCGTCCGCAAGCCCTCGACCACCAGCGCCTGACTGCCCATCACCGCGTTGATGTGGTCAATCGCGGTGGTTTGGAGCGGGATCGGCTCGCGGAAATGGCGCACAAAATAGATTTTGCCGAACGCGGTGCAGCCCTGCGATCCGTGCATCATCGGAATCGAGCGATTAAATCCGAGAAAAGCCAGCGTTGCGCCGACGGTCGAACTAGCTTTGAGCGGACTGACAGAAAGCGCCTTGGTGCGCTTGATGATTTCAGGCATGACGCACCTCGGCGGCATCAATGGGGTTGGTGAGCGCGGGAGCAGCAATTCCAGACCGTGCCCAGGGCGGCGGACGGCGCACCACATCCCAGATCGGGCTGTCCATCGTCAAGCACAGTTGCCGCGCCAGCTCGACCATGCCCAGATAGCCGGCATAGGCAAATTCGCGTTCTTGATTGATGTCGAGAAACGGCAGCCGCGCCTTGAGCGCAGTGTACAAATTGCGACCACCGGCGATCAAAATATCCACGCCTTGATCGTGAACCATATCAATCAGGGTGCGCGGATTGCCCTCTTCGATCATGACTGCGTCATCGCCCATCAGCTCGCGGATACGGGCTTTATCATCTTCAGTCGATTTGCGCGTGCCGCTGGCCACCACCGTCATGCCCAAATCTTGCAGCGCCGAAATCACCGACCAGGATTTCACGCCGCCGGTATAGAGCAGCACCTTGCGCCCAGCCAATCGCTCACGCCACGGAGCTAGTGCGGCATCGGCGCGTGCCTCTTCACGGGCAATCACTGCCTCGGTGCGGGCGGTCAGATCGGGGTCATTGATGATGCGGGCAAAATCGCGCAACGCCTGCGAGACATCACGTACCCCATAGAAACTGCCCTCGAACCAGGGCGTGCCGTAAGTTTCCTGCAAGCGGCGGGCAACATTCACCAGCGCCCGCGAGCAGACCATCATGTTGACTTCGGAGCGGTGCATGGTCTGCACCTCGCGGAATCGCGCATCACCGGACAGGGTGCAGAGCACGCGCAATCCCAGCTCATCGAACAGCGGCAAGATGTGCCAGAGTTCACCGGCGATGTTGTATTCGCCGATCAAACAGATGTCGTGGACTTTAAACCCCGGATGCTCGATGCCTTCGGGCAGTAGATCGGGTTCGCGTCCACCGCAGACGCGCTTGACCATGGTTTCACCGGCGATGCGGCTGCCAAGATTTTTCGCCCCATAAAATCCAGCCGCGTCGATGGAGATCACCGGCGTCCCCCAGCGGCGCTCGGCGTCCTGACACACGGCTACCACATCATCGCCGGTGAGTGCTGGCACGCAGGTGTTGTAAACGAATACAGCGGCGGGCTGATAACTGTCGATAGCTTGCTTGATCGAATGGAACAGGCGTTTTTCGCCGCGTCCCATGATGATGTCCTGCTCGGTCAAATCGGTGGTCATGCCGATCTTATAGAGGCGCGGGCCACTGGAGCGGGTGCCACGGTTGTCCCACGAATTACCGGCACAGGCGATTGAGCCATGCACGATATGCGCAACATCGCTGATGGGCAGCATCGCAATCTGTGCGCCATCGAAGGCGCAGCCGCCCGCCGTCGCGCCCGGCTTAGGTTGGGCGCAACCGGATTTTGACTTTGTATTGTGTGCGCAGGCCGGTTCGTCAAGCAGGGCGGCGAGGTCTTGTGGCTTCATGCGGGGCTCCCAAAGAGGCGTTATGGGAGCTATTAAGCATAAATTATACCCAATAGGGTATAATTTATAACCCATTGATTTATTTGATAAAGCTTGCAGAATACAACAGCAGCTTAGGCTGTTGAGACCGGGCGGTGGCTGTTGGAGTCGCAACAATCGGCCCGCTTGTCACAACCCCGACAGACGAGCGCGTGTTGATTGGATTTGACGTGAGCTGTCTATGCCGCTATGATTGTATGTCTCATCTGGCTATGTAGCTCAGTTGGTTAGAGCATCGCACTCATAATGCGAGGGTCCCCTGTTCGAGTCAGGGCATAGCCACCACAAATTCAAAGACTTACCAACGCACGGATGCGCGTTAAGTCGCCTCAAATCGCTTAAAAAGCGTCCTGTCATACTCCCCAATTTATCATCCAGATTCAGCGGCGGTTAGCTGGTCAGCTTCGTCCAAGTGCGCAGCAAGCGAGCGCGTCGGCTTGGCGCGGGCAATCGCCCAACGGTCTTGATCAAGTATTGATCTACCTCTGACCATGTTGCACCAGTGTTCAACATCGCCAGTGCTTGGCGTGGTCTGGGTATGGTCGATTGGTGTTGCGCTTTGCGACGACGGGCGGTTTGGTGCCAGCGGGTGATTCATCTGCTGGTAGTGCCCTAATTATGCCGCAATTTGTTCAAACGAAAAGCTTGGATAATCCGTCCGTTCTTGCGCGTGTTCGATTGTAATGCCGCAAATGGTTCCGGCGTCATCCAAATCAATTAACGTGTTCTCGTCTAAATCTCGCGTTTCAGCAATGTTCACGCTGCGTAATTCAATATAGAGCGTGTCAGTATCTTGAAAGTATTTTATTTTCATCACGCAAATCCCCGATCAAAAAAAGCGTTGTGAACGGTTTTGCCATCAGGCAGGAGCACGACGCGGAGATATTTCCCGCCGACTTCAGGAATTGGTGCCCAACGCCGAATTCTGCCATCTTGTTGAATGATTTCTTTCTCTGGATGTTAAATGACAAATTCAATCCAGGCGATGTCAATGCAGGCTCGATCCGGTCGCTGACGTGTCGATAAAAAGTATTGCGTACATTTTATTTCGTCATCCATAAAAACCGCCCTCGGTTTCCCGAGGGCGTTCAAGTTTAAGCGTCGGTGCGGTGGTTCGATGGGTTTCATGACCAGTCGGCATCCGTGCCAACCATCAGCATCATACCGTGGTCACTCTACCCACCCTACCTTGCTATTTGACCCGTGCATGCGGGACATTCGGGCTGGCAGGATTGACCACCACCGTTTGCCGGCTGGGCGATAACAACAAATCCATGTCTTCCATCGGGACCGCGCCGAGCAGCACTTCATCGCCCATGACGAGCGCACCGACGAAACACAGCCGATTTTCAAACATGACTTTGAGCGGACCGACATACGGAATTTTCAGCGCCCGTCCGTCAGCCACCGTCACTTCACGCATCGATTCGGTGGGCAAATCCAATTGCACGGCAATGTGTTCCGGTATGCACAGCATCAAGGCTCCAGTATCCACCAATGCCTGCACCATCAATGGTTTTAAGTCTGAACGACGCGGATTGCTTAACTGAATGTCGGCAAAAAGATGGCCCATTGTTTATGCCTCCAATTAAAAACGCCCCCGGTTTGCCGAGGGCGTTCAAAGGTTAGACGTTGGAGCATTGGTTCGATGGGTTTCGTGACCAATCGGCATCCGTGCCAACATTCAGCGTCATACCGTGGTCACTCTACCCATCCTACCTTGCTCTACCTTGCTATTAGAGAATGATGTCCTGCTCGTCGAAGTTGGCAGAGGAAATGCCAGTCAAAGCAATGACTCCATCTACGTTCTGGTCGCCATTAGCATCAAAGAACAGCAAGCCCGCGCCATCGGTACCAGGGCCGGCAGCACCATCCAGATCGGTAGCCGAGGTCAGGTAGTAAAGGATCGTACCGTTCATGGCTGCGTCTGCTGCGGCGTAGGCCGTTGCGTAGTCAGCAACGCCAACTGCTTCCATGTAGTTGGCATTGGTACCAGCCGCTATACCCAACTGGATCTTATCAACACCCGAAACAAAGTCGGTGATGATATCGGCATAAGTATCTGCCCAGACTCCCGCACCAGCCCCCAACGCAGAGGCACCAGTTCCGCTAATGCCGGGGTTGTTATCCAAGTCTACTGTGAAGCCACCATTGTCTGCATTAGCATCGGTGATGGTGATGACATTACCCGCAACTACAGCTGTGTATTCAGCACTCAAGGCATCTAATCCTGCCTCAAGTTGGTTAGCAATCTGAACCTCAGTTTCACCACCTACAGCCGTATACTCGAAAGTAAAGTCGCTACCTTCTGCAAGTCCAACCGTAATGCTATAGATCTCTCCGGCCACAGCGGTGGCGGCTAGGTCACCTGTACCAACAGTCACATTGGTAATCTGGGGCACATCGTTTCCTGCGCCTGCATCATATCCAGCCACTTCAATTGGCGCATCAGCAGGAACAGCCCAGGCAGCCGTCGGGGTTATACCCATGATTTCTACTGACTGGCCTGCTGTGCCGGTCAAGGTTAGAAGATCAGTGGTCGCATCATAAGCTGCTGCCACACCACGAATGCCGAGTTCCGTAGCAATACGCGCTGCAATAGCATCACCAGATGTAAAGTCGATGCTGACATCATCGAGGATAGTGAAGCTCGTTGCAGTTTCGTTATTTCGGAACAGTACGGTTACGCTCTGGTTGCCATTGTTATCCAAATTAAAAGCCGTTGCATTTAAGGTTCCATTAGGATCGAAATCCCACTGCTCTACATCACGACCAACCGTACCCGCTGGTGTTTCAGTCAGTTCAATAGGATTACTTTGACTGACTTCAAACACAAAAGTATCCGCGCCACCATTGCCGGTCAGCACATCAACATCACCTGCAGCTTCTTGGGTGTCGTTACCGCCGTTGATGGTATCCGCGAAGGCACTACCAATCAGGATATCGCCATCACTTACAACATGGGGATCATCACTCTCACCACCATCAATGTTATAGCCAGTGGTACCGGTGGCCAGTGTCATGTCGATCTCCACAGCCGTTCCATCTGCACCTGTCAAATTGACCGTACCGGCATTGCTGGTGGTTGCTGTAGCGACAAATATGTCTGCAATCTCTGCATTAGCTGTTGCTCCAGCCGAGACCACCAACGCATCGCTTCCACCGGCAGGAGCCACACCGGCAACGGTATCCAAACCAACAATGGTATCGGTACCAGCATCAACGTTGATGGTGTTGTGGCCACCAGCATTGATGTTGATGGTGTCATTTCCAGCACCGCCTGTGACGATGTTGTTGGCATTAGCTAACACAATGGCATCGTTGTTAGCTGAACCTGTGACGGTTTGCGCGGCAATAGCAACGGCAGGTGGCAAAATTGCACCCGGCAGCGTCACATCAAGCACCTCATCTCCAGCCGTCGCTAAGACACCATCAGCCGCCGTCAAAACTACAGCCGACAGATCGACGTTGGCGGTTTTCAGATGCTGTCCTAAGGTTACGCCGTTAACATCATCGGCATTGCCAATGATCTTCACGGTACCAGCACCCTCAACATTAACGGTCAATGCTAGAGCCTGCGCAACTGACAAGGTCAGCGTGTAACCAGCAAGCACCTCGATACGACCATTCGTGACAGCCAGATTCACGGCACTCAGATCAACATTGTCATCAATATAGAGGACGGTGTTGGCATTCAGGGTGATGTTGAGGTTGCCACCTGCTTGGAACACGACATCGTCGGTGATGGTCAGTCGGCTAACTACTCCCGCTGCTGCCCCTGCAGCACTGAAGTCAAAGGTCCAAGTCTGACCGGCATTCAACGTCGGCGTTTTTCCATTAGCCGTGCCGAGGGTCATGGTCGTGATGCCCGAACCACTAACAAAGTTGAAGGCCGCATCACCCAAGTCTGTGGTATCGCCATCCGCATTACGGTCATCATTCGTGCTATCAATCTGAGCAACGATACCGAGGTTCAATATGCCGTCATAATCGGCAGCATTGATAAACGACAGCTCGTTACCTGCAATGCCCGCGTTGACGGCGCTGCCGAGGGTGATAGTGCCGTTCAAACTATCTCCGTTGGTGAATGTCAGCTGCTCAGTGTTGTCGAGCTGGAAGGCCGGACTTGCCCCCGGAGCAGTTAGCACAGCCGTAAAGCCAGTGGCATCAACAGTTAAGCCGGTGATGTCGGCATCAGCCGTATTGATCGCACCGATGGTGATGTTGTTGGTACCGGTGATGTCGAGCAGCGCATCACGATCTGCGTTGTTAGCGGCTAGTGTAGCGTTGCCGTTCTCGTAGGTAATGGTGCCGACGGTGAGGGCTGCACCTGAACCATTTGAGCCATTACCGACTGTTGAAAGCTCCAACGTATTGATAAACACATTCATCAAATTGACATCGTGCCGCGCACCAACGCCAATGTTGCCGACGGTGTTCAAGTTGATCGGCAGCGCGTTTTCGGGATCATCGTTATCCGTATCCTCGTCGATCCCGTCACGCATTTCGGCCTGACCGTCGTTATCGTTGAGGTACGCCTCGGCTGCTAGGAAGTGATCTTCATGCAGCGCACGATGCGACTCGATTGTCAGCGTATCGAATTTCACCGAAGCTGGGTTGGTGTTCGCGCCAGCGACCACATCGTCGAGCAGAATATTGCCCAGTGTCACCTGGCCACCCAACTTGAGGGTGAGATTCTCGATATGCTCCTCTGGAGTTGCACCCGTGTCGCTGAAGGTCAGGTTATTGACGGCGGCGAAGTTCACGAACTCGACTGTGCGGTCAACATTATCGGAGTCCAACAGGATGTTTAGCGCAGTGAGGTCGGTGAAATCAACGCGCAAGATGGTGCTCGGCAGCGTGGTGAACAACTGCTCGACATCACCGCCTTCAGCGTTGATGAGATCTTCGCTCACCCACAGCCGCCCGATGGCCGGATCGTAAGCCGCCGTATCGACTGTCGCTGCAATCTGGTTGAACAGCCAGATGACGTTAGTGGAGCTGTCGCCTTGTAAAGGATCAACTGCAAGATCAGGATTCTGACTAACGATGATCTCACGGTTGGCTTGGGCTTCAGTGGTGAAACGGATGGTTTGACCATCCAAACTGTTGCTATCGCCGTCCAAATCTTGCAGCGTGATGCTCATGAAGCCGAGATCGGTCGTCGCGTCGAGCGTGACATCCTGAGTTGGCGGAATAACCGGATTCGCTAAAGGATCGCCCTCGTAGAACTTGATCGTGCCAGCAACCTCCTGAGCAATACCGCTGAAGTCATAGACACGGTTAATAGAAGCCGTGTCACTCATCAGATCGACGATGTTGACGACTCCACGAATGCCATCACCATTGGTATCCGGCCCGGCGATGATATGTAGACCATTGGCTTGCGCCGCCGTCAGCGTCAATTGAACTTCGTCGGCCAGCACGATGGCATGGTTTTGAGTGCCGGTGATCGTCAGGCTGTTTAGGGCTGTCAGATCCGTAGTGGCATCGATGTACAGGATCGCGTTAGCGCCCAGCTCGATGGAGAGATCGCCACTGGTGTAGGTGTTAGCGCCCAGATGCAGCTCGGAACCAACTGCGGCGTTGCTCAGATCGAACGACCAGCCCGGCTCGTCATCACCGTTGCCATCAACATCATCTACACCGTTCCAGTCAGCGTTCAACGTTTCGGTTTCAACGGTCAGCGTCGTGACGCCAGTTCCAGCAATGAAACTGAAGTCGGTGTTATCTACAGTGATTTCGGCTAGGGTCAGGTCGCCACTCAACCCTGAGGCATCGATCAACGACAACGTGTCTGAGGTAATACCCTCAGCGCCTGCGCCGTCGTCATTGCTACCCATGACGATGTCACTGGTGCCGGTGAAGATAATCTGCTCGACATTATCAGCCGCAATGGCTGCTGTGCCGCCGGTCAGAGTCAGGGTACCAGCGGTGGTAGCTGCGATGTTGAGCACCGAGATGCCGCCATCAACAGCGTCGGACACATCAATGCCATGCAGCGTCACATTAGCATCGCCGGTGACGGTCAGGTTAGCGGCGGCGTCGTCAAGCGCATCCGGATCCTGATTGTTGAAGACGATGTCACCGTCACTGTTGTGCACGCCACCGACATAGGTACCAATCACCAAGTCCTGCTGTGCGTTGATAACCACGTTGAGTAGGTTGTTTTCGCTGGTGTTAGGCGCACCAAGCAATGTAGCCGTGGAGATGTCACCCGTGATGGTATTGACCGCATCACCCGTAGAACGAATCGTCAGGGTGTCGAAGAACTGGGTCAGACCATAGCTTCCATCCTTATCGGTACGAGTCGGGATCTCCAGATTACCGGCTAGGGTCGCGCCACCTTCCAGCGTGAGATCCAGGGTTCGCACTTCATCCGTGGCATCGTAGTCGTTGAAGATCAGGCTGGCCGGAGTGCTGACGCCTGCTTCGATGACCACCACGCGGTAGGTCGGATCGAGGAAACCGAGGTCGGCCGGATCTGCATACAGACGCAGCTCGACCGAATTTGGCAGATCGTCGATGGAGAACTCGACATTGTTGCTGTTGTTGTCAACAACAAACCCGGTGGCGAGGGCTTTTAGAACCGCAACACCATAGCCCGAAGCATCGATCTGAGTATTCAGGGCGGTGGTGTGGGGACTGAACTTGTAGACCAGCGTGGTGTTGCCCGTGCCTGTCACAGCCAAACCATTCGCTTGGGTAAAGTTAGCAATACCC
Source organism: Allochromatium warmingii (assembly GCF_900107145.1). Lineage (GTDB taxonomy): Bacteria > Pseudomonadota > Gammaproteobacteria > Chromatiales > Chromatiaceae > Thermochromatium > Thermochromatium warmingii. Next base: position 58,155 of record NZ_FNOW01000010.1, on the reverse strand, counting down.
AGCGTCTGACCGTCGGTCAGTTCGAAAGACGCACCATTGAGCACGGACGCCGTACCCGGCTCCAGCACACCATCTACATAATGGCCGAGATCGACGGATGCCTGACCCAGCTTGACCGTGATATTGGCGTTGTCAATGCCGATCAGGTTGAAGATTTCCGCCGGATCGACAACGTTATTACCATCTACGTCGGTGTACACATCGGCCTGAGTCAGGTCGGTAATCACAACGTTGATAGGTTGAGTGGTTCCGTCACCATCGGTATTCACTGCGGTGATCGTGCCAATGCCTGCCAATTGCTGGAACTGAGCCGCCGTCAGGGTGAGCGTGCGCCCTTCCTGCACCTCGATGGACGTGACATTGGTCAGATTGACGCCAGCGGCTAATGTCACATCCTGATCTGCCAACGACACCGTCACCGTGGTGAAATGCGTGTCCAGCGTCGTTGCGTCGAACGCGGCACCGGTGTAGCCGTTGATGTTCAGCGTGGCATTACCAATTACGGTGCCAGCATCGCTGCCATCAATCACGGTCACAGCCGCAACACCCAAGTCAGTGAACTGCGTATAGGAGAGCGTCAGTTCGCCGTCTTCAACCACGTCAATAGCACGTACTGCGTCCAGTGTGTCGTCGGACAGGTTGACGTTGCCCACAACCGTCAGCGCAATATCGCCGGTGCCGGTGAAGCTCAGAGCGTCGTTGTTGTCCAAGTCTTGGTCAATGTTAGCTGCGTTGACAATCGCCGACAGGGTGCCGGTGCCATTGTTGACCACGTTGAGACCATCAACATCGTCGTCGCTGGTGTCGAGTGTGCCGACATCGACAGCCGCCGTGCCGGTGACGGTCAGCGTGGCGGTAGCGGCGGTGTTATCGTTGACGGCAATACCATCATCATGGTCGGCGTTCGTCACCGACTCAAACACAATGCCGCCCATGTTCAACGCTTGCTCGGCAGTGATGGCGACATTGAGCAGGTTGTTGGGGATATAACCAGGGTTAGCGAAGGCCACCGAGGTCAAATCGCCCTTAATCACGTTCGCGGTGCCGCCGGCGGCGACGTTCTCGGCTGTGCCGGTCGAGTTGATAGTCACCGTCTGCAAACGCAGCGGAATCAGCGACTGGGCATCAACCGTAGACAGATTGACATCGCCTGCGAGTACCACACCGCCTTCGAGATTGAGCGTAAATTCGCGAATCTCGACCTCAGCTTCTTCCTTGATGAAAGCGACATCATCATTAACGGTGCTACCAGCCTCGATCACGACGATCTGATTCGTGCCATCGACATAGCCATAGTCGTCGGTCACGACTTTGGTTACGCTTTCAGCCAAGCCCTGGAAGATCTGATCGACGTTCTGGCCAGCAACTAACAGCGCGGTCATGTGCAGCTCATCAACCGCGAAGCCGGAAGCGTCGATATAGTCGGCTGAAGAAGTAGCGGGCGGAACGACAGGATCAACCTGCATATCGACGAACTTAAGCACGCTGCCGACGGTGCCGGTGATGTTCAGCCCATCCGCCATGCTGACTTGCGGCAGGGTGAAGGTGAAGCCGCCGATGTTGATGTCTGCGTCGTTGAGATCATCGGCTGCTAGCAGTCTGACATCTTGCGCTAACGTAAGGGTCAGCGTACCAGCCGTAATACCGGACAGGTCGAATCCACCCGCCACATCGGCCTGAGTCAGGTCGGTGATGTTGACGGTGAAGTCCGTCGTCCCGCCAACACCGGTAATCTCACCCGCATCCGTCAGTTGCTGGAACTGTGCCGCTGTCAGATTGAGCACCGTGCCTGCTGGAACCACCAGACTGTTAATGCCAGTCAGATTGGTATCCTCGTGCAGCGTCACCACGGGCAGGTTGGCGATGGTCAGCGATCCAATGACGATGCCATCCGCGTAGTTGGCCACGGCGAAGGGTTCGTCGTTCAAGCCCTTCAGGTTCAGGGTAGCGTTATTGCCAGCCGCAATGGTGAAGTCAGCCGCACCAATGGCGTCGGCCTGAGCCATCGTCAGGGTCAGTTCTGCACCAGCTTCCAGATTGATGCGCGTGACAGCCGTGAGGATGTCATCGCTCAGATCAACGTTACTCGCGATGCTGAGCACGATGGGGCCAGTGCCGGTGAAGCTCAGGTCATCAGCCGCATCGATCTTGCCCGCGTCGATCCCGACCGTCAGCGTGCCGGTGCCGGTGTTGACGACGTTCAGACCATCAACATCGTCGTCTTGGGTGTCCAGCTCACCGATGCGCACGTTGGCAGTGCCGGTGACGGTGAGTTGAGCCACCTCATTGGTGTTGACGACCGATTCAAAAACAATGCCGCCCAATTGCAGTGCTTGCCCGGCGTTGATGGTGATATCCAGCAGGGCGTTGTCATTCGTTACCCCATCAATGCCCTGGCTGGTTAGATTACCGGTGATGATGTTGGCTGTATTACCATTCTGCGGATTCGGCTCAGTACCAGTGGAGTTGATGGTCAGCGTCTTGAGGTAGGTCTGGATGGAGCCATCCTCTTTATCCGTAACCATCAGGGAAATATTGCCATTAACGTTGGTGCCACCATTAAGATTGATGGTGACATCTTCCAGCTCAATGTTGGCCTGGGTCAGGTGATCTAGGATGAAGCCCTGAGTGAAGGTGCCAGCTTCTACGGTGACAGTCTGGTCTACCAAATCAACACCGTTGTTGTAGATAGACTTAACCACAGTTTCCGGCAGTTGGCGGAAGATGCTGTCGATGTTGCTTTCTTCAGGGGTCAGCAAGCTGGCAAGGAAGCGCAACGTGGCAACACTGTAGCCAGAGGCGTCGATATGATCCGCGTCTGTGTTATCCAGACCGCTGAACAGCAGATCAATGGTGGAACCAACACCGCCATTGACAACCAGACCGTCGGCTTGCACCTGCGTGGCGATGCCTAAGGTCAGGTTATCGCCCATGACTACATCGAAGTTCAGGGCACCAAAGGTTGCACCAGCAGACAGATTGACACTCTCGGCTAAGGTCAGGGTGCCCGCTAAGCCGTCGTACGTCGAGAAGTAAACTAATAGATCACTGAAGTTAAACACCTGACCATTGAACTCAATGCTCCAATCTGCATGGGCCTGAGTAACGTCGGTGATGTTCAGAACCGCGCCGTCAAGGTCGCTGATAAAAGCATTCATATCACCAGTGGCCGCCAAGCTGGTAGCCAACTGAATTAGTTGGGCAGCGGTCATAGTGACGTTTGCACCGTTCATGTCGAAGGCGCGGACATTAGAAAGGTCGGTCGTAGAATCGAGAACCGAGGTTCCCTCCTCTGCCATAGTGATTTCCACCGCCACACCATCGCCAAACGCAGTGGAATCGAAGGCTTGAGCGCCAAGATCGGTGACATGGACGGCACCATCAACGCCCGGATGAGCCAGAGTGATATTGACCTGACCAATCGCATTCACTTGCGCCTGAGACAGGGCGACAACGGCCTTATCCTTCAGGGCCACGCTATCCACGCCCGTCAAAGTGGCAGCAGACAGATCGGTCGTGCCTTCCGCAACGATCAGCTTGAAGGTTGCAGTATCTACCGCTGTGAAGCTGGAGTGATGACCAGCGGTCACAGTGTCCAGAGTTAGCGTGGTGATGCCAGCACTGGCGGTGAAGTCGAAGCCAGCACCGTCCGCTGCGCCAGTCAAGGTTGCGGTGAAATCAGCGGCAACGGCAGAAGCGTCGATGCTGCTTAAACCAGGCAGCGCAAGTTCAAAGTCAGAATCCAGCGTAATGCTACTGGCTTCTGCGACGAAGACATAGTCTGCTACCGAACCGCTTAGAGCTTCGATAGTAATGTCACCACCGGTCACATTGATGGTGGCGCTGGTGGCATTGGTCAGTTCAATACCGGCAACTTTTTGCTCTGCGGAGGCTGGAGCATTTTCATCAGCAACAATGTTGACAACCGCATCCGCACCGTCACGGGCAAACTTACCGACCAAGCTACCGACCGCATAGCCATAAGCCTTGCTGTACTCCACTTCCATCAGGAAGTTGACACCCTGTTCGGTGTTAGCAAAGGTAATGGTCTTATCGTAGTTGCCCTGCAAGCCCAGAGTTTCGAGGTCTTGCGTCGTGGCGCAGGTGTAGAAGGTGGCAGTAGTAGTATCTGCATCACCGTCATCATCACGGGTATCGTTGATTTGAGTGACTACATAGGTCTGCACGCCTTTGGAGACCAAACCTTGTTCGTCCGTAGCTACATCGCCGCCTAACTCGACATTCACACGCGCTTTGGCTTCGGTGGTGCCATTGCCGTAGATGGCGTCGGCCTTTTCGAAGTTGGCCAGCGTCAGGTTAGTGATAGCACCAGTTGCGTCGGAGAAATCCACCATGTAGGTGTTGGTCGGCTCGCCGTTGTCGATACCCAGGGCGATAGCAGATCCACCCTCGACCGGACGACCCCAATCATCGATACCACCTTCGACCGGCGTGAAGGCCATATCGGCTTCACCCACGATTCGCAGGAAGGTTTCAATCGTGCTGAAGGGCGTTAAAACACCATCTTGATCGTCAGTATTGATGACCAAGCGGCTGTAGGACGGTGCATCGGCTGGACGGTTGTAGCCGTTCATCGTGCGATCAACGAGGACGTTATAGCCCCATTCATCGCGCTGGATGCCGTCAGTCAAATCAGCATTGGCTTGGGTAAAGCCGAACTCACCCGTCGCCAGCGAACCGCCGATATATTCACGGCTATCGATGGTGGTACGGACTTGATCGTTAGTATTGAACGGATCGAAGTCCAAGCCCGCATCGGTAATCAGCACCTTGCCAGCAAGCTGGTCAGTGTTGCCATCATTGGTGATGCTAATCCCGTTCGGTGCAACCTTCGTGTGCAGTTGTTGCGCACTGATGGTGAGCTGGGCGGTATCGTTGATCTCGAACATCAGATCAACACTTGCGGGCAGATCGGCCAGCAGCGCCGCCCAATCAGCCGACGTGAGATCCAGATCCTGAGTGACGATGACCTTAATATGGGCGCTGGTGTGGAAGATACTGCCTTCGACACTGACCGTGACACCATCAGCCAGCAGGTTGCCAAGCTGTTGGTCAGTGAGAGTCAGAAGCGCACGATCACCATTTTCTGCGTTAGCTGAATCACTCTTTTCATAAGCAACAGCATCGTCATCTAAAACGATAGCCGTGATGCCTTCCAGAGTCGCTGCACGCAGATCAGCGATGGTATCGACAACCAGCGTGAGGTTCTCGCCGGTGATGCTGGAACCTTCCTTAGCGATGACCGCACCCACGCCTGGGAAATCATCATTAGCCGCCTGCTGCGGATCAGTACCACTGCCCAGATTGATAACTGAATCAGTACCAGCATTGATCTTAATCAGTGCGCCGCTGTCTTCCGAAATGTCATTCGTATAATCGTCATCCGTTCCAACCAGCGTAATGTTGTTACCGCTGCCGCCTGCATTGATCGTGATGTCACGTCCTTCAACGCGAATATCATCCGCGCCGGTGCCGGTCGTCACATTGATCGTAGCGGCTTCGATATTGATCGCATTGCCACCATTGCCTGCCGTGACATGAACAGTACCAATGTTAGCGTCAGCAGCGATATCGAAGCTGTTTTCACCATCACCTACCGTGATCGTGATATCACTCTTGAACTCTACGCTATCATCAACCAGATAATCGTAGGAATTGTTGGAGGTGATATCGAAGCGATTGTCACCATTGCCTGCCGTCAGAACTGCCGTAGCAACCTGATCAATCTCAAAGTGATTATCACCATTACCAGTGGTGATGGTCAGCAGATCGGTCGAAGTACCGCCATCGCGCAGAATTTCGTAGTTATTGTTGCCATCACCATTTGTGATAGTAACCTTGTCAGCCCCAATAACTTCGTAATAATTATTGCCCGCGCCGCCTTCAATAAGGACGGTTTCGTCATTGAAGGGGTTTGTATCTGATTCGCTGGTGGTGACGCTGAATCGGTCGTTAGCTTGCGAACCAACAAAAGTGACGTTCTGCGAATCAGTCAGATTCAGATTAACGCCGCCGCTGTTCTCAGACGCATCAATAACAACGGGATTATCATTGTGGAATGAGGCGTTCAGATCCCCCTTGATGAACAGATGCGCTTCGCCTGTGATATTCAGGGTGCTTAACTGACCACCCAGATTTCCCATGTGCAGAAAGTTGCCTGCACCACTGGAGTGAATATTCAGGGTTTCAGCGTTATGCGCGACGCTCAGAACCGGGTCGGTCTGGTCATTCAGCGCATCGCCCATGCTCAGGTTATGGAACACCAGATTGGTGCCCGCTGCATCACTGACGCTGCTGTAATGCAACGTAACGTCGTGCTGAAAACCACCATCCAGAGTGGTAGTAACACCATTACGGATACCAGCAATCGTCAGTGTGCCAGACGCTGCCTGAGCTGTTAAACCTTCGAAATTGCCTTCAGTAACCGTCAGCGTCTCAATATCGACAGCACGCGACAGATCGAGAATCGAATTGGGCGAACCAGGATTAGTTTCCGCAACATCAGGATAGCCATTGATGTTTTCGTTATCACCAATGTCTGCGTTTTCACCTTCCTTGTTCGTATACGTATAAACATTCGGCAGATTTTGCACCGTAATATGCTGAATATTCAGCAACGCCTTAGGCTGTGCAAAATAACCCTTAGCATCAATTTCCAGCGTATTGATACCTGCGCCGCCGTCAATGTAGGCACCGTGCAGCAATTCCAAACGTGCGGCAACAATGGTGTCATTCGTGCTGCCAGTATAGCCAGGCTCTTCGGTACCGCCGTTGTTCTGAGATGTTGTGAGAATGACGGGATATTCGATGTAGCCACCTTCGACTACCGCATCAACGAGGATTTCATCCCCGTTAACATCGAACATTAAATTGCCGTCGCTATCCCGCGCCTGAACTTGATAAACGACTTCTTTCTCAAAGATACGGCTATTGCCATCCGCATCAAACAACAGGCCGTTCAAGTACTCAAACTGCGCTTGAGTCAGCGTGACGATAGCCTGATTAATTGTGCCATCAGACAACGTTACATTGATCTGATAGTCGCCTGTGTAATCGCCGTCTTTAGCAACATTATCATCTCGATTAGTTGTATCATTCGGCCCAAAGCCAGCAAGCGTAATCAGTCGAATTTCTGACAAACTGTCATTAATGTCAAAAAGGTTATCTTTTATATCATCAGCATCGGACAAATAATCGTTGATCGCTCCCCACAGCAACGCAACCGGAACACCTTCGCCGGTTTCAGGATCACCCCAGTAGTTCATCACCTGAGTGGGAATGCTATCCGGCAGCTCCTGACGCAATTCAGTGAGCGTGAAAATCGAACTGGCATCATTCGGCTGAATGCCCAAATTCGTTGTCGTGCCACCGATTCCCTGCGCATCCGCACTGTCAGGATTCGTGACAGTCGCTACATCTTGAACCCCAAACGCGGCGGCCATCTCCGCATAGCTCATCACCGTCGCTTGATCGGTGCTGCCGTTAGTGAAATTACCGCCAAAGACAAAAGACCACTTCGACACATCGCCGATCACCGTGATCTCAGTCCCATTGCTCAGACGCAGCTTGGCACCAGTAGCAGTAAAAATCGTCGAGTCAATGACTGTACCAGCTTCAAAGAAAATGGAATTCTCACCTTCAGAATCGCGGAACGTATAGGAACCGACTTCCAGATCATTGCTGATCAAATAGCGATCACTGCCGCCGCCACCGGTGTAGGTGTCATAGCTAGAGGTTGCAGTGATAACGTCGTTGCCAATACCAAATGCTGCAGTAGTCATGTCAGGATCCTCTTCAGGGAGATTGTAGGGGGTGAGGAAAAGTGAAGAATTGTGGAATAACCGCTTACGCTATATATGGCGCAAGTAAAACAGAAACGATACCAAAAACGCTTGTCGTTTCTGGCATCGTTGACTAAATGTTATGCGTTCAAACAACACAGTCGAATGTGATCTCGCTCTGCGTCAATTGCACACCTAATAGCTCGATAACTTGCGCTTCATTAGCCTTAGGATCGAAATCAAGCAGGGTTGCATTATTAAATGGATCAGGTGCCACGACAAAACCACCTAATGTCGCTAATCCTTCGATATCAGTGATCTTGCCCGCTGTATCGACTAGGCGAATGCTGTCATGTGCTGCATCAAAACCAACAATACTGACTTCGCCATCTTCGCCAATCGCACGATCAGTGGCAGAGCTGTATTCATAAACGAAAATATCGGCACCATTCGTTGCGACAGCTTCTGGAACTAGCGTCAAATCAACAATGTTTTCAGTCGTTTCTCCAGTGAAACCATTGGCGCTAACTGTACCAGAACCGCCGTGCGCGGCTGGAGCATTCAGATCGTTTCCGAGCGGTAATGTAACTCCGAGTTCCTCAGCGGCATCAGTGAAATTCAGCACTGAAGCACCAGCTTTCGGATCGGCTGCCAGAATGTTACCACCAAAGGCAAACTGCCAATGGCTAATATCGCCAGTAATATTAAATGTATTACCGTCCGATAGCGTAATACGCGCACCACCTTGAACGAAGATAGAGCTTTCGATTGATACGCCATCAGCTAATACAATGGTATTGGTTCCCTCGCCATCACGAAAAGTATAATTTCCGGGCGCTAATCCCTCGCCGATATAATAAAAATCGTCACCACCACCTCCAGTATAGGTGTCATAACTGGAGCTTGCGACGATGTTATCGTTGCCCGAACCATAGGCTGCAATGGCCATACATTAGTCCTCGTTAAATTCACATAGGCTGTACTGAGTAGGCAGCATCCTAATCTGTACAGAACCTAAATTTTTCAAACTCATTATGGCCGGAGCATTTCACTCCGGCCATTTTGGCACAACTTAGGCGAACGCAAGGCTCAAATCTGCTACCGCGTGTTGGACGCCAACTAGGGTAATGACTTGTGCCGCACCTGCGTTCGGATCGAAATCCAGTGTGGTTTGATTGCCAAATGGATCTGGTGCGACCACAAAACCACCTAATGCTTGTAGCCCGGTCAAGTCCGTGATCGTGCCAGCCGCGTCTACTAAGCGAATGCTATCCTGTGTCGCGTCGAATCCGGTCACAGTCACACTTCCGTCTTGACCGACAGCACGCCCACTGGCGCTCGTATAATCATAGACGAAAATATCAACACCACTCGTTGCCGTTGCGTTAGGCGTTGTATCAAAGTCAACGATGTTTGCAGCCGCTGCACCAGTGACATTGACTGTCACAGCGCCCTCACCCTTCAAACCCGTATTATCAGTTGCCTGAACGGTCAACTCAACTGTGCTGCCTGCACTCAGATCGCCTTGATCGTTGACCGTTAAACTGCCATCCACTGCAATCGCAAATGGTAAATTACCGTCGCTGTCGCTGTCCGTATTGCCCGCGATAATTTGCAGTGACGTGATAGTGTTGTTGCCATCTGCGTCTGAGACCACAACTCGACCAACAGCTTGACTACCAAGATTCAGATCAAATTCCGCATCAGCGACGATGGGCTGGCTGTTACTGCTACTGCCAGCAAACTGAAAGTTTAAATCCTCTAGCGTGTGTTCGATGCCAGTTAGGGTAATGACCTGTGCGCTACCTGCGTTCGGATCAAAGTCAAGCGTTGTTTGCTTTTCAAAGGGATCTGATGTAACCACCAAACCACCTAATGCCTGTATCCCAGCCAAATCAGTGATGGTACCGGCTTCATCGACCAAGCGGATGATGTCCTGCTCGGCATCGAAACCGGCAACACTCACCAAACCATCTAAACCGACAGCACGCCCACTGACACTGGTATAGTCGTAGACAAAAATATCAACACCGCTCGTTGCCGTTGCATTAGGGGTCGCATCGAAGTCAACAACATTGGCCGCAGGAGTGGCGGCAACATTCACCGTGACGGTGCCTTCACCCTTTAGATCCGTATTATCAGTCGCCCGAACTGTCAGCTCAACCGTGCTACCTGCCACAACATCGTCTGGGTCAGTAACCGTTAAGTCGCCATTGGTGGCAATTGCAAACGGTAAAGTCCCGTCGTTGTCACGGTCAGTATTGCCAGCCACAATGTCCAGCGCCGTGATCGTGTCGTTGCCGTCTGCATCCGTGACGACCACCTGACCAACAGTTTGGTCACCGAGTGCCAAATCAAACTCAGCGTCAGTCACGACAGGCGCGTTGCCGATTTCTTCACCGATAACATTGAACTGACCTTCACGTCCCTCTGCTTGACCATACAGCACATAATGCTGATATGCCGTCATCGTGCCTGCATTGACTGCCGCTGCAACATCAGGATTCTCATCCAGATAGCTTTCAGCATCGAATACACGCCCTTCACGCCCCTCAAACTGACCATATAACACATAATGCTGATAAGCAGTCAGCATCGTACCGGCATTAACAGCTGCTTTCACATCAGGATTTGCTGCTAGATAAGTCTCAGCATCGAAATTAGCTCCGATATTTTGTTCGAGGAACTCAGCGTTTGGGTTACGTCCTTCAGCAGCACCATAGTCCCAAAAATGCTGGAAGGGGTTAACGTCTGCATCTTTAATATCAGGATACGTGTCAAGATAAGTCTTAACATCGAACGAAGCGTTCGGATTGGTTCCCTCGCGCCAGCCATAGTTGTTAAAGTGCCAGAGCGCGAAATCTGGCTCCAACTTGTTCTCAGCCATGTAGAACAGTACATCGCTGCGCTGGTCAAGGTAATAAAACAGGTCAAAAGCCAAAGAAGTAGCCATGTTTCAATCCTTACAAGGACAAGGGGGGTGGGTGAGGAGAAGCTCAAGACTCAGGTAGCACAGTTGGTGTCTTGCATAAAACAGATCAAAGCCATCTATCAGGCCTATCTGATAGAGTCGTTTAGCAAAGCACGCTACCAATAACTGAGGTTGCGCACAAGCGCAAACAACTTAAAGTCAAGTCAAGTACTTCACAACCGACTAAACCAAAGTCAGATTTACCGATCAACGCCGTGTTGCAGATGTCGCGCAACAGCATCTGCATAGGGATGCGTTCTACGTGCTAAATGTCGATAGATTAACCAGTTGGTTGTGCTGAATCAAGGTCGATTTGTTGCGTGCTTGCACCAAAAATGAGCTTGTTGCATTTCTGAAACAGACGCACACCGATGCGTCTGATTGCCGCTGCTGGCACCTTACAGTTAGACTGTCAGGTCTCAGCTGCTTGATTATACCAAGTCACTGCCATGCGGTTCCGAATCCGCCTCGACTCGACTCTCGACTGCCCTAAACTCAAACCGCATGAATCCCCATCACTACCATTCAACAACGCTCCGCACCCTGCTTGCCAGCCTCTGGCAGCATCGCTCGCTGATTGTGCAACTGACGCGACGCGATGTGAGTGGCCGTTATCGCGGTTCACTGCTCGGACTGGCGTGGTCGCTACTGCACCCGCTGCTGTTGCTGCTGGTCTACAGCTTTGTCTTTTCTGTGGTGTTCAAAGCACGCTGGGACGGCCCGGCTGCTGACAGTCATGCGGCCTTTAGTCTGGTGCTGTTTGCTGGATTGATTGTGCATGGACTGTTTGCCGATGTCGTCAATCGCGCTCCGCGCCTGATTCTGGAAAATGTCAGCTATGTCAAGCGCGTTGTCTTTCCGCTGGAAATCTTGCCCTGGGTGGCGCTCGGCTCGGCGCTGTTTCATTTTTGCATCAGTCTTGCTGTGCTGCTTGCCGGACAACTGCTGCTCACGCACAGTCTGTCACTGACCGCGTTGGCGTTGCCGCTGGTAGTCGCGCCATTGGTATTCGTGATCATCGGCTGCGCGTGGTTTCTTGCGGCGGTGGGTGTCTATTTACGCGATATTGGTCAGGCAATCGGCCTGCTGACAACCGTGATGCTCTTTCTCTCGCCGACCTTTTATCCGCTCTCGGCACTGCCCGAACCAGCACGTACCCTGCTCTATCTCAATCCGCTCACTTTCGTGATCGAACAAGGGCGACAGGTGCTGCTGTTCGGGCACTGGCCCCACTGGGGTGGGCTGGCGCTCTATCTCGTGATTGGGTTGCTTATCGCTTGGGGTGGATTTTGGTGGTTCCAGCGCACGCGCCGAGGATTTGCTGATGTCGTTTGAATCATCTCATCATGCTGATCGCATGATCCGTGCCACTGATCTCGGTAAGTGTTATCAAGTCTATGACCGCCCCGAAGATCGGCTCAAACAGCCGCTGATGGCGCGATTGCGACGTTTACAAGGACGCCCGCCACCGTGCTACTACCGCGAATTTTGGGCACTGCGTGAGGTGTCGCTTGAATTGCGACGTGGTGAAACCCTCGGTCTGATCGGGCGCAACGGTTCGGGCAAATCGACCCTGTTGCAGATTCTCTGCGGCACCCTGACCCCAACCATGGGTACGGTTGAAACACGCGGCCGCATCGCGGCGCTGCTCGAACTCGGAGCCGGTTTTAACCCTGAGTTCACCGGGCGCGAGAATGTCTATCTCAATGGTGGTGTGCTCGGCCTGACGCCCGCTGAAGTCGATGCACGGTTTGATCGCATCGCGGCCTTTGCCGACATCGGCGCGTTTATCGACCAGCCGGTTAAAACCTATTCGAGCGGCATGTTTGTGCGCTTGGCGTTTGCCGTCATCGCCCATGTAGATGCGGATATTTTGATCATCGACGAGGCGCTGGCCGTTGGGGATGGATTTTTTGCCCAAAAATGTATGCGCTTTCTGCGCGAGTTCCGCGAAACCGGCAGTCTGCTGTTCGTCAGCCATGATGTCAGCGCCGTTCTCAATCTCTGCAATCGGGCAATCTGGCTAGAACAGGGGCGCGTGCGTCAAGAGGGGCCAGCCAAAACGGTAAGTGAATGTTATCTCGCTGATATCTCCGATCAACAGCGCCGTGAACTCGGCGTCAGTGACCAAAACACACCGGCACCGACGTCAATGCCAATCGTGCGTTCACGCCTGCCGCAGCGCGATCAACGGCTCGATTATCTCCATCACAGCCCGTATCGTAACGACATCGAACTGTTTGCGTTTTCACCCGACGCCCGCGCTTATGGCGCGGGTGGAGCCAAGACGGTGCATGTTGAACTGCGCGACGCGCAGGATGCGCCGCTGAGTTGGGTCATTGGCGGCAGCACGGTGCAACTGGTGATTGAAGTTACAGCGCTGACCGATATCCGCCGCCTGATTGTCGGTTTTTTCGTCAAAGATCGTCTCGGACAATTACTGTTTGGTGATAACACCGACCTGACACGCGCCGCCGATCCGCTCCGGCTGGCCGCTGGTGAACACGCCGAAGCCCGTTTCGTCTTTGATATGCCGATTCTGCCCTGCGGCGACTATGCCATTGACATCGGCGTTGCTGAAGGCACGCAAGCCGAGCATATTCATCATCATTGGGCGCACGATGCCCTGTTATTCCATGCCCACACGAGTAGCGTCGCCAGCGGATTAGTCGGTCTTCCGATGACGCATATTGCGCTCGAACGGATCCGCTAATTTAGTCACGAGAAGGCTTCATGTCTCATCAATATCACCGCACATTTGACCCCAACGCGCAGGATTCACTCGCCAAGCTTGCGCGTCTCGTGCCTGCTGGCGCTGTGGTACTGGATATCGGCACTGGCCCAGGGGTTCTGGCCACTTATTTGAGCGAACAGTGCGCCTGTTATGTCGATGGTATCGAGTACGACCGCCAATCCGCTAGTCTAGGACGCCGTGCCTTTCGTTCGCTGTGGGTCGCGGATTTGAATGTGACTGATGTCACAACGCTCGTCGGTGCAACGCGCTATGACCGCATTCTCTGTGCTGATGTTCTCGAACATCTGGTCGCACCGGAACAGCTTCTGTGCCAGCTCAGTGGATTGCTGAAAGACGGCGGTCATTTGCTGCTCTCTATTCCAAACGTGGCACATATTGGCTTATTAGCTGAATTGCTCGGCGGCGAACTGCGCTATCGGCCAGAAGGATTACTCGATCACACCCATCTGCGATTTTTCACCCGTACATCACTCCAGCGCCTGCTAGAAACGAGCGGCTGGCAATCACTCACATTTGATTGCGTGCATCTGCCGATTGAACAGAGTGAATTTGCACCGGCTGTTTTAGATGCGTTACCGAGTGAGGTTGTTGAGTTTCTGCGCACCAGTGACGATGCGGAAACCTATCAATTTATCGTCGATTGCGTTCCGAGCCATGCGGCTATTTCAAAGACTGCGCCAGTGTTAACCGCTTCGGTTGCCTCAGTCGCACGCGTCGATGTGATTGTTCCGGTTTATGCCGGATTCGCCGAAACGCAAGCCTGTCTCGACAGTTTATTCAATGCGTCGGTCACAACGCCCTATGAAATCGTTGTAATTGATGACGTTGGCCCAGAGCCAGAGCTACGGGCTTGGCTGCGCTCGCTTGCAACGCAGGGACGGATCACGCTGCTAGAGAATACGCAGAATCTCGGCTACGTGGCTTCAGTCAATCGCGGTATTGAGCTACATCCAGAGCGCGATGTTGTGCTGCTCAACAGCGATGCTGAAGTCGCCAACGATTGGCTCGACCGGCTAAGAGTCGCCGCCTATGCCAGCACGGACATTGGTACAGTTACGCCCTTTGCTAACAGCGGCGCGACTATCTGCGCTTACCCACAGTTTTGCGTTGACAACCCGCTCCCTGATGGCTGGGATCTGGCCACGCTGGATGCGCTGATTCGTGATATCAACCCGGGTGCTGGAGTTGATATCCCCACGTCGGTCGGTTTTTGCACCTATATCCGCCGCGCTTGCATAGACACGGTTGGCTTGTTCGATGTCGCCACCTTCGGACGCGGTTACGGTGAAGAAAACGATTTTAGTATGCGTGCTCACTATCGCGGCTGGCGTCATCGTCTAGCCGCCGATGTTTTCGTTATCCATCGTGGTGGCGTTAGCTTTGGTGCAGATAAGGCTGCTTTAGTTGAGAAAGCAGGGCAGGTGATGCGAGCACATCATCCTACCTATGACTTGCTAGTGGGTGATCACATTCGCCGTGATCCAGCGCGTAGCTGGCGTGAGCGCGTCGATTGGTGCCGTCTAGCGCGTTCGTCACGACGGCGTCTACTGTTCATAACCCATGCGCTTGGCGGTGGTACGGAACGTCATGTTCAAGATCTAGCGCGTTGGCTGGAAGACGCAGCAGAGGTATTAGTTTTGCGTCCAGCGGGCGAAGACGGGTTAACGTTGTCTTGGCAACGTTGCGGAGAAGTAGCCGCCATCACTTTTCAACGCACGCTCGATTTTGAGCGGCTGATTGCGCTGTTGCGTACACTTTATATTGAACGTGCGCATGTCCATCATTTAATTGGTCTGGAAGCCGAAGCGCAACAGATTTTGCAAGCCCTGTCGATTCCGTATGATTTGACACTGCACGATTTCTTTATGCTCTGTCCGCGCATCACGCTCTTCGACGACAGGAGCCAGTTTTGCGATCAACCGGCTGAGCATGAGTGCGAACGGTGTTTAGCCGCTGATCCGCAGCTTCCAACGCATGATATTCGCACATGGCGTCAGGCATGGGGGCACTGGCTGGCTGGTGCAGATCGCATTTTGGTTCCAAGCCATGACACGGCTGCGCGTATACGGCGAATTTGGCCTGAACTGCATGTGCGGGTAGCCGCACACGATCAATTGCCAGCTCTAACATACTATCCCCCGGTGCGAGCACGAACCTGGCAAGCAGATCGCCCACTGCGCGTAGTGGTAGTGGGGCACTTGCCGCCCGCTAAGGGTCTTATGGTTCTCACAGCGTGCGCACGCGATGCGGCTAAACGTGGGCTGCCATTAGAATTTCATCACTTGGGTGATTCAACCTGGCCGTTGCCTTCCTTAGCAGAAGCCCCTGTGATTGCGCATGGCCCTTATATTGAATCAGAACTTGCTGCACGATTGCATTTTCTATCACCGCATTTGGCGTGGTTTCCGGCCATCTGCCCTGAAACTTGGTGCTATACACTCAGTGGCTGCCTTATGGCTGCTTTGCCTGTCGTAGCTCCGCAACTTGGCGCTTTCCCCGAGCGCCTAGCAAATCGCCCTGGCTCTTATTTATTGCCTAATGATTTAGATGCTGAAGCGATCAATGATCGCTTGTTAGCGTTTGGCGCAGAGCTGAATACGCTAGCAATGCTAGATAGCAAAACCGAACTAACAGACACATCAGTGCAGATCGATACCGATTTCATCTATAGCGCCGAGTATCTAAATATTGCAGCACCGCAAGCTGCACAACCATTGATACACAATTCTGCTTTAGTTAAAACCTTAGTGATCCCACTTGCAATTGGAACAAAGCAAAGTGCCCAACATATTCCCGTGTTGACACAAACATCGCAGGCAATCGTTCATTTGCGATCTTGGCGGGCGATGCGATCTTTGATTTTGGCGCGACTGAAGCCGCTTTGGTGGCGTCTGCCGCTCTCAGCCCAAACGCGCTATCGTGTTAAAAGTTTGCTATTTCGCATGGCTCCTCCGTTGTTTCGGGGAACAGCAACTTATAATGCTTGGTTGCAATTGAACCTTGAACAAAGCTCATCAAATAAGATTGATGTGAGTGCGTTGCCGCATTTCTTTCGTCGCGTTTGGTTATCTATCACCCACACGGTCAGCGAGACAACAGAAAACCAGTATCCGCCCGTGCAACCGCGTTCATGGCAA
Source organism: Allochromatium warmingii (assembly GCF_900107145.1). Taxonomy (GTDB): domain Bacteria; phylum Pseudomonadota; class Gammaproteobacteria; order Chromatiales; family Chromatiaceae; genus Thermochromatium; species Thermochromatium warmingii. Next base: position 41,490 of record NZ_FNOW01000010.1, on the reverse strand, counting down.
GCAGATCGACCGTTACGAATTGTTGTGGTTGGGCCATTATCACCGGCTAATGGCCTAAATGTATTGGCCGCCTGCGCACATGATGCTGCTAAACGGGCGCTGCCGCTAGAATTCCATTATTTGGGTGATTTTACCTGGCCACTACCTTGTTTAGCTGAAGCACCCTTGATTGCGCATGGCGCTTATGCCGAATCAGAACTCACCGCACGGTTGCATTTTTTGTCACCGCATTTAGCGTGGTTCCCAAAAATTGGGCCTGAAACTTGGAGCCATACGCTCAATCGCTGTCGTATAGCGGCCTTGCCTATCGTTGTTCCACAGCTTTGGGCCATCCCTGAACGTTTGATGAATTTCCCCGGCTGTTATGTGTTGACTCATGTTTTGGACGCTGAGGCTATCAATAATCGCTTGCTGGAGATTGGTGCTGAGTTAAATACATTATGACAGCATTATGAATGCTTATCCCATCCCCTGGCCCCAAATCAACACCGTGCTACTTGACATGGACGGCACGCTGCTTGATTTGCACTTCGACAATCATTTTTGGCTTGAACACGTCCCGCGCCGTTACGCTGAAGCCCGTAACCTACCATTTGCAACGGCCCGCGCTGAATTACTCGCACGTTATCGTGATATCGAAGGGACGCTTAACTGGTATTGCGTCGATCATTGGAGCCGCGAACTCGGCCTAGATATCGTCCTGCTCAAACGCGAAGTTGAGCACTTGATTGCCGTGCATCCGCACGTCACGGAGTTTTTAGAGACGCTGGCCGCACTCGGCAAACGGCGGGTGCTGGTCACCAATGCCCATCAAAAAACGCTGGCGCTTAAATTCGAGCGCACGTCATTAGCTGGGCATTTAGAGCGTGTGATTTCCGCGCACGATCTCGGAATCGCTAAAGAAGCGCCGGAATTTTGGCCCGCATTCCAGCAGCTTGAACCCTTCGATCCAGAGCGCACGCTGTTTATCGACGACAATGCCAGCGTGCTCCGTGCGGCGCGGGCGGCCGGCCTGCGCTGGTTGCTTGCGGTGACGGCTCCGGATTCCAAACAGCCACCGCGCCAGCTCGACGACTTTGCCGCAATCAACGATTTTTCCGCACTCTTGCCCACTCTGCGCAGCGCCGCTCAATCCACCGCTTCGGGCGCTTGATCGACCACAGGCTCACCGCTCACGGAATGTGGATGGGCGTCACGATTCGGCTTGCGTCGCCGCCGCCGTTTGTTCGCACGCGCTTCAGTCACTGCCGTGTCAGTCACCGCCGACCGGTTATCACGCTCCGATGCTGACCGTTCAGTCGGCGCACTTGCGGCAGTCACGGCACGCGGCGCGATGGGTGGACTGGTCAGCGCCGCTGGTTCAAGCTGCCCGCGCATCCGTCGAATCCGGCGCACTTGCGGCATATCAGGAATCTCAATCTCAGCGCCAACACGCACCGGCCACTCATCGACGAGCTGTTCAAAAAATCGCTCATCAAGCGGCTTAAAGCGCAGTTGTAGCGTATTGACTACACTCGGCGCAGCTTCGCTGAGATCGCGGATTGGCGGATCCAGACGCTCCGGTGCAGCGGGCGGCGGAGGCACCAGCGAACGCGCTGGACGTTCTGGACGTTCACGCTCAGGACGCGGCTCACGCCCAACGCGACGACTGCTGCTCCGCTCCCCAAGACGCCCGCGACTATCGCGCCGCTCCTCGCGGTCAGCGCGTTCTGGACGTAAGCGACTGCGCGGATCGACCTCGGCCAGCAACGCCGGATCGACCGGCGCAACCGGCACTTTAGCCTCAATGTATTGCTCAATATCCAGTAAACAAAACGCATAGGTTTCGCACACAAAGCTGACCGCATCCCCAGCCGCGCCCGCCCGTGCCGTGCGCCCAATGCGATGCACATAATCTTCCGGATCTTCCGGCAGATCGTAATTCACGACATGGGTCACATCGGGAATATGCAGACCGCGTGCCGCGACATCAGTGCCGACCAGCACCGGCAAGCTACCGTTGGTGAAATCGCGCAGTAGCTTCAGCCGTTTCGGTTGCGGCACATCGCCTGAAAGCACCGCCGTATCAATACCGTTACCCTGAAGATAGCCCCAGACGCGATCCGCTTCGCGCTTGGTGTTGACAAAGACGATAATCCGACCTTCCGGCCAGCCACGAATCAGACCTAGCAGCAGGGGTATTTTTTCCTCATTTGCGGTCATGTAGCAGATTTGACGCACGCGATCCGCCGTTACCTGTTCGGTTTCGATTTTGACCAAACGCGGCTGATTCATGTGTTCATACGCTAATTCAGTGACGCGATAGGAGAGCGTCGCCGAAAACAGCATCCCCAATCGCTGCTCAACCGGCGGCATCTGCCGGAATAGATAGCGAATATCCTTAATAAAGCCCAGATCGAACATGCGATCCGCTTCATCGAGCACGACGACTTCAATGCCTTGTAAATCAAAGACTTGCTGTTTGTAATAATCAATCAAGCGTCCGGGCGTGCCAATGACAATCTCCACGCCCTGCGCCAGCGCCTCGCGTTGCTCCTGATAGCCGGTGCCGCCAAACACCACGGTCGAGCGCAACCCAGTATGCTTGGCCAGCAGCAGCGTATCTTGATGAATCTGCACTGCCAGTTCACGCGTCGGAGCCAGCACCAGCGCCCGTGGCCGACTGCGCCCATCGGGGTGCGGCGCTGGGGTGCGATTGAGCAGATGTTGCATCAGCGCAACCAAAAACGCTGCCGTTTTGCCAGTTCCGGTTTGCGCTTGGCCGGCGATGTCCTGGCCCGTGAGCGCCACCGGCAGCGTTTCCGCCTGAATCGGCGTACACTGGGTAAAGCCCGCCTCAGCCAGACCGGCCAAAATGCGGGGGTCGAGCGCGAGGCTATCGAAGCGGGTCGAAGTGAGATGGGTGTCGGTCATCAGTCGGTGAACATCCGGGTGGGTCTGCTGAGCGGTTTCGCCGCCTCACCAACGGCAAGGCTTGCAAATTACCTTCGCTTTGGATCAAATAGCATCTTACTCAAGGGCGACGATCAACGCCAATGTGTCCGCCCCGCTCCGCCTGTCAAGCCACACGCGCCGCCGTTCCGGCCTGCCTTCAAGCTCTGCGCCAATCCATCCAACCACGATAACTAGAAAATGGGAGACGACTCCAGTGAGCGAACGCATCGTCCAAGTGACCGATGATTCCTTCGAGGAAGAGGTTCTGAAATGCGCGGATCCCGTGCTTGTCGATTACTGGGCTGATTGGTGCGGCCCGTGCAAGATGATTGCACCGATTCTTGATGAAATCGCCGCTGAGTACGCTGGGCGCGTCAAGGTCGCCAAGCTCAATATCGACGACAATCCGAGCACCCCGCCGCGCTACGGCATTCGCGGTATCCCAACGCTGATGCTGTTTCGCGGCGGCGCAGTCGAGGCGACGAAAGTCGGTGCTGTGTCAAAGTCACAACTGACGGCCTTTATCGACAGTAACCTCTGAGCCGTTCGGCTCAACCGTCGGCGCACTCCCGCGTCGGTCACGAACGCTCGACCACGAACCGAATCCACGCGGGGCATCCAGTCGGATGCCCCTCCTCTCCGGTCGGCTCACTCTCTCATTGCTCACCTCGATGACAGCGCCTCCCGCGAGAGGCGTAGCCTGCCAACCCTGACCTCTGTTCTGACAAACAACCGTGATGAATCTAACTGAACTCAAGAAGATGCCAGTGCCCAATCTGGTGGCGCTGGCGCAATCCATGGATATCGAAGGCGTCGGCCGTTCGCGTAAGCAGGATTTAATCTTCGCTATTCTTAAGGCGCAGGCCAAAAAAGGCGAAGATATTTATGGCGACGGGGTGCTGGAGATCCTTTCGGATGGGTTCGGTTTTCTGCGCTCGGCGGATGCGTCCTATCTTGCCGGGCCAGATGATATTTATGTTTCGCCGAGTCAAATTCGGCGCTTTGCGCTGCGCACTGGCGATACGATTTCGGGCAAAATTCGCCCGCCGAAAGACGGCGAACGCTATTTCGCGTTACTGAAGGTCAATGATATTAATTATGACCGTCCCGAAAACGCAAAAAATAAAATTCTGTTTGAGAATTTTACACCGCTGTTTGCGCAAAAACGCCTGACGCTGGAAATTGGCAATGGCAGCACCGAAGATATTACCGCACGCACCATTGATTTAGTTGCCCCGATTGGCAAAGGTCAGCGCGGCTTGATTGTGTCGCCGCCAAAAGCCGGTAAGACCATGATGCTGCAAAACATCGCCCAGTCAATCGGCCATAATCACCCTGATTGCTATTTGATTGTGCTGTTAATTGACGAGCGCCCGGAAGAAGTCACCGAAATGGCGCGTTCGGTGCGTGGTGAGGTGATTTCTTCGACCTTTGATGAACCGGCGACGCGGCATGTTCAGGTTGCCGAAATGGTGATCGAAAAAGCAAAACGCTTAGTTGAGCACAAGCGTGATGTGGTGATTTTGCTTGATTCAATTACGCGGCTGGCACGCGCCTATAACACCGTTGTTCCTTCGTCGGGCAAGGTATTGACCGGCGGTGTAGATGCCAATGCGTTGCAGCGGCCTAAACGCTTTTTCGGGGCGGCGCGAAATGTCGAGGAAGGCGGATCGCTGACGATTTTAGCGACGGCACTGGTGGATACCGGCTCGCGCATGGATGATGTAATTTACGAAGAGTTTAAAGGCACCGGCAATATGGAAATCCACATGGATCGACGCATTGCCGAAAAGCGGATTTTTCCAGCAATCAATATCAATCGCTCTGGCACGCGCCGCGAGGAATTATTGATGGGTCAGGCGGAATTACAGAAGATGTGGATTCTACGCAAAATTCTGCATCCGATGGATGAGTTAGCAGCAATGGAGTTTTTGCACGATAAACTCAAGGCGACGAAGACCAATGATGAGTTCTTTTCGTCGATGAAGGGGTGAAAGTTTGATAAAACATAACCGCTAAGGCGCAAAGAACGCAAAGTCTGATCTCAATCTAGTGACGAAGCTTTAGCTTCGTCACATAAATGAGCGGCAAAGCATCGTATCCAATCGCTGCACCAGAAAAAACTATACTGAAGGACGTGAAGTCATCGGCTTATGACATCGCTCAATCCGGCGGACGCAATAACGGTCTGTACCGGCGGTTTAAAGATGCGCGGACAGCCGAGATTGAGAAGTCAATTCGTTCTTTAGAAAAGCGAATCAGTTTGCATGAAGATAAAATTCGCAATCCGCAATGCTATCTTAAACCGGATTTATCTCATCACCATCGCGCTGACTTGATTGAGCGTTACTGGCCGGAAGAAATCGCTGATTTCAAAGAACAGATCATCGTTTTGCGTGGTATTTTGGAGGAACGCAATGGCGAATCCCGATGACTATCGTTTTGTCGTATTAGATGCAGTTGAGCGTTTACGCCGCGATGCTGAAGCCGTAAACGGTGCTGACCGTTATGATCAAGGGCGGCAAATGGCTTATTATGAGATTCTTCAACGGATTTTAGACAGTGCTGAAACCGTTGGTATGACCGCAGATGAGGTTGGAATGCAGGGATTTGATCCGGGTGCCTTGATTGGTGTGCGGAGCAACCGGGCTGCTTAAATGCGGTTAAGCGTTGCTGGAAAAATAACCGCAAAAGCGCAAAGAACGCCAAGTTAAATAAATAAACTTTGGGTTCTTTGCGTGCTGTGCGGTTCTAAATCTCTATCAGGCCGCCTGCGCCGGAATGGCGTTGCCGGTGCGCATCACGCGATTATGCTCGTTGAGATACACGAGGCTCGGCTGAAATACATCGGCCTCGGCTTCGCTTAAGGTTGCATACGCGCAAATAATGACGCGGTCACCCGGGGCCGCTTTATGCGCTGCCGCACCATTCACCGAAATAACCCGCGAACCAGCTTCAGCGCGAATCGCGTAGGTGGTGAAGCGTTCGCCATTGGTCACGTTATAAATCTGGATCTGTTCGTATTCACGAATGCCAGCCAGTTCCAGCAGTTCTTCATCAATCGCGCAGGAACCTTCGTAATCAACTTCCGAATGCGTTACACAGGCGCGATGGAGCTTGCACTTCAGCAAGGTCAGATGCATTGACTCAATCCTCTCGATGGCCAGTCGGCCCCAGTCGTCATATTTCTATTGCAGTTGGTGCAAGTCTACAGCAGCCGTTGCTGCAATGCAGCAACATCAATCAATCCTTAATCAATCCAAGTTCACGCGCAGATTATCAATCAGCCGCGCCCGTCCGAGATAGGCAGCGGCGAGAATCACCAGCGCCCGATCCGCCGCGCCAGCTGGCGCGAGATCCTCGGCGCGGCGCACGCTCAAATAATCGGGGCGCAGTCCGGCGGCAGCGAGGGCGTTGCGTCCGGCGTGCTCGGCCTGCGCCAGCACTTCGCCTGCCCGCAGTGCCTCGGCGGTCTGATTCAGCACGCGATAGAGCGCCGGAGCCAATGCGCGTTCTGCGGGCGTTAGATAGCCGTTGCGCGAACTCATCGCCAAGCCATCGGCTTCGCGGGTGGTCGGCACGCCGATAATCTCAACCGGCAGCGCCAAATCTTCAACCAAACGGCGGATGACCAGCAATTGTTGAAAGTCTTTCTCGCCAAAGAGCGCGACATCTGGCTGTATCAGATTGAGCAGCTTGCAGACCACTGTTGCCACGCCGACAAAATGCCCGGGCCGACTCGCGCCGCAGAGCCAATCGGAAAGGCCCGGCACCTCGACCCGTGTGTGACCGTCCTGACCGTGCGGATAGAGTGTGTCCACAGTTGGCGTAAACAGCAGATCACAGCCCGTCGCGGCAAGCTGGGCGCAATCCGCATCGAGGGTGCGCGGATAGGCGTCGAGATCTTCATTGGCGGCAAATTGCAGCGGATTGACAAAAATACTCGTCACGACGCGATCCGCACGGGCGCGACCTGCGCGGACTAAGCTGAGATGTCCGGCGTGCAGATTGCCCATTGTTGGCACACAGGCGATGCGCTCACCGGCGGCCCGCCAACGGCGCACCTGATCGCGCAGGTCGGCCACGCGCTCGACTTGGAGCAGCGGTGCGATTGTGGTGTCAGCCATGTTTTAATTTGAATTAAATGAATTTGAATGAATAACCGCACAGGCGCAAAGAACACAAAGAAAGATTTTTAATGATTTTCTAAATAAAAAACTTGGTGTTCTTTGCGCCTGTGCGGTTTAAAAAATAATCAATACGGCGTCTCAGCCGCCGCCGGAAAACTGCCCTCGCGCACCGCCGTGACATAGGCCGCTATCGCCTCGCCAATCGCGCTACGTCCAGCCGCCATAAAATCCCGACTAAAACGCGGCGGTCGCCCAGGATTTAACCCAAGCATGTCGTGCAGCACCAGCACCTGACCATCACAGCCCGCGCCCGCGCCGATGCCAATCACCGGAATCTGTAACGCTTGGCTAATCTCAGCCGCCAGCGCCGCCGGCACACATTCGAGCACCAGCAGACTCGCGCCCGCCTCTTCCATCAACTGCGCTTCACGGCGGATGCGCTCGGCTGAGGTCTCATCCCGCCCCTGAAAGCGATAGCCGCCGAGTCGATTCACCGACTGCGGCAGCAATCCTAAATGCGCACAGACTGGTACGCCCTGTTCGGTCAGCCGCTGCACCGTGTCAGCCAACCAAGCACCGCCTTCTAGCTTCACGACCTGTGCGCCGCCTTCCTGCATCAACTGCGCCGCTTGGTCGAGCGCCCGTTCTGGTGTCGCAGCGGCCATAAACGGCAAATCGACCACCAATAGCGCCCGTTCTCGTCCGCGAGCTACCGCTGCCGCGTGATAGGCCATCTGCGCAACAGTCACCGGCACTGTCGTTGCGTGTCCTTGCAATACCATCCCCAATGAATCCCCAACCAACAGCACATCCACGCCAGCGCGGTCGAGTAACTGCGCAAAACAGGCGTCATAACAGGTCAGACTGACGATCCGCTCACCACGCGCCTTCATCGCAGCCAGCGTAGCAACGGATACGGGGGCAACGGCCATTGGTTCGCTCCGAAAGACAGGCAAATAGATAGATGGATGGATCGAAAAAACAGCGGAGCGCGTCAGCTCGCCGTCTCGCTGCTACTCGCAATCGCCGGCTTACGGCGGCGCGAGCGGCGTTTGCGGCGGGCACTCGGATCGGTCATGCGGGCGCGTTCTTGGCTGCTGGCATCCTGAAAACGTGTCCACCAGGTCGCCAATTCGGGATCCGCTTCACCGGCCTGCGCCCGTAGTACAAGAAAATCATACGCCGCCCGAAAACGCGGATGGGTGATCAGCCGATAGGGGCGCTTTCCATCGCGCCGTTCGAGCAGCGGTTGCAGCGTCCAAATCTCGCGCATCAGCAGCCCAAAACGCTTTGGAATCGCCACCAATGGCTGTTGTTCGACGCAGACCCGCGAAGCGGCAACCTGCATTGCTTCGTGACTCTCTAACCCCCGCGCCTGCAATTCACCCCACTGTCGCCGCACCGGTTCCCAGAGCAAAATTGCGTAGAGAAAGGCCGGCGTCACCGGCTTATCTTCCGCCAAGCGCGTGTCGGTATTGGCCAGACCACGACTGACAAAGGTGATCGGAAAATCCTGCTCTTCGCAGGCTAAACAGGCTTCAGTCGCGGGAAACAGATGCCCAAATAACCCGTAATGACGCAGTTTTTCAAATACTTCCAGCCCATAGCCGGAATGAAACAGCTTGAGCAGTTCATCAAACAGCCGCGCTGCTGGAATATCGCGCAGCAGATGCCCCAGCTCGAACAATGGGCGTTCGGTTAGCGGCTCGATGCTAAACCCCAACTTGCAGGCAAAGCGCACCGCCCGCAGCATCCGCACCGGATCTTCGCGATAGCGTTTGACCGGATCGCCGATCAGCCGCAAGCGGCCCGCTTGGAGATCATCGAGTCCGCCGACATAATCAATCAGCGCAAAATCGGCGATATCGTAATAGAGCGCATTGATGGTGAAATCGCGCCGCAGCGCATCTTCCTCGATGGTGCCGTAGATGTTGTCACGCACGATCAAGCCGTTGCGCACCTGGCGATCCGCGTCGGCGCTGCCCTCAACATCGGTATCTGAGCCGGTGCCGCGAAATGTCGCCACCTCGATGATGTCGCGCCCAAAATACACATGCGCCAAACGAAAACGCCGCCCAATGAGCCGACAGTTGCGGAACACATCACGCACCTGCTCCGGCGTGGCATCGGTGGCGATGTCAAAATCTTTGGGTTCATGGCCTAACAGCAGATCGCGCACCCCACCACCAACCAGATGGGCCTGAAACTGTTCCTGCCGTAGGCGATAGAGCACGCGCAACGCCTGCTCGCTGATCTGCGCACGCGAAAGAATATGTTCGGGGCGTGGTATCACCCGCGGTTGACCGGGGCGAAGCGGAGCGGAATGAGGATCGGAATCCGGCATGGGATCTTCGAGGATTATCCGTGAGTCATCAAACGTTCAAAAGCCGCTTGTCTCAAGCAGCAAGCCGCGTATAATACGCCATTCTTGCACGACGTACCGCTCTCTTCGTCTAGTGGTTAGGACGCTGGCCTCTCACGCCGGTAACAGGGGTTCGAATCCCCTAGAGAGCGCCATATTTTTGCGTATCAAAGGCTGAGGTGAAAACCTCGGCTTTTTTTGTGTTGCGTTTCAAATAAATCTCGTAAATTCCCAATATATCACGCAAAAAAAACCCGCTGACTCCGATCAGCGGGTTTTTTGTAAGCGCCCTATCTGTAGACGCTTAAATTGGTGGTGGAAGCGGCGACTACCGAACAGTGAAGCCAAGATGCTGATATTTAAGTCTTTCCTGCTGGCTTGCTTTGTGAGTTACCCCCAAAGCTACCCCCATCAGGATGATGCTACCCCCCAGCAAACGGCGAGTTGATTTCAAATCTGACCCTCTGCCGGAAAATGTCCCCGGGGACACTCAGGGGAATACCGCGGGAGTCTCAGGGGACTCCTGCTGGACACCCGCGTAACAGGTTAGTAACCCGTTTGTAATGCGTTACAGCTTCGCCGCTCCCCCGTGAAAGTCGAGCACGATTTTCACAGGGAAGGACTCAGCCGAACGCCGCCAAGCACGGGCAGCCCGCTCGATGGCTTCTTCTGAGGTCTCGCCCCGTTCGGCCAGGACGATCAACACGGTTCCGGGCCTGATGCGATCTTCCAGCTTTTCAATTCGTGCTTTGAGGTTGCTCATGGTTTGGTACCTCTTGATGGGTGTGGCCCCGTTCCAGCGCCTCAATGCGGCGGCTGAGTTCATCGACCTCGATCACCCGCGCCAGCCCCGTTAATGCTGAGATCAGCGCCGTCCCTTGATCGGTCGTCATCTGCCCCGAAGCGATGGTCTGCATAATCGCGTGGGCTGTGTCGGTAAGGGTTGCGCCCGGTGTGAAGGTCACGGGATCGCTTGTCGGCTTCAGCGCCGGAATGGTGCGGTCAACCAGCAGCTTGGCGGCGGCGACATCGCCGTCTTTTGCTGCTTCGACCAAAGTCGAAAGAATGTCAGGGATGTCGCCGAGGATCGCCTCGCGCAGTTTCGCCTGAGTCACAATTCCGCGTGGTCTCCCCGCTGGATTTCCGCTCTGACCTTTCTGAAACTTCGCCATACTGTTCAAACCTGCTTCAATCAGGTGTCAAATAGTCGTCTGCGATGCCCAACGACGCAGCGTTCGAGCCAAATGCTTCGGGTCAGGCGACCGACCACAAGCCTGCTCGATGGCCTTGCGGATCTCAGCCGGTGCCTTGCCTGTTGCCTGCATCCGAACTGCGCCCTCTTTGACGATGAGGGGGTAGCCGGCCACCCCATCGTCGGCGGGCGCAAGACCAGCTTCCAGCACATCCAGACGCTGCTCGATGACTGCAAGACGGTCATTGTGTGGTTGCTCCGGCTCGGTGCCGTCAATCGCGCCCTGACCTTCCAAAGCAGCAATCCCGCGCAAAAGCACGCTGGTCATGGATTCGCCATCACCAGCCAAGGCGCGGATGCGCTCTTTCGTGCCAGCGGCAAAGCGCAAAGCAAGCTGTTCGCTCATATCTAGCTCGTTTCTAGCATTGATCTAGCCAGCATTCTAGCCAAAATCTAGCACTGGTCTAGCCGACTGCTAGATTTGTAGCTAGACAACTGCTAGACGCATATTCCAGCGCCAGCGGCCATTAGAGCGATTGCGCCGGATGGGTATTCCAACACCATAGCCATGACTTGCCAGCGTCGCTACGGGCGTTTTGAGCGGTCTGCTCGCTGCCGCTTCTCGCACAACAGCCGCGAACCCAGATAACGACAGTTCCGCCGTCCATTCCAAGCCGTCCCACGAACCGAGAGTCGGCCATAGCTCGCGCAAAGGCAGCACCACGCGCCAGTCTTGCCGATCAGCACGATACCATTCGGCGGAACAGCGCCCCGCCGTTTTGATCTCCAACACACCGGGGCCATCGGGATGCCCGACAATTTGCCGGTCGAGACTCGCCAAGATGTAACAGTGTTCTGGATGCGCCAGCACGCGATTGATGCGCCGAATCCGGTTGCCTGTCAGTCGAGCGTACTCGTCGGCGATGGGCGCTTCTAGGATCGACCCCCAGCGCATGACGTCGCTGTCCGACTGCTCCACGTCCCTGACCTTACTGAGGTAAACGTCCAGCGGTGTGCGCCACGGTGACAGCCCCGCAATCGCAGCTACGTCCGATCCACCAATGCCGCGCCGCCGTTGAGCGCGATGCTCTTCAGTCAACATATAAATTCCCCCCAAAAAAGGTCCGGATGGTGAGTCCGGCCAACTCGCCTTCTAACCGTGCGCTCGCCCGCGGCCTTTGGCCCAGCGGATGTTTCGGGCACGAATCCAGCGTGTCACATCCTCCGGCGGGTCAAGGTCAGGCTCTAAGTTTTGCCACTGGTACGGCGGCTTCCAGCCCTTGAATCGCTCAACGGTTAGGTGAAACGCCATGCCGGGTTTTTTCCCATTCAGAATGGCGTGGCCCATGACTCCCCGATAGAAACGCCGCCGTTCGTCCATGTCAGCCACCAGCCCCATATCCGCCGCACCAAATTCCACGAGATCGCCGTCGCGGGTCATCACCTTCGATTTGCGTTGCGGCCGGTCAATGCCACACTCGGAACAGGTCACTTGCACACGCTCCATCAGCGCCCCGCAGTGCGAGCACGCCACCAAAGCATCCTTGTCGCGGGGCTTGCGCACCTCGCCCGTGCCCTTCTCGCTGGTATTCAAGTCTTGAACCTCAAAATGCACCGGCAACCCGTGCTTGAGCGTGTTCCCGCTGTGGTCGAGGATCAGGCAATCAACCTTGCCCTCGGCACGTCGGATTCCGCGCCCCATTTGCTGCATGTGCAAAGCTTCCGAGAGTGTCGGGCGGGCCAGAATCAAACACGACGCACTCGGCACATCAAAGCCGATCCCAAGCACGTTGACGCTAGTCAGAATGCGGATGTCGCGGGTCTTAAATCGGGCGATCAGGTCGCGCCGCTCGTCGGTCGCGGTGTAAGCGTCAAGATGTCCAACGCTGATGCCGACCGCCTCAAAGTCATCACGAAGCGCCTTGCTGTGCGCGATGCTGGTCGCAAAGCACAACGTCTGCCTGTCCTCTCCGCGTTCTTGCCAAGTCGTCACGACGTCCCCGACGAGCGCCGCCTGATTCATCGCTCGCCCTAGTTCGGCTTCGATGTAATCGCCACCACGAACCTTGACGCCCTTCAGCGCATCAGCCACAGCGTCCGAAGCTGGCGCAAAACCGCGCACCGGCACGAGGAATCCGTTGTCGGTCAACCAGCGGATCGACGGGCCGCGCACCAAATTGGTGAAATACCGCCCCAATCCCTTGCGAAGGGGCGTCGCACTCAAGCCGATGAAAGGAATTGCCGTCCAGCGTTCCATGAGCTGGATGTGCGTTTTGTGGAGGATGTGGGCCTCGTCAACCAACACCACATGTGCCCAATCGGGAGCTTGTCGCGCCCGGATGGTCTGGATCGAGGCAACGATGATGTCGTCATCCCGCGAAAAGCTGGTGTTCTCGCCCTGCAAGACGCCGACGGTCAGCCCGATCTCGCTGAACGTCCGCACGGCCTGACCGACTAGCTCGATGCGATCCACGACAAACAGCGCCTTATGGCCCTTCTCCACAGCCAGCCGCGCCAGATGCGCTGCTACCACAGTCTTGCCCCCTCCGGTGGCGAGCGCCAAAAGCTGGCGCTTATGGCCTTGGGCAAATCCCGCCCGCAGTTCGTCAATGAGTGCCGCCTGATGTGGGTAGAGATCGAACATCACGCGGCCCTCCGTGACTGAAAGGCCTCAGAACAGAAGGCGTCGGCATCCCCCCACAACGCCATGACATCGCGGATCGTCCGCCCCTGACAGTGGGCGTGATGGCAATAGAACCCGGGCCAGCCGCCGTCAGACTCGAAAACGATGGTATCTGAGCCGCTTTTCGGTGACGGGCTGGTGTGCTCGCTCGACCACGGGCAGCGCACCCCGTGCTTGTTGCCCTCCAAATGACCGACATAGGCGTCATGCGCTTGAAACCAGCGCACCACATCGAGGGATGCGTAATTGCCCTGTCCCTCGATCCGAGTCGCGCTACGGGCTGCCGTGCCGGTCGAGCGCGTCTGACTTGATTGGCGAGCGAAGTAATCGGCCAATGCAGCGACCTGCTTCGGGAGCACCTGTTTCCAGTCACTGGGCAACCAAATCGCCGAACGCCGATGAGGTCGGTCAGCCGTATTCGGCCCCTTGCGTTTCACACTGCCATACAACGCACACAATCGCGCCGGATTCCGAACTGCCCGGTCGAACTCGACCACATCGTCCGAAAACTCCCTGTGCAATCCGGCATAGATCAGCGCCAACTGCTCACGGGTCTCCGGTGTGTTGGGCAGCGCCGTCCGATATTGCAGATGCCAGCCGTTGCCGGACATCGCTATCGCCGGAAGGGGCCAATCAAGCGCCAGCAACCGATCCCGAAGCCCCTGAGCGCGAATCAGCGCCTCGTCAAGTTCGTCGGCGGTGCTGCTGGTGCCGGTCGGTCGAACCGGATCGAAGTCGAAGAACAATCGGCAATAGCGTTTCACCGCATGATCGGGCGTGCGGGGCCGTTTGCGGGGATCTGCCTGTCGCTGCTCGGTGAGATAGCCGACCAGCGCGTCACGGTCGATGCGTTGCAAAGTCGTGAACAGATTGCCAGCCCCGGCCCATTCCCGTGCTTGGTTCAAGATCACCTCGGGCCGGTCATCCCAGACAGCTTCTACCCCTCGGACGATCCGACATAGCTCGATCCAGCCAGCGTCATGCGTCAGCCGTTGCAAGTATTCGAGCGTGGTGACCCGCTTCATGGCGTCACCTCCTCGTTGATGTCGATGTCGATGCCGTCATCATCGAGCGGGCGAAATTTCGGCGCGTCGGGCGTCGGGGGGGTCTGGGAGGGGTCTAATATCTTTGAAGTTGAAAAGGTAGTTGTAGTTGGGGCTTGGTATGGGGCTTGGGTAGCCCCTTGGTAAGCCCCTTGTGAAGGGGCTTGGTAAGCCCCTTGGTAAGCCCCTTCGTCGGTCTTGAAGATCGGCCAGCGCGATAGGAAAAGCTCGATCAAATATGAGGTTGGAAGCGACTGGATATGCCGCCGCCCATCGGTCACGCGAAAATCCTTTTCTGGATCTTTTCCTGCGCGTCCACTCCAGCGAAATTGCTCGCCACAGACGCACGGCACATAGACCACATCGGCCTTGGCGTCCCATAAAATCAGCCCCGCCGACTCCAGCTCCTCCATGATTCGGGCCACGAAATCACGTTCATCGCAGACCATCTCGGCAATCGCCGACAAGGTGATGAAATAGATGCCGGTGGCGTGGGACTCGAGCGCGTTTTCAAGGTAGCTGTAGACCTTGAAGTGCGCGTCCGACAACTTGAGCGCCCCCCGAAACTCTCGCGTCCACTTGGCCGGTGGAGAGTAGTGATCCTTACGCATGACCCACCTCCTCCGCGCCGAATCGCGCCACGAGCCGATCCGTCGCGGTGCGTAGCTCACGAATCAATATCCGCGCATCCGATTCGAGCAAAGAGACTTCGGCGTCCTCGACCTGCTCTAACGCTTGCCGCACCAGCCCCAACAGCCCCGTGACGCGATGGGCCGCGTGCATGGCATCTTTGGCCGTCGGCGGTTTGGGAGCGGGCGTAGCGGGCGCTGGCGCGGCAGTTTCGGCATGGAGCTTGTCCGTCTCGTCGCGGATGGCGGCGAGATCGTCGCCCTCGATCTCTTCGACGATGATCGGCTCGGGGGCGGTATCGCCCTGAGCGTAGTCGTTGGCTAGGGGAGGGGCGACCGGATCAATGCGTTCAGTTTTGGAAGTATTCCATTTCTGAACAGTCGCATTGACAGAACCCACAGAAACGCCGACCTGCTCGGCAATCTCCCGCTGACTCTTGCCATCCTCAGCGAGACGCTGAATCTCCGCGTCGCGTGCGATCTTCGCCGCTTCTCGCGCCAGCTTGGTCAGTTCTGAAGCCCAACGCGCCGAACACTTCAGCAGTGAAGCCACGCATTCGGTATCAGCCGCCTGACAGAACCCTTCACGCACGGCGGTCGCGTAGGCACGTTCGAGGTCTTCACGACTGCGCCGCCGACCGTGCGTCGCATTGGCTGACAGCGCATAGCGCAAGGCATCCTGTCGCGTCCCGTTGAACTGAATCGCGGGGATTTCATAGAGACCAGCGCGGCGGGCCGCCTCCGTGCGCTGGAAACCGTCCGCGACGAAACGCGAATAGCCGTCGCTGAAGACCACGATTGGCGCGGCGTGAATCCAGTCACCGATGTTTTCGGCATACTCAGCAATCAGCGCCTCGTCCACGCGAGTGCGCTGCTGGATTTCGGGGTCGATGGTCAGCCCGTTGATTGGTAACTTGATCGGCGTTGGGCTAGTGCTAGTGGGGGCCGAAGCCCCCTGTCCTTGGGGGCGCTTGGTCATTGCACGGCACCTCCCTTGCTTACGTGCTCCACGATCAAGCGGGCTTCAGCCACCAGCCCCGAAGCCGTCCAAATGCCATCCGCAAGGATTTGCTGGTTCACAACGGAGCCGTTGGCTAGGTCGCTGGTGACGGCGGTCAGCAAATCGAGCACCGCTGCAACACGGATTAGTGTTGCTTCGAGCGCATTGATATGCAGACCAGCGTGCGCGTCCGCACGGACGGCCAGCAGCTCTTCAGGTGTGTTGAACTGTCCGAAGCGGACTCGGGTTTTTCGTGCGGTTTTCATCGTGTCGATCTCCAAGTTGGTTGGGGAGACCGACCGCAACGGGCAGGTGACGCAAGAGCCAAACGTGCGAGCGCACGGGGGTTGGTGTACAATCGTCTTTGCGTCGTTGTCCGCTAGGGTCGGACTTTACTCAGGGAGCTGCTAACTCCCTGGGACGACGCACCTCTGCTAAAGGCTTGTCGTCCTTTTTCCAAAATACGCCTAATTTCTGAATCTTTGCAAGCCTGTTGTGGATGCGCCCCGCAACAGGCTTTTTCATTTCCGGCCACTGTCTGGCCAGCTTCTCGCGCCGTTCTGCGCGGATTTTCTGCGATCTGGTAGGCATTAGGCGGCTCCCTGCGCGTTTTCAATCAGCGCGCGGATATCCTCAACGCGCCATACCGTTACGCGCTGGCCTAGCTTTACTGGGCTTGGAAAACGACCTGTTTTGACTCCTGCCCACCAGCAGCTTTTGCCGACAGGAATTAGTGGGGGGGTACCGACCTTTTTATCACCGATTATTTGAGGGAGACGGAGAAACCCAGTCTCGGGGAGTTGATTCGCCATTGCGATTCGATCTCGGTTGTTGAAACACGAGTCGATTCAATCGCATCCGACAAGCATTAAAAAGAGAAAGGGTGTCACCTTTAACGGTGTCACCCCTTTTCAGCCCGCGCCGTTGCTGAGTTAGCGGGGGTCGCTATTCTTCTGGCTTACGCCCTACCGATGCCCAATCGGGGCGGACGATTGATGCACCCTTTTGGGCGAGCGTCTCAGAATAACCTCGCTTGATAAGCCAGTTTGAAACTTCATTGTTGTCTGGGTGGGTGGATTTATCGCTAGGGTCAGCGTTTGCCCAGAAGCGCGTAGCTGCTTGATTCAGTGCTGCCAGTTTTTTTGATATATACCCCGCGCCAGACTTGCCATGAGGGGTTGTTTCAGCGGGCGACAGCGCCAGCAAATTCGTCGCAGGGTCTGGCAGCGCATAAAAACCATCCAGCACGGCACCATGCAATTCACATGGAATGATCGGATTAAATGTTAAGCCCCGATCTCCGTCGCGCTCGCCGACAATAGCCAGTCGATATTGCCCATAAGCGCGGCTAAATGCGCTTTCAAATTCGTCGCGCCACACGAAAACACCAGCAGGCAGCAACGGGATAGATTCTCTAATCCAAATGGGGCGCTGCTCCTCTCGGGATTTTCCAGTTCCATCAAGACGCGCCGATAGGCCGGCCAAGTCGTCCACAACCAAGTCCCACTCCTTTGGCTTCATCTCGACAATGGAATCATTTTCGATCAGACAGAAAGCCGTGAGCGCCGAATAGCGGATCGTTGGAAGGGGCGATGTCTCACCTTCATCAAAACTTATGAAATCATCGTCATGGGGCGGGCGTCGCTCGATGACAAGACGCTGAATCATATCGGTCAGCGCCAGCGCATTAGCGAGCACGTCAGGAGAAAGCATCCATCCGGTCACAAATGGAATTGTACGAACTGGAATTGCCTCGCGGCCTTCAATCAGCACAACAGCGGATATAGACTTATTTCCAGCCATTGCCGAACCCCATGCAGATCGGTGAAGGTCAAAGCTCCGTGGCGGGTGGTGCCGTCTCGGGGCTTGCTTTTGTTTGGGCTACCCCGCCCGCTTCAACGGAATAACCTTCGCCCCCTGCTTGATCCCGTCCAGATAATCAGCCCATGCCTGCATCATGTTGTGGCGGGCGTCCAGATGGGCCGTCCGGTTGTAGGCTCTGCCGTTCGGATCGCGCACGGCATGAGCCAACTGGTGTTCGATGAAATCAGGCCTAAAACCCAGCACCTCATCAAGAATCGTCCGCGCCAGCGCACGGAAGCCGTGACCGCTCATCTCGTCTTTGGGAATGCCCAAGCGACGCATGGCGGCGAGGATGGCGTTATCGCTCATCGGGCGATCCCCGCCACGCGCTGAGGGAAAAACATAGCGCCCGCGTCCGGTCAACGGGTGGAGTTCGCGCAGGATAGCGAGCGCCTGAGTGGAGAGCGGAACGATATGCTGGTTACCGGTCTTGCTGACCGTATAGCGCCACTCGGCAGCGTCGAAATCGATATGTGCCCATTCAGCTTTACGCAGTTCGCCGGGGCGGACGAACACCAGCGGAGCGAGTTTCAGGGCACAGCAGACAGTGACTGTGCCGGTATAGCCGTCGATCATTCTCAATATCTCGGCAACCCGTGCGGGGTCGGTCACGGCTGAAAAATGCGCCCCTTTCACTGGCGATAGCGCACCGCGAAGATCACCGGACGGGTCACGGTCAGCCCTGCCGGTAGCGACGGCGAACCGAAAGATTTGGCCGCAGGTCTGCAAGGCGCGGTGTGCGGTTTCGAGTGCGCCGCGCTTTTCGATCCGCTGAACGACGCCCAGCAATTCAGGCGCGGCGATATCGGCAATTGGTCGCCCGCCAATCCAAGGGAAAATATCGCGCTCTAGTCGGCGAATGATCCTGTCCCCATGCGCCGCAACCCAGTTCGGCGCGTGCTTGGCGTACCACTCACGGGCGATGACCTCGAAACTGTTGGCCGCTCGATCCTCACGGGCTGATTTCTGCGCTTTGCGGTGCTCACCGGGATCGACGCCAGCGGCCAGCAGCTTACGGGCTTCGTCGCGGCGGGTGCGGGCATCCTTCAAAGCCACATCGGGGTAAGTTCCAAGCGACAGCAATTTTTCCTTGCCATTGAAGCGATACTTGAGCCTCCACCACTTACCCCCGCTCGGTGTCACCAGCAGGAATAGGCCGCGCTCGTCGGCCAGCTTGAAAGGCTTGTCTGTAGACTTGGCGTTACGAACAGCGGCATCTGTCAGTGGCATGGGGGTAACTCCCGATGGGGGTATCTCGGTTACCCCGAAAAGTTACCCCCGTGTGCTAGTGGATGTTCGCGGACGATGTTACCCCCATACGGACAACTAATCAATAAAAAACCCGCACTTAGGCGGGTTCTCGGATCGTGCTGGACGTGCTTGGATGCTTAAATGGTGGAAGCGGCGGGAATCGAACCCGCGTCCGCAAGCCCTCTGCCATTGGTTCTACATGCTTAGCCCGTTCTATTGTGTTTAACCTTCCGCCGCCCGAAGGGCAGGGCGATCAGTCGGCGATTCCGTTAGGTTTTAGCGGTTCAGGTCCGGACGCCCGTCACCACGATCCTATGTGTTTTTACCCCAGGAATCCGCCGTCCATAGGCAGGCAGCGGTCTGAGGCCCGCTGGGATTAAGCAGCGAGAGCGTAGTTGTCGTCGTTGGCAACTATTGGTTTGCGGATAGTTTTACGAGGTTTCCCGCACCTCGGCATGCACCTCAGGTTTTGCGACCCACGTCGAAGCCATGTCGCCCCCAGGTGATTTGTTGGTCAATATAGAGAAGCTTTGGTTCCAGAGCAACAGGAAAAAGCAACACCTGTTTCAACCCGTCTTAAAAATCCGCTCTTTTTCGCGCTGCCAGTCGCGGTCGCGCTCGGTGGCACGTTTATCATGCTGTTTCTTACCCTTTGCGAGACCGATCTCCAGCTTGGCGCGTCCGCGTTTCCAATACAGCGCGGTCGGAATCAGCGTGTAACCGGCGCGTTCAGTCAGGCCAATCAGTCGATTCAGCTCCGAACGCTTCAGTAACAGCTTGCGGCTGCGTGTCGGGTCAGGGCTGATATGGGTCGAAGCGGTCGCCAGCGCCGAAATATGCGCCCCGATGAGAAACCCCTCGGCGTGAAGAATCTTGACATAGCTTTCTTTGAGCTGGACACGTCCGGCACGCAAGCTCTTGACCTCCCAACCTTCGAGCACCAGTCCGCACTCAAGCCGTTGCTCGATGAAATAATCGTGCCCGGCTTTTTTGTTGAGGGCGATGGTCGCACCGCCGTTAGATGCTGTTTTTGTATGCTTAGCCATGTGTGCGAGTGTAGCCGAAAGCGGGCGCAAGATTAAGGTGATTTCAAGTCAAGTCTCGATCCGTTTCGCGGCGCGGTTGGCGATGGCTTGACACACCCGCCGCACAGGTCACACTGTTTTAGGATTAACACCTCATGGAGACGCTTGTGGCCGACGCGATCCTGACCCGTATCGAGATCAGCAAAGACTATCTCAATTTCAGCTCCGGCCATTTCACCCTGTTCTCGGCTACGGAGCGCGAGAATCTGCACGGTCATAATTTCCGTGTGCGCTGTGCAGTCACTGCGCAGGTGGGGGACGGCGGGCTGACCTTCGATTATGTGATCCTGAAGCGTGCGCTTAAAGTGCTCTGCGATGCGCTCGATGAGCGCGTGTTGTTGCCGCTGGAATCGCCCTATCTGCGCATTGAGCGTCAAGACGGGCTGGTGCTGGCGCATTTTGCGGATGAGCGCATTCCGTTTCTTGAACGCGATGTGTTGTTGTTGCCGATTCGGAATGTCACTATCGAAGAACTCGCCCCGCTGCTGCTCGAACGATTGCGCACGCAGGTTGAGATCGCCGCAATGACCGCTGCGATCCGTGCGATTGAACTCGGAGTGTCTTCCGGTCAAGGGCAGTGGGCGATTGCTCAATGGGACAATCGCGCCCAAGCCATCGCGTGATGGGTATCTGCGCAACGAATCCCGCCACCATCGACCACAGTTTCAGTATATTTGCAGCATTCGCACATCCATCTGCTTACGAGAACCCTGGACGACCCGATGCAACCTATTCAACGTGCTCTGATTAGCGTCTCTGACAAAACCGGCCTACTCGACTTCGTGCGCGTGCTCGCAGCGCAGGGCGTTGAGATTCTCTCAACCGGCGGCACCGCCCGCCTGCTTGCCGACAACGGCTTGACCGTGATCGAGGTCTCCGATCACACCGGCTTTCCAGAGATGATGGACGGGCGCGTAAAAACCCTGCATCCGCGCATTCACGGCGGCATTCTCGGTCGGCGCGGTCTGGATGACGCGATCATGGCCGAGCATGGCATTGCGCCGATTGATCTGGTCGTAGTCAATCTGTATCCGTTCGAGCAGACGGTCGCTGATCCGAATTGCGATCTGGGCACAGCGATTGAAAACATCGACATCGGCGGCCCGACCTTGCTCCGTGCAGCAGCGAAGAATCACGCCAGCGTCACCGTCATCGTCGATGCTGCCGATTACGAGCGCGTCGCCGAGGAACTCCAAGCCAGCGGCGGCGTGAGTGCCGCGACGCGCTTTGATCTGGCGGCGAAGGTGTTTGAGCACACCGCCCGTTATGATGGCGCGATTGCTAATTATCTTTCCAGCCGCGCTGAGGCTGAAACCGAAGCCGAAGCCGGAGCTGAAACCAACTTCCCGCGCACGCTGACGCTGCAATTTAAGCGCCAGCAGTCGATGCGCTATGGCGAAAATCCGCATCAACAGGCGGCGTTTTATGTCGAGCATCAGGTCACAGAAGCCGGTATCTCGACCGCGACTCAGCTTCAGGGTAAAGCCCTGTCTTATAACAACATCGCCGACACTGATGCTGCGCTCGAATGCGTGAAACAGTTTGACCAAGCGCCAGCCTGTGTCATCGTCAAACACGCCAATCCCTGCGGTGTCGCGTTCGGGTCAACCCTGCTCGATGCCTATAATCGCGCCTATCAGACCGATCCTGAATCCGCTTTCGGCGGCATCATCGCGTTTAACCGTGAACTCGATGCCGACACCGCCCGTGCGATTGTCGAGCGGCAGTTTGTCGAGGTGATTATTGCGCCGCGTGTCGCCGCTAATGCCCGCGCTGTGGTCGCCGCCAAGCCAAATGTGCGATTACTCGAATGCGGTGACTGGAACAGCGAACCAAGTGCCCGACTGGACTTCAAGCGCGTTCACGGCGGTTTATTGGTGCAAGAGGCCGATTTGCGCCTGACCGATACGCTGCGCACCGTCACCACGCGCCAGCCAACTGATGCCGAATTGACCGACCTGCTGTTTATGTGGTGCGTGGCGAAGTTCGTGAAATCCAATGCCATTGTGTATGGCCGCGAGTGCATGACCATCGGCGTCGGTGCCGGACAGATGAGCCGCGTCAACTCAGCGCGTATCGCCGCGATCAAAGCCGAACACGCCGGTTTAACCGTCGCCGGATCGGTGATGGCCTCCGATGCCTTTTTCCCGTTCCGCGATGGTATCGACCAAGCCGCCGCTGCGGGGATCACGGCGGTGATTCAGCCGGGTGGGTCGATGCGTGATGAAGAGGTGATTGCTGCTGCCAATGAGCACGGCTTGGCGATGGTCTTTACCGGAATGCGCCATTTCCGGCACTAAGGCGCGTTTGGAGAACCGCATCATGTCTGCCGCCGCTCCAGATCGGAATGCGCCGCTCACCCACGCGGCCTATTTTCAATTAGAGCAAGCCGACGACTGGCGTTACGAATATCTCGCCGGCGACGTGTTTGCGATGGCCGGCGGCAGTGAGAGTCACGCATTGATTGCGGCCAATACGCTCGGCACGCTGAGTCTGGCGCTGCGCGGACGCCCATGCCGCGTCTATGGCTCCGATATGAAGCTACATCTCGCGGCGCTGGATAAATTCTGCTATCCCGACCTGATGGTGCTGTGCGAAGCCGGACGCCGCACGCCGCGCTATGTCGAAGCGCCGCAGCTCATCGTTGAAGTGCTGTCGGCGTCTACCGAATCTTATGATCGCGGTCTGAAGTTTGAGCACTATCGCACCATTCCCGAACTGACCGATTATCTGTTGCTCGATCAAACGCGCCCGCACGCCGAACTGTTTAGCCGTCAGGGTCACGCACCGCTCTGGACGCTCACGGAATCAACGGGATGGCATAGCGTCATCACCCTAAATCATTGGGACATCGAACTTGCGTTAGCCGAGCTGTATCGCGATGTCGCGTTCAACCTAACTTCTGAGCATTAAAAGCTTTTTTATTATGAAGATATTGATTGTAGGCAGTGGCGGCCGTGAGCACGCCTTGGCGTGGAAAGTCGCCCAATCGCCGCACGCCGAGCGCGTTTTCGTTGCTCCGGGCAATGGCGGCACCGCCACTGAATCGGGTGTAGAGAATATCCCGCTTGCGGTCACGGACATCGCCGGATTGGTCGCATTCGCGCAGCGTGAAGCGATTGGCCTGACCATCATCGGCCCCGAAGCGCCGCTGGTGTTGGGCTTGGCTGATGCGCTTGCAGACGCTGGCATCCTGTGCTTTGGCCCCTGTCAAGCGGCCGCACAGTTGGAAGGCTCGAAAGCCTTTGCCAAAGATTTTCTCCAGCGGCACGGCATCCCGACCGCA
The DNA here is from genome assembly GCF_900107145.1 of Allochromatium warmingii. Taxonomy (GTDB): domain Bacteria; phylum Pseudomonadota; class Gammaproteobacteria; order Chromatiales; family Chromatiaceae; genus Thermochromatium; species Thermochromatium warmingii. The sequence continues at coordinate 18,032 of NZ_FNOW01000010.1, read as the reverse complement.
GCGTATGGCGTGTTCACGGAACTGGCACCGGCGCTGGCCTATTTACAGCAGCTTGGTGCGCCGGTTGTGGTCAAAGCCGATGGCCTCGCCGCTGGTAAAGGCGTCGTGCTTGCTGCCGATCTCGCCACAGCGGAAACCGCCGTGCGCGAGATGCTCGACGGCGGGCGCTTCGGTCAAGCGGGCGCACGGGTGGTGATCGAGGAATTTCTCAGCGGCGAAGAAGCCAGTTTTATTGCGATGGTCGCCGGTCGGCACATCCTGCCACTGGCCTCCTCGCAGGATCATAAAGCGCGTGATGACGGCGATCAGGGGCCGAATACTGGCGGCATGGGTGCCTATTCCCCCGCGCCCATCGTCACCCCCGAGATTCACGACCGCATCATGCGCGAAGTGATGGAACCGACCGTCGCCGGACTCGCCGCTGAAGGTGTGCCCTATCTCGGCTTTCTCTATGCCGGATTAATGATCGCCGCCGACGGCACACCCAACGTCTTAGAGTTCAACTGTCGCCTCGGCGATCCCGAAACTCAACCGCTGCTGATGCGCCTGCAATCGGATCTGGTCGAACTCTGCCTCGCCGCGCTCGCCGGACAGCTCGACCAGACACAGGCCGACTGGGATCCACGTCCGGCACTCGGCGTCGTTCTGGCCGCTGGCGGCTATCCCGATGACTATGCAACTGGTGCTGTCATCAGTGGACTGGAAAATCCCACGCCACCTGCCGTTAAAGTCTTTCAAGCTGGAACGCAGCGTGTCGGCGACACCACCCTGACTCAGGGCGGGCGCGTGCTCTGCGTCACCGCCCTCGGCGAGCGCGTCGCCGATGCCCAGCGTTTAGCCTATCAAACTGCCGATACGATTCACTGGCCAGGCGTGTTTTATCGCCGTGATATTGGACATCGCGCCATTGCCCGCGAATCATCTGGCCCGCTTGAGCGCGAGTAGTCTTTATTTATGACCAACCCACTATTTGCCCCAAAAAGCTTTTTGGTCGTCGATGATATGGGCGAAATGCGCTCGGCGATCAAAGCGATGCTGGTTGCACTCGGCAGTACCCAAGTCGAGCAAGCACGCGATGGCCTCGATGCCATTCAAAAAATGAAGCAAAAACGCTTTGATGTCATTCTCTGTGATTACAATCTTGGCCCTGGAAAAGATGGTCAACAAGTGCTTGAAGAAGCACGATTGCGACACTTGATCGGTGTTGATGTCATCTTTGTCATGATTACCGCCGAAAACGCACGCGGTATGGTGATGGGCGCAGTTGAATATGCACCCGATAGCTATGTATCTAAACCCTTTACCAAAGAATTGCTCGAAGCCCGACTGCTGAAACTCTTTGAACGTAAAGCGGATTTAGCAGCCGTCAATAAAGCCTTAGTTGCTAAAGATAAGCCCGGCGCATTGCGTGAAATCAATGCCCTGATTGCCAATAAACCGCGCAATCTGGGCGAATTGCTCAAAATCAAAAGCGAAATCTGCATCGACACCAATCTGCTCGATGAAGCCGAAGCCACCTTAAAACAGGTGCTGGCTGTGCGCGAAATGCCCTGGGCTGTTTTTAGCTTAGGCAAGATCGCATTTTTGCGCAAACAATTCGATCAAGCCGAAACCATTTTTAAACAGCTCATCGCTCAAGACCCAACGTTTATCAGCGCCTATGATTGGCTCGCTAAAAGTCAAACTGCGCAACGTCAATTTGACGCCGCCGAAAACACCTTGCGCGAAGCAATTCGGATTTCACCACGCAATATACCGCGTCAACACACCCTCGCCGATTTAGCATTAAACAATGGTCATAGCGATGTCGCCGAACATGCCTATACGCAAGCGGTCGGCTTAGCCAAGCATTCGGTGCTCAATCATCCCGCTATCTTTGCCGGACTTGCCAAAAGCAAATCGGTCAATGGCAAACATGATGAAGCCTTAAAAGTCACTCGCGATATTCGCAAATCCTTCCCCGATCAACCCGAAGCAACCTTTTATGCCGCCAGTGCTAATGCGCTGGTTAAAGCCAATCAGGGCGATCACGAAGGCGCCGCCGCCGCACTCGCGCTTGCTGAACAGGCGCTTGCTGGATTAAATGAAACCGCGCACGCCTCGGATTACGCGCTCGAATTAGCAAAAACCTATGTTGAACTCGGGCAGGGTGATAAAGCTGCACCGATTTTGCAGCAAGCGATTGCCAACAATCACGACGATGAAGCAATCTTGGCGCAAATTATAACCCTGTGTCAGGAATCGGATCTCAAATATGATGCCGAAACCGAAATTCGCACCATTCAGCAAGCCTTAATTAAAACTAATAATGAAGGCGTGCATTTGATTAAACAAGGACAGTTTGACGCCGCAATCAAGCTCTTGAGTCAAGCGGCGGAACAGATGCCGGGCAACAAAACCATCAATCTCAATGCAGCGATGGCGATGCTTATGTATATGGAACATCGCGGCATCAATCGAGAGGACGTGCAAACCGTGCATCATTATGTTGAGCGCATTCAACGATTAGCGCCAGATGATTGGCGACTAGCCGATTTAAATAAACGATTACGTAAACTTTTGACAGGGCTAAAAAGCGATGGATAGCCTTGATTTTTCCGACATTCTCGCCTCATCAGTCCATGATATAAAAAATTCGCTCGGACTGATTTTAACCAATCTCGATGATTTGATTGCCAATCCCGACAATCGCATCGCTAATCCCAGTCAAGCCAATGTTTTACAGCATGAAGTGCGTCGTGCTAATGGCAGTCTGATTCAATTGCTGACACTCTATAAATTAGGGCAGCAACAGTTATCAGTGCGCATCAGTGACAATAACGTCAGTGAGTTTTTTAATGAACTCATTGCCGAAAATCTTTCAGTGTGTCGTTCGCTAAATCTTGAAGTGCTCGCCGTCTGTGATCCTGACCTCGAAGGCTATTTCGATACTGAATTGATCCGCAGTGTCTTAGATAGCACCATCGGCAATGCCCGCCGTTATGCACGTCGTCAAATTCAGCTCAATGCTGAATGTCAAGCTGAGTATTTAGTGTTGCGCGTTGAGGATGACGGCCCTGGGTTTCCTGACTATTTAACGACACTCCGCGATTATCGACCTAGCGCCCTACGCGAAAAGAGCGACGCCACGCATACCCAATTAGGATTGTATTTTGCCGCCCGTATTGCGCAATTACATCGTCACGGTGAACACAGCGGTCGCATTCAACTGCACAACGCGCATCAACTCAGCGGAGGTTGTTTCGAGCTGTGGTTGCCCTAATACGCGCCTTCTGTCTCTGGCAATGGTTACTGCTATCCGGTGCGTTAATCATGCCGTTCACTGCATTTGCTGCGCCAGCAGATGTGCGCTTATTGATCGATGTCTCCGGCAGTATGCGCCAAAATGATCCGCAGAATTTACGCGCACCAGCATTACAAATTGTTAATGAATTAATTCCACTCGGCACCAGTGCGGGCGTTTGGCTCTTTGCTGAACAACAAGAAATTTTAGCGACACCAGCAATAGTTGACGCGGATTGGAAAAAGCGGTTGCGCGACCGGTTAGCACGGATTCATTCACGCGGACGCTTTACCGATATTGAAGGTGCCATTCGTGCTGCAACGGCTGATTGGACGCAAGCGCCCGCCGCTGGTGAACGGCATTTAATTATTTTGACCGATGGTTTGGTTGATATTTCAAAGGATGCTACTGAAAGCGCCGCCTCACGCGAACGGATTTTATCTGAACAAATCACAGCACTTAAAACGCAGGGCGTCAAGGTACATACAATTGGCTTATCGAATCAAATCGACGAGCCATTGATGCGGCAATTAGCGAAAGAAACTGATGGCTGGTTAGAAATTGCGCAGGATGCGGATTCATTACAGCGCCTGTTTTTGCGAATGCTCGAAGAAAGCGCCCCGCCGACGACTGTGCCGATTGCTGGCAATCAATTTACTATTGATGAACAAGTTCGCGAATTTACGTTGCTTGCCTTTCGCGCTCAAGGCGGTAAAACTGAACTCATTACACCGACCGGCGAGCGGATTCGCGCCGATCAGCCGCTACCAGATGTCAAATGGCGCGCTGAACTCAGCTATGATTTAGTAACATTAGCCAATCCGAAGCCTGGGCAATGGCGGATTCTTGGTGTTGAAGATCCAGATAATCGCGTCGTCATTGTCACCGCGCTTAATATTGAAGCCGCGCCCGTACCCAATGCCGTAATGCCCGGCGAAACCGTCGCGCTCGAAAGTTGGTTGACTGAACATGGGCAGCCAATTACACGCACAGATTTATTACAATTACTCAATGCCACCTGTACGCTTACGCCTGAGTTTGAATTACCAGCTAATGCCGCTGCGCCAGTGCAGGTTGAAGAAGGTGAACAACCGCCTGCACCGCGTTTAGCTCCCACTCAGCTCGCGATGTCATTTAATCCAGCAACTAATCGTTTTGCGGCTACCTTGCAAACACAAACGCTTATTCCGGGCGTCTATCGTCTGGATTTAGTGATCGATGGCGGGACTTTTCAGCGTCAATTAACTCAACGGCTTAAAATAAAAGATAAACCGCTGACGATTACCTATGAGCAGCAATTACCAAGTGATATTGTGCCCTTTGCCGCGATTTTGTTGCGACTCGCTGCCGATCAAGATGTCCTGGATACGCTCAGCGTATCGGGCTATTTACTCGCTCGCGGCCCGAATGGTTGGAGTGAAGTAGTCGAATTGCCGAAAGGTAAACGCTTTCCGCTGTTAATTAAAATTCCAATTCAGCGTCCGGGTGATTATACCGTTACCAGTCATTTTATTGCGAATCGACTTAGTGGTGACATGCTCGAAATTCAACCCGAACCCTGCAATGTGAATTTTGAATTTGATGCACCACCTGAGCCATCAGCAACGCCAGAAGCGCCGCTATCATGGGGCTGGCTCGCACTGTATTTACTCGGGGGGAATGCGCTATTAGGGGTGGCGCTGGGTTTAACCTGGTGGCTGATGGTGCAGCGTGCGCGGCCTGCTGCTCAGGATGTGATCGCTAAAACTGCTGCTAATTCGGCTGGCTCCGGCAAGAGGACATCGCGCTCGTGAGTAGCTCATTGTATATTGCGGCGCTGATTTTAGTCGGCGAGTTTGCGATCTTAGCGTGGGGCATTTTATTCTGGATGCTCAAGCGCCAACGCAATCAAGAGTTTGATGAGACGACGAAAGCTAAAGCGGTGATTCGTCAATTAGATGCCGATGAAATTTCGCATCGTGATGCACTGACTCAGCTTTTTGAGCATACTTATCATATCGAAGGCGATGAACTCACAGCGAAAGTCGATGAATATATCGGACGTGAGCGGGCATTTTATAATGTCATGCTGAATTTATATCTCAAGCGCGATAGCTCTAAGCTGAAGCAACTGCCGATTGAATTGGCAAAGGTGATTAAACCTTGGTCGGAAATGACGCCCTACGGCATGATGAGCGCCGATGAAGTATCCGGTTTAGAGCATGAAAAAGATCGGCTGGCACTGGAATTAGCCAGCACTAAAGAAACACTCGAACGGTTAATGGATGAATATACAGCGGCGTTTAAGCACGGCGAACAAGAACACGCACCGGCAGCACCTGTTTTATCTACACCGCCTGCTCCTGCTATACAAGACACATCGAATCCGGTTGCAGCAGGTGCTGAACAAGCAATACCCGCTGATGCTGATTTAGAGTCTTTTGAAGCTGAAAATTCTGAGCGTAGTGATATTGATGCGATGCTTGAAGCCTTAGCACAGGAAGAACAGCAGGAGGTTAAATCAGTACCAACACAAACATCAACACCTGCGCCGATTAAACCAAATCCGCCTGCTGCGCGTGCGCTAAGTCCTGAAGAGATTAAAGATAAACACGCTCAAGAAGAATTAGAAGGCTTGGCGGATTTGTTTGATTATCGCTCTGATATTGAGCCGCCGTCTAAAGCATCGTGATTCTGCCGAACCTACTTAGGCACATTCAATTATTTGACGCCGCTGCTTAAATTCTGCGACAAAGGCTGCTAGTTGACCCGCTGCAATCGACTCGCGTAAACCACGCATCAGCGTTTGGTAATAATGCAAATTATGAATTGTTGCTAACCGCGCACCGAGAATTTCTTTACAGCGATCAAGATGATGTAAATAAGCGCGGCTGTAATGCTGACAGGTATAGCAATCACAAAGCGGATCGAGCGGGTTTTCATCTGCGCGATGCACGGCATTGCGAATACGCACCACGCCCTGATGCGTAAATAAATGACCGTTCCGCGCATTCCGGGTTGGCATTACACAATCAAACATATCAATACCGCGCTCAACCGCTGCAACAATATCTTCAGGTGTGCCAACGCCCATCAAATAGCGTGGATGATCTGCTGGCATTTTATCAGCAAGAAAATCCAGCACGCGCAACCGATCTGCTTCCGGCTCACCGACTGATAGCCCACCAATCGCGTAGCCATCAAAACCAATTTGCATCAATCCCGCAAGAGAATCAGCACGCGGACGTTCGTGCATTCCGCCCTGCACAATTCCAAATAGCGCCGCCGGATTATCATCATGCGCTGCTCGTGAACGAGCAGCCCAGCGTAAAGATAATTCCATCGAATGCCGCGCCTGTTCTTCGCTGGCCGGATAGGGCGTGCATTCATCGAAGATCATCACAATATCTGACCCCAATTCACGCTGCACCTGCATGGCAATTTCGGGACTGAGAAAAACCGGACTGCCATCAATCGGCGATTTAAATTTAACGCCCTCTTCAGTGATTTTTCGCAATTCACCGAGGCTAAAGACTTGAAATCCACCAGAATCAGTGAGAATCGGTTTTTCCCAGTGCATAAAGCCGTGCAAATCACCGAGACGACGAATCACCTCAGTGCCGGGGCGGAGCATTAAATGGAAGGTATTGCCGAGGATAATTTCAGCGCCAACTGTTAATAATTCTTCCGGCGTCATGGTTTTGACAGTGCCATAGGTGCCAACTGGCATAAAAGCTGGAGTTTCAACGGTGCCGCGTGCAAAAGTAAGGCGACCACGGCGGGCAAGGCCGTCGCGTTTAAGCAGATCAAAGTGCATTGAATGAGGGTCTCGGGTGTGTGAGGGTTTTATAGAATTGTGAAGCAAAAATAATTGTGAACCGCAAAGGCGCAAAGAGCGCAAAGATTTTTTAAAAATACTTAAAAAGACTTTGAGTTCTTTGCGCCTGTGCGGTTTAAATATCATTAACCCCGCTGACGTCCGGCAACACGTAACCGCAGTGCATTCAGGCGAATAAAGCCCGTTGCATCAGCTTGATTATACGCGCCCGCATCTTCTTCAAAGGTCGCAATCGCGGCATCAAATAAGCTATTGCTTGCTGATTTACGGCCCACCACCATTACATTGCCTTTATAGAGCCGCAATCGCACCTCGCCGTTAACAACTTTCTGCGTCTCATCAATCGCCACTTGCAGCATGTTGCGTTCAGGGGTGAACCAATAGCCGTTATAAACCAAGCTGGCATAACGCGGCATGAGTTCATCTTTTAAATGTGCGGCTTCGCGGTCAAGCGTGAGTGATTCCATCGCCCGATGCGCTTTGAGCAGAATGGTACCGCCGGGGGTTTCATAGCAGCCACGCGATTTCATGCCGACATAACGATTTTCGACAAGATCAGCGCGACCAATGCCATTTGCACCGCCGATGCGATTGAGTTCTGCAAGCAAAGCCGCTGGACTGAAACGCTGGCCGTTGATGGCGACCGGATCACCTTGCTCGAAGCCAATTTCAATAGTCGTTGCCTGATCGGGTGCCTGTTCCGGTGCCACTGACCAACGCCACATATCCGATCCTGGCTCGACCCAAGGATCTTCTAAATCATAGCCTTCGTAGGAAATATGGAGCAGGTTGGCATCCATTGAATAGGGCGATTTGGTGCCGTCGCGTTTCATTTCGACTGCAATGCCATGTTGTTCAGCATAGGCCATCAGCTTTTCACGCGAGAGCAAATCCCATTCCCGCCACGGAGCGATAATTTTAATCTCAGGATTGAGCGCATAGGCGGTTAATTCAAACCGCACCTGATCGTTACCCTTACCTGTTGCTCCGTGCGCAATCGCATCGGCACCAGTTTCGGCAGCTATTTCAATTAACCGCTTGGCAATCAGCGGGCGGGCAATTGAGGTGCCAAGTAAATATTCGCCTTCATAGAGCGTATTAGCGCGAAACATCGGAAAAACGAAATCACTGACAAATTCTTCGCGCAGATCGTCAATATAAATTTCTTGCACACCAGCAGCTTGCGCTTTTGTCCGTGCTGGCTCGAGTTCTTCACCCTGACCGATGTCGGCGGTGAAGGTCACCACCTCGCAGCCGTACTCTATTTGTAGCCATTTGAGGATCACCGAGGTATCCAATCCGCCCGAATAGGCCAACACTACTTTTTTGATTGCGCCGTGCGCCATCGTCATACTCCAAATTGCGTCAACAAACGCCCTTGCGGGCAAAGTCGCTAGTATATATAGATCGGGAGGCGTGGATTTAACCGCATCTTCACTAAGCCTCAATCGGCTAGTCACGAATGTTGGCGAGCATAGCGGCCAATGGTTTCATCTGAGGCTGGACACGCTATGTCTGACATCACGCGCCTGCATCCACTGAAATATCGCAGCATTTTCATCTCGGACGTGCATCTGGGGTTTCGCGGCTGTCAGGCGCGGTTTCTGCTGGATTTTCTGCACGCAACCCAGTGTAAACAGCTCTATCTGGTCGGTGATATCGTCGATCTGTGGGCGATGAAGGGCGGTCTCTATTGGCCGGACGCACATAATCAGGTGGTGCGGGCGCTGCTGGAAAAGGCGCGGACTGGCACTGAGGTGATCTATATTCCGGGCAATCATGATGCGCTGTTCCGCGAGCATCTCGATGTGCAATTCGGCGATGTGCGGGTGTGTGATGAAGTCATCCACACAACGGCGGATGGACGGCGGTTTTTGGTGCTACACGGCGATAAATTCGATGGTGTGGTGCAGCACAGTCTGTGGTTAGCGCGGCTCGGTTCGCACGCTTACGATCAATTATTGGCGCTCAATGGGCTGATTAGTCGGATTCGGGCGTTATTTGGCCTGAAATATTGGTCATTGGCGGGCTATCTCAAACAGCGCGTCAAAGATGCGGTGAGCTATATCGGCAATTATGAACACGCAGTGGCGAGTGAAGCGCGGCAGCGCCAGCTTGATGGCATGATTTGCGGTCATATTCATCATGCCGAAATGCGCCAACTGAGCGATGTCACCTACTGTAATTGCGGTGATTGGGTCGAAAGTTGCACCGCGCTGGTTGAGCATCACGACGGACGATTAGAGTTGGTGCGCTGGACGGATGCTTATCCCGAATCCTTGTCTCCGGCAACGGTGGCCGCCGAACCAGCGGTGGTTTTGGCGCGGGTGGGGTGAGCCAGCCGCCAGCGTTCAGCTACCAGCAACCAGCGTCTGTGTCGGCGCACGCCCCCGCTGCACCGGCACCGCTAACCGAAAACAACTCCCCTGCTCAGGTGCGCTGTCTACCGTTAATTGACCGCCTAAGGCTTCAGCTAAACGACGCGCAATCGTCAAGCCTAAGCCGGTGCCACCATAGCGGCGCGTGTGCGAGCCGTCGGCTTGGATAAACGGCTCAAAAATCGCTTCGTGCAGCGTGCTGTCGATGCCGATGCCGGTATCGCGCACTTCAACCCACAGTGTCCCTGACTGTGCCCCATCTGTGTCCAACGCCACGCGCAACTCAATCTCGCCTTCATGCGTGAATTTGATGGCATTGGCGACCAATTTGTTGAGAATGTGCTGGATCGCTTGGGCATCGGCGGTGATAAGACCGATTGGCGCAGCGGGCGGCGCAACGCTCAGATGCAAGCCCTTATTTTCTGCTTGAGCACGAAATGACGCGGCAATCTGCTCTAGCCGTTGCAGCGGATCAAAGATCACGGGCTGAAGCGGCACCTCTTCCGCATCTAATCGCGTGTAATCGAGAATATCGGCGAGAATCGCTAACAAATTGCTTGCCGAGCGTTTGACGGTATCGAGCTGACGGCGCTGGCGCTCGCTGAGATCGGATTCGAGCAACAGTTCGGTCATGCCCAAAATGCCATGCATCGGTGTGCGCAGTTCGTGGCTCATGGTGGACAAAAAGGTCGTTTTGGCCCGCGCTGCGGTTTCGGCGCGTTCTTTTGCGGCAAGCAATTCGGCTTCATGCTGTTTGCGCTCGGTAATATCCGAGGTCACGCCAACATAATGTTGCACCTGACCGCGCTCATCACGCACCGCGTCGATAGTCAAGAGTCCGGTGTACAGTTCGCCGCTGCGCCGCTGATTGATGATCTCGCCGCGCCAATGCCCCTGGTTAATCACCGCATCCCATAGATCGCGATAAAACGTCTGGCTATGTAGACCCGAAGCTAAACAGCGCGGATTGCGGCCCCGCGCTTCGGCATCGCTGTAGCCGGTGATGCGCTCAAATGCTGGATTGGTCGAGAGAATGTCCCCCGTCGGCGTGGTGAGCATGATCGCATCGCTGCTGGCTTCAAATACGCTGGAGACTAACTGCCGCTGCCGCTCCAGTTCCGCCCGCTGTTGTTCGAGACGTTGACGGCGCAACCAGAGATGCAGAATCGTCACCGACAGCGCAATCAGGATCGGCACGACGATCATCGACAGCCGCAACACTTCGGTCAGCCATTGTTGCTGGAGATAATTGCGATCCAGATGCACGGCAATCACCGCCGGATACTGGCTCGACGTGCGATAGGCAGTCAGTACGCGGCGGGCATCCGGCAAGGTCTGCGCGAGTTCACCGAGTTCATGTTGCGCCAACTGCGCCGCGACCGCGCCCGCTTGATCGCGACGCCCTGGGATGTCTTCGGGGCTGGACGACAGCAACAATAATCCGTCATAGCGCAGCAGTTGCACCCGCCCCTGTTCGGGCGGCAACAGTTGCGCAAAATGCTGAATAAAATCATCGGGATTGAGTGCCACCAGCCACCAATAGCTCTGCCCGGCGAAGGTGAAGCGGCGCAAAAACGGCAGCAGCGTGGACGCACGCAGCGGCAGTGGTGCGCCGCTGCTGGGACGCGCATTCACCAGCTCGCGCCCGATCCAGGGTTGACCCAAACGCGGCGAGGTACCGCCGAGCGCAGTGGCCGGATAAAACCCCGCTAAATCAATGGTTAATCCGCGATTGCGGGCATCGGAACTGGCCAGCACCTGCCCGTCGAGCCTGAGAATAGAGAGCGAGCGCAAAAACGGCGAGGGCCGTAGCAGACTGTGTAGATGCGCGGTGATCGCCTCTGGATCATCCAGCGTGACACGCGACGGCAGATTGCCGACGCTCAAATCAATCACTTGCAAAGTTTTAGTCAGCGAATCTTCAAAATGGCGGGCATACATCCGCGCCGCCGCAAAGCCATCGCTCACCGCCTTATCATGCAACCGCCAGAGCGTGACCCCAAACGCGGCCAGCCAGCCGCTTGCCAACAAAATGAGTGCGGCCAACAGCAGGCCGCGGCGTTGCATCTCGCCAGTCCGCATCGGCTGTGTGCGCAGCTAGGGCGCAACGATGCTATCGAGACCATGCCGCCGCGCTGCTGTCAGCAGCCGCCCATCGGCTTTGATCGCGCTGATAAAAGTTTCAACCCGTGTGTGCAGACTGTCATCGCCCGGAGCCAGCGCCCAGCCATAGGGCATGACGTGATAGCGCGTCTGCGGTGCCACCAGCCGCGCCCAGTCGTGATGATCGAGCATCCGCCGACTGTAGGGATAATCGGTGATGAACACATCAGCGCGACCCGATTGCACTTCTTGTTCACGAGCGTGCGGCGTATCGAGCACGCGCAGTTCAGCCTGCTGGAGTTTTTCGCGCATGATCGGCTCGTGGAGTGTGCCTTTGGCAACCGCGACCACAGTGTCGGGTTGATCGATGTCTGACCAATCGCGGATGCGTCGATTGGTCTGAGTGGTGATCGCGTAAATATCGCTGGCCAGATGCGGCGCCGTGAAATGCAACTGTGCTTGACGCGCCGGCGTAATGCCGATGGCAAACATCGCGAGGTCACAGCGGTCGCTCAACACATCGTCGATGAGTGTCGCAAAGGAACTATCGACAAACTCCACGCTGACGCCGAGATCGCGTGCCAATTCGTGTGCTAAATCGACATCCAGGCCGCTGAGTTGCAGCGTTTTGGGATTGCGAAATGAAATGCCGTAATAATCGGGCCAAATGCACACACGCAAAGTCTGCGCTGTAAGCACACGTTGTAGGCGCGTGTCAGCGGCCAGCGTGAGACCAGAGGCGAGCAACAGAACACTAAGCAAAAACAGGCGCATTGCTGACATGATGGGAAGCCTCGCAACGGTCGCAAATCGGGGGGCGCATTACGGCATATTGTAACGCAGTTCTCAAGTTTGAAGGCCGCGCCCTGCAAACGTTTTGCTGGTAGCAGGCGGCTGGAAGCTAACCGCCCATTCTGCCGTCAGCTCGCCTAGAATCCCCCCATCCCTCCACATCCACATTCGATAGGTTCCCACTCATGCGTATTTGGTTTAGCGCCCTGGCGCTGCTGATGTCATGCAATTTGCTGGCCGCGATTCCAGCAACCCCCGTGATGACCGTGTACAAATTCAACGGCCCGATGGAGGTGCCCTACTACGACGCCGACCGTTTCGCCACCGCCGGCACCAGCGCTGGACGCGCTGGAACGCTAGTGCAGGGCACCTCGCTGATTCCCTGTCTCGTGCTCCGCGCTGGCGAGCCGCTGACTGACAGTGCCGGAACACCCTATGTCGGCTTTGAAGTCGTCGTCGATCCACGTACCGCTACCGCCGATGCCACCGAGGTTTTCAAACGCGCCGTCGCCAAACGTCAAGAATTGATGGTGCGCAATCATCATTGTCCAGCCAGCGTGCGCCACGTTATCAATGTGCGCGAACTCTATGCGCTGGAAAAAGCGCCGTTTTTTGATCCGCCGCGCCCGAGTGATCGCCAAATGGCCAGCAGTGGCAACAGTGAATTAGATCGCATTGTGCGTGAATTTCATCATTCCGATGAATGCGCCGCTGTCAATCAAACGCTCACCCGCCGCCGTCAAGCTTTAGCGCAGGCTTGGGAGACATTTAGCGCCCGCCGCAGTGATTTAGGCACGACTGCTACGCTCGCACGCGCTAAACATCTCGATTATGTGTTGCGCACGGCGATTTATGAAGGGCATTTAGGTCGTGGCTGTAATGCTTATGGAGCCTGCGAGCGCAATGTGATTGCACTTTCGATTCGTAATCGCGCTATCGGGCAATGTCAACGCGGTCAAGGTTGTAATTTTGCCGGAGATTTTCAGGGCGCGGCATCCGCACCAGCGCAATATAATATCTGGGACGAATATCTCACGCAGATTTCCGGTTTAACGGCCTGTTATTTGCGCTCAGATTTAGCTGAAACAGAACGCTATGCCAAACTACAAGCCATGTATGCGCAAAGCGTCGCCGATGCTGAACAGATTTTATATGGCGGTGAAGCTGGATTAAAAACGGTCTTTCCCGATAATAGCCTGAGCGATTTAACCAGCACTCGTCATTATTATCATGCACCGGCGATGGGCCAATGTTTTCCCAATCATGATCGCGTCGAATACATGAGCGGCGCCATTGCCCGCAATGACGATGACTTTGCTTTAATTGCCAATACGCGCATTGAAGTTGGCAGCAAATCGGGAAGCGGCTATGCCTTTAAGCTTTTTCGCGTGACGGCTGAACCCGATCGTGATGTCGTGCGCATTGAAGATCGTTATTCGGGATTTTTAGTCGATGCGCGAAAAGTATCACTCAAACCACCGGCAGCCTGTCCGCCTTATGGGATTCCGAGCGGCTGTCGGTCGGCTGGAACCGGACGCTATCGCAAAGTCCCGAATTGGCTTTATGACGGTGATCCGGTTGAATTGCACTGCCGTATTCAAGATCGCGGCGAAACTTGTCAGGAATCCGGTACGCGGCGCGAGGTGAGTGTTGGCGGTGTGTGCGATAAAGAAATGCGCCCGGTGGCGCGTGTTCCATAATGGCGTTATTTTTGCTTAAGCCTGAGCGGTCAAGCGTGGTGCGATGCGCGTGTTGAGCGCCAACGGCCACGTTGTATTTAAAACACCCGCTGTCGCCGATCAGTGCGGCGCAGTGGGTGTGTCGCAACTCTGACAATGAGGTCAAAAAAACAGTGTCTCAGGTGGCTGCAAAAACCGACCGTTATATTACTTTTGAAGGCATTGAATGCGATGAGCAAGCACAGCGCGTGGTGCGTTATATTCGTGATTGCCTCGCTCTGCCAACACATGCGCCTGCAGCTTGGACAGACTATTTTGCGCGTAAGCTCGATGAAATTGCGCAAATGGGGCAGGATGAATTATTTTTTGTCGGTAGTCAGGTGAATTATATCCGCGAGCTATTTGAACAGCACGGGCATCAGGATGGATTAGCAGTGCTCGATCAAATTGAGGATGAATGTTGTTAGTTGGGAGCTTTCAGCCATGTAGGTTGTGTGCCAAACGCCAGAATGATGTTCAATCACCAATCCAACCGGCACACAACCCAACATTTCCGGCTACGTGACTGTGATTCATGCTTCGCGCCGCGCTTTTCCGGCTTTCACCTGATACATCGCCGCATCCGCTGCTTTGAGTAACTGCGACGGATGACTGTCAGGTGTAATATGCACCATCCCCAAACTACAGCCAACATGCACCGCATGTCCTTGAATCGTCATCGGCTGATTCAGTGTTTCATGCAGCCGTTTTGCGACGGATTCCGGCTCAAATCCGCGATCTAATCGCGCCACTAGAATCGCAAATTCATCGCCACCTAATCGCCCGACCTGATCTTGCTCGCGCACCACGCGCCGCAAGCGTTCGGCAACAATGCGCAAAACCGCATCACCAGCATCATGGCCGTATTGGTCATTGACCGGCTTAAAACCATCGAGATCGAGATAAATTAACGCGCCGCTGTCGTTTGCATGGCGCGTGTATTCAAGATGCTGCGTCAGGCGCTCAATAAAATGACGGCGATTGCTTAATCCAGTCAGCGCGTCGGTATTAGCCAGCGTCACCAGCTCGCGTTCTGAGCGCAGTCGTGCCTGAATCGCCTGTTGTAGCGCCTGCGCTGTTTCGTTAAAAGCATGGGTTAAGCGCCACAGTTCGCCCCAACCCTGTTCGCGGATGCGCGTGTGATAGTCGCCCTGACTCAGGCCGCGCATCCCTTCGGTCAGGCTATGGATCGGATTACCGATGGCCCGCGCCAGTAGCATCGCGGCTCCGAGCGCCAGCAGCAGTAGACTCACCGTGACATAAACGAGCAGCGTGCGCTGCTGCCGCGCCCGCTGTGTCATCTGGCGGGCGGTGGTGTAGACGAGAATCTGCGCTCCATCGAGCGTGAGGGCGCGGGCGGTGTGAATCAGCGTTGCCGCATCTGTGTGCGGTGCTGGCGTGTCCACAAACGCGGCGGGCACAGGGTCGCATGCCATGTGTTTAAGCAGCGCATTCAGTTGCGTGTTCGGGGCGGTGCGCAGTAGCCAGATGCCAGACCGCGCACTCCACGCAAAGGGCGCGGCGGCACTGTTGCATAGCAGCAGCACCGTTTCGCCGCCCGGATACTGATGGTCGAAATCTTCCAGCAGGGCGTGAATGTTTTCCAGACGCACCAGCAGATGCACACTGCCGATAACGGCTTCGTTGAGCGTGAGCTGTCCGTTGAGCCAAAGTTCCGGCTGTTGGGTGGTGAGGCGGCGCAATAGGATCGGCGCGGCATCGGGGCTGGGAATCTGCGCCGCATCGAGCGCCTGTGCCGAGGTGCCAGCAGTGACCACCTGCGTGAGCGTGTGCCCAGCGCGATCCCGAATCCAGATACCGCGCAGCTCCGGCAGTGCTTGGCTGGCATCAGTGAGAATGCGTGTTATCAGTTCCAGATGCGTCGCGTTTTGATCCTGCGCATAGGCGGCCAGACTCAAGCGCATCTGGGTGCGGCTGGCAATCAGGCGCGTCAGGTCTTCGAGGCGGCGCAGTTCGAGATTGATGCGGCGCTGCTGGACATCGGCAATCAGATTGAGCGTCTGATGCGTCTGTTCGAGCGCATCGGCTTGGAGCTGATAGCGTTGGGCGCCGTACAGAATCAGCACTGGCAGCAATGCCACAGCAATTAGCGCCAGCGCCAGATGTTCGCGCAAACCAAGCTGACGCCACAGGATGCGCAACTGTCCAACAGGTTGCGGCGACACCGGCGGCGGGGACGGACAGTGCTGGCTCATATCCAAGACATCCGAGTTGTGGAAATCCACACAAGGATACACATAAACCGAGCTATCGCCTGCGCCGTTCGTCGCCTCACCGCCCCGCGCTGGCGGGGCGGTCGGCGTGGGTATTGGTGCGGGTGGTGGCGTGCTGCGGGGTCGGCTCAAGCGGCGGTCAGATCAGCCGTGCGTGCCGCTGCCTGTGCCGCAGCGCGACCTTTTTTGGCGCGTTGATCGAACAGATTTTTCAGCGCGATCAGCAGCCCTAAGCCAATAAACGCGCCGGGCGGCAGAATGGCGATCAATGCGCCCTGAAACTCCGTGCCCAAACTCAGCGACAGCACCCTTGCCCAATCGCCCAACAGTAAATCAGCCTGATAAAACAGCGTGCCCTGACCGACGAACTCGCGCAGCGCACCAAGCGCGGTCAGCACCAGCGTTGCGCCTAGCCCGACTGCCAGCCCATCGACGAGCGCCCGGTCGAGCCGTTGTTTTGAGGCGAAGGCTTCGGCACGGCCAATAATCATGCAGTTGACGACAATCAGCGAAATAAACAGCCCCAGCACCTGATACAGATCGAAGAAAAACGCCTGCATCGTCAACTCGACCAGCGTTACAAATGAGGCGATCACCAGTACGAACACCGGAATCCGAATTTCGGGGCGCACGAGCTGCCGAATCAGTGACACCGTGCCGTTTGAACAGACGATCACCACAAGCGTGGCCAGTCCCATGCCTAGCCCGTTAGTCGCTGAGGTGGTGGTGGCCAGCAGCGGACAGAGGCCGAGCAGCGCCACCAGTGATTGATTGTTACTCCACACGCCCTCGCGGACAATGCGTGCATAGGTCAGTGTTCCCGACATCAGCCCGCTCCAGTGCCCGAGGTCGTCGCAGCGGTCGGCGATGGCTGATAGAGCGCCTCGCCTTGCTGCTGGACATACAGCAGCGTATCGCGCACCGCGTTGACGATGGAACGCGGCGTGATGGTCGCGCCAGTAAATTGATCGAACTCACCGCCATCGCGTTTGACCGCCCATTTTTCCAGCGGCGGATTAGTCAAGGATTTGCCGGTGAAGTCGAGCACCCAATCGGATTTTGCTACCTCGATTTTATCGCCCAGTCCAGGCGTTTCATGATGCGAGACCACGCGCACCCCGCCCAAGGTGCCATCGTGCAGCACCGCAACAAGCAGCTTAATCGGCCCGGCATAGCCATCCGGCACCACTGATTCGAGCACCAGCGCGACTGGCGCGGCATCCTGTCGGGCGCGATAAACCGGCGTGGAATCTGCGCCGAGCAGATCGCTGGCGCTGACTTGCAGGCTATCTTGTAACGGATCGTTAGTGATGCGCTCGGCGGGCAAAATCGTGTTGAGCTGATCGAGCATCGCTTGACGTTGATTATCAGCAATGCGTGAATCGACCGCGCCATGTGTGACGGCCACCAGCGTGACCCCGCCGATAGCAAACGCGCCAAGCACGGCACCGGAGAGCAGAATTGATTGCGTTTTGGCGATCATGTGCGCCGTCTCCCATGTCCAAAGACACGCGGTTGAGTGTAGTAATCAATGGTCGGGGCAGCGATGTTCAGCAACAAGACCGCAAATGCCACCGCATCGGGATAGCCGCCCCAGGAGCGAATGATGTAGACCAGAACGCCGATGCTGGCCCCAAAGATCAACTGACCGATTTTAGTGGTGCAGGCGGTCACGGGATCGGTCGCAATAAAAAACGCACCGAGCAT
>NZ_FNOW01000015.1 GCF_900107145.1 Allochromatium warmingii | reverse complement strand
CGCTGGGAGAAGCGCGATGACACCTACTTGGCCATGATCCATCTGGCGCTCGGGATCATCACTTGGCGGGCTACCGGCCTTTTGGGATAGGCTCTTAGTGCTGTGCGTCGGCATCATGGTGCGTTGCGGATTCAGGCGTGGCCAATGCTGTTGGAACACAGCCGAGCCGCGTTGCATGAGGCCGATAGTCCCCTGCGTACCCAGCTTCAGGCGCTCGATGGGGCTGGAATTGCGGCATGGCTGACGGAGATCGCGGCGCGTCACCCGTCTTGGCAGCTTGTTACGGCACCCGTAACGCCAACGCTAGAGCACGTCGAGGCGCGATTGCGGGCGCGAGAGGTCGGCAGTTCAAAGCTACGCCATGCCTATCAATCGTTAGATGAAGCTCTGGCAACCTTGGCCAGTTTTGGTGCGCTATTGGCAGTTGATAAAACGGATGCGGCATTGCAGGGTGCGCAGATTGCGCGTCAAACGTTACCTGTAAACGCAGTGACGCACTACAAGGCGCACGCTTTGGCAGGTAACGACAGCCCTGTTCAAGATGGCGTGACACTCAACCAACGCCGCGAGCAAATCGCCGCTACGCTCAGTGCAACCTGGTTAGCCCATCTCGATCAGCCGCTGCTGACCCTGACCGCCCCGACTGGGGCCGGCAAAACGCTGAGCATTCTGCATGGCGCACTTCAGGTGCGGGCACAACTGACCGAGCGTCAGGGTGTGCCGCCGCGTCTGATTTACTGTCTGCCGTTTACGGCGGTGATTGACCAGAATCATGCGGTGTTCAGTGCCGTGCTGCGGGCGGCTGACCCGAATCTTGCTGACCGTGAGGATCTGTTGCTCAAGCATCATCACTTGAGTAGCGGTCAGTTTCGCACCGAGGAGATTGAATACGAGGCTGACGGTGCGGGACAGTTATTGACCGAAACGTGGCACAGCGAGATCGTGGTAACGACTTTTTATCAGCTCTTGCATACGCTCCTCAGTCCACTGAACGTCAATCTCAAGCGGGCCGGTCAGCTCACCGGGGCGCTGATTTTGCTCGACGAAGTTCAGGCATTGCCGCTGCGTTACTGGGAGGCACTCCGGCAGATTTTCATCGGATTAGCACGGGTGAGTGATGCGCGGATCGTGTTGCTCACAGCAACCCGACCACTGATTTTTCAGCCGGGCGATGCCGTCGAATTGCTGCCCAATCATGGTGAACACTTCCGGGCGCTCAATCGAACGCGCTTGCATCTGCATCACCGTGAGCCGCTGACGCTCGCTGCTTTTGCGCAGCGCCTGATTGCGGAATTAGCGCACACGGAGCGCCCAACGCTCATCATCGTGAATCGCCGCCGTGCGGTGCGTGAGCTGTTCGCGGCGCTCGCCGAGGCGCTACCTGAGCGTCCGTTAGTCGCACTCTCGACGCATCTAACACCGCGTGACCGGTGGGCGCGTATTCGCCTGATCCAGCGTCTGCAACGTCAGGGTCGTCCGGTGATTGTCATCAGTACTCAACTCGTAGAAGCTGGGGTTGATCTGAGCTTTCCGGTTGTACATCGTGATCTTGCGCCGCTCGATGCCATCATTCAGTCCGCTGGGCGCTGCAATCGTCACGGCGAGCAGGGTGAAGGACTCGGCGCGGTGTATCTGTGGCAACTGATGACCACAGCGAGCGATGCACGCCCGCCGCAACCGCTGTGGGCGCGTGTCTATGACCGTCCACTGATTGAAGTGACGCTTGAGGTGTTGGGCGAGGCTGAGTATTGGGATGAGTGCGCGTTTCTCGACCTGAGTGAACGCTATTTCTTGGGCTGCCGGACACGCCAAGATCAGCAGCGCGTCGATACGCAGCTTGTGCGTGGTGATTTGGCGGCAATCGAGCGCGAGTTTCAGCTTATCGAAGAGATTCCGAATGTCTCGCTGTTCATCTGCCGCACTGAGCGCGACCGGCGTTTGTGGGACGCTTATCGCGCACTGTCCGCCGATCCGGCGCTCAGTCCCGCTGAACAGGAGCGTCGTTTTCGCGCTCAGCGGCACGTTTTTATGGAGCGCGTCATCCAGATCCCGGCTCGCGCCGGTGCTGATCTGGAGCGCGACGCCGTCAACCTTCTCAAGGTCAGCCCGGAGACTTACGACCGTGCTGCCGGATTGATCGATCTGCCACCTGCCGAGGCCACATGCATTCTTTAGCGAAGATTCCCTGCGCTCAAGTTGAATTGACTTGGGATCGTGATGTGTCGGGCGTATCGGTGCAGCGCGTGCGCCAATTGCGCGGCGCACTGGCTACGGCTTTTCGCGGCGATCCGCTCTTTCATCAGCATGATCTTGAAACTGGTCAGGCGCTCTATCGTTATCCGCGTATTCAATATCGGTGGTGGGAAGGGCGCGGAGTAGTCATCGGCTGGGCAGAAGCGGCGCAACGCTTACTTGATCAACCCTGGCTTGATTTGGAACTGCGCTTAGGTGATGAAACCGTGCAGATTATGGATGCAGCATTGACGCTTCAGCAGGGTGAGTTTGCAATGAGCGAGCGGCTGGAGCGTTATCATTTGCGCAGTCCGGCGCTGATTTTTAATCAGGAAAATTATCAGCGCTATCAGCAGATGAGCGAATTGGAACAGGCGCGTGAGCGTGATCGCTTGCTGGTAGCGCAATTACTCATAGCATTGCGTGGATTAACTGTGCGGGTTCCCGAGCGTTTATACGCAACATTTACGCACATTAAACCGCTGGCGAGTCGTTATAAAGGTCAAGATTTATTAGGATTTAGGGGCGAATTTGCCTGTAATCTCAACTTGCCGGATGGGTTGGCGTTTGGTCATGCGGTGAGTCATGGGTATGGTTGGGTCATACGGTTGTGAGCGGTAGTTGTCAGGTGGAGCGGATTTTCGCTATTATTCGCACCGGTCGGCTTCCAGCTCGCACTCCCTCACGCCTGCGCTGCGAAGACTGCTGCTACAAAAATATTTGTGTCTAGCGGTGTGATCGTTGTAAGTCTTTGATTTAACGGTATAAAAAGGTTGTGACCCACAATCCACTACAACAAGGATTGAAATAAATAGCCAAGCGCGTCAGCGGCGCTCGCGTTTATCGGCGGTCGCGACCCACAATCCAATACAACAAGGATTGAAACTCGAATATTGAAATACCTTTCAAATCAAAAAATAAAGTCGCGACCCACAATCCAATACAATAAGGACTGGAACAAACTCGCGATCTCTCAACGCAATGCCTTTTGTAAACACCCCCGATTACCCGCACGCCAGCCCTGAATGCCTCGGCGTGTTGCTCGTCAATCTCGGCACCCCAGATAGCCCCAGCGTGCCGGATGTACGCCGCTATCTGGCCGAATTTCTCTCCGACCGGCGCGTTGTCGAAATGGCCCGCGTACCCTGGATGCTGCTGTTGTACGGCATCATTTTGCGCACACGCCCCAAACGCTCGGCTCATGCTTATCAGTCGATCTGGACGCCCGACGGCTCGCCGCTGCTGACAATCTCGCGTCGTCAAGCTGCTGCACTTCAGACGCAACTGGATGCGCGGTTGGGCGGGCCGGTCAAGGTCGCACTGGGAATGCGCTATGGTCAGCCGTCGATTGCTGCTGGATTAGCCGAACTGCGGGCGGCGAATGCGCGGCGGGTGCTGATTCTGCCGCTGTATCCGCAATATTCCGCAACCACTGTGGGCACGGTGTTCGATGCAGTGGCGCATGAACTGATGCGCTGGCGCTGGCTGCCCGAACTGCGTTTTGTGAATCAGTATCACGACGAACCGGCCTATATCGCGGCACTCGCCGCCAGCGTGCGTGCGCATTGGGCTGAACATGGTCAGGCCGAACGGCTGTTGCTATCCTTTCATGGTCTGCCGCAAGCCTATTTTGAGCAAGGCGATCCCTATTTTTGTCACTGCCAGAAAACGGCGCGGCTGCTCGCTGAAGCACTGGAATTGCCCGCCGAGCGTTGGGGGCTGTCGTTTCAATCGCGCTTGGGTAAACAAGCATGGCTCAAGCCCTACACCGACGCGACGCTTGAGAATTGGGGCCGCACTGGAGTGAAATCGGTGCAGGTGCTCTCGCCGGGCTTTGCCGCTGATTGCTTGGAAACGCTGGAAGAGATCGCGGTTGAGAATCGTGAACTGTTCTTAGCAGCGGGCGGGACGGCCTATGAATATATTCCCTGTCTCAATGACACCGCCGAGCATCTGGCGCTGATTACCGATCTAGTGATCCGTCACAGCAGCGGCTGGCCGGAAATCGCGCACCCAGCGGCGACGGCTGAAGTGCTCGCCGAGCGTCAGCGCCGCGCTCAGGCACTGGATGCACGGAGCCGATAAGCGCCGCTTGGCTCACACCTGCGCCTGCTCGACCAGTCGCCGATAGAGCATTTTGAACCGCTGCGGATCCGGTGCGCCAAACACCGGATCATCGGCATTCGGGGCCAGCACGTCGATCACGGCCCAATCGGCGGCACTCAGATGCTTGAGCGCCAGCGGAAAGGCTTCGCGCTCTTCCTGAAGCAAATGGCCGCGCTGATTACCCACCAGCGCCCGCCCCGCCGCCTCGACATCCTCGCGCAATAACACCGCCTCGTTGAGAATCCCCAGCAGCGATTGACGAAACTGCTTGGTCAACTGACTTAAACCAGCGTGCTGGCGCTGCGAGATCAGCAGCACCTCGGCGGCGTCAATCTCTTTATCTAAAAGCCGCTGAAAAATCAGCTCTTCAGTTGGGTGATGCACAATGTCAGCGTAGCTGTCCATGTATTCGAGTAACTCGTCCATGAGCGCATAATCTGGCTCTTCGCCCTGATGAAAACGGTCGAGCAGTTCTTCAAGTAGATCAAGCACTTGACGTAATCGGCTGTGATCCTGTGTCAGCCGAGTCATAATGGTGTGCACAGAGCAAATCCTCACATTGGGAGCTTGAATGCTATTTTAGACAGGATTAACACGATCAATCAGGATGAACAGGAGAAATAATTAAAAAATGATTTAAAAAATCCTGTCAATCTTGAAACATCCTGTTAATCCTGTCTCATCTTTAATCTAATCCGATTTACTCCAAGCCGATCCAACCAGCGCCACGCCGGGCCAGTGCGCGGACTTGCGCCCGTCGTCACATACTCCAGCGCGTGTAGATTGCACAGCGTCCAATCCATCCGCCACCGCGCCTCCTCACGGCCACAAAACAGCAGCCGATCACCGAGCCGGAGCGGACGTTCCAGCGGCGGCAAGACCTGACGCTCATCATCGTGAATCACCAACAGCGCAATCGCCGGTAATTGGCGCTCGCGCTCCAGCGGATCGCCGAGCAGCGTGGCGAGCGTGAGGGTCTGACCCCGTTGCTCCGCATCAGCAATCGCCGGCATTTGCGTCGCTTCCAGCGTCACTTCCCACACATAGGGTTTGCGCCCCTCGACCAGCGCAATGATGCGACTAATCAATGACCGCGCCCAGGGTTCATCTTGCTGCAACCGCGCTTGCCGCGAGAGATCGGCCAGCAGCGGGGTAATCAGGCGCATCCGAATGCGATGCGCAATAATCGTGCTCGGATTCATAATCGACTGTGCGCCGACGCGGTCGAATAATTCCTGATTTTGAATATGATTTTCGCGGGCAATCACAAATAAATCGGGATTAAGCGTGAGCGCCGTCATAATAATTGAAAGATTGTCGGCGTCCTGATCGGTGCCCGCCACCAGCCCGACCGCTTGCGTGATGTCAGCCTGTTGCAGCGTCACCGCCTCGGTACCGCGCCCCTGTACCACGCCCTCAGTTGGAATGCCGGTTTTGTGCGGTTCGGCTTCGATTACCGATAGCTCAAAACCCTGTGCTTTCAAATGCTTATACATCGCTTTGCCAAAGCGCCCATAGCCGCAAATCACCCAACGCCCTTGACGGGGCGGATCGGGCGGTTCATTGAGTTCCGGCCCGCCGCGCCCCGAAAGCCAGTCGATCAATAGGGTCTGACAGGGTGCTTGAATCGACCACGCGAGATAGGCGGCAAAGGCATCAAAGGGGTCATAGATATGATCGGTGCCGAATGACGCCATATTGGCTTCGATTTCATGCGAATCAGCGCGACAGATGACCTTGATCTGCGGATGAAGCAGCTTGGCAGCAATGGCGATCTTGAGATTGGCTTCATTGACATTGGTCAGCGCCACCACGCCGCGACAGAGCCGATGTTTTAAGCCAGCGGCATCGAGCGTGTGCGGGCGACGGGCATCGCCACAGAGTGCCGGAATATATTCGCGTTGATTATCAAGCTGTAGCAGATTGATGCGTTCGGGATCGATGTCGATGACTACGGCTTGAATATGGCGGTCGAGCAGGCCACTGACCAGCGCACTGCCGGTCTGACCATAGCCGCATACCAGATAAAACGGCACGCGCAGACGGCTAACCTGCGTGCGAAAGCGCCGCTCGGCAATGGCGCGTTGTAGCGTGGCATCCTGTAACAGCGCGATCAGCGTGCCAATGGCATAAATCCAGACGGCGACGGTGAAAAATACCGCCAGCGATACCCAAATTCGCTGCGCATCGGTAAACGCATTCGGCAGCTCACCGAAACCGATGGTGGTGGACATGTAGCTGACGAAATAAAAGGCATGAAACAGGCTCATCCGCGTCGGCTGACCGGCGGCATCTTGAGCCGGAATCAGCGCCAGCCCAGCCATCGCCACGGCATAGACGACAATCAGCGCCAGCAGCGGCGTGCGCATCCGCCGCAGGACAAGAAAGAAAATGGTATCCACGATTTAGCCGCTCAGTGAGAATATCGGAGGCGGTTAATTGAGATGAATCGAGACGAATTGAGACAGGATTAACAAGATTATTCAGGATTGACAGGATTTTAAATTTTAATCCTGTTCATCTTGATACATCCTGTTAATCCGGTCTTAATGAATGACACAGGTGATAATCAGCACACTCAGCGCAGTTGGCTAATATCACGCACCGCGCCATGCGCCGCGCTGGTAGTCATCGCGGCATAGGCTTTAAGCGCACTGGAAACCACGCGCTGCCGTGCGACTGGCTGCCACCCGTTCGCCGCCATCGCCTGACGCCGCCCTGCAAGCTGTTCGTCACTGACGGCAAGATGGATGCGACGCTTGGGAATGTCGATTTCAATGCGGTCGCCGTCTTCCACCAAGCCGATCACGCCGCCCTCAGCCGCTTCCGGCGACACATGACCGATGGACAAGCCCGAAGTGCCGCCCGAAAACCGCCCGTCGGTGATGAGCGCACAGACTTTGCCCAAGCCTTTCGATTTGAGATAGCTGGTCGGGTAGAGCATTTCCTGCATCCCCGGGCCACCTTTTGGGCCTTCGTAGCGGATGACCACGATGTCACCGGGCTGAATACGGTCGGTTAGGATCGCCGCTACCGCGTCCTCTTGGCTTTCAAAAATCCGCGCCGGGCCGCTGAAGCAGAGAATTTCCGCATCAACCCCAGCGGTTTTAACGATGCAGCCATCTTCGGCCAGATTGCCAAACAGCACCGCGAGTCCACCGTCTTGACTGTAAGCATGTTCGCGGTCGCGGATGCAGCCAGTAGCGCGATCTAAATCCAGTTCCGGCCACAGCGCCGCTTGGCTGAATGCCGCTTGAGTCGGGATGCCACCGGGCGCAGCGCGGAACCGCTCGTGCGCGGCGCTTGCCTGCGTGCGCCCGATGTCCCACGCTGTCAGCGCGTCACCGAGCGTCGGACTGTGAACGGTGTAAGTATCGGTGTGGAGCAAACCAGCGCGTTCCAGTTCACCCAGAATGGCAAGCACCCCGCCAGCGCGGTGGACATCTTCCATGTGGTACTTCTGGGTTGCGGGCGCGACCTTGCACAGATTCGGCACCACGCGGCTGAGGCGGTCGATGTCACTCATGGTGAAATCCACCTCAGCTTCACGCGCTGCTGCCAGCAAATGCAGCACGGTATTGGTCGAGCCGCCCATCGCAATATCCAAGCTCATCGCGTTCTCAAAGGCCGCAAAATTGGCAATCGAGCGCGGTAGCACGCGGACATCGTCCTGTTCATAATAACGGCGCGTGAGTGCGACAATCAGCCGCCCCGCTTCCAGAAATAAATCACGGCGCTTGGCGTGAGTAGCCAGCAGCGAGCCATTCCCCGGCAGCGCCAAGCCCAGTGCTTCCACTAAGCAATTCATCGAATTAGCCGTGAACATACCCGAACACGACCCACAGGTCGGGCAGGCCGAGCGTTCGAGCTGCGCGACTGTGGCATCCGTTTCATTGGGATTGGCCGCCGCGATCATGGCATCGACCAAATCCAGATGCACCTCACCCTCAGCCCGCTGCACCTTGCCCGCTTCCATCGGCCCGCCGGAGACAAATACCGCCGGAATATTCAGGCGCAATGCCGCCATCAGCATTCCGGGCGTGATCTTATCGCAGTTAGAAATACACACCAGCGCATCGGCACAGTGCGCATTGACCATGTATTCAACCGAGTCGGCAATGATCTCGCGTGAGGGCAGCGAATAGAGCATCCCGTTATGGCCCATCGCAATCCCATCGTCGATAGCGATGGTGTTAAATTCTTTGGCCACTCCGCCAGCGGCTTCGATTTCGCGGGCGACCAGTTGACCCAAGTCTTTTAAATGCACATGACCGGGAACAAACTGAGTAAAAGAATTGACGACGGCGATAATTGGTTTGTCAAAATCGGCATCCGTCATGCCGGTAGCACGCCAGAGGGCGCGAGCGCCGGCCATGTTGCGACCGTGCGTGCTGGTGCGGGAGCGATATTGGGGCATGGGTTTTTATTAACCTCGCGGGAATGAAACCAAGTCGCGCAGTATATCGCCGCTCGCGATCAGCGCGACGATCCTTAAATAATTCGGGGGGCGGACGGAGCTGGCGCGTGCGACGCTGTTAGGCATTTGGCGGCGCATTCGGCTTAAGGTGCGGTTCTAGCGTCGCCTGCCAATGAAGCTGCAATTCATCCGCTGTCATCGGACGGCTATATAAATAACCCTGCCCTTCTAAACAGCCTTCACCAGAAAGAAATTCGGCCTGCTCGCGTGATTCAATCCCTTCAGCCAGCACCTCAAATCCCAAATTATGACCGAGCGCAATAATCGCACGGGCAATCGAATCATCATTGACATCATGGGTTAAATCGCGGATGAACGAGCGGTCGATCTTGAGCCGATGCAAGGGCAAGCGTTTCAAATAGGACAGTGACGAATACCCGGTGCCGAAATCATCAATCGCCAGCGTGATTCCCAACGCCCGCAAAGCATTAAGCGCCTGAATCGCCATATCTGCATGGCGCATTAGCTTAGATTCTGTCACTTCCAATTCTAAACGCGCCGGATTTAATCCTGTCCGTTGCAAAATATCAGCAATTTGTTGCGGTAATTGCGAGCGTTCTAATTCACGCACAGAGAGATTGACGGCCAAGCGCGGCACCTGCAAACCAGCTTGATCCCAAGCCATCATCTGACGACAGCCCATTTCGACCATCCGCAATCCTAGCTCATCAATTAGTCCAAGATCTTCAGCCATCGGAATAAATAAATTCGGCAATAACACACCCATTTGCGGATGCTGCCAGCGGCAGAGTGCTTCGACACCAATCAATTTACCGCTGTGTAGATCAACTTGTGGTTGATAATACAACATAAATTCATTGCGCTGCATCGCTAAACGCAAATCATGCTCTAAATGCAGCCGTTCTACTGCGCCAACAGACATCGTTGGTGCGAAGAAATTAAAGCCGTTGCGACCGCTTTTTTTGGTTTGATACATGGCAATATCAGCACGCCGCACCAAGGTTTCTAAATCGGTACCATCATCGGGATAGAGACTAATCCCGATACTCGCCGTGACAAAAAATTCGCGGCCATCTAATTGAAACGGTGCTTTAAAGGCTTCGAGCAAACGATTGACAAAGTGCGCAATAAAGCGCGGTTCGGGCACATCTTCGAGAATAATGACAAATTCATCACCGCCAAGCCGTGCAATGGTATCGACATCGCGAATTTGTTGTGACAAGACCGCTGCCACCTGCCGCAATAGCACATCGCCGATATGATGCCCGAGGGTATCATTGACTTCTTTAAAACGGTCGAGATCCAGAAAGAGCAGCGCAAATTGTCGTTGATAGCGTTTGGCGCGTTGGAGACATTGTTCTAATCGCTCCTGAAAACAAGCGCGATTCGCTAATCCAGTCAGCGCATCATGGTGGGCGAGATAATCAAGCCGCTCGCTGGTTTCGCGTAACCGTTGGCGCTGTTGTACTGCTTCAGTGCGATCAATAATCGCACAAACATAATGCTGGGTGCTGGCATCGAGACTCGGAATCGAGGCAATATGTAAATCAGCAATAAAATCGGTATCATCGGCGACACGAAAACGTACTTCTGGGAGAATCACTGTTCCGTCGCTGCGCAAATTACCCCAGGCACTGATGACATTCGCCCGATCTGCTTCAGTAATGAGGCGTCCGAAAAAATGCTGATGAAAATGCGTCGGGCGCAAACGAAATAACCGTTGTGCAGTTAAATTCGCTTCATAAATCAGCCCTTGCCGATCAATCACGATTTCGGCAATCGGCAAAGTATTAAAAAACGACGAAAAGCGCGACAAGGATTCTTGAGTGCGCTGTTGGCTTTGAAGCAATTCATCATTCTGAATTTCTAATTCAGCTTGATAAATACGTAGATTTTCAATCAGCACCTCTTGACCAGGATCAGCACTGCTCAAAAGCGCCTCAGCTAAATCAAAACGATGAGCACGTAATGCGGCTAATGCCCGTTCGCGGACATCATGGGTGAGGGTCGTGGACGTGCTCGTGGCAGTGGCCTGCGTTAATTCAGGCGGTATAACAGACGATTTGGACGGCGGGTGCCGGTCAGTCATCGCGCCGCTTAATCCAATCAGTGATATTGATATGACTGACGACGACTCCAGCGCGGGCATGTCGAATCGGCGCGACATACATTAAATACCACTGCGGCACAGTGCCTAATGATGCAGCATATTCCAGATAAAAGGCGGTGCGTTCGCCGGACATCACCTGTCTAATTCCCGCCACGGCTTCGCGTGCATGAGGCGCACCCGCTAAACGGCCATCTTCACAGGCCGCAAGATAATCCGCACCGACGCCAGTTTCGCGCAATTCAGGATCACCATGCGTCCGCGCAAATTCACACCAGGCATTATTTGCCATCGTAATACAGCCTTTGCTATCTAATACCGCAACATGCTCGGGGAGTGAATCAAGCACCGCTTGCAAATGCTCAATATCCCGTAATGTGGTGACATCAACAAAGGTGGCGACCGCACCGCGTGGTTCACTATTGCGCACGGCATAGGGCAGCACGCGCACTAAATATTGTCGATTATTGACGGCGCGAATTTCATGCTCAAACATTTCGCCCCGCGCAATGGTTTGACGCAGATCGGTAATAAAATCGGGATATTGCAGCAGATTGGTAAAATCGTCGATGGGGCGACCGAGATCACCGTCGCGGATTTTAAACAGGGTCGTCGCTTCGGGCGTAAAGCGCGTGAGGCGTAATTGCGAATCGACAAAGATTGTCGCAATCGACGCTGCTTTCGCCATGCTATCCAGATCGGCATTCAGGCGATTGAGAATTTCGATCTTTTCCTGATTTTCGGCATTAACGGTATACAGCTCCTCATTGACCGATTGCAGCTCTTCATTTGAGCTTTGCAATTCTTCATTTGAGGCCATGAGTTCTTCATTGGTCGCTTGTAATTCTTCGTTCGCCGTTTCTAATTCTTCGATAGTCGCTTGCAAACTCTCGCGGGTGGCAGCTAATTCCCGCTCCAGATTTTCAATCCGCTGGCTGGTTTCGCGGTCAAGACTGATCGTTTCAATGGATTTAACCGCTTCGCCTTCAATCATGCGCAGCGTGCCAGGTTCGGGCGGCAGCACATCATCGGGCGTGTAACTGGTCAGCGGTTCAAATGATAATAAAAGATGCAATTCCCCGCCCGGTGGCTCGACCGGACGTGCCACCAAACGCAGGCGCTCGGTGCGATCATCGGCCAGCGCCAATCCAATGATGTCGGAACGCAGCGGCACGCGGTCGCGGGCGGCCTTGTACAGTAAGGCTTTAGCGACGGCAACCAGCGAACCGGGCAGCAGTTTCGACAGATCGAGGCTGACACTGCCCTCACCGATGCGCAGATAGGGGCCGACATCGCCGAACACATGCAGCAGATCGTGGCGCTGATTCAGCAGCAAGCTGGTGGGCGCATAGCCGCGTAGCAGCAGCCCCTGCGCGGCATCAATGGCGGCGGCATCGGTCGCAACACCACGGGTGCGCATCCCCGGACGCGGCGGAGTCGGAATGATAGTCGTCTGGCGCGTGCGTGGCGGATTGGCCGCATCGAGCGGCAGCGCGACATGGCGCAGAATGCGATAAATTTTATGTTTCGAGCTGACCGCCGTGAAATCGGTATGCAAATTCGCAATAGTTTCACTCGGCCCGAGAAACAGAAAACCGCCCGGCGCAAGGGCATATTGCAAGCGGCGCAGGGCGCGTTCTTGGGCTTCGGGGCGGAAATAAATCAGCAGATTGCGGCAGGAAACCAAATCCATGCGCGTAAACGGCGGATCGTCAAGCAAATTATGTCGCGCAAAAACAATGCTTTGGCGAATTTCAGTTTTAACGACAAAATGATTGCCGCGTTTAATAAAAAATTGCTCTAATCGCTCAGGAGAAATTTCAGCAGTAATCGCTTCACTAAACACGCCTGCGCCAGCAACTTCGATATTTTGCGGCTCAACATCGGTGGCAAATAATTTGAAATTCGGCCAGCGCCGCGCTTTTTCAAAAGCTTCAGCGAATAAAATGGCTAAGGAATAGGCTTCTTCCCCGGTGGCCACGCCGGGCACCCAAACGCGAATCGGCTGATTGCCATTATGATCGCTAACAATGGTGCGCACAGCGGTTTCAGCTAAAACTTCAAAAGCATCCGGGTCACGGAAAAAGCTGGTTACGGGAATCAATAATTCACGCCGCAGCGTTGCTAATTCCCCGCGATCGGCACTTAATAATCGGACATAATTCAGCAAATCCGGCGTTTGGCGCACTTGCATCCGCCGTTCCATGCGCCGCATCACAGTTGCCGGTTTATATTCACGGAAATCAATGCCGCCCGAATGCTGCAACAGGTGCATGACTTCTTCATGGGCACTATCGCGGTCAATTTCCATTGCCATTGACGGCGGGCGCACTTTTGGCTGGGGGCGCTGATGAATATGATCGAGCAGACGCGGGCCAATCGCTTCCGGCGGGAGAATGGCATCAACTAAACTGGTCGCGATGACACTGCGCGGCATTCCGTCGAATTTTGCCGTTTCGGGATCTTGAGCAACCAAAAAACCGCCAGCATCATTGATAGCGACCGCGCCGCGTGTTCCATCTGAGCCGGTACCGGAGAGAATTACGCCAATCGCATGATTGCCAAATTCTTTCGCTAATGAACTAAAAAATAGATCAATCGGCAGGGTTAAACCGCGTGGATTTTTTGGACTCAAGCGCAGCGTATCGCCGCTCACGGTCATTAAACTAGCGGGCGGAATTAAATGCACGCGATTGACTTCGACGCGCATATCGTGCTCGACCGTCACCACCGGCATCGGCGTATGACGGGCGAGCAGATTCGCCATCATGCTTTTGTGATCGGGCGAGAGATGCTGCACGACGACATAGGCCGCGCCGGTATCTGTGGGCAATCCCTGAAAAAACCGCTCCAACGCATCCAGCCCACCAGCTGAAGCGCCGATGGCTACCACATAGCCATCAAATCGCGCTGCACTTGCCATCGAGACACCCTCTCGTGTTTTTTTTAGCGATCAGCTTCCAGCCTCCAGTTATCAGCTACCCGCTTTCGGTTAGCTGATAGCGTCGCTTAACCTGCACGGCCGTCTTTGCTGGAAGCTGGCGGCTGATAGCTGGAAGCTCCTAACTCACGCCGCCTGACTATCGCGCATTTGCATTGCGCCTAACCCAACCAAACCGCCGATCAGCATGGCCAGATAGAGCACGGCAACCGGTTGCTCAATCAGCGCAAAGCCCAGCAGCGCCAGACCGACGGCCAGTTCTGCCGCACCATTGCGCCAGATCGGAGCGCGGGCAGTTTTGCGGTCGCGGGCTTTGGGGGTGCGGACAAACTCAGTGCGATGACCAAGCAGGGCTTCAACGCCGCCGCGTGCGTTCGACAAGAGCAGACCGCTGGTTAAGGCGAGTGCGCCGAAAATCTCAACGACCGCTTGCCGCCAGCCGGTACCACGTCCAGCGGTGGCCAAAAACGCAATCGGCGCTGCAAAGCCGAGAAACGATGCGGTAAAGGCCGCGAAACTCAGACCACTGCCGCCAACCACCGCGCCCGCCATAAACGGCAAGCCCATAATCAAACAGGCGACACCGACAACAAACGCCAGCGGCTGACCAATTTGGAAACTCATCATCAGTTTTTGCCAGATCGCCAGTCGTGGACTGCGCCAAATCAACGGCGTGAGCTTAATAAAGCACTGGGCAAAGCCTTTCGTCCAGCGGAACTGCTGCACGCGCCACGCCCGCGCCGAGGTCGGCAGCACGCCGGGCACCAGCAGATCGCCCATAAATCCCGAACGCCAGCCGACTAAATGCGCGCGCAGGCTTAAATCTAAATCTTCGGTGAGCGTGTCGCCATCCCAGCCGCCGGCTTCGTCAATCGCCGCCCGTCGCCACAGTCCGCAGGTGCCGTTAAACGGCAGCGGCAGACCCAGCCGCCAGCGTGCTTCTTGTTCGACGCCAAAATGTGAATCGAGTAACCGCGCCTGAATCCGCGTCAAGATACTGTCATCGCGGTTCAGATGTCCCCAGCGCGTCTGGACATAGGCCAGTTCGGGATGCGCGACCAGTGCGCCGACGGTGCGCTGCAAAAAATCGGGAGGTGGAATGAAATCAGCATCAAAAATCGCCACAAAGGGCGCAGTCGAGCGTTCCAGTCCAGCAGCCAGCGCCCCAGCTTTGAACGCCGTGCGCTGCACCCGATGCAGCAATTCAATCTGCACGCCCTGTTGTTTGAGCGCCGCCACCGCTCGCTGACTAACCGCCAACGAACCGTCGGTGCTATCGTCGAGCACCTGAATACTCAGCCGCTCACGCGGCCAGTCGAGCGCCAGCGTTGCCGCCAAAATGCGCTCAATCAAATCGCCCTCATTGAAGAGCGGCAGTTGCACCAACACCGATGGACAGTCCGCCGCATTCAGCCGCGCCACCGTCAGCCGTCGCTCCGGCAGCACCCGCCGCGCCACAGTCAGGACAATCAGGTTGAGCGAACAGAACGCCAGAATGACGAGTCCGAGTATCAGGTAGTACTCGACCGAGGTTTCAGCCGCAAGCATGGCTTGAGTTCCGCTAAATTAGGGAGAATGGGGGGGGATGCGACCGTGTGAGTCGGGAATCGAGGCATCCCGCAGTCTCACCCAGACGCCGGCCACCTTCAAAAAACACGCAAACGGTGGCGGCCTGTTGAATCGGGGCGGCGGCTTGTGTTGACAAGCACGCCTAGCAGTGCTTCCAGACCGCAGCATCGGCGCGGCGCGGCCCGCACCATCTCATCTGGCACGGGCGCGACGCCTACAGCCGCACTCAGCCTTCGCCGGTGAGACGGGCGTATTTGGCACGAAGCTCGTCTTCGCTTTCCTCGTGACTGGGATCCTTGACGATACAGTCAACCGGGCAGACCTCGACGCATTGCGACGTTTCATAATGCCCAACACACTCAGTGCAGAGTGACGGATTGATTACATAGGTCTCATCACCCTGAGAAATTGCCCCGTTCGGGCACTCCGGCTCGCACACATCACAATTGATGCACTCATCAGTAATCATCAAGGCCATTGGCATTCTCCTTCGTGGTTCATCAGTATTACGCGAGCCACCGCGTCGGTACGGATACGGGCGCGGTGAGTGAGACTCGCAATCAGGTTGGGGTGTGTGGTGCCGATCTTAACCAAACCGCGCACGCAATGCAGCCTGTACTGTCGGGGAGACAAAGGTTGAGACATCCCCGCGCAGTCGGGCAATCTCACGTACCAGCGACGAGGAGATATACGCATACTGCTCGGCTGGGGTGAGAAAGAGCGTCTCGATATCCGGAGCCATGCGCCGATTCATGCCCGCAAGCTGAAACTCGTACTCAAAATCCGAGACCGCCCGCAGCCCGCGCATGATGACCGACACCCCGAGGTTGCGGGCGAAATTCACCAGCAAACCTTCAAAGGGCAGGATCTCGACATTCGCGCAGGCCGTCACACTGCCGCGCACCAGCTCGACCCGTTCTTCAGTCGAAAAAACCGGCGATTTGCCGGTGTCAGCCGCCACCGCCACCACCACGCGCTCAAACAACTGCGCGGCCCGATGGATCAAATCTACATGGCCGTTCGTGATGGGGTCGAAGGTTCCGGGATAGACCACAGTGCGCAAGCATGAACTCCTTAAAATATTGAGATTACAGCAGCGACTGCCGTCGTCGCCGGGGCGCAACATAGCATAAACCAGTGTGCGGGCGTGTGGCTTTACCGTGACCGCTAGTGCTCGGGCACAGGCTTTGCGCCTCGGCATCGCTCTCCATATAATCGCGCCCGTCAACTGCTTGATTCATGCAGAAAGTGAGCAAGATTATTGCTAGATCACTAGCTAGCTGGAGTAATGCTGATATGCCAACCTATGACTACCGTTGTGATACCAATGATCGTGTGATCGAAGTCAGCCACCGCATGAGCGAGACCCTCAGCAACTGGGGCGAGCTGTGTGCGCGGGCTGGCATCGACTGTGGCGATACTCCGGCCGATGCGCCTGTGCATCGGCTGGCCACCGGCGGCACCGTCATCACCAGCGCCAGCTTAGGCAGCGGCTGTGCGCCCGCGCCCGCCTGTCCGACTGGCTCCTGCTGTGGCGGCGGGATGTGCGGGTTGAATTGAGCGCCGTGCGCACCGGGCGGCGGTCATCTGCGGCGCAGATCGCCGACCGCTCGGCGCAGGTCGTAAAATCCCTCCTGATTGTTCGGCTGAGTGCCATCGGCGACATCGTTTTTGCTTCCCCGCTGATTGCCGCCCTGCGCCAGCAGTGGCCCGAGGCGCACATCGCTTGGCTGGTGCAACCGGAATGCGCCGCGCTGCTCGATCAACATCCCGATCTGGATACCGTCATCGTCTGTCCGCTGCGTCACTGGCAGCGGCTGTGGCGGGCGCACCGCTATGCTGAACTCTGGGCGAGCGTGCGCACACTCCGCGCCAATCTGCGCCACTATGACTTTGATTTGGCGCTCGATCTGCAAGGTTTGCTCAAAAGCGGATTGCTTACTTGGCTGTCCGGTGCCCGCGAGCGCATCGGCTTAGGCTCACGCGAGGGCAGTCAGTGGCTGATGACGCGCCGCCTGCCGCGTGGCGGGGATGTGCGGTTGATTGGCTCGGAATATCGCTTTTTGGCCGCGACGCTGGGGCTACCGAACGCCGATGACTTCAAAATGGCCGTGTATTACAGCGCCGCCGATGCGCTCGCGGCTGATTTGGTGATTGCCCGTGAATCCCTAGCGAACGGCTATGCCGTGCTCTGTCCGTTTACGACCCGTCCGCAAAAACACTGGTTTGAAGATCGCTGGGCGCATTTGGCGCAGCGGCTCCGCGCTGAACTCGGATTGATTCCAGTGCTGCTCGGCGGGCCGAGCGATGGCGACGCAGCGCGACGCATCGTCGCGGCTGCCGATGAGCATTTGATCAATCTGGTCGGTCAGACCAGCCTCACCGAAGCGGCCGCGCTGATTGACCGCGCCGCGCTCTTAATCGGTGTCGATACCGGACTGTCGCACATGGGCATCGCCTGTGAAACGCCAAGCGTGCTGCTGTTCGGCGCGACCTGTCCCTATCTGGAAACAACCCGTGCTAATGCGCGGGTGCTCTATCAGCCGCGCCCTTGCTCGCCATGCAAACGCCATCCGACCTGCAACGGACGCTTTGACTGTATGCAGGCGCTGATCGTTGAGGACATTTTGCACCAAGCCGATGCGGTGTTGCGATTGTGAAATGAAAATTCTTCATGTTGAAGGCGGTCGGCATCTTTACGGCGGCGCCTATCAGGCGCTGCATCTGATGCGCGGCTTGGCGGCGCGTGGCCATCAGAATGTGCTGGCCTGTCCGCGTGGCTGTGCGCTGGCAGCAGCGGCTGCCGAGTGTGCCGATGTGTGCGGCTTGCCGATGCATGGCGATGCCGATCTGCTGTTGATTCCGCGACTGTACCGGCTGATCCGCGCCGTGCGTCCTGATCTGGTGCATCTGCACAGTCGCATCGGGGCGGATGTGATGGGCGGATGCGCGGCGCGATTAGCTGGCGTGCCGGTGATTCATACGCGCCGCGTTGATAATCCCGAACCGCGCTGGCTGGTGGCGCTCAAGTATCGGCTGCATGATCGCGTCATCGCCATTTCTGAGGGCATCGGGCGGGTGCTGATCGCCGAGGGGCTGCCGTTGGAGCAATTGCGCGTCGTGCGCAGTGCGGTCGAACATCGCTATTCCGCGCCGCTGACCGCCGCCGAACGCGCCGAGCGTCGCGCCCGCCTTCAGGTGCCAGCGGAGGCGTGTTTGATCGGCGTGATCGCGCAGTTGATTCCACGCAAAGGGCATCGTTTTTTGCTCGCGGCACTGCCGGAGTTGCTCACCGCGCATCCTGAGATTCAGGTGCGTTTTTTCGGTCAGGGGCCGCTGGCGCAGACGCTGCAACAGCAGATTGACGCCGCCGGACTGGGCGCAGCGGTACAACTGGCGGGCTTTCGCGACGATCTCGCCGCGCTGTTGCCCGCACTCGATCTGGTGGTGCATCCGGCGCTGATGGAAGGGCTGGGCGTCTCGCTGCTTCAGGCCGCAAGTGCCGGGGTGCCGATTGTCGCCAGTCGTGTCGGCGGCATTCCCGAAGCGGTGCGCGAGGGTGAGACTGGACTGTTAGTGCCGCCGGCGGATGTGGCGGCACTGCGGGCGGCATTGAGCGTCGTGCTTGCCGATCCGGAATACCGTCGGGCATTGGGAGCTGGTGGGCGGGCGCTGATGGCGCGGGAGTTTTCCCTAGATGCAATGGTAGACGGCAATCTAGCCGTGTATCGCGAGGTGCTGACGGCGGCGGGCGGCGCTCCGACGTGAGCGCCGCGCTGGAGGCGTGCTCAAGCGGTAGTGTTAATGGTGTTGCCACTCATTATGTTGGCTGATGGAGTGGTGACGCTGTTAATCAGTTGTAGTGCGCCTTGTTCTTGAATATCAAGGGCTTTTTTGAATACAGCGGTACTGACTTCGCTGGCGGTATCAGTCTGACGGGCAGCGGTGGCTTGTGCGGCAAGGCTAGACGGAGTGGCGGAAATGGCGCTGATGTCATTCATGGCGGCTCTCTCGACTGTTGGATCAGGACAGATGGTTAACGGCAGACATGCGGGCGGCTGAAATTTAGATCAAGTGGTGGTGGGGTTGAGGGCGCTGTTACCCTGATGTCGAATCAGAATATTCGTTTTCACTCTCAGCTTTTAAACCCTATTTAGATCAAAAAAAATTCAGTTAGCGATTTCAGGACAATCATTTATACAGAATATAAATATAGCCTTGCAGGTTAGACAGTGAGCTATATAGCAAGATTGATTTTGCATGACCTGTACTGAAAAACCCAACACTCGGAGCCGCTGAGAACCATGCCTTTTTTGCGATTGTATTCAGGAAAAACACTGCAACAGCAATGGGAGCTAGGTGCTAATTGTCTCACAATTGGGCGTGCGCCTGATAATGATATTGTGCTCCAGCATCCCGCCGTCTCCAATCATCATGCGCATATTGAAACTGACGGCCATCAATATATTTTAGTCGATGATGCCAGTACCAACGGCGTCTTTGTCAATACGCAAAAAATTAGCCGCCATACGCTGACATTTTGGGATGAAATCCAGATTCATTCCTATAAGTTAGTCTTTATGTCAACGGCGCGATTAGCAGGCGAAACAGCGTCGCGTGAGACAACGCAAACCGCTGCATTAGCGCAATCGGGAACAGTTGTTATGCAAACCAGAGATTTAGATGCACTGCGCAAAAAATTAGAACAAGCGCGGGTTGCATATCTTCTCGTCGTTGATTCTGGTGTCAGAATTTTATTAGACAAGGCCAGATTTACGCTTGGGCGGGGTCGTGAGTGCGATTTACGATGCGGTGGTTGGTTTGCCCCTAAATTAGCGGCGACAATTCAGCAACAGCCGGATGCGCATTATATCCTTCCAGCTAAACGGGTGCGGGTATTTGTCAATGGCGAATATCCATGCGACCCAGTGCGCTTAGTCGATAATTCTGATATTAAGCTTCAGGGCCTAACATTGAAATATTATTTGCGACCACTTGATGAGTCTGCAAATTGGCAGCGCCCTTGATGTGGTTCGCAGTATTGCGGAATAAACTAATTTGCTCGCGCTAAATGCTGCAATTGAAGCGGCACGCGCTATTTAGATTCAATGCTGAAGTGGCAACTTGATGGAATGGAACAGTTACCAACTCGCACCGCTCATCGCGCCAACTGACTCGCCACACGCTGCCGCAAATCGGCTGATACTGGCTGTTCAATCAACAACGCAAACGGCTCCCAGACACCACCGCGCTGCACATAACCCGCATAGCTGCTAATGCTACGAAGCGTGCCGGTTTTGGCGCGAACTGCCGGATCGCCGTCTTGCGGCGGTAGCAGATCGCGATAGGGTGCGAAGGCGTCCAACAGCGTGACCAATTGCCGCGCACTCAGCCGATTGGTGCGCGATAACCCCGCGCCATCATCAATGATGAAGGTTTTCCAGCCCAATCGCTGCTGTGCAAAGGTGCGCATTGCCTGTTGCGCGTGGGCGAGGCTGATACGCTCTGTGCTCGCTAAATCCGGCACGGCAAGCCGCAAAAACAGCGCATTGGCGACGAAATTATTGGAATACTTCAGCATCGGCGCGATGACTTCGGCCAGCGTGCGGCGATTGGTGTGACGGAACAGGCGGCGGGCGGTCGGCGGCGTGGGCGCGATGCGTTGCGCATCGCTGACGGCCAGGCCTGCCGCACGCAGCTTGGCGGCCAGCAGTTCACCAAAATACCGCAGCGCAATCTCACGCTCACGCAGATTGATGCGCTGTTTCCCCTCAGCACCACTGCGCCCGAGGCGCTCGCCGGTTGCCGTCAGCGGCGTTTGCGGTTCGGCAGTGCGGATTTGCTCGCCGTCGCGGATTAGATTCAAGGTGTTGAAATTGGCGGCTAAGGCCGTGACTGGTGCGTCATAGGGATTCGTCGATGTCGAGCG
Organism: Allochromatium warmingii; assembly: GCF_900107145.1. Lineage (GTDB taxonomy): Bacteria > Pseudomonadota > Gammaproteobacteria > Chromatiales > Chromatiaceae > Thermochromatium > Thermochromatium warmingii. The sequence continues at coordinate 43,344 of NZ_FNOW01000015.1, read as the reverse complement.
ACCGGCGATCTCAATATCCGGCGCAAACACGCTGTCATCCAGTCCGATGCCGGCCACCGAACGCACGCCCTGTTGTTTGAGCGCCGTGACCAATCGGTCAAGTTCTTCGGAAACGAGATAGGGGTCTGCGGCCCCTTTGATCCAGAGCCAGCCGGATGCTTCCTGAAACATATCGGTGTGGAAGCGGCGCGCTCGCCCCCAGGTTTCGAGCGCAGCATAGGCAGTCAGCAGCTTCATGGTTGAGGCAGGAATGCGTGCCGTGTCCGCGTGATAGGCAAGGCGATCTTGACCGCGCTCCCTGACCAAGAGGCTGGCGTGCTCTAGGGCGCGTACCTGCGCGATGGGGTCGTCAGCAGATAGAGCGGATTGTGCGGTGAGACTGAGCGCAAATGCGGCAATGAGTAATAGCCAATGCGAACGATGAACGGCCATTTTGACTCGATACAGTGTGGGTCGAAACATCCGAGAGCATAGCGCAATCCGCTGCGGCGCGTTGGTGCATGCGTCAGGATCGAGCGAGTTGGAGATGCAGATAGCGCGCTATGGCCTGTGGCTCCGGTTCGGGCAACCAGGGCACTATGCCCCAGCAGGGCGCGGGTATCAGCCGCTGGAGCGTCTCCAGATTGCCGGTGAGCGCCAGCAGATTGGGCGTGAGTTGATTGGCGATCCAGCCGACCAAGGTGCAGCCGCTGGCCTGGATCGACTCGACAGTCAAGAGCGCATGATTGAGACAGCCGAGCTTGACCCCGACCACCAGCAGCACCGGCAGCTTGAGCGCACGCGGAATATCCGGCACTGCGCACGCTGGCCCCAATGGAACGCGCCAGCCGCCGACGCCCTCGACAAACACCCAATCCGCTAACGGCATCAACTCAGCATAGGCCGCTTGAATCGCCGCCAGCTCAATGCGCACGCCGACCTGTTCGGCTGCCAGATGCGGCGCAATCGGCGGCTGAAACGCATAGGGGTTGATCTGCGCATAGGGCCGAGCACACGACCCCAGCGCCTGAAGCTGTTCGGCATCCGCATTGCGCAAGCCGGCTGGGGTCAACGCACAACCGCTGGCCACCGGCTTCATGCCCAGTGCCCGCTCGCCGCGTGCCTGCACCGCTGCCATCAGACCGAGGGTGATCGCCGTCTTGCCGCAATCGGTATCCGTGCCGGTTATGAACAGGCCGTTCATGGCGCAAGCGCCCGCCGCAGTCGTCCAATCGCGCTCACTGGAATTGCCACCTCGCCACCGCGACAGACTGGCGCATCGACTTCCGGTGCCCAAGCATGACCATAGAGCACCTCATAACTGGCCGGTAAGCGCCCGTCGCGGCGCTGCATTTCATAGGCCTGCGCGACCGCTGCCAAGCGTGCCCGTCCGCTCAGGGTGCGCGGGCGAGTTGCGGTCGCATTGCGTGCGCCGAGTGTTTTGAGATCGCGCATCAACCCGGCCACACTGTCATAGGTGAGCGTCAGCCGATCCGCGTCCATCACCGGATCAGCGAATCGCGCCCGCACCAGCGCATCGCCGATGTCGTGCATGTCGAGAAATGGGCTGACATGCGTGTATGCGTCAACCTGACTCCAAGCCGCCCGCAGTTCCTGAAGCGTCCCCGGGCCAAAGGTGGTGAACAATAGCAGCCCGCCCGGACGCAACACGCGCCGACATTCGCCAAAGGTGCGTTCCAGATCGTTGCACCATTGGAACGCGGCATTCGACACAATCAGATCAACCGATTGATCGGCTAACGGCAGCGCTTCGGCATCGGCGCAGACGCACAGCGGGCGTCGCCACCAGCGCCCACGGCGGCGAGCGTGCAGCAGCATCGCGTGGGCGAAATCGAGCGCCAACATCTGCGCCTTTGGATAGCGGCGGGTGAGCGGCTCAATCGCGTAGCCAGTGCCCGCGCCGAGATCGACAATGCGATGGGGCGCGAGTCGAATATAATCCAGCCGACTGAGCAGTCGATCCGCCATTTCGCGTTGCAGCACGGCCACGCGGTCATACTCAGCGGCGGCGCGTTCAAAGCTACGCCGAGCGCAGGTTTTATCAATCGGGTGCATAGCGGCGAGCGGCGTTTACAGCGTCAGCAAACATGATTGAGCAGAAAGGCTTGAACGGCCTGCGCCGTTTCAGTGGGGTGCGAGAGATGCGGCGCATGAGCAGCGCCAGCGATCACGGCGATCTGCGCTTCGGGCAACAATACGGCGATGCGCTCGGCGACCCGCGCCGGCACCAGCGTATCGTTGCGCCCAAACAGCCAGAGCGTCGGACAGCGAATATCGGGCAGTTGCGGGCGCACATCCTCCTCGCGTAGCAGATCGAGACCCAGCGCCAGCGCCGCCGGTTGCGGGGCGGGACGTGTCGCTAGTTCCTGCTTGAGCTGGCGCACTGTATCGCGGGCTGCTTCGCTACCAGAGACCTGTAGGGCCAGAAAGCGGCTCAGGGTACCGCTCGGATCGGCCAGCAGCGCGTCGTGAAACTGCGCCAGGGTCGCGGCAGGCATCGCGGGCGTCCAGTCGGTTGCTTGGGTAAAGCGCGGGGTGGCGGTCAGCAGAATCAAGCCAGCGACACGCTTGGGTGCGTGCAGCGCAGCGGCCAGCGCGAGGAGTCCGCCCAATGACCAACCGACCCAGACGGCACGTTCGGGAGCGGCATCGAGACAGGCTTCTGCCCAGCCCCAGAGATCATCGCGGCCAGTGGGAAAGGGACTATCGCCGTGCCCGGGCAGGTCGATGCGATGTTGCGTCAGGCCGTTCCAAGTGGATGCGGGGACGCCATTCCACACGGCGGAGTTCATGCCCCAGCCGTGAAGCAGGACAAGATCAGTGATGGGGTCAGCGTTATTTAATTGCGGCATGATTGGGTGGGAATTTTTGGGGGGGGGTATAATTTTATATAGCTTTAAATCTCTTTCAGCTTTCCAGCAATTTCCGGCGGCGTCAACTCAATCAGCCATTGACCAATCGCTTGAAAATCGGCAATCAAGAGCGATCCTGTCCAGACTGGATCCGACGGTAACGGCGTTAATGCCGCTAAATACACCGCCATCGCAATCATCACCACGCCACGCGCTCCACCAAAGAGCATTCCCAGCAGCCGATTGAGGGCGCTTAATCCAACCTTATCAATCAGCGCCGTGAGAATCACTCCGAGAATCGAACCGGCAATCAGAGTCACGATCACTAAGCCAATAAAGGCCGCAGCTTGTCGCATCAGCGGATGGGCGAGCTGTGAGGTTAATAAATCTGCAAGCGACGGATGAAATAACCAAGCAATGACGAGCGCGGCAATCCAAGTGCCTAATGATAACACTTCACGAATCAAACCACGGGCGATGCCGACCAGGGCCGAAAGCGCAATCGTGCCGAGAATGATGTAATCGATCCAGTTCATGAGCAACTATCCACAACGATGAAAGGTGATTATTGACTGTAGCGTTGAATCAGCGTGTCAAGTTTATGCTGCTTGCGTAGCTTGTCAGCAAGGCGATTAGCTTGATCGCGCTCGTTGCTCGGCCCGACGCGCACGCGATAATAGGTTCGGCCATTGACCACAGCGGATTCGACAAAGGCAGTAAAACCAGACTGTTTAAGTTTGGCGGCCAAATTGTTCGCCGCGTCCGCCGAATTTAAACTCGCCACCTGTACAATCCACACCGCTGGCGCATCAGAACGTGGTTTCGGGGGCGGCGGGGCGGCGGCAACACTCGGCTCACGGCGGGGCGGTGGTGCAGGGGGCGGCGTCGGACGCGACGGCGGTTGTGCTGGACGCGGTGCGGGGGTCGGTTGCGGACGTGATACGGAAACAGCTTGGCGTGGTGCCGGCGTGGGAGCCGTCGGCGGCGGCGTCGGTGCCGCGACGAATGGCCCAGTCGGTTCTTGCAGCGGATCGAACACCAGCGCATCACCATCATCGACCGCTGCTGCTTCGGGATCAACAGGCGCAAAATTTTGCAGCGGCGCAGACGGCGTCAACTGCGTTTCGGCTTCGGTAAGCGTTTGCGTGCCAGGCGGGGACAGGAAACCTTGATCGGGATAGGGCGCATCGAAGGTGCTCGGCACACTCGACTCCGCCGACAACGGCCCGGAAACATAGGTCGGATCTGAGGCTTGCTCCTCAAACAGCATCGGCACGAAGACTACGGCTAGGGTAATGACTACCACGGCACCTGCCAGTCGTTTCTTAGCTCCTTCCTGCATGAATCATCACCCTGTAGTCGGGGGACGGCTGCGCACCACCCGCGTGTTGAGGCTGTTTATAACCGTTATGAAGCCGTGACTAACCCAATGAGGCGACGTTCAAGTATAACCCAGAGTCCCGACTGCACCAGTGATTCAGCCATGATTAACACCGATTGTATGTCTTCAGCTTCCAGCCTCCCGCCGTCAGCCGTCAGCGATCTGGCGTCCGCTTCGTCCCCGCTATCGCGGATCATCGTCGGTCTGTCCGGTGGGGTTGATTCCGCCGTAGCCGCGCACCGCTTGCTCACGCAGGGCTATGCGGTCGAAGCCATGTTTATGAAAAATTGGGAGGAAGATGATACCCAGACGTATTGTGCAGCGGCTGCGGATTTAGCCGATGCGCGGGCTGTCGCCGAGCGATTGGGAATTCGGCTGCATACGGTTAATTTTGCCGCTGAATATTGGGATCGGGTCTTTGCGTATTTTTTACGTGAATATCAAGCCTTGCGCACGCCGAATCCCGATATTCTTTGTAATAAAGAGATTAAATTCGCCGCTTTTCTCGATCATGCACGTAGCTTGGGTGCGGAAGCCATCGCAACCGGACATTATGCGCGAGTGATTCGCGATCAATCCGGCTGTTATCATTTGCATCGCGCTGTTGATGACAATAAAGATCAAACTTATTTTCTCCATTTACTCAATCAGCAGCAATTAGCGCGGGCACATTTTCCGCTCGCCGATCTCACGAAACCAGACGTTCGGGCGCTCGCACAGCAACTCGGTTTAGCCAATGCCACCAAAAAAGATAGCACCGGCATCTGTTTTATTGGCGAGCGGCGGTTTAGTGAATTTTTAGCACGTTATTTACCGCGTGAGCCGGGGCCAATTGAAACACCCGACGGGGTGCAACTCGGTGAGCATCGCGGTTTGGCGTATTACACCATCGGTCAGCGGCAGGGCTTGGGAATCGGTGGGGTCAGTCACGGCTGCGAAGCACCTTGGTATGTCGCAGCGAAAGATCCGACACACAATCGTTTGATCGTCGTGCAAGATAGCCAACATCCGCTGTTATTATCCAATGAACTCGACGCACTCGTGCCCCATTGGATCAGCGGCCATGCGCCCGCGCTGCCGTTGCGCTGTCTAGCGCGTCTGCGTCACCGTCAGCCGTTACAAGTCTGTGAGCTGCTTGCGCTTGATGCCAGCGGCTGTCGGGTGCGTTTTGAGCAACCACAACGCGCCGTGACGCCCGGACAATCGATTGTGTTTTATCAGGGCAGCGCCTGTCTCGGCGGCGCAGTGATCGAGCGCGGCCGGCGCGTTTGATGCGCCGCCCACCCGCCAGCGCCGAACAGGTTGCCAAGCGTGGAATGCGCTATAAGATCAGCGGATCTGAACTGAATCCATCGTGATCGAGAACCGCTCATAAAAACCTACTCAAACTTGCACGAAGCTGAATAAGTCTGTTCACGTCGTCAACGCCAGCGCGGGCGAACCCGTCTTACCTGGCTCTTCCGTGCGTTTAAGGTCTCGCCTGAGCGCGTCGCGACCATACTGATCAAGGTTTTTGGCGGCGTTGAGGTCGCGATCCATGACGTGCCCACAGTCGCAGACCAGCGTGCGCTGTGACAGCGGCATGTCGTGGAGTTGACCGCAGGCGTGACAGGTCTTGGACGATGGAAACCATCGATCCGCGATAATAACCGTCACGCCGCGCCAGTGAGCCTTGTATTCGATCTGTCGCCGCAATTCACCCAAGCCAGCATCAGCGATGGCGCGGGCGAGTCGGCAGTTCTTCACCATTCCAGTGATATTCAGGTCTTCGAGCATGATGACCTGATAGGTGCGGGTCAGTTTGTCAGACAGTTCATGGAGAACCGCTTGACGTTGGTTTTTGATCCGCTGATGCAGTCGGGCGACACGGAGCTTGGCTTTCGCTCGGCGTCGGCTGCCTTGTTGTTTGCGCGACAGGTTACGTTGTCGGCGCTTCAAACGTTTGAGATGCTTTTTGAGTTGTTGATTGGCGGGGATGAATTCACCGGTGCTGAGGGTGGCGAGATGTTTAATCCCGAAATCCACGCCGACTGAGGGTTGATCCGGCGCGTGTGGATTGTAGTCCTCGGTTTCGACCAAGATTGACACGTAGAAGCGACCGGCCTGCTTGCTAATCGTCGCCTGTTTGGTCTGGCCAGTGAAGCGCAGCGGTTGGCGCATCGCAATTCGCGTTTTGAGCCGTTCGATGCGCAATTGACGACCCGTCACAGCAAACTTGGTCGGTTCGCGTAGGGCGAAGGAATCGTTGACATCTTTTTTCTTGAACTGCGGATAACCCGGTTTTTTGGCTTTCGCCTTGACGCGCCGGAAGAAATGCTTAAAAGCAGCATCCAGATCGTCAATGGCATTGCGGGTGACACGGCTAGAAACGTCCGCATACCACGGAAACTGAATGCGCAGCACGGTCATATAGTGTTGATAGGCCGCCGCCTTTGACCACTTTACGCCAGGCTGATTGAAATGATTGAGCAGTTGGTTATAACAATGACGTCGTGCGCCGCACGCTTGATTGAGATAGACGGCTTGCTCCGAAGTTGGGCGCAGCTCAATCTTATGGGCGATCAGCATGGGCCTCGATCGCCTGTTTCACGTCGTCCAGTAGTTTCCGGTTCTTGCGCGAGCGGCTGCCGTAGAGCTGGGCCGAGCGCAGCCGTGCCAAGTCATAGCGCCGCAGCGTTTGCGCCGCAACGCCGAGAAAATCGGCGGCCTTTCGGATGCTGACGAGTTTGCGTGACATGGTTAAAAGATAAATAACTGCGCAAAAATGCGCAATTCTTATTGAAAATGTTCGAGAATCCTCATGTCGCATACCCATCTGGAGCGCACGCTGGCGCTGGCCGGTCTCTATCAAGCTTTGCACTGTGTCATCGAGATTGCCCGTCACGGGGCCGCTGAACCGCAGGCCATGCAGCCATCTGTGTATAGTTTATTGCAGGTTGATGCCGCAACCGTTGAATCCGTGTTCGGCGAACCCGGGGCGGTCGCGGGCGGTCTGCGCCAGCTTGTGAGCCAACTGACCGGCCAGCCGCAGCGCAATCTCGAACTCACCCGCTATGCACTGCAAGTGCTCAAGCTCGAACGTGCGCTGGTCAAGCGCCCCGATTTGCTGGACATTTTGAGTACGGGCATCTGCGCAACCGCATCTGTCTGTACACCTTTCGAGCTACGCGATCCAGCGGTCTGGACACATTTTGCTGAGTTATACAGCCGCACCCTCAGCCAGCTTAAACCTCGGCTGTTGATTCATGGCGACTCGCAGCATCTGCGCAACACGGCTAATCAACAGCGCATCCGCACGCTACTGCTTGCGGCGGTGCGTGCAGCGCGGTTGTGGCGTCAGGTCGGCGGCTCGCGCTGGCAGATGGTGTTTAACAATCAGGTGACATTGACCGCTGCGCAGCAGTATTTGGCGCAGTTAGATGCGTCACACTGACCCCATTGCTCGGCGCTGTCCGTGCTGTCGGTGACAGCGCCGCACCCGAAACGCTAAAATTACTTGTTTTGCCACCCCGCGCCGCCTCACCCGCTGCCAAGTTGCTGCTTATTGCTTGCCCGGATTCGGAGTCCTCAATGTCCAATAGTTTTAATGCTCAATCTACCCTGAATGTTGCCGGTCAGGATTATGAAATCTTCAAGCTCGATGCTGTGCCGAATAGTGCGCGGCTGCCGTATTCATTGAAGATTTTGCTCGAAAACCTATTACGCCATGAGGACGGCGTCACCGTCACCCGCGAAGATATTGACTATTTTAGTCACTGGAATCCGCAGGCCGAACCGGATAAAGAAATTCAATATCGTCCAGCACGGGTCTTGATGCAAGATTTTACTGGCGTGCCAGCCGTCGTCGATTTAGCAGCAATGCGCGATGCCATGCGCGAATTAGGTGGCGATCCCAGTCGCATCAATCCGCTGCAACCGGCGGAATTAGTCATCGATCATTCCGTACAGGTCGATTATTTCGGATCAGATCAGGCTTTTGCGAAAAATGCGGAATTAGAGTTCGAGCGCAATCAAGAGCGTTATAACTTTCTCAAATGGGGTCAGCAGGCATTCGACGGATTTAAAGTTGTGCCGCCTGATACCGGCATTGTTCATCAAATTAACGTCGAATATCTATCACGGGTTGTCTTTGCCAAATCACTCGCCGGTCACACGCAAGCCTATTTTGATACCTGTGTTGGCACCGATTCGCATACAACGATGGTCAATGGTATTGGCGTGCTTGGCTGGGGTGTTGGTGGTATTGAAGCTGAGGCTTCGATGCTCGGGCAACCCGTGTCGATGCTAGTACCAAAGGTCGTCGGTTTTAAGCTCACCGGCACACTGAATGCGGGTGTGACCGCGACCGATTTAGTGCTGACTATTGTCGAACAATTACGCAAACATGGTGTAGTTGGCAAATTCGTTGAATTTTACGGCCCGGCGCTTGCCAGCTTGCCGATGGGCGAGCGCAATACTATTGCGAACATGGGGCCAGAGTACGGCGCAACCTGCGGCTTGTTCCCCATTGATCAAGTCACGCTCGATTATCTGCGCCTGACCGGACGCGATGCCCAGCAGCTCGCGCTGGTTGAAGCCTATTGCAAAGCGCAGGGCGTCTGGCACACGGCGGATGCGCCCGAAGCCGCGTATTCCGAGACGTTGGAGCTAGATTTAGGCACGGTCGTGCCCTCGCTTGCGGGGCCAAAACGCCCGCAAGATCGTGTCGCCCTGCGTGATCTGGCCAGCCATTTTCCCGCCGCACTTGCCGCGCTCAAAGCCGAACGCCAATTGCCGAACAAGGGGCCAGCAACCGTGGTGCTCGACGGTCAAACCGTCGAAATCGGCGACGGTTCAATTGTGGTTGCGGCAATCACGTCCTGTACAAATACCTCAAATCCCAGCGTTTTAATTGGTGCGGGTTTAGTCGCGCAAAAAGCAGTCGCACGCGGATTAACAGCCGCGCCCTGGGTAAAAACCGCATTTGGCCCCGGCTCAATGGCTGTCACCCGTTATTTAGATCGCGCTGGATTAACTGAACCGCTCAAGGCGCTCGGCTTTCATAACGTTGGCTATGGTTGTACGGTTTGCATCGGCAATACTGGCCCATTACCAGAGCCTGTTTCGCAAGCGATTGCTGAACAGGATTTATGCGCCGTGTCAATTTTATCCGGCAATCGTAATTTTGAGGGGCGCGTCCATGCAGAAGTGCGGATGAATTATCTCGCCAGCCCACCGCTTGTAGTTGCCTATGCGATTGCTGGGCGCATTGATTTGGATCCATACCGCGATCCTTTGGCAGTGGATGCACAGGGTCAGCCGGTTTATTTACAAGACATTTGGCCAACACCGGACGAAATTAACGCCGTGATTGCAGAATGCGTCACGCCGGATGAATTTACCGCTGCCTATGCCAATGTTTTTGCCGGTGATGACCGCTGGCAATCTTTAGCAGCGGCCACCAGTCAAACCTATGATTGGCCAGCCGATTCAACCTATATTCAAGAACCACCCTATTTTAAGGGCATGAGTTTAGCCGTTGCGCCTGTGACCGACATCAGTGGCGCACGCTGTTTGGCACTGCTCGGTGATTCAATCACCACCGATCATATTTCGCCTGCTGGCTCAATTAAACCTAATTCGCCAGCCGGTCAATATCTGATATCACTTGGTGTTGAGCCAAAAGATTTTAATAGTCTTGGCTCACGGCGCGGCAATCACGAAGTGATGATGCGTGGCACCTTTGCCAATATTCGACTGCGTAATCTTATGGCTCCGGGTACCGAAGGCGGTGTCACGCTGCATCAACCTAGCGGCGATACCCTGTCGATTTATGAGGCCGCGATGCGTTATCAAGCTGAAAATACGCCAGTGATTGTGATTGCCGGCAAAGAATACGGCTCAGGTTCATCGCGTGATTGGGCCGCAAAAGGGCCGCGTTTACTCGGCGTGCGAGCGGTCATTGCTGAAAGCTACGAACGCATTCATCGCTCGAATTTAATCGGCATGGGTATTTTGCCGCTGCAATTCCTAAGCGGTGACACTCCCGCTGCGCTCGGTCTAAATGGCACTGAGATCTTTGATATTGTCGATTTAAATGGCGGTGAAGCCAAACAGGTGACGGTGCGGGTGACGGCTGCTGATGGATCCGTAAAGACCTTTATGGCGCGGGTGCGGATTGATACGCCGAATGAAGTCGATTATTACCGTCATGGCGGGATTTTGCAGTACGTACTGCGTAAGCTGGCGGCGTAATTGAGATAGAATCAATGGGATGATTCAGGATTAACAGCACTAGATTAAATTGCCTGCTCATCCCATTAACTTTCAAATCACCAACATTCGCGGACAGGCAATCCAAGGCGCATCTAAATCACGCACTCACCACACCAGGCGCACAGGTTTTCTCACGAAAAATCCGCCGCGCCTCTTCAAAACGATATTGCTCAATCAACTGACTAAACCGCTCAAACTCCACGCCATGACTTCCATTCACCTCAAACCACACCTGCAGTAACGCACGATTCTCCGCACAGACATCACGCAAGCGCGTATCCCCATGCTCCAACAGCGTCCCAACCAGCGCATACCGCTCACCGGCAACCGCTGGATCAACCTCCGCACACACAAGCGCATCAGCTACAGGTTCGGGATGCAAATGCCAGTGCTCCAAAAACTGCTGCACACCACCCAACACCCGCGTCAACTCATCCAGCATCGGCGGCACCAACACCGCCAAATCCTCACGCTCACCGGCTTCACACGCCTGTTCAACCCGCTCAGCCCACTGATGCAGCGCATCGGCTCCCAACGTCTTTGCCACACCTTTGAGCGTATGCGCCTGCAAACGCAACGCGGCTAAATCCTCACGCTCACAAGCTGCCCGCATCTCAACTACGCCCTGCTGCTGCAAACTAGCAAAACTCATCAACAGCCGGAAATACAACAACCCATTCCCACCGAGTCGGCTCAACCCCTTGCGCGGTTTAATGCCCGGCAAATTAATCGTATGCCAATCCAACTCCCCTTCAATCAACTGCAACCGCTCCTCAGTCCGCGTGCTGAGTGCTTCCGATGCTGGCGGATGAAACGGCTGCGGATGCGCTGGACGAATCCACTTCAATAACGTCTCCAACAAATTGCGCATATTGATCGGCTTACCAATATGATCGTTCATGCCAACCTGAAGACTACGCTGCCGATCTTTAAAAAACACACTCGCCGTCATCGCAATAATCGGCAACTCACTCGGCGCATACTGACTGCGAATCAAAGCCGTTGCTTCTAACCCATCCATCACTGGCATCTGCACATCCATCAATACACCATCGAATGGTTCTTCATTTAAAGCTTGCAACGCCTCCTCGCCATTGACAACCACGCGGGTCGCAATCCCAATCATTGCTAAAGCTTCCGTTGCGACCTGCTGATTAACAAGATTATCTTCAGCTAATAACAACCGCGCTCCAGATAAATGCTCGCGTGCTTCCAGCCGCTGAATCAGCACCTCCCAAGACGGATCATCAGAGCGGCGCATTATCGGCGCACGCTGATTGGATGCATCAAATAAATCCTGCAACGCATTAAATAGCGCCGATAAATGCAATGGTTTGAGCACATGTGTCGTATCACGCAAAGTTATTAAACGATCTAATTCACCTTGATCGTGTGCAAACACATTGACGACATACAGCGTTAACACCCGCCGCTGCGTCCGCGCCGAGCGGCGCTGCAATTCGGCCACCAAACGTGGCCCATCATGCAGCAACCAGGCTTCATCAAGCACGAGTAAACAGGTGTCCACTTCGGGCGCAAGCGCCTGCGCCCACTGCATTGCTACCGCGACTTCGCCAGTTTGTTCAGCCTCAAAACCGAGAATTGAGAGCAAATGCGTTGCCGTCGCCCGCACCAAATCGTGCTTAATCCACACCAGTGTTGGACAGCGCCACGCCGACGGCAGCAGCCAAGATGCCTGCTGCCCTGGCTCGGCACGACCGACCGGCACCTCGAAATAAAACAAACTGCCCTGCCCAGGCGCACTCTCAACGCCTAGCTCGCCATCCATTGCATCGAGCAGCCGTTTACAAATCGCCAATCCTAATCCGGTGCCTTCTGACACCCGCCAACCACCAGCGCGAATTTGCTGAAACGGCTGAAACATCATCTCGACCTGTTCGGGGGCAATGCCGATGCCGGTATCACGCACCGAGACGCAGAGTTTTAACCGCGCATCGGGTAATTCGCTATAGGTAATCCGAATTTCGATCTCACCTTGATGGGTGAATTTGATCGCATTACCGACTAAATTGACCAGAATCTGTTGCAAGCGGAACGGATCGCCGACTAATAAATCCGGTAATTCGGGGTCTTGATGAATCACGCATTCGAGATTTTTCGCATACGCCCGTTGCAAGGTTGCATTAAATAAATTCGCAATCACTTCGCCGATTGAAAACGGCACTTTTTCTAATTGCAAGCGCCCGGCTTCAATACGCGAAAAATCGAGAATATCGTTAATCGTCGATAACAACAGTTGTCCAGAACTGCGAATGGCTTCAACCCAATGTAATTGACGATCCGTTAGCGGTGAACTGCGGAGCAATTCGACCATGCTCAACACGCCATTGAGCGGCGTGCGAATTTCATGGCTCATGCTGGCTAAAAAGGCGCTTTTTAGGGCGCTGGCCTGTTCTGCTGCTTCTTTAGCGTGGCGTAGCTCGCGGGCGATTTTGCGATCCGTGACATCGCGGATCATTAACATCGCCTCGCCTGCGGTGAGTGGAAACACATGACAATCGAGCCAATGCGTTTGCCCGCCGCGCATCAGCGTAAATTCATCGAGATGCAAACTACCGCCCTGTGCTAATACCGTTTGCAGCGCAGTGTACACATGCGGCGATTCGCGGACGGCGATGACTTCATGCAGCCAGTGTACGGAACGCTCGCGCAAATCGAGCAGCGGAAGCTGTCGGCACGGCTCATTGATGGCCTCGATGCGAAAGCCCACGTGCTGGTGCGAGAGCACGATGCCGGCGCTAATCATGTTTTCAAATAGTCCACGATAGCGGATTTCACTGCGTTTAATTTCGCCCTTGAGCCGTAACAGCGCATCGAGCGTGCGGGCCAGATAGCGCAATTCCGGCGCACAGGCCCGCAATCGCAGTGCCAGACGCGGAGCGCGTTCGCCTTGCAAATCCGCTCGCAAAATATTGATCGGGCGAATCACATGCGCATGAACCAGCCAGATCAGGCTTGCCGCCAGCGCCAGCAACAGCAGCGTCATCACCGCCAGCAACCAGAGCGTGTGCCGCGCAATCCCTGACTGGAGCGGGCCGCTGTCCCAAACCAGCGCGACGGTGAGCGCCGGATCGGTGATGGTACGGTGCAGTTCTAGCGGGTGTGGGTGGCCGGTCAAGGGCGTTAGGCGCTGCCAGGCAGCGAGCGTCGAACCAGTGGCGCTGTCGTGAAGCGTCAGCCGTAACAGATTCGTATCGCGTGTTCCGACTTCCGCCAGCAGCCGCGTCAGCGTAGCGTGATCGCCGCGCTGCACAGCCTCGCGGCTCATAGCAGCGATCAGATTCAGCATTTCGTGGAAAAACTGTTGCTGTTCGCTCAACTGGCGGGCGCGTTCGACCTGAAACAACAGCGAGCCGCTCAAAAGCACGGAGAGTGTGACAATCATCAGTGTTGCAACGAACAACTGACGCGCCAAGCGCCAGCGACTCATGCCGACCAAGCGGTCAGCGAGCGTGTAACCGCGCATTAACCAAGTGAGTAAGTGCGAACGGAGCGCAAGCAGCAAGCGGCAGGATAAATCGGCGATGGACATGATGCAGCACTGACAGAAGCGCCGATAACGGCAACTGCGTTAGTGTAGAGCGGCTCGTTTACTGAAGCGTGAAGCTGCTGCCATCAACAATTAGCCGACAAGCACAGCCTACAAATAGGGCGTGGTGGGCGATGTGGGGTGAGAGGGGCTGTGTAACTGTTACGCAGCCTCAAGACGCATGTGCCTTTAGAAACGCCTCGAACTCACCGACCGGCAGCGGACGCGAAAACAAATAGCCCTGTCCATAGGCGCAGTCGAGATCGCACAGCAACTGTCTTTGCACTGCGTTTTCGATCCCCTCGGCCACGACCTGCAAGTCCAGCTCCTGACACATGGCTAGGATCGCCCGAATCAGGGCACGGTCGCGTTCCTGTTCAACCATATCGCGCACAAATGTCCGATCGACCTTGACCGCATCTAGCGGGAAGTTTTTAAGATAAGACAGGGACGAATAGCCTGTCCCGAAATCATCCAGATAGATACGAAAGCCCAACGCACGCACCTCGCGCAACCAATCGGTGACGGCTTCCAGATCGGTCGCGAACACGCTTTCTGTGACTTCTAGCACCAGCGCCGCTGGTTCCAGCCCCAGATCCCGCGTCACCTTCAGCAACCAATTCGGTGCCACACCGTCGGGGATCTGGCGCGTCGAGATATTGACCGAGGCATAGAGCGACCACCCCTGACGCCGCCAGTGTGCGAGTTGACGACAGGCCGTTTCAATCACCCAGTTGCCCAGATCGCGGATCAAACCGGAGGACTCAGCGATGGGAATGAAAATATCCGGGCGGATGAATCCCTGTTCGGAATGGTGCCAGCGCAGTAGACACTCAAACCCTAACGGCTGACCGTTTTGCAGATTGACGATTGGTTGATAATGCAGACTCACTTCCTGCCGTATCAGACCTTGTTTTAGATCGCGCTCTAAACGATGACGTGCGATGAGTTCACGTCCCATCGCGTCGGTGAAGAAACAGATCTGCCGACCGCCCTGTTCTTTGGCCCGCGACAGGGCGATAGTCGCATTACGTAGGATGACTTCGACATCATCCCCGTCATCGGGAAACACGGCGAGACCGATGCTGACGCCAATGTCAAGATTTCCGCTCGGAAGCTCGAAGGGTTGGGTCAAACGCTCCAGCACGCGGCTCGCTAGGCGCTCGGTTGCAGTGGTTTCGACCTGATCGACGAGCACGACTACGAACTCATCGCCGCCGATGCGGGCGGCAGTGTCAATGTCGCGGATCTCGGCCATGAGCCGTTGGGCAATCTGCTGCAACAACAGATCGCCCGTGTTGTAGCCGAAAGTTTCATTGACCTGTTTAAAACGGTCTAGGCCAATGCACAACAAACTCAGCCGATGTCCCTGATGCCTGTGCCCCTTGAACGCCAGATCCAGCCGTTCCAGCAACAGCGAACGATTGGCCAGCCCGGTCAGGGCGTCATAATTGCCGTGCTGACGGATTTCCTGTTCGGTCAAATGTCGCCGTGCAACATTGCTGAACTGGGCCACATAGCCGGTGATCTCGCCTTCATCGTTGCGGATCGTGGTGATCATGTCCCATTGCGGATGGATAGAGCCATCTTTGTAGCGGTTCCAGACCTCACCTTCCCAATAGCCTAGGTTCAGCAGCGTATACCAGAAGTGCGAATAGAACTCGGGCGGATGATGATCGGACTTCAGGAGGCGAGGTGTCTGACCGATGGCCTCTTCGGGCGTATAGCCGGTGATGCGGGTGAAGGCGGGATTGACGCGCTGAATGACTCCGTTTGCATCAGTGAGAATAATGCCCTCATTGCTGACCTCAAACAGGGCAGCCGCCTCTTGTAACTGGGCATTCTGGGCGCGTAACGCCTGTTGCAGCGCACTGAGGCGCAGATGCGTTGTGACGCGGGCCAGCACCTCATCGACCTGAAAAGGCTTGCTGATATAGTCCACCCCACCGGCGGCAAAGGCACGTACCTTATCTTCCGCATCACGCAGGGCACTGATAAACATCACCGGCACGTCACGGGTGCGCGGATCGGCTTTCAGCTTGGCGCAGACGGCATAGCCGTCGAGTCCGGGCATCATAATGTCGAGCAGAACCAGATCCGGAACTTCCGCCTGAATCGCCCGCAGGGCCAGTTCGCCGCTGGGCAGCGGACGGACTTCGTAGCCCTCGGCGGAGAGCATCCGCTTGAGAACGTTCAGGTTCTCTAGTTTATCATCGACGATAAGGATACTGGCGGACGGCTTGGTGCTCACGATGCCTCATCTCGTTGCTGGTTAAGGATCCAGTCCAGAACACGCGGATAGTCATACTGTTCGATCCAGTGGCACAGCGACGCACTCAGTTCTGGATGATCGTCGGCTATCGACTCTAACAGCGCGAGTGCTTGATCTGGTTTGGCACGAATTATGGTCTGTTCCAAATCTGCAAGCCATGCCTGTGGTAACAACGTTTGGAGTGCCGGAATCCGTGTTCTGCCTTCTGTGGCATTGGGCACGGCGGCGAATGACGGTCGGGATTGGCTGACAGGTTGATATCGCCACAGCAACGGCAACTGGGTTTCAAAGATTTGAAACAACTGCTGCCAGTCCACCGGCTTGCTAATAAAATCACAACAGCCCGCTTCTAAGCAGGCGAGCCGGTCGTCGGCAAAAGCGCAGGCCGTGAGCGCAACGATCCGCCGGTTTGTCTGGCGCTGACGGTCAAGCATCATCCGTGTGGCTGCCAGTCCATCCAAGTTTGGCATCACGATATCCATGATAATCAAGTCAAAGGTGTGCGCCAGCGTCAAGCGCAACGCTTGCTGGCCATCCTCGGCTAGGGTGACGCTGAATCCCAGCAGCGTCAACTGCTGTTCGAGTAATTGGCGATCCAGTGGCGCATCATCGACGACCAGTATGCACAACGGCTCCTGACGTGCATCGGTGCGCCGATAGCCGCTCGGCATCTCGCACTCATCAGAACGCCCATCGGGTTCACTAACAGCCGGTTCAAGTTCCGGTGCTGGCACTGTGAGTGTGAAGCAACTGCCCTGTCCCGCGTCGCTTTTCAGATCAATGTGTCCGCCCATCTTGGTCGCAAGCAGGCGACTGATGGCCAATCCTAATCCCGTGCCCTGTTGTTGGTAGCGATTGGCTCCGGTCTGACTGAACGGCTCGAACACGGCTTCGTGCATGGCGGCGGGGATTCCGATACCCGTGTCGCTGACCTGAACGATCAAAGTGCCGACCTGATACGCGACCTCTAGCCGCACCGCGCCGCGCTCGGTGAATTTCACGGCATTCCCCAGCAGATTGAGACCGATCTGGCGCAGACGCTGGGCATCGACCGCCACGCTCGTCGGCAGGCTCTGCGTGCGAACTTGGAAGGCGATCCCTTTTTCCGCCGCACGTAGCCGAAAGGGTTCGCACAGGTCGCTCAGGAAATCCTGCAACCGACAGGGGGCGGGCACGCAGTCGAGCCGTCCGGCCTCAATTTTGGCCAGATCTAGGACATCGTTGATGAGCGTCAGGAGATGATCGCCGCTACGTTGGATGACATCGAGGCTCTGACGTTGCTCGCTGCTGAGCGTCGTCTCGCGCCGGAGCAACTGGGCATAGCCGAGCACAGCATTCAGCGGGGTGCGCAGTTCATGGCTCATATTGGCCAGAAAGGTGCTTTTGGCCTGATTGGCGCGTTCGGCAGCGTCTTTGGCAAGCCGCAGCGCTTCCTCGGCCAGTTTGCGGGCGGTGATGTCACGCACGACGACGGTGGTGCCAATACACTGGCCGGTGGCGTCATAACGCGCCGACACGCTGGCGCTCGACCAGCGTTCTCCATCGGGCATGGAGACGGCATATTCGAACTGCGGTGCCTGTCGGCTCTGGATCGCGTCCTGAATCGCTGTGTTCAATTGTTCGTAGATCGCCGACGGCAGTACCTCACGACCGGGCTTGCCCAAGAACTGTTCGGGCGGCACTAGCAGACGCCGCACGTCGCGATAATAGGCGTCGATGAACCGCTGTTCGGGATCGAGCACGAACACCAGATCGTCCATTGAGGCTAGGATCGAGCGCAGGCGTTCACTGGTGTCCTGCAACTGTTGCTCGGCGCGTTTGCGCTGACTAATCTGACGTTGCAGCAGATGATTCCAATACAGCACCAGCGCGACGACGACGCATGCCACGCCGACAACCCGCCACAGTAGTCCGTAGTCGATTTCGCGCTCGGTGATGACATCGCGCAACATCCATTTCTTGTGGATCTCCAGACGTTCTTCCGGCGTGAGCGCGGCAATGGCGCGATTGAGCAATGGCACCAGACGCGCTTGGTCACGATGCACCATGATTTGCAGTTTGAAGGTGACATCGGTGATGCCAGCCAGATGGATCGCGTTGTCCTCGCGGGCCGCAATCTGATATTGCAGCACCGGCAGAATATCGACGGCGGCGAAGGCTTGACCGGTTGCAACAGCATCGAGCGCCGCGTGCGTATCTGGCACCTGGAGAAACTCAATGTTGGGATAGCGTTCCTTGAGCAGGTGATAGGCATTGTAGTCCTGACCCACAGCGACTACCTGGCCCTGGAGCGTTGCGGCATCGGTGATAAAGCCGGTATCCCGCCGCCGAGCAATGGCGACCGGATATTGCTCATAGCTGTCGGTGAACACAGCATAGGCATCACGGGCGCTGACGTGACTGGCTGTCGGATGGATGTCTACCTCGCCCTGTTGCATGGCCCGCAGGATCTCAATGAACGGACGAGGCGTCAGTCGGGTTTCCTGAAGTCCCAGTTTATTTTGCAGCAGCGACCAGTAATCTTCACTGATTCCGACCACTTGGCCATCGCTGCCGAGAAAATTGAACGGCGGCCAACCTCGGGCCGGCGTGCGTCGGAAGACCGTCGTATCAAGATAGGCGCGTTCGGATGCTGAAATGTCTAACCCGGAGCGTTCTGCTACCGTGTGCGTACCTAACCACTTCTGGTTGATCCGCTGCCGCTCCCAAGCTGGAATGTGAGCGAGCGCCTGGTCAAGAATCCCGACCAGCAGCGGCCAGTCCTTGCGAATCGACATCAGGATCGGATGCCGACTCGACTCGATGAAGCCGGAAATTTCAAAACCAAGGAGACTGTTCTGCTTGCGCCACCATTCCAAATCGACAGCGCCGATCAAGACATCAACCTGGTCTTCCAGCAAGGCTTTCGCCATGTCTTCATTGGTCTCGAATGCCGAGACTGTCACATCGGGCACGGATGCGAGGAGCTGTTCGACGATCTTCATGCCGGTCAGATAGCCGACCCGCTTGCCGACCAGATCGGCTAGTTTTTGGACGGGTGCTGAACCGTGCCGGACATAGAGATGAAAATAGCCGTGATAAAAGGGTTGGGTATAGAGGAAATAGCGGTTCCAAGTGGCATTGGGTGCAGATGACGCCAGACCGTCGATCTCGCCGCGTATCGCCTTATCGGTCACCGCGCTCCAATCGGTCTCGACATGCAGTTCGAGGCGATCGCCCAACTGACGGTTGAGCTGCTCGAAATAATCCACGATCAGACCGGAACGACTGCCGTCGGGATTGAGGATGACATCGGGCTGGAACTGGCTGCTGATGCCGAGCACAATCTTGGGATGTTGGTCGAACCAGACGCGCTCTGCGGGCGTCAGGTCGATGGTCGGTTCGGCAGCGGCGGTCGCACAGACCCAGAAGAGTGCTATCAGCAACGGATAGATCGACCAGTGAGCTGTGTGAGATCCAGATTGTAGGTTGGGTTGCCTGTCCACCATACCGTCATAGAAAATAGTAGAAAATAGGGTCAGACCTCTATTTTCTTCAATCGGGCGTTGATCGATGGCGATGACCGAATCGAGATGTTCGCCTATTTCTCTACCAGATTAACTAGATTTAACTGTATCAGTTGTTCATTTGACGCTTTAGAACAAGATCTGTAAATGTTTTTATGTCTATAAGCCATTTTTGCTGATCCTCTGAATATGTTTTATGCAAAATTTTAGGGAGAACTAATTGCAAATTTTTTGATTGCATTTCATCGGTCTGATTTTTGCTTATTGCTGTTTCAAGAGTAAATAAGTGCTTATTTTTAATACGATCTGCTTCAGCGAGAACTTGACGCCATCTATCTTTACAAGAAGATTTAACGCCTAACATTGTTAAACGTGAAAAATCAAATTTTTGATCTTGATATTCGTTTATTCCTGGAAAAATAAAATCTGGTTTTGAATTATTTTCAGTAACAGGTGTTCTTGAGTAACGAATTCCACATTCTTTGAAAATCATTTCAAGATGATTTTCTAATGCAAAACCAACTCGGCTTTTTCTACGATTTTGTACAGATAAAGAAAAAGATATAAAGCCATCTACATCATCGTTAAATCCCTCAGATAATCTATTGCTAATAATGTGCTTTTCAAGAGTGCGAAAAAGTATTTCCTCTCTTTCCATCCAAGCCATAAAAATTTCATCTTGACCATCTTGAACATTTATATCAGATACTGTGCTTCTAGCAAATGCTGAAAACTCTCTGGTTGTTGGAAATTTGCCTGAAAAAATTTTTAACATTTTTTCTAAATATATATCTTCTGAAACTTCGACTGATATTCCTATGCTTTCTAAAATAAATCTTGATGCAAATTTAATTTGATCTTGCTCTGTTTCGAGTTCGTCGCGTACAGAAAATTTAGGGTGCAACAAATCTGAAAAATTAAACAACAATAATATTTGCTTAGATATTGTAGTTTCAGCTTTACAGATGATTGCCAGCAAAGTATTATCGTTGCGTTTGGCTATTACAAGAATATCACTAGGCTTAGCCAAATTTAAAACAGCATTTTCAGAAAAATATAGTCTATATTCTGATCTATTTATTCCTCGCTCCAATCGAGCTTTTTCTCTAGCATCATACCATGTAAGAAACCCATCATTGAAAATAGAGTTATCTATATCATCTGTTAAATACAAGAATTTTGCTTGATATTTGCGCTTACCTTTAGGTTCGCCAAGTATTTTTTTTAGCTCTCCTACACCATTAAACTCATGTTGATTAGAAATCAGCGAGTTTACTTCTACACCGCTCAGCATTTTGAATGCTACGCCTTCAAAATATTGTGATAAGTAACCTTTTTTCATCTGAAATTTCCAAATTCATTGACTTTTATAGCAATGAAAGCTGTTTGAAATTGCTAAATAATTTATGGTTATTTTTTTAAATATGTGGAATCATTATTTCTGCTACAGCTTTAATCACAGGTAAAACCACACTGTTACCAAACTGTCGATATGCTTGGGTATCACTTACAGGAATAATAAAACTATCTGGAAAACCCATAATTCTCGCACACTCTCTTGGAGTCAGTCGGCGCGGTCTTTTATTTTCTCCTTGAGAAATAAGTATTTCTGATCCGTCTTTATAGTATCTTGCTGATAAAGTTCTAGCTATATTGTTACCATCGACGAGGCTAAATCCAAAACCATTTCCAGCTTTTCGATGCTTTTCTGCGTAATCCTGTAAATATTTCCACAACTGAGGTGTTAATGTATATTTACTATTAACCTCTGCTTTTTCTCCAATAGTATACGGCTCTTCAGCTTTTTCTGTGCCATTTTGCGGATGCAAAATTGAAGAAAGTTTTATAGCACCTTTTTCAGGAAGAGATAAGTCATCCCAAGTAAAATCAGTTTTATGATTAAATCCAACAATTAAAATACGCTCTCTGTGTTGAGGGACAAAGTGTTTGCCATCAATTACTTTATAATGAACTTCATAGCCAAGTTCCTCACGAAGAACATTCAATATAATTTGAAATGTATTTCCCTTGTTGTGAGAAATAAGATTTTTCACATTTTCTAATAAAAATGCTTTTGGTTTTTTTTCAGCAATAATTCTTGCCACATCAAAAAAGAGTGTTCCTTGTGTAGTACATTCAAAACCATGCGGTTTACCCAAAGCATTTTTTTTAGATACTCCCGCGATGCTAAATGGCTGACAAGGAAATCCAGCTAACAGTATTTCATGGTCAGGTATATCTTTTTCGTTACACTGAGTAATATCACCAATAAATGTATGATTTGACGTTTTAGGAAAATTAGCGGAATAAGTTTTTTGTGAAAACTTATTCCATTCGCTTGTAAAAACACATTGCCCACCACAAGCTTCAAAACCTAAGCGAACACCTCCAATACCTGCAAATAAGTCTACAAAATTAAACTTAAACACGGTTTTTTCGTCTTTTAAACTTTTTACTAATGGGATAATTCTTTGTTTAATCGCGTCAGAAAGGTAAGCTGGAGGTTCATTTTCTTGAACCTCCCAGCGCCGAATGGTTCTTACATCAACATCAAGAATTTCAGCTAGTTGTTTTTGTGTAAATCTGGTTCTTGCTGTACGAAGTAGATCTAAATATGTAAGCTGATTCATGGAGCTATCTTTTATGAAACTTATTTAGGGCATTTTGTCCGCTTTTTTTCCCTTTTGCAAGTTCTCTTAGTTTAGACGTAAGCTGTTGCCATTAACCCCATCCTGAATCAACTCCAAAACAACGCCAAGCAATTGAAACTGCCGCACAAGCGGTGCTTGATGCCCGCGCCGCGCATCCCAATGCCTCACTTGCTGTACTCTATGACCCGCTCACCATGTCGCCCGAATTAGTCAAAGCTCATCGCAAATTAGATGCTGCTGTCGATGCCGCCTATTCCAAACGGAAACTCACCAGCGATAGCGACCACGTCGTCCTATTATTTGAACGCTATCAATAACTGGTTGCGCAATTCGCATGAATGACTATTTTTCTAGTCACAAAGCTCCAGCTCTGTGACTGACTGTCTTGTTCGGAATATAATCCAACGGGACGGAACACTTACTTACATTATGCGAATTAAATTATTTCTTATACATAAAATAAAATTTAAAAAATACTAAACTATTCAACAAAAGCGAGTAATTTTTATGAATTGGAAAAAACTGAAAGCAGCACTGCATGAAATTTATTCTCAGGAAAATATCGAAAATGATTTTGAAAAAGATGAAAAATATCTGAAATCAGCCTTTGATTTTACTGAAAAATACTGGGATGAACAAATAAAAAATATTGGTTCAATAAAAATACTGCTATTTTCTGAAGCGCCACTATTCGGAGATGAAAAAGCTTATATTTATAACCCGGATTACGGTTTCACGGCATTTTTCTATTTCAACGATCTGAATGCGATATTTAGTAAAAATATGCAAAACGATTTCTCAACTAAAACAGAAAAGAAAATTTATTTCATTAAAAAGCTTAATGAAGCTGGGATTCTGATACTTGACATATTTCCGTTTGCTTTTAATCCGAAAATAACAACAGGTATCAACTATCAAACTATGTCAACACGATTGTATTCCAAAATTTTTGAAACAACAATGGAACACTTTCTTTCAATAAAACTATCCTCTATCAAACCCAAAATTACTGATAAAACAATATTTGCAGTAAGATACAAAAAACTATTAACAAAAACAGGTCATTTGATAAAAACTGCTTTGGAAAAAATCGGAATTAAAAACAGCTCAATTATTTCACTAAATGGGTCAAATATGTCAATGAACAGAAATTATCTTTCGAAGTTATATTCTGAAATAAATTAGGATGTTAAGTAATTCTAGTTGAACTATTTGATTCTATTAACTCGACTTTCATTTTGACAAACGATTAAATTAAAATATTATCTCTAAAATTTGATAGTTGAGATTTGCAAAAAATTCAAACGGACAGCATCAATTTAACATTAAGAACTTGATATATTGACTAAATTTAATATATAGCAAACAAATGTAAGGGAATTACCGGGGTCAGGTTTAATTTGATTTTGCGCAATACATCAAATCAATCCAGCAGAATGAGACGAACCCGCTGCCATCAACAATTAAGCGGCAAGCACCGCCCGCAAATAGCGCCCGGTGTGCGATGTGGGATGGGCGGCGATAGCCTCCGGCGTCCCGATGGCGACCACCTGCCCGCCGCGCTCGCCGCCCTCTGGCCCGAGATCAATCACCCAATCAGCGGTTTTGATGACATCCAGATGATGTTCAATCACGATGATGGTATTGCCCTGATCGCGCAATCGCTGGAGCACCGCCAGCAACTGCTTGACATCGTGAATATGCAGTCCAGTGGTCGGCTCATCGAGCAGATAGAGCGTGCGGCCAGTGTCGCGCTTGGCTAACTCGCGGCTGAGTTTGAGGCGCTGCGCCTCGCCGCCAGAAAGCGTGGTCGCACTCTGACCGAGTTGCAGATAGGACAGACCGACATCGATCAGCGTTTGCAATTTGCGCACCAGCACCGGCACCGCCGCGAACAGCGTCAGCGCCTCGGCGACTGTGAGCTTTAGCACGGCATCGATGGTGCGCCCTTTGTAGCGAATCTCCAGCGTTTCGCGGTTATAGCGCCGCCCGCCGCAGACATCACAGGGCACATAGACATCCGGCAAAAAGTGCATCGCCACGCGGATCACGCCATCACCTTTGCAGGCTTCGCAGCGCCCGCCGGGAACATTAAAGCTAAAGCGTCCGGCGTCATAGCCGCGAGCGCGGGCTTCGGGCACGGCGGCGAATAGCTCGCGCACGGTGTCAAACAGGCCGGTATAGGTCGCAGGATTGGAGTGCGGGGTGCGCCCAATCGGGCGTTGATCGATGGCGATGACCGAATCAAGGTGTTCGAGTCCATCAAGGGCGCGATAGGGCGCAGGTGTGATGCTGGCCCCATTGCAGTGCTGGGCGACCGCTGGCAACAGGGTGTCATTGATGAGCGTGGATTTGCCCGAACCGGACACGCCAGTAATACAGCAGAGCGTACCAATGGGGATCGAGACATCGAGATCGCGCAGATTCTGCCCGCTGGCACCGAGCAGCCGCAGAGCGCGCGTCGGGTGATTTGGGTTATTTGGAGCATTCGGTCTGCGCGGAGCCGGACGTTCGATCCGCTGCACAGCGGCGAGATACTGGCCGGTGAGTGATACGGGATGCGCGGCAAGCTGTGCCGCCGTGCCCTGCGCGACAATCTCACCGCCCAGCGCCCCCGCGCCCGGCCCGAGATCGACCACCCAATCAGCAGCGCGGATGATCTCCAAATCATGCTCGACGACGATCACAGTATTGCCCTGATCGCGCAGGCGCATGAGCGTGTGCAATAGCCGTTCGGTATCGCGCTGATGTAACCCAAGCGACGGCTCATCGAGAATATACATCACCCCGACTAAGCCGGCCCCGATCTGACTGGCCAGCCGAATCCGCTGGGCTTCGCCGCCGGAGAGCGTCGCGGCCGGACGCGCCAGCGTCAGATAGTCCAGCCCGACATCGACTAAAAAGCGCAGACGCTGAAGGCAGTCATGCAGAATCGGCGCACTGATCGCCGCCCGCTGACCAGTCTGTTCCAGCGCAGTAAGCTGCGTGAGCAAATCGCCGATGGGCAGCTCGACCAGCTCCGGCAAGCTGTGTCCGTTAATGAACACATGCCGCGCTGATGCCGTGAGGCGCGTTCCTTGACACTGCGGACAGACTGACGGCGATGGCCCAGCAGCGGCAATGCTCCCCAATCCGTGACAGCTCGGACACGCGCCCGCCGGGTTATTAAACGAAAATAGACGCGGCTCCAATTCCGGCACGCTGTAACCGCAGTGCGGACAGGCAAAGAGCGCCGAAAAGCTAAGTTCTGGGCGTTCGGGCGCGTCGATCCAGCCGATCTGCGCCCGCCCGCCGGAGAGCTTGAGCGCAGTTTCAAAGGATTCGGCCAGCCGTCGCGCCACATCCGCCCGCACGCGCAAGCGGTCGATGACGACGGCAAGCTGATGCGGCGCCGCCGGATTGAGCGCGGGCGCGGCGGTGAGTTCGTGTACCTGACCGTCGATGCGAGCACGAATAAAGCCCTGCGCGTGGAGTTCGGCGAGCACCCGCTGCGGATTGTCCGTCTCAGCGATCACCAGCGGCGCGAGTAACATCAGCTTCTCGCCTTCGGGCAGCGCCAGCACCTGATCGACCATTTGACTAATGGTTTGCGCGGCCAGCGGCGCGCCGTGCGTCGGGCAGTGCGGCTGACCGACGCGGGCAAACAGCAGCCGCAGATAATCGTAAATCTCGGTGATGGTGCCGACAGTTGAGCGCGGATTGTGTGAGCCACTGTGCTGCGCGATGGCGATAGCGGGCGCGAGGCCGGTGATCTGATCCAGATCGGGTTTGGCCATGATCGAGAGAAATTGCCGCGCATCGGTCGAGAGCGATTCGACATAGCGCCGCTGCCCTTCCGCATACAGGGTATCGAAGGCGAGCGAGGATTTGCCCGATCCCGAAACGCCAGTGAGCACAATCAGTTGCTCACGCGGCAGATCGAGGTCGATATTTTTCAGGGTATGGGTGCGGACACCGCGCAGACGGATGTAGCGCCCATCAGCGTCCGCCTGCTGGTGGCTGAAAGCTGGAAGCTGATCGCTGGACGCTGAAAACTCACGGCCCGACATCAATCAAACACGCAATGGTTTCACGTTCCGCCCGCGCCTGCTCGCCGCACTCCAACAGCGCCTGACGATTGCGTTCTAGCAGATTCAGCGTCCACTGAATTTCACGATAGGCGAGCGGATCGGCCCGCGCCAGCAGCAAACTGCCGACCTCCCACGATGGCTCAGAACCAATCAGCCATATACCCAGTGTCGTGCGCCACGCGGCAGTCAGATTCCAAGTCGAGAACACCAGCACGACTAACGCCAGCACCGTCCCCGTCCGCCACAGCCACGCTCGTCGCGTCCGGCGCTGCTGAGTGGGCGCATCGGGCAGCGGCGGCAGACCTAAAAACTCATCAAACGCTGGCGCATCCTGCAAGCGCAACGCCACCTGCTCGTCATAGAGCAGCGAGGACGGATCGCTCAACCAAGCTTCGATGCGCCGATTCATCACCGCGCCGTGATAAGTCATCTGTTCCTGACGGCTTTTTGAGCGCCACGGCAGCCGCGACCGCTCGCCAAATTCGCCCAGCGTCAGCCATTCTGCCGCCAATGCCAGATAGGCGCGACTGGCTGGCGCACGCGGATTATCGACCAGCAACGGACGCTCATTGGCTGCTGCGGTCATCACCGCCGGATCATCGGGGATCTCGGTATGCAGCATGAGCCGTTTATAGTTGCGCCGCACCACCGCTAAACTCGGCTGCGAGAACGCATCTTTGGTGCAGGTGCCGCTCACCAGCAGATGCACTCCGAGCAGCGGTTGCGCCAAGCCTGCCCGCAGTCGCCCGATGCTTTTGAGTAACTCCGGCAGTCCTTCGAGCGTGGTGACATCACAGGGCAGCGGCATCAGCACGCGATGGGCGGCACTGAGCGCATTGAGCGTTAATAATCCGAGCGCCGGTGGACAGTCGATGATGATGTGATCAAAACGTTGCGTCAGCGTCGTGGCAGCAGCAAGCGCCTGATGCAGCCGCGTGCGACTGTCGCCGAGCAGCGTCAGTTGCGTCTCGATCTGTGCTAATCCGGGGCCAGAGGCGGCTAAATAGAGATCCGGCACTTCGGTCGCCACGATCATGTCACGACTGAGCACCGCATCGAGCAGCGCCCGTTCTAAGCCCAGCCCCTCGCCACTGCGCACCAGCGCCCGCCCGACTGCGCCGTCGGTGTTCAAATCCATCAGCAGCACGCGCCGTCCGGCGGCGGCCAGGGCGAGGGCAAAATTAACTGCAATGGTGGTGCGCCCGACGCCGCTGTGTTGGCTGACAAGGGCGATGATTTCGGGCGTTTGGAGCGAAGAATCAGTGTTCACGAGTAGAGTGATCCGTTGTCTCGGACGACCATTCAGTAATCAAGCTATCGAGTCCCTGGCGTTTGCGGTCGAGGCGCGTGGAGACGTTCCCCGGCGCAACCCGCCCTGCACGCGGTTCGACCTGAAGTGTGATCGGGTTGGGCGCGTGAGCAAAGCGTTCCGGCGCAGCAGCAAAGGATGTCACGGCCGCCGAATCAGGATCATCGCTCACCACCCGCTGCCGTCGCGTATACAGCCGCTGATTCGGCCCCTCACGCTGGCCGCGTTGTGCTGCACTCTGGCGCTGCTGCTGTAACAGATGCTGGCGCGGCGGCGGTCGCCATAAAGTCGATGTCGCTGGGCGCAGTTGGGTCGAACGCGGTGCTTCGGGGCGCATCACTGGGTTAAATTCCGTGCGGGCTGCCTGATGCAAGCGCCGCTGCCAAAACCACACCACCGCGCCCAGCAGCACCAACAGCACCAGCGCAATAACCAGCGCCGCGATCATGGCGCATCAGCAGCAGCGGTCGGGGTCGCGTTGGTATCGTCCAGCCACGCCGACCAGAGCTGTTGCAGCAGGGTATCCATCAGCGTTTGCGTGGCCAGCCACGCGCCGACCTGTGCCTGCCAGGTTTGATAGTCCGCATCCTCTACGCGCTGCACCGCCCGCTGTGCCGCTGTCCAATCGCCGCGCTGCGCTGCGGTCAGTGCCGTTTCACCCTGCGTGCGCTGGGTCGTCAGGGTTTGCAGCCGAGCATAGTATTGATCCGGCGCAAGCTGTCCGCTGCGTGCCGCTTGCAGGGCGGCGTCTTGCTGACTGAGCGTGCTGTGCTGGAGTCGCTCTAACCGAGCGCGTAACTGCTCCGGTGTCGGGCGACCGCTGGCAGCGAGGGCATGCAGCGGGGCAAGCTGAGCGGGCGTCGGCCACAGCCGTTGGAGCGCGGTGAGTTCAGCGGCAAATGGCTCGCCGCTGGTGAGTTTGCGTTCGAGCGTTTCCAACGCGCCACGGGTGGTGAGCAAGCGTTCGAGCCGCGCATTGCTCTGGGTTTCGTGCGTCATCCGCGCTTCCAGACCGGCGAGCCAGTGCCCGGCCTCTAGCAGACGCTGGGCACCGGCGTGGAAGGTCAGCCAGTAGCCGACACCGAGCACCATTGCCGCCAGACTCCCGCGTAGCAGCCAACGCGGACGCACTGCTGAGGCCGAGGGCGGCGGCAGCAGGCGCGGCGGATCAGCAATGCGTGCGGCAAAGGGCACCGGCAGTGCGGTAGTCGGCAGTTCATCGAGACAAGCATCCGCATTCGGCGGCGCGGCAGTGAGCGCCCCGGCTTCGTGCTCGACCATCAGCGCCAGCAGTCGCCGATAATCGGCCGCTGATAGACGCTCTAACCGTGACTCACGACTGAGCACCAGACACCAGCGTTGCTCGGGTTCGAGCTTGAGCAGCCAGCTCAACAGTTCGGCGCTCTCGGCTTCGGCGGCGACCTGACCGGCGGCGATCTGCGAATCAAGATGGGCAATCCAGCGGCTATCCATCGGTTGCGGCTTCCTGGCGGGCGCGTCACGCTTTCTTGACGACGAGCGGGCCGAAGGTTTGCTGAAGTTGTTTGATCCAAGAGGCGTAATCGCCAGCGGCACGTTTTGCAGCCAAAATGCCTAAGCCAGTTTGACGGGCGACCTCGGCAGCATTCATGGTCAGCACATTCCAGGGCGGCAGTTTGAGGCGCTCAAAGTCTGTCCAAGCTTCGCTTAAACAGGCGGCCATCGGCAGCACAATCAAGCCATCGGAGCGCAGATCGGCGACGCGCTGAAATTCAGGGGTCGATTCATAAGCATTGAACTGACCAGCGATGCGGTTGAGCACCAGAATCCGGCGGCAGTCAGGGAAAATCTCGCCGACGGTTTCGAGCACATCCAGTCCACCCTTCACCGAGAGCGGATCGGCGGTGATCGGGACATAGAGATCCATCGTTACGCCGCTGTCGGAGAGCAATTCGGCCAGTTCGGATTTACGCGCCCATTCCAGCAGCGGGCGATCCATGTTCGCGCCAGTGTCAATGATGGTGTCGTGTTCGAGAATCTCGGCGGCCAGTTGATCCCAGTAACTATAGGCCAGTGCCGGATCAGCCCGCAGTTCCTCAGCACTCGCGCCGATGCGCAGTGAGAGCACCTTGTCTTGACCGGCAAACTCGGCCAGCTTGGCCTTGTCGTCGATGTCGATCATGCGCAGTGGCCGCCAAGAGGCTTCGTAAAGCCAGGTGAGCGCCATCGTCAACACCGATTTGCCGACGCCGCCTTTGCCGTTCATTACCCAAATTGTATGCATTGTTGTGGTCACGTTCGCGGAGAAAAAGAAATGCTGACGCCGTAATTTACCCGCTTGGCTGGGGAAATTCAGTCTTTTCTGTTTGATGGGCGGGCGGCGATTGGGGTGCCAGTGTAGCCGATTGGGTCAGATCCGTGCCCGTTGGTAAGCATCCGTTGTGGCAAGTGACCTGCTACCATCGCTCGCTTTTATGATCCATGATGCCGAGCCGTGATCCGCCATGTCGTTAATTCAAACCTTCGCCGCCTTGCGCCCAACCGCCGAGTACGCCGCTGCGGTCGCGGCACCGCCCTATGATGTGCTCAGTACCGCCGAGGCGCGGCAGTTGGTTGCCGGTCGTCCGTGGAGCTTTTTGCATATTTCGCGGGCTGAAGTCGATCTGCCCGAAACTACCGATCCCTATGCGCCCGAAGTCTACGCGCAGGCACGGGCTAATCTGGAACGCATGTTGGCCGCTGGCGTGCTGGTGCGCGATTCCGAGCCGGGGTATAGCGTCTATCGGCTCACCTGGGGGGCGCATGTTCAAACCGGATGCGTGGTGGCCGCCTCAATTGCTGCGTATGACGCCGGACGGATCAAAAAACACGAATTGACCCGCCCGACCAAAGAAGCTGACCGCGTGCGCCAGATTGAAGCACTCAACGCCCAGACTGGGCCAGTGCTGTTGGTGCATCGCGCCACGCCTGAGATTGATGCGACGCTGGCCGCACTTGCCGACGCACACGCACCGGATTACGACCTCACCGCACCCGGCGGCGTGCGGCATCAGCTTTGGCGGATTACCGAACGCGCTGTTATTGAGCAGTTGACGCAGGCATTTGAGCGGCTCGATAGCCTCTATATCGCTGACGGTCATCACCGCTCGGCGGCGGCCTCGCGGGTCGCGGCGCTCCGTCACGATCCGACAGCGGGATTTCTCGCCGTCACCTTCCCGCACGATCAACTGAGCATTCTCGATTACAACCGGCTGGTGCGCGATCTCAATGGACTAGCGCCGCACAGTTTTGTGCAACAGGTGGCAACGCGCTGCACCGTCGAACCCGTCACGGCTCCGCTCGCGCCCGAGCGGGCGGGCGTGGTCGGGATGTATCAAGCTGGTCAGTGGTATCGGCTGACATTGGCCGAACAGTCGGAGCAGTCTGCCGATCCAGTCGCTGCGCTCGATGTCAGCCGTTTACAGCATCAGATACTCGGCCCGTTGCTGGGCATCAGCGATCCGCGCCGCGATGAGCGGCTTGAGTGTGTCGGCGGCATTCGTGGGCTGGCGGGACTGACCGAACGGGTTGATAGCGGCGAGATGGCAGTTGCTTTTGCGCTCTATCCGACCAGCGTAGCGGAATTGATGGCGGTCGCCGATCAGGGCGCGATCATGCCGCCGAAATCGACTTGGTTTGAGCCGAAGCTGGCCGATGGGTTGGTCAGCTTGCTATTCAGCGGTCACGAAGCGGAAACTTCGTGACCAGAAAAAATCGCAACACCTGAATTATCAATCCGGCACAAATCGCAACACCTGACTATTGATGCAATAGCGTTTATGGGTTGGTGGTGGGCCATCATCAAAGACATGCCCTAAATGAATCCCAGAACTGGCGCTGCGCACTTCAACCCGGCGCATTCCATAGCTGACATCTTCATGAAATGT
This sequence comes from Allochromatium warmingii, assembly GCF_900107145.1. Taxonomy (GTDB): domain Bacteria; phylum Pseudomonadota; class Gammaproteobacteria; order Chromatiales; family Chromatiaceae; genus Thermochromatium; species Thermochromatium warmingii. The sequence continues at coordinate 11,593 of NZ_FNOW01000015.1, read as the reverse complement.
CACAGCGCCAGCGACTGGATTAAAAAAGCTCGGCCACCCGCTGCCGCTGTCGAATTTGGTTTCACTGCGAAACAGTGCCGCGCCGGTAATGGAATCGATGAATGTTCCCGAGCGTTTTTCGTCGAGTAACGAGCCAGTAAATGCGCGTTCAGTGCCGTGCTCGAAGGCAATTTTACGCGCTTCCGGGCTGAGTAATTGCCCGCCAAGCCAAGCCCAAAAGCGCGCGGCATCGCCATCATAGCCGGTATAGCGCGAGACTTCGCGCCCCTGCTCAAATAACACTAAGGTTGGTGTTGCAATTAACGGTTTTTCTAATATCCAACCATTTGGCGCATCAAAACGTAAGCTCCGCGCTAAGGGGACTGGCGCTTGCCAAGTCGCCACAATATCGCGTTTAAATTGCTGACAGGCCGCGCATTGTTCAACTTCAAATAGCACTAATTGCCGCGTCTGCGATAAATTCGCACTCTCTAATGGCGGCACGGTCGCCGTTGCAATCGATTCAGCGGCTGCGGCTGGTAATGATGCGCTGATTTCCTGTGTCGGCGGAATCGGTGGCAAATCAATGGACATGGTTGCAATCCGGTTAGGTGTTTGGCGCTAGATGGCTCTTGAATGGCTTAATTCAATGGGCGCTGATCTGGATTCAGTTCAATGCTCAGCGAGAAAAAATCGCAACAGCGCCTCGGTTGCATCTGGCCCTTTTGGTTCCGCAAAGGCCGCCGCTGGATCGCCACCAAACCAGCCATGTCCACCGCCGTGAATCATCCACAGTTCCGCGCAGGCGGTTCCCGATGCGGTCAGATAGCGCGTGCGCGTGACATCCAGACCGCCCGCCGCTCGTCGCGTCTCGCGTTCCTGATGCAGCGTATCCGCCGTGTTCAAGGCCTGCTCGATGATCCAGGACGCATTGAGCGGATTGACGCGCAGATCGGCATCGCCCTGAAACACGATGATCGGCACGCCGTTCTCAGCTAACGTCAAGGGCACATGGCCGCCGCTTGGCCCCTGGTGCATCAGCGTCAACGCCGAAAGTTGATCGTGCGCCAATCCATACGGCAGGCCCGAATGCACCGCCACTGCTGCAAAGAGTCCGGGATGCGTCGCCACCAGATTGAGCGCCATCGCGCCGCCCGCTGACAAACCGGCGACATATAGCCGCTGCGGATCGGCCCCGTGACGCGCCGCGATCTCGCGGGTCAGCGCCGCCAGCACCGCCGCTTCGCCCTGATCGGCCCGTTGATGTTCGGGGGCAAACCAATTCCAACAGCCGGTCGGATTGGCCAGACGCGATTGACTGGGATACAGGACAATGCAGCCCTGCGCATCAGCCCACTGATTGCAGCGGGTCAGACGGGCAAGTTCCTCGCCATCCTGTTGACAGCCATGCAGCATCACAATCAGCGGCGGCGCGGTACGGAGATGCGCCGGACGATATAGGCGGTAATCGCGTGTCTCGTTGCCGTGACTGTAACGGCCATGAAGGAATTGACCGCTGGCGCTGGTGGCGGGCGGCTCAGTGGCCTCAAAATCGGCGTCGATCAGCGGCGAGCGGGTATCGGTAGCCGCCGACGGCGCGGTGCGCGGCGCTGCCCATCCGAGTTCACGTTGAATCAGTTCAGCCGCTGCGGTGAGCCGCCCAGCGCGACCCAAGTGCATCGCGTGTTCAAGAATCGTCTGTAAAGTATCGTTCATCAGGCGTGCGCGAGACCCCATATTGGCGCTACATAACGTGCGGTGGCGAGTTCGGACAGCGTAGAGGGTTGCGCCGCGTGCGTCGATCACTGCAACATCCCCATCAATCAACATAACAATAACATCCTACCGCCCGCCGCCCATTGCGGCATAGCGCGGCGTATTGAGGACATCCCATGCCACCGTCTGCCGCAACGTCTGCGCTGCTCGACCGCTATGGTCGCCGCATCGACTATGTGCGCCTGTCAATCACAGATCGTTGTGATTTGCGCTGTCTCTATTGTATGCAAGCGGATACGCGCTTTTTGCCGCGTCATCAATTGCTGACATTAGAAGAAATGGCGCGATTAGCGCGTTGTTTTGTCGAATTGGGTGTGACGCGGATTCGTGTCACCGGCGGTGAACCCTTAATGCGTCGGAATGCGCTGTGGTTATTTGAGCGACTCGGTGAAATACCCGGCTTGCGTGAATTAACCTTAACCACCAACGGCACGCAATTACCGCGTTTTGCTACGGCGCTAAAAGCAGCGGGCGTAACCCGTGTCAATATTAGCTTAGATTCATTGCGCCCAGAGCGATTTAAAGCCTTAACGCGCATCGGCGAATTAAGCAAAACGCTCGCTGGTATTGAAGCCGCGCAACGCGCTGGATTTGAACGCATCAAGCTCAATAGCGTGATCCTAGCGCAACAGAATCTCGATGAAGTGATTGATCTCGCACGATTTGCGCTAGAACGCGGATTGGATATCAGTTTTATTGAAGAAATGCCGCTGGGTGACATCAGCGATCATCAGCGCACCGACGAGCGATGTTTAAGCAATATAATTCGCCGTCAGCTTGAACGCGAATTTACTTTACTCCCGACAACTGAAACAACCGGCGGGCCGTCGCGCTATGTACGGGTCGCCGGTTATCAACATCGCATCGGATTTATTGCGCCGCACAGTCATAATTTCTGCGCCGACTGCAATCGCGTGCGGGTGACGGCTGAAGGGCGATTAGTGCTCTGTTTAGGGCAAGAACATGCAGTTGATTTGCGTCGCGTATTACGCGCACATCCGACAGATGCAGAACGCATTAAACAGGCGATTATTGCCAGCCTAGAACTCAAACCACGCGGCCATGATTTCGCACAGTCGGGATTGCCTGTGGTTCAGCGGTTTATGAATATGACGGGGGGATAAGCGTGGCGGGAATAAAAAACCCCCGCTTTTCGGCGGGGGAGTTGATTGCTTAAACCTCTTCCGCCGAGGTCTCCAAACGCGGTTTGGCAAAATACGTGCGAGTCAATCGAAAGACGACCGGACTGAGTAATAGCAGCGCCACCAAATTCGGCAATGCCATTAACGCATTGAGCGTATCGGCGACCAGCCAGACGAAATCCAGTTGCGCTATTGCGCCGAGCGGAATAGCCAACACCCACAGAATGCGAAATGGCAACACAGCGCGTTCGCCAAGCAGATATTGCGCACAGCGTTCGCTATACACGCTCCAGCCCAAAATCGTCGTGTAAGCAAATAACACCAGCCCGATAGCAACGATGTAAGCGCCGAAGCCAGGCAATGCGCTCTCGAATGCCTGTGAGGACAGCGCCGCGCCCGTTGCGCCCGATTCCCAAGCGCCAGTAACGAGAATGACCAAGCCGGTGATCGTACAAATCACCAATGTGTCAATAAAGGTGCCGACCATCGCGACAGCGCCCTGTGCGACCGGATCATTAGACTGCGCGGCGGCGTGTGCAATCGGGGCGCTGCCGAGACCGGCTTCATTAGAAAAGATGCCGCGTGCTACGCCGAATTGAATTGCCGCCGCCACGGTCGCGCCCGCAAAACCGCCGCTGGCAGCGGTGGGGTTAAAGGCTTGGGTCAAGACCAGATCGAGCGCCGGCACAATCTGCTCGCTGTTGAGCGCCAGCACCACCAGACCGCCGCTGACATAGATCACGGCCATCAGCGGCACCAATGCGGCCGACACATCGCCGATGCGCTTGATCCCGCCGAGCAGCACCAACGCGGTCAAGCTCGCCATGACGACACCTGTTGCCCAAACTGGCACGTCAAATGCGTTCAGCGTCGCTTGCGCCACTGAGTTCGCCTGCACGGTGTTCCCGATGCCAAAACCGGCGAGCACCCCAAAACCAGCAAATGCGGTCGCCATCCACAGCCATTTTTTGCCCAATCCGAGCTTGATGTAATACATCGGGCCGCCGAGATGCCGACCTTGCTTATCGACTTCGCGGTAATGCAGCGCCAGCACGGCTTCAGCATATTTGGTCGCCATGCCGACGAGCGCCGTACACCACATCCAGAACAGCGCCCCCGGCCCGCCGAGAAAGATCGCGGTGGCGACACCGGCAATATTGCCCGTGCCAACAGTCGCCGATAGCACCGTCATCAGCGCGTGGTAAGGTGGAATATCGCCATGACCCTGACTGCTGCGCCCGCGCCAGAGCATCCGAAAGCCAAAACCGAGCTTGATGAGCGGCATCAAGCGCAGTCCGAGCATGAGAAAAAAGCCCACTCCCAAGATCAACACCAGCATCGGCGGCCCCCAGACCCAGCCGTTCAAAATGTTGATCCACGCGGTTAGCTGTTCCACGATATGCCCCCCGTTAGATGTCATGTTGTATGTGAATGTCGCCAAATCAGTGGCTGATTGACACTATCGTATGAGCGGTGCAAAACGCAAACAGGCGGCTACGTGTAGGCTGAAATCGATGCCGATGATCGCAAATTGAATCACTGCTCCACTTCGCCCCGCTTTTTGCAAAAGTCTAGCGGTTAACTGCTTGACACTACCAGTGCAATTAGTCGAAGATTTCATAATAATATGTAGCGCATCGCTATTGGTATATACCCTATTAATCTTGCCAGAAGGCATAGGAATACAAATGGAAACAAAACACAAAAATAATTTATATTACGGAGATAATCTTGAGGTATTAAGAAAAAAGGTATCAGACGAATCAGTTGATTTATGTTATATAGATCCGCCTTTTAATTCCAAGCGTTCGTACAATCAAATATATCTGAATATCGGGGAAGATAAAGCGCAGGCACAGGCTTTTATTGATACGTGGTCATGGGATACTTTGGCAGAGCAGGGGTATCAGGAAATCGCTTTGAATGAAGGTGGTCGTTTTACACCACAAATAATCGAGCTTATCAAAGGTCTCCGTAACGTCATTTGTGAAAAAAGCACCGAATAAAAGCACAGGAGAGCAGCATGAACTTAATATGGATACTGAACCGGAATAATCCGTCGCTCATGTTGCAGACAGCAGAAGAATTGTGCTCGTAACGAAGTTGGCGCTTCGTGATTAAAATAATTTTGACGATCAGCTAGCCGCAGAGAATCCCATACAGCTTGAGCAGATTTCGCATTACGGTCGCCGATGCAAACGGCAATACTGTTTCGTGTATATCATTCATTGTTAGCCAAACCCACTGTTTATTTAGCATCTAGTCGGTTATGGCTTCGCCAAATTTGCAATAATCAAATTCGCCATCAGCTAGAAAAGATGATTGACTCGTTTCTAGATAGTCTCTTAGGCTGATTAACTCGCAAAATCTGTCAGATTTTTGAAAAATATACTTAAAAATCAATAGTTTAGCTTTTAAGCGGCCTCTTGGTTGCACCCAAGCCCTCACGCCCCCCGATGCTCCCAACACGGCGCTGCGGTATGATGGATTGATTTAGCGCAATGGTGTGATTCAGGCAAGATGCGACAGTTTTTGAGTCTTCCAATCGTCGGCGTGTTGGTGGTCAGCGCACTGACCGGCTGTACACGCGAAACTAAGCCCGAGGCGGCCTCTAACTCGCTGCTGGAGACCGTGCCCTTTGTCTACAAAATGACGATTCAGCAAGGCAATATCCTGACCGAAGCGATGATTGACGCGCTGGAACTCGGCATGAATAAGCGTCAAGTCAACTTTCTGTTAGGCACGCCGCCGTTAGTAAGTTTTTTCCATGCTGATCGCTGGGACTACACCTATACCATCCAGCGCGGGCATCAGCCGATGGAGCAGCGCGATTTGACGCTGCATTTTAAGGACGATCTGTTAGTGCGCATCGAGGGCACGCAGCGCCCCGATCCGAAGCGAGCAGCGGCGCGGGCATCTGAGCAGATTTTGCTGGATGTGCCGGATTATGAGGCGCGTGAGGGATTGATTCGTCAGGGATTAAAAAAGATTGGGCTGGATCCGAAAAACTGATTGTTCACAGTGAGTTATGACCCCTTCTCACCCGCCACCTAACTGGATCGACCGCCGTCAAGGGTATCGCTATCGCGGCGTGCTGTTTTCGGAAGATGGCCACAGCTTGCGCCGCGACGGTCATCTGTATCGAGAATGCGCCTTTCCGGCCCGTGCTCAACGGCGCTTTCGGCTGTGGTTGGCGCTGGTATTACTCGGCATTTTTCCGGGGATTCCGCTCTTGGCTGCTGCCGGATGGCACGCTGATCTCGTCTGGATCGTCACGCCCTGGCTCATAGGCATGTATTGGCTACATCGACGCATTCATACCTGCCCGCGCTGTGGCAGCGGGACGCGGGTGCTCAAAACGCCGTACATGAACTCCCCGGTGCTCTATTTATGCTCGCGTTGTCATACCTTTTTTGAGCATGGTCAGATCGACGGCGGTCTGCCCGGAAAATAACTGCACGGCACGCCACCTCGCGCATTTGCACTCAGCTTATGCGACACTGATTTGCTTTCGTTGCTACGGCTTTTTCGACTGCACCCATGACCCGCTCTGCTCGCCCGCTCCGCGCTCGGATTCATCTGGACGCGATTCGCCACAATTACCGTCACGCGAAATCTCACACCCCACACGCTCGCGCCCTCGCGGTCGTCAAGGCCAACGCCTATGGACATGGCGCGGTGGCCGTTGCGCAGGCGCTGGCCGCAGAGGCCGATGGCTTCGCTGTCGCCTGTGTTGAAGAGGCGCTGGAACTGCGTGAATCGGGCATACGCGGGCGTATGGTGCTGCTGGAAGGCGTGTTTAGTCCCGATGAATTGGCGCTGGTCGATCAGGCAGAATTAGCCCTCGTTGTTCACAATCACACACAACTTGCTTGGTTGCTCGCCGCTGCGCCCAGCCGTCCGCTTGAGGTGTGGATCAAGCTCGACACCGGAATGCACCGCGTCGGCTTTGCGCCGTCCGAATTTCACGCCGTCAATGCGCAACTAGCCGCGTGTCCGCATATCGGCGCACGGGTGGCGATGACGCACTTTGCCCGCGCTGATGAGACCGCGCATCCCTATACCGCCGCGCAACTGGCGACCTTTGAGCACGCCGTTTCCGGTGCGCAGATCGGGCGCAGTCTTGCTAATTCTGCCGCTGTACTGGCTTGGCCGGCCGCGCAGGGTGACTGGACACGCCCCGGCATTATGCTCTATGGCGTCTCGCCATTTGTGGCGGGCGATCCGCACGCTGCCACGCCCGCACTGCGTCCAGCGATGACGCTCGAATCAGCCGTGATTGCGGTGCGTGAACTGGCCGCCGGCGAGCCGGTCGGCTATGGCGGGCGGTTTGTCTGCACGCGCCCGACGCGGGTTGGGGTGGTGGCGATTGGCTATGCCGACGGCTATCCGCGTCACGCCCGCAACGGCACGCAGGTTGCCGTCAATGGACAGCTCACGCGCCTGATCGGGCGGGTGTCGATGGACATGATTACGGTTGATCTCACCGATTGCGGCGCGGTGCAGCTTGGTGATCCGGTCGAGCTATGGGGTCAGACTGTCGCGGCGCGTGCAGTCGCCGAGGCCAGCGATACCATTGCCTATCAACTGTTTACCGGTCTTGGGCGGCGCGTGCCGCGACTCTACGACGGAGCCTGATGCCAAATGGACAACACCCACGCGCAGACAACAATTTTGGTCACCGGGCCAGCGCGGAGCGGCAAAAGCGAATGGGCCGAACGGTTAGCGCACGAATCGGGGCGGCCAGTGCTCTATATCGCGACGGCCCGCGAAGATCCAGATGATGCGGATTGGACGGCCCGCATTGCCGCGCATCGTCAGCGCCGCCCGGCGCATTGGTTGACGCTCTGTTCGCCGACTGAATTAGAGTTGGCGCTGCTGACAGTCGGCACGGGTGAATGCTGTTTATTGGTCGATTCACTTGGCACTTGGGTTGCTAATTTGCTGGAACTGGATGATGCGGCTTGGAGCACGCACTGTGCGCAGGTGTTGGATGCGCTGGTGCAGCGCCCGGCGGCGCTGGTGATTCTGGTCGCGGAAGAAACCGGCTGGGGGGTGATACCGGCCTATCCGCAGGGGCGCGTGTTTCGTGATCGACTCGGGGCGCTGGTGCGGCGCTTGGGGCCGCGTGCTGATGCAACCTATCTGGTGACGGGGGGGTATGCGCTTGATTTGCGGCGGTTGGGTGTCCCCATTGATCGCGCATAGAATTAAGCGGATTTTTAGACAGGATTAACAGGATGATTCAGGATTGACAGGATTAAAAAACTTTATAAAACAGTATTTTAGGGCTATATTTATCCTGTTTCATCCTGTGACTCCTGTCCATATTCGGCAACAGCTCACCGCTTATGCGCTTGGGTTGTGGCTGAGTGTTGTTCCCGGCGCGGCGCTCGCTGACCCGCCCTATCCGAGCGTGATGAGCACCAATCTCTGTGCTGATTTGCTGCTGTTGCGATTAGCTGATCCGACACAGATTCGCTCGGTGTCGCGCCACAGTCAGGATCGGCAGGTGTCGCCAGTGGCCGAGCACGCCAGCCTCTATCCAGCCAATCGCGGCGGGGTGGAAGATGTGCTGTATTTTAAGCCGGATATCGTGCTGGTGTATGCGGGCTGGACGGGGCGGCGTCATGCCGAACGGCTCGCGGCACAGGGCATAGAAGTCATCGCCGTGCCTTACACGAAAACTTGGGATGCGGCATTAGATACGGCCCGCACGCTCGCGGCGCGGATCGGGCGGGCGGAGTTCGGCGCGGCACTGGTCGCGGATTTTGCGCACCGGATGCAAGCGTTGGCGCGACCAGCAACGACGACCATTGCACCGCGTGTGCTCTATCTGCGTCCGAGTGGTGGCACGGCGGGACGCGACACCTATGTTGATGATCTCATCACGCGGCTAGGATGGCGCAATCTGGCGGCAGAACAGGGCATCAGCGGCTGGGGACGGTTTCCGCTCGAACGGTTAGCGCACACGCCGCCGGATCGCTTGCTGCTCGGCTATTTCGATCAAGCACAGTCGCCGACGCGCTCGGCCTATGGTCGGCATCCGCTGCTGCGGACGCTGTTGGCGCGTACCCCATTGCTGACGCTGCCCGGTCAAGCCTGGGGCTGTGGGGGGCTGGAATTGCTCGATGTGGCCGAACAACTCAGTGCGCAATCGGCTGAATTGGAACGGCGGCACGTTCAGCCATGAGACAGGATTAAAAGGATATTTCAGGATGAACAGGATTCAACTTTAAAATTGCTTTATGAACAATCACTTAAAATAAAAAATCCTGTCAATCCTGAAATATCCTGTTAATCCTGTCTAATTTAACACCACCCCATTCAATGCTAAATCATCTCTTATTCCTCGCTTTGCTGCTGCTCAGTGTGCTCTCGCTCAGATTTGGCGAAGCGCCGCTCAGTCTCGCGGAAGTGCTGGCAGCATTGATCGGCAGCGGCCCCGAACCCCATCAAGTCATCGTGCGCGAGATTCGCCTACCGCGTGTCGTATTGGCGTGGCTGGTCGGGATCGCACTGGGCGCATCAGGTGCGGCGCTGCAAGGACTGTTGCGCAATCCATTAGCCGAACCCGGCTTGCTAGGCATCTCAGCAAGCGCCAGTCTCGGTGCGGTATTGACGCTCTATTTTGGGCTGGCGCTGGTCAGTCCCTGGCTGCTCCCAGCCGCCGCGATGCTCGGTGCGCTGTTAGCAACGCTGGTGCTACACGTCTTGACCCGCGCCGGCTCGAACAATCTCACGCTCATCTTGACTGGTGTGGCGCTGACCTCACTGGCCGGTGCCTTGACCTCGCTGGCGCTCAACCTCGCGCCCAATCCAACCGATGCCCAAGACATCATTCTCTGGTTACTCGGCTCGATTAGTGATCGCAGTTTTGACGATGTGTGGCTATGCTTGCCATTCGTGTTAATCGGTCTGGCCCTTTTGTTCTGGTGCATTCCGGCGCTCGATGCGTTAGCACTGGGCGAAGCGGAAGCCAGCAGCTTGGGCGTGGATTTGGGGCGCTTGCGTACACTAATTATTCTCGGATCGGCCTTGAGCGTCGGTTCAACAGTGGCGATCACGGGCACCATTGGTTTTGTTGGGCTAGTGGTGCCACATCTCTTGCGCCGCGCCGTCGGCTTTCGCCCCGGGCCGCTGCTCTTGGCCAGTGCACTGGGCGGAGCAGTGCTGGTGCTGGCAGCCGACATCGCCGTGCGACTACCCAACAGCGGGCGCGAACCGATGCTCGGCGTTGTCACAGCGTTGATCGGTGCCCCCTTCTTTTTGACGCTGGTACTGCGAGCGCGGAGAGACATGCTGTGACCGCGCTCGAACTAAGTGACGTAACAGTCCAGCGCGGCGGGCGCACGCTGATTGAAGCGGTGTCATGTCAGGTCAGCGCGGGTGAATTAGTCGGTCTCATTGGCCCCAATGGTGCCGGAAAAAGCACGCTCATTCAGGCGATTGCGCAACTGATTCCCTATCATGGCGCGATGCGCTGGCACGGCAAACCACTAGAGCAGTTGACGGCGCGAGAACGGGCGCGACAAATCGCCTATTTAAGCCAAGATGATCGCGTCCAATGGCCGATCTCAGTCGCCGATTTAGTCGCACTCGGACGGCATCCCTATCGCGGCGGCTGGTGGCGCGGCGCGGGCCAGACGCGGGCTGCCGATCAGCAGGCGATTGAGGCCGCGCTGCACGCAACTGATGTGTGGACATTGCGCGAACGGGCATCCGATACCCTGTCGGGCGGCGAGCGGGCACGGGTACGCCTAGCGCGGGCATTGGCGGTTGAAGCCGGATTGCTGCTGGCAGATGAGCCGGTCGCGGCGCTCGACCCGCGTCATCAACTTGAAGTGATGACCGTGCTCCGCACCCAAGCGCAACGCGGAGCAAGCATCATCGTCGTGCTGCACGATTTGACATTAGCCAGCCGCTTTTGTGATCGGTTAGTGTTATTAAACGGCGGGCGCGTGGTCGCAACGGGCGCAGTCGAGCGCGTCTTGAGCGCCGCATCATTGCAGCAGGCGTATGGAATTGGGGCAGTGATGGGCGAACATCATGGGCAACGATATTGGGTGCCGTGGTCGGTTGCGCCATATGTATAGAACGCTGTCCGTCATGCCCGTGAAATAAATTTGATACGGTATTGACACAGAGGTTGGTAGGAGTAGAATGCGCGGCTCACCACGAAGCGGGAAGCTTCAGGAGGGCGGCGAAGCGGCACAGACAGTGCTGATTAAGTTGCGAGCCGAATCGCTGAAGACAAAGCAAAGCGGTACGGAGCTGAAAAAAGGAGTTGACAGCGTGAAGGGAGTCTGTAGAATGGTTGGTCTTGGCGGGGCGAAAGTTTCGCGAAGAACATGAAGGAAATCAGATCTTTAACAAGCTGTTCAGATAATTTGTGTGGGGACTTTGAGGGTCGATTGGGAATCCAAGAGATCGGACAAGTCTTCTCAAGTGAGACCTGTCGAGCAAGACACGGTTAAGCCTAATTGACTTAGGTAAAACCAGAAGGACTTGAACTGAAGAGTTTGATCCTGGCTCAGATTGAACGCTGGCGGCATGCCTAACACATGCAAGTCGAACGGCAGCACGGGGGAGCTTGCTCCCTGGGTGGCGAGTGGCGGACGGGTGAGTAACGCATGAGAATCTGCCTGGCAGAGGGGGATAACCCGGGGAAACTCGGGCTAATACCGCATACGCCC
>NZ_FNOW01000003.1 GCF_900107145.1 Allochromatium warmingii | reverse complement strand
GCAAGCGCTCGGATTTGTGATAAGGATGCGCGATCCCCTCGTAGCCATTCTTATTCCATTCTCGAATCCAAACATACGCTGTAGGTACTGACACTGAAAAGATCTGACAGGACTCTTCTATATGATCAGGATCTTCTTTTACAGATTGCAAAAAAGCTAGTCGATATTTGATAGCTGGATCACACTCTTTTTTGATAGAGCAAGCCAGTAAGTCTGGGTTTTCAATTTTTATATTTCGCACTCTCATCGTGAAAACCTCTTTTATTTACTATAATTATAGACACTTCTGCAAATAACTATAATTGGGTTTTTTGATGAACCTTGGGTTGCAGATCTGGATTTCGATTCACTAGAAAATATCCATTCAATTCGAGAGACGGATGCACGCACAATAGTACACTCGCCCACTCACCCCAAACGCGACCAACACCGATGCTGTTTCCTCCGTTGCGGACACTCGCCACCACGGCGGTCATCACTTTGCCACCCACAGCGACGCTTGCGGACGCGGCAAAAACCATGCAGCAGCACAACATTCGCAGTGTCGTGGTGCCGTCAACCGATGGTCGCTACCGCTTGGTGGTAGCCAGTAGTCTGCTCGCTTTTCGTGTGCGCGGCCTGTCACCGACGACCACGCTGGCGCAGGTCGAACTGCCCGCAGCCGAAGTGCTCGACCCCGACGACTCGGTGCTTGAGGGTCTACACTCCATCCGCAATCGCTCTGAGCATCTGTGCCTGATTGATCGGCGCGGACAGCTCGTTGGCATCGTCAGTTACAGCGATCTGGCGCGTAGTCTCGATCCCGAGGTGCTGGCTGAAGCACAAAGCTTGGGCGATTTAATTCATGGCATTCAACCCCTGACAGTTCATCAGGATGTCAATTTGCGCGAAGTTATGTGCGCGATGGATGCCGGACGATTTACGGCAGCAGTTGCGACCGATGATCGCGGGCAACCAACCGGCATTTTGACGCAGCGCGATTTAATTCAGTTAATCAACGAACGCGCTGATTTAACTGCGCCCATGCACACCCGCATGAGTCATCCGTTATTCACACTAAATGAAGGCGCAACCATTTCTGATGCGTTGCGTTTGTGCCGGCATGAGCGTATTAAGCGAGTCGTTGTTATTGCTGAAACTGGACAAATTCTCGGCTTAGTCAGTCATAAAGATCTCGTTAGTCTCTATTATAATAATTGGTTTAATCTGCTCAAAAGCAATCACCAAGACCTCGAACGCTTCAATCAAGAATTGCGCACCTCAAATCAGGTGCTCGCGGCATTACTCGATAAACGCGAATCGCGCTTTTTTGCCGCTGGGCCGCTACTTTTCTGCATTTGGGCACCTCACCCCGGCTGGCCACTGGAATATATTTCACCTAATGTTATTGATATTCTCGGCTACGACCGTGACACCCTGCTGCATCCACAGCAGTGTTTTCAGGATTTAATTCATCCTGAAGATCGCGACGCGATTCAATCGCAACTCGCAAATCATTTAACAGAGCGTTCAGCATTTATTGAATTACGCTGTCGCGTGCGCACGCAAGCCGGTTATTATCGCTGGTTTTATCAATATGCTGTTCCTGAATATAATGAAGCCGGACAACTGCGGGCGCTGTGCGGTTATATTCTCGATCAACATCATCAGATTAAAACCCGCCATCAATTAGAAAAACAAGAATTTAAGTTCCGCACGCTTTTTGAAGTTTATCCTGACGCGACGCTGTTAATTAATCCGCGTAATGGCGCAACGCTGGAATTTAATCAAGTCGCCTGTGCGCAACTCGGTTATACAGCCGAGGAATTTTTGCATGTGCGTATCAGTGATTATGAAGTCAACGAATCGCCGGAGTACATTATTGCGCATATCGAAAAAATATTAACGCAAGGACGCGATGAATTTGAAACCCAACATCGCTGCAAAGATGGTCGCATTATCGATGTTATGGTCACGGCGTCACGCTTAGATCTCGATGAGCAGCCGCTGTTGCTGGCAGTGATGCGCGATATTACCAGTCGCAAACAGGATGAACTCCAAAAACGGCGCACTGAAGAGCGATTGCAATTAGCTACGGAAGCGGCAAATCTCGGTATCTGGGATTATACGATTGCAGATGATCATTTAGTTTGGGATGAACGTATGTTTCAGTTGTATGGCCTTGAACCGCGACAATTTGGCTGTCGCTTCGCGGATTGGTCAGCACTGGTACTTCCAGAATCATTGCCATCGGTAGAAGCAGAATTTCGCGCTTTAATTGAATTATCACAGCCGTTTGATGTGACGTTTTATATTCGGCGTCAGAATGATGGTGCAGTACGGGCATTGCGTGCGTTGGCGCGGGTGATTCGTGATGAATCTGGACAGGCGGTGCGCGTGGTTGGAGTCAATGAAGATGTCACGCGACTTCAGCAAGCCCAGCGCGATATTCTCGACCGTGAACAACGCTTACAGCAATTAGCTGAACAAAGCCGGACAGTGATTTGGGAAGTCAATGCCGAGGGGTTATATACCTATCTCAGTCCAGTGGCAGAAATTGTTTGGGGGTATGCGCCGGATGAAATTGTTGGGCGGCGTTGTTTTTATGATCTGCATCCTGAACCAGGGCGTGAGGCATTCAAAAACGCCGTCTTTGCTGCTTTCGCGCAACAGTGCAATTTTCAGGGCTGTATCAATCCAATCCAGTGCAAAGCGGGGCAAGTAATTTGGGTGTCAACCAATGCGCTGCCGATCATGGATGAGCAGGGTCAATTACTCGGCTATCGTGGCAGTGATGTTGATATTACGGAAGCTAAATATGCTAAAGATGCACTGGAAGCCGAAAAAGAACGCTTCCGAGGCATTTTTGAAAAGACCGGCAGCGGTGTAGCTGTTTATCAACCCACGCATGACGGACAGGATTTTATTTTTACTGACTATAATCCAGCCGCTGAACGTCTCGACCAAACAAATCATGAGCAGGTGATTGGTCGAAATTTGATGGACTGTTTTCCGGCTGCGCTTGAAATGGGTCTGATTGATGTCTTACGGCAAGTGAATATAACCGGACAGACGCAGTTTTTACCCTCAGTATTTTATCAAGATAATCGGTTACAAGCGTGGCGTGAAAATACGATTTTTAAGCTGTCATCGGGCGAAGTGGTGGCGGTGTATAATGATTTAACCGCGATCAAACAGGCGCAGGAAGCTGCCGAGCGTGCCAGCCGTGCGAAGAGTCAATTTTTGGCCAATATGAGCCATGAAATTCGCACGCCGATGAATGCGGTGATTGGGTTGAGTGATTTGCTGTTAGACACACCGCTTGATGCCAAGCAGCGCGATTATTTGAGCAAGATTCGCGATTCATCGCGGCTGTTGCTAGGAATTATTAATGATATTTTGGATTATTCTAAGATCGAAGCGGATAAACTCGATTTAGTGATCCAGCCGTTTTGTCTCGATGATCTGCTCGATCAGATGCGCACGCTGTTTGGCAATGCAGCGGATGCCAAAGGCATTGAATTGATTTTTGATTTAGCCGTGTCTTCACAGAATCGCGTTGCTGGTGATGCGTTGCGTTTAGGGCAAGTGTTAATCAATTTGCTCAGTAATGCGATTAAATTTACAGAACGCGGGCAGGTGGTGTTGTCGATTTATCAATTGGATGCAGGAATAGAATCAGCCTGTTTGCGGTTTGAAGTGCGTGATACTGGCATTGGCATTACACCTGAACAACAAGCGCGGTTATTTAAACCCTTTTCGCAAGCCGATAGCTCGACGACGCGCCGCTATGGTGGTACGGGTTTGGGGCTGGTGATTAGTCAGAAATTAGTGAAAAAAATGGGCGGTTCATTGCAATTAGAGGCGACCGCTGGCATTGGCAGCCGCTTTTATTTTGATTTAACGCTGCCGATGTTACCCGCATTAGAGGATGATGCGACATTGCCCGAAACTATGCCGCTCGGCGGGCGCGTGTTGATTGTTGACGATCATGCTGCTTCGCGCACGGTGCTGCGTGGTTTGCTCGAACAGCGTGACTTCACAGTCGTAGAAGCTGACAGCGGGGCGGCAGCGATCCGTGCGGTACAGGCGGCGGAGCGGGCGGGCGAGTCGTTTGCATTTCTGTTGATGGATTGGAAAATGCCGGGTGAACTCGATGGGCTGCAAACGCTCACCGAATTGCACGCGCAGCGCCGCTCGGGCGTCCTCAGCGGCAAACGGATTCCGGCGCTCATTGTCAGTGCCTACAGTCAGCAGGATGTGGCCGATCATGCGTCACTGTATAGTGCGTTTTTAAGCAAGCCGGTGACGGCGACGGCGTTGTTCCGTGCCATGCAGTACGCAGTTTCGGAGCATTGCGACCCCGAGCGCCCGTTGCGTTCGAGTGCCCGCCGCGTCCCCGATTTACGCGCTTACACGCTGTTATTGGTCGAAGATAATGCGCTCAATCGTGAGGTGGCGACCGCGATTCTCAACAAAACCGGCGTCAAGATTCTGATTGCTCAGGATGGTCAGGCGGCCATCGACTGCGTGCGCGATACGGCGGTTGATCTGGTGTTGATGGATTTGCAAATGCCGGTGATGGATGGCTTTGAGGCTACGCGGCGTCTGCGGCTGGAACAGCCAGATTTGCCGA
This sequence comes from Allochromatium warmingii, assembly GCF_900107145.1. Lineage (GTDB taxonomy): Bacteria > Pseudomonadota > Gammaproteobacteria > Chromatiales > Chromatiaceae > Thermochromatium > Thermochromatium warmingii. Next base: position 120,996 of record NZ_FNOW01000003.1, on the reverse strand, counting down.
TTATTGCACTCTCAGCAGCAGTGATGGACGCTGACCGCGAACAGGCGCAGGCGGCTGGTGCAAACGATCATCTGGCTAAACCCATTGAAATTCAGGCGCTTTTTGCCATGTTAGAGAAGTGGTTGCCGGTTGAGAAATATTGGGATGTGGTACCGTCGGAGAGCCATTCAGCGTCCGCATCACGCCTAACACGCGCCGCATCAGATCAGGCACCGCTGATTGACACGGCGCGGGCATTGCAGGCGTTCGACGGCGATCAGGTGCTGTATCAGCGGGCGCTACAGCTCTTCGGCGAACAACTTGCAACCGAATTTGCGCCGCTGTTCGGCCCAGTGGAACAGATCGAGCCGCACCTACAGCGGCGCTTGCTGCATACGCTCAAAGGGCTGGCGGCTACGGTTGGTGCTCAGGCGTTGTCGGCAGCGGCAGCGCGTCTCGAAGGCCATCTGCGGCGCGGTGAGCCGCTGCCAGCGGCGGAATTATCCAGCTTTGAACACAGCTTGCATCAGGTACAGACGCATCTAGCCGCACTGACTGCCACAACGGTTGCAGCGGCTAGACAGCCGCGCACGCATCCGAGCGAGACTGCGGCGAGCATTGCGCCGGTATTCGATGAACTGCTCCGCGCACTCACGGCGGGCGAGTGGATTGATGATGCACTATTAACGCGCTTGACCGAATTTATTCAGGATTGCGGGCATCAGGCAGCGGTGGATGAAATCCGCTCACTGGTAGCGGCTTTTGAACATGATCGCGCCCGTAATTTGCTGCAATCGCTGGCTGAACAGCTCTGTATTAAAAAATTGGTTTGAGGTTGGATGTGTTAGAGGAAAAACCAACTACTATTTTGATCGTCGATGATCAGCCAACTAATATTCATGCGTTAGCGGCGTTATTGAAAAAAGATTATCGTATTTTAACCGCAACACGCGGCGAAAAAGCACTAGAACTTGCAGCACAACCGCCGCTGCCGGATTTAATTTTGCTCGATATTGTGATGCCAGATATGGATGGCCATGAAATCTGTTTTCGGCTGAAAAATGCTGAAGCCACCAAATCTATTCCAATTATCTTTGTCACTGCCCTCGGCGAAGAGCAAGACGAAGAGCATGGTTTAAATCTTGGCGCAGCCGATTACATTACCAAGCCTTTTAGTCCAGCGATTGTGCGGGCGCGGGTGCGGAATCAAATCAATCTCAAATTGCGCACAGATCGCTTAGAACAGGTTGCGATGCAGGATGGTTTGACGCAAATTCCGAATCGGCGTTATTTCGATCAAAAACTGACAGAAGAATGGACACGTTTGCTCCGCAATGGTCAATCCTTGTCGTTGTTGATGATCGACATTGACCACTTCAAACCCTACAACGATCACTATGGTCACGGCGCTGGCGATGAATGCCTCAGACGGGTCGCGCAGGCGCTGTATCAGGTGCCGCAACGTCCGACGGATTTAGTCGCACGCTATGGCGGTGAGGAATTTGCGGTGATTTTGCCCGAAACCGACAGACTGGGTACCGCGCATCTTGCGCAACGCTTGCTCGATGCAGTGCGGGCGCTGGCGCTCGAACACGCTTATTCGGAGGTTGCCCCGCAGGTGACGATTAGTGTTGGCATGGCCACACATTCGCCCGATCAGCCTTATTACGACGCCGAGGCGTTAAAGCAGGGTGCCGATCAAGCGTTGTATCAGGCCAAAGCACGCGGGCGCAATTGTGCTGCTTGGGCTTAAATAATACTTCGTTCAAATCTCGCAAAAAACGGGACGCAGTGGATACAGATACACTGCATCCACTGCGTCCCATTTGCGTCATTCTTCCTGCACCGTTTCAGTAATCTGATCTGAGACGGCGCAGGCGTTTTTAAAGCCGTGGATTAGTGATCCACAGCCCCTTCCGCACCAATACCTGTCTCGCAGCGGATACGCTGTGCTTCAAAAGCGATGCGCTCGCGTTTAGCCTGCTCGGAGTGATCGAGCAGCGAGACGATCCAAATAAAGAAGAACGACAGCGGCATTGAAATAATCGCTGGATTATTGAGCGCGATTAAACCAATTGGCTTGCCATCGGCATTGACATTGCCTAAGACATCGCCCCAGACCGCTTTTGATAGCACGGTCAATACTACGGCGCTAATTAAGCCGACGAGACCGCCGACGAGTGCGCCATTGGTGGTCATTTTGCCCCAGAAAATCGACATCACCAGCACAGGGAAATTCGCACTTGCGGCAATAGCGAAGGCGAGACCAACCATAAAGGCGACGTTCTGGCTTTCAAAAGCGATACCCAGCCCAATTGCCAGCAGACCTAAACCGAAGGTTGCAATTTTAGAAATGCGAATTTCGGTGGTTTCATTGCTCCGACCGCGTGCAATAACGCTGGCATAGAGATCGTGGGAAATCGCGGAAGCACCAGCCAGCGTCAGACCAGCGACCACGGCGAGAATGGTGGCGAAAGCGACCGCCGAAATAAAGCCGAGGAACAGATTGCCACCGACGGCTTCAGCGAGACGAATAGCGACCATATTGGTGCCACCGTTAATGCCTTTGATAAGCTGATCTTTAATCACCGCACCATCAGCCGCTAAAGCTTCAGGCTTGAAGAACTCAGGATGCTGCGAAAGCAAGACAATCGCGGCAAAGCCGATGATAAAGGTCAGAATGTAGAAATAGCCGATAAAGCCGGTGGCATAAAACACGGATTTCCGTGCTTCTTTCGCATCGGGCACGGTGAAAAAGCGCATCAGAATATGCGGCAAACCGGCGGTACCAAACATCAGCGCCAGACCGAGTGAAATGGCGTTGACTGGATCAGTTACGAGCGAACCGGGCGACATGATGGCAAGCGCTTTTGGATGGGTTTCAACGGCTTGACGGAACATTTCTTCGGGCGAGAAACCGAAGGTTGACAACGCTGCCAATGCCATAAAGGTCGCACCTGCGAGCAATAATACGGCCTTAATAATCTGTACCCAGGTTGTCGCGGTCATCCCACCGAAGATGACGTAAACCATCATCAGCGCACCGACGGCAACCACCGCCATCCAGTAATCCAGACCAAATAGCAATTGAATCAGCTTACCCGCGCCGACCATCTGCGCAATCAGATAAAAGGCCACGACAACGAGCGAAGAAATCGCTGCCATCGTGCGAATTTGCGTCTGCCCAAAGCGATAAGAGCTGACATCAGCAAAAGTGAATTTGCCGAGATTGCGAATTTGCTCGGCAATCAAAAACATAATTATCGGCCAGCCGACCAAAAAGCCGATGGAATAAATCAAGCCATCGTAGCCGGAGGCAAATACCAGACCCGAGATCCCCAAAAAGGATGCAGCGGACATAAAATCACCGGCAATTGCCAAGCCGTTTTGAAAGCCGGTGATACCACCGCCAGCGGTGTAGAAGTCTTTAGCGGAGCGCGTGCGCTTCGCGGCCCAATAAGTAATGCCCAGTGTTCCGGCGACGAACACCAAGAACATAATAATTGCCGTGATATTCATCGCTTGGCGCTCAACCTCGCCACTGACTGCCGGAGCAGCGACGAGCGCAAATGGAGCTAATAACGCCAATAGCACGCCCCAAAGATAAAACCGCTTCATTGCAGATCCTCCCGAATCGCTTTAGTCAGGGCGTCAAAGCGGCTATTCGCCTTCGCGACATAAATTCCGGTGAGGACAAAGGCACTAATAATAATGCCGACGCCAATCGGCATCCCGATGGTGGTGACAGCGCCCTCGGCAATCGGCGTACCGAGTAATGCGGGGGCAAAAGCGATAGCCAAAATAAAGCCGTAATAGATCACCAGCATGATGACCGTCAGGTTCCAGGCGAAGCATTTACGGGAGCACACTAGCTCCTGATAACGCGGGTGCGCCTTGATGGCGTTGACCGAGTCTAGTTGCATGGATCTTCTCTGCGTGTTGTGGAGGATGGCGAGGCGAGAGACAAGACGGACGACCACCATCATCCGAAGTGGGAACAGTCGTCGTGTGTCGTTAAGAAGTGCGCCGAGTGTGGAATCGCGCCGCAAAGCGGGGCGGGTGTCTCTCGTTAGATGCTTGTAATGTGTATCGGGCGCACGGGGTAGAACAGCGGGATTCTGGTGTGCGCACTGTCGAATCGTCAATCAAATTAAGGATTGAATATTTCAATTATGTTTATGGAAGATGTCGATCAGCGGTGCGCTTTTCAGCGTTTTCAGCGATTTCAGCGGCTAAACTGTTACAATACAGCGGTTAAAACTCGCGTCCAATGTCTGTAGAGACTGTCCCCCATGCGCTTAAAGCACACCCACTTGACCACGTACCAGACACGGAACCTTGCATGACACACGACGCGATTCTCATTTTAGACGGCCAAGAATACCGCTTTCCAATTCGTCAAGGCACGGAAAGTGAACGAGCCATTGATATTCAGGATCTGCGGGCGCGTACCGGTCACATCATGCTCGACCCGGGCTACGCCAACACGGGAAGCTGTCGCAGCGCCATTACCTTCATTGATGGCGAACGCGGCATTTTGCGTTATCGCGGCATCCCGATTGAACAATTTGCGCAAGCCCCGAATTTTGTCGAAGTCGCTTGGCTATTAATTTTCGGGCATTTACCGAGCGCCGAAGAGTATCGGATTTTTTCCGAACAATTAACAGCGTGCGCCAATCTTGATGAAAGCATGAAACATCATTTCGAGGGTTTTCCGCGCTCGGCACCGCCGATGGCGATTCTCTCCGCAATGATTAACGCACTCTCATGCTTTCACCCTGAATATTTTGAACTCGAAGACAGCCATCACTTTCAGGCGGCAGCGGCGGGATTGATTAGCAAGATTCGCACAATTGCCGCCTATGCGTATCGGCATTCGATTGGTCAACCCTATATTTATCCGCATCCCGGACAGCGATATGTGCCGAATTTTCTGCACATGATGTTTTCACAACCCTATGCTGAATATCACTGCGATCCGTTAGTAAAAGATGCGCTGAATTTAATTCTCATTTTGCACGCCGATCATGAGCAAAACTGCTCGACCTCAACGGTGCGCATGGTTGGCTCCAGTCAGGCCAATTTATTTACAGCGTGCGCGGCCGGCGTCTGTGCGCTCTGGGGGCCGCTGCATGGCGGGGCAAATGTTGCGGTACTAGAAATGCTTGACCAAATTCATCGCGGCCAAATCAGCCCCGAGGAATATGTGCGGTTAGCGAAAGATAAAGACAGCAAAGTGCGGCTCATGGGTTTTGGGCATCGGGTCTATAAACACTTTGATCCGCGTGCAACGCTGTTGGCTACAGTTGCCGAAAAGCTATTACCGACACTGGGTATTCATGATCCGTTGCTAGATCTTGCACGCCGACTCGAAGCGATTGCGCTAGAAGATCCCTATTTTATCGAGCGCCAGTTATATCCGAATGTCGATTTTTACAGCGGGATTATTCTGCATGCTATTGGCATTCCGACCAATATGTTCACGGTCATGTTTGCGATTGGACGGCTACCAGGCTGGATTGCGCATTGGTGGGAGCAAGCCCAGACTACTGGGAATAAAATTGCGCGTCCGCGTCAGCTTTATGTTGGCCCGAGCGAGACCGATCATATACCGCATGAGATCAGGTGAGTGTCGGCATTTAGCCGTCAGCTTCCAGCGACCAGCTTTTTTATCAACCGCTAAGGCGCTAAGAACACAAAGTTTTTTAATGCTGGTTGTGTTCTCGTGACGAAGCTCCATCTTCGTCACCCAATCAATAGGCGTTAGCCTATCACGCAACGCAAATCAAGCATCATTAATGCCCGCCACCCTTGAGCGCCGTATTCATGCCTTCGATGGTGTCTTTCGCGTCGCCGAATACTAGATAGGTGTTGTCCTGATAGAACAGCAGATTATCAACACCAGAATAGCCCGGACGCATCGAACGCTTGAGGAAATACACCTGCCGCGCCCGTCCCGCTTCGAGAATTGGCATCCCGTAAATCGGGCTGGTTTTATCTTCTTTCGCCGCTGGATTGACGACATCATTTGCGCCGACAACTAATACAACATCGGTGCTCGGAAATTCCGGGTTGATCTCGTCCATTTCGAGCACTTGGTCGTAAGGAATATCGGCCTCAGCGAGCAGGACATTCATGTGTCCGGGCATCCGTCCGGCAACCGGATGAATCGCAAATTTCACTTCAACGCCACGCGCTCCGAGTAATTCGGAGAGTTCTTTGAGCGCATGTTGTGCTTGCGAAACCGCCATTCCGTATCCGGGCACAATAATGACTCGTCCGGCGTCTTCCATCCAATAGACCGCATCCTCGACTGCCGCTGATTTAATGCCCTTTTCAGCAGCCTGTGCTCCGGCGCTGTCACCCGTGCCGCCATCGGAGCCAAAGCCACCGAATACGACATTGATGATCGAGCGATTCATCGCCTTGCACATAATAAACGAGAGAATGGCACCCGAGCAGCCGACAATCGCGCCGACAATAATCAGCAGATTATTATGCAGGGTAAAACCAGTCGCTGCCGCTGCCCAGCCGGAATAGCTGTTGAGCATCGAGATAATGACCGGCATATCCGCGCCACCAATTGGGATAATCAGCGTCACGCCAATGATGAGCGCGAGCAGTGTCATCAATGCCAGCGACAGCAAACTGCCCGTCATCGCGAAATGCACCGCTAGCGCAATCGTCACTATGGCAATCACCGCATTGAGCAGATGTTGTCCGGCGAATTTAACCGGCGCACCGGATAGCAGCCCTTGCAATTTGCCAAAAGCGATGATCGAGCCAGTAAAGGTAATCGCGCCGATTACCACACCGGCGGAGATTTCGCCCATCAGCACCGCGTTGAGCAGGCCGAGCGTCTGATGATGCAGAAAGGTGCCGATCCCGACCAACACGGCAGCGAGACCGACAAAGCTATGCAGGGCGGCGACCAGTTGCGGCATGGCGGTCATTTGGATGCGCAGGGCGACAATGGCCCCAATGATCGCACCGCCGCCAATGCCCGCGATGATGAAGCCGTAAGATTGCACCTCTCGCGCCAGCAGTGTGGCGACAATCGCAATCATCATGCCGAGCATGGCGTAAACATTGCCGCGCCGCGCACTCGCCGGATGGGTCAGCCCCTTGAGACCGAGAATAAACAGGATCGCAGCGACCAAATACGCCAGCGCCTGATGGTTGACCGTAAATTCCATTGCTGTTCGCCCTTATTTCTTTTTCTTTTTGAACATCGACAGCATCCGGTGCGTGACCAAAAAGCCGCCGAAGACGTTGATTGAGGCCAGCAGCACGGCAATAAAACCGATGAACTGTACTAGCAGACCGGCCTGTGGATCGCCGGCGACCAGTAGCGCACCGATCAGGACGATGCCGGAAATGGCGTTGGTCAGGGCGACCAATGGGGTATGCAGCGAGGGCGTGACGCCCCAGATCACCCAGTAGCCGATGAAGCAGGCCAGAACAAAAACGTAGAGGGCGATCAATGATGGATCGAGTGCCTCGGGCATGTGTATGACTCCTGTGTGAGCGGCAGTGTCGGCGCGTGAATTAGGCCGCTGCCGGAACCAGCATGGCGGCAGTGATGTCGTCGGCGCTCAGGTCTTTGAGTTGCGGGCCGGCGTCGCTGCGCTCGATCATGATCTCGATGAGATTCAACAGGTTACGCGCATAAAAGGCGCTGGCATCGGCGGGAATCAGTGCCGGAAAATTCGTCAAACCCACTAGGGTGACGCCGTGCCGCTCAACGATGTCATCGGCGACCGTGAGCGGACAGTTGCCGCCGCTGGCCGCCGCTAGATCGACAATCACCGAGCCGGGGCGCAAGCGCTTGACCACCTCTTCCGTCACCAGCACCGGCGCAGGCCGACAGGGAATCAATGCGGTGGTGATGATGACATGCGCTTTAGCCAGCTCATCGGCGAGCGCCGCTTGCTGCCGCGCTTTGGCGTCGTCGGACAGTTCCCGCGCATAGCCGCCCGCGCCCGCGCCGCTCTCGCCGAGATCGAGATCAATCGGTTTCGCGCCGAGTGACAAAATCTGCTCGCGGGTTTCGGGGCGCACATCATACGCATAGACATCTGCGCCCAGCCGCCGCGCCGTCGCAATCGCTTGCAATCCGGCCACCCCCGCGCCCAGCACCACCACCCGCGCCGGTTTCGCTGAACCCGCTGAGGTCATCATCATCGGAAAAAAGCGCCCGTAACGCGCTGCCGCTTCGAGCACGGCGCGATAACCGGCGAGATTGCTTTGCGAAGAGAGCACATCCATCGACTGCGCCCGCGAACTGCGCGGCATCCGCTCCAGCCCCAGCACGCGCATCTTTTTAGCCAGCATCGCCGCGACAATGACATCTTCGCCGCAGGATTCGAGTAGACCGATGTAGAGTCCACCGGCCTGCATCGCCGCGACTTCGGATTCATCAGGACGGCGGATTTTCAGAAGCAGATCAACCGCATAGGCGCTGGCGCGGTCGCTCAAGCTGGCACCGGCAGCGGCATAGTCGGCATCGGGATACCCGGCCCGCAAGCCTGCGCCCGACTCGACGATGACCGTAAAACCCTGACTGACGAGCTTTTTGACAACCTCCGGCGTGGACGCTACTCGCGTCTCACCAGGGCGTGTCTCCAACGGGATTCCGATCTTCATAATTCTAACGATTCGCCCCTGTTGTGGTTCGCCACCCTGGGGGCGGCAAAATGTGCGCATTATCCCGAGCGCATTGATGAACCGCAACTTGTTAAACTAGCGTCCCGTTTCCACCGCGCACCGCTGCTTGCAAGCGAGTCCGAGACCCTATGCCCTGGCTACAACTGGCTTTCGACGTTCCGCGTTCACAGGCGGATGCCCTTGAACAGTATTTGGAATTGGCTGGCGCTCTGTCGGTCACACTCGGCGATGCCGGAGATGAACCTCAGCTTGAACCCGGCCCGGGCGAAACGCCGCTCTGGTCACAGGTCACGCTGACGGCGCTGTTTGAGAGCGACCCTGAAAGCGCGGCGCTGGTCGAGCGGCTGGCGCAGGATCTCACCGCCCGTCTCGGTCAGCGGCCACAGGTGCAACGGCTGGACGATCAAATCTGGGAGCGCGTCTGGCTCGATACCTTTAAACCGACCCGTTTTGGACAGCGGCTCTGGGTGTGTCCGCACGGTCAGCCACCCGCCGATCCCGCCGCTGTCATCGTCGCGCTCGATCCCGGGCTGGCTTTTGGCACCGGCCATCACGCGACAACCGCCCTGTGTTTGGAATGGCTCGACGGCGCGGATCTCAGTGGCAAAACCGTGCTCGATTTCGGCTGCGGCTCGGGGATTCTCGCCATCGCTGCGCTCAAACTCGGCGCGGCGCACGCGATTGCCATTGACCACGATCCGCAGGCGCTCACCGCCACCCACGATAATGCCACTGCAAATGGTGTGCGCGAGCGGCTCACGCTCGGTGCGCCGGAACCGTGCGCGGCGGCTGTCTCCGTTGATGTGGTACTGGCAAATATTCTCGCCGCGCCGCTGATTACGCTGGCACCGCGTCTGTGTGCGCAATTAGTTCCGGGCGGACAGGTCGTGCTGTCGGGCGTACTCAGCGACCAGATCGCCGCCGTCAGTGCCGCCTATGCCGAACACATCACGCTCAATGCGCCGCGTGTGCGCGATGACTGGGCGTTAATCAGCGGTCAACGCCGCGCCGCATGAACCCGCCGTCGGAGCATCCCGCCGCGCCCAGCCTGATCCGTCCGTTACAGATCGGCCCGTATCGGCTCGCCAATAACCTGCTGCTCGCGCCGATGGCCGGTATCACGGATCGACCGTTTCGGACGCTGTGCCGTCGTCTCGGCGCGGGGCTGGCGGTGGCCGAGATGGTCGCCGCCAATACCGCGCTCTGGGGTAGTCGTAAATCGCTGCGCCGCTTGGATTATCAAGATGAACTTGGGCCGATTTCCGCGCAAATCGTCGGCGCTGACCCGGCGGAAATGGCCGCCGCTGCCCGGCTCAATGTCGAGCGCGGCGCACACATCATTGACATCAATATGGGATGTCCGGCGAAGAAGGTGTGTAAGGTCGCGGCGGGATCGGCATTGTTGCGCGATGAACAGCGCGTGGCGCGGATTCTCGAAGCAGTGGTCGCGGCTGTCGCCGTTCCGGTGACGCTCAAAATTCGCACCGGCTGGTCACCGGAAGCACGCAACGCCGTGCGCATCGCCCAGCTTGCCCGCGAATCCGGCATTGCCGCGCTGACTGTGCATGGACGCACCCGCGCCTGCACCTATGGCACGCCGGCTGAATACGACACAATCCGTGCTGTGCGCGAAGCGGTCGCACTGCCACTGATTGCCAATGGGGATATCGCCTCGGCTGCTGATGCGCAACGGGTGCTCCACACAACGGGCGCAGCGGCAATTATGATCGGACGCGCCGCGCAGGGTCGTCCGTGGCTATTCCGCGACATCCTCGCGGCGCTCGATCCAACTCAGGCCGCGCCGCCTGAGCACGAGCGGTCACGGGCGTGGATGGCTGAGATTGTGCGCGAACATCTCGAAGCCCTCTACGCCTTTTATGGTGAATACGCCGGAGTGCGCATGGCACGGAAACATATCGCTTGGTATTGCCGCGATCTACCCGATGCGGCGCGTTTTCGAGCGCGGATCAATCAAGTTGAAACAGCGTCGGAGCAATTACAGTTGGCGGTGGGGGTTTTTGAGGAGCGTGATTTTTCGTGACCAGAGATGGTCAGCTAGATCGCACAGCTTTACACCGTACAGAACCCAGAAAATCCCAATAAAAAAGGCTTGTCACTGATTTTAAGGTAACAAGCCTTTTTTGATTTTATGTGGTGCCCAAGGGCGGAATTGAACCACCGACACGCGGATTTTCAGTCCGCTGCTCTACCAACTGAGCTACTTGGGCTTAAGCATTTGACAGGTTAAAACAGCAACCAGTCGAGTCGCACATTAAACCAATCTGAGCGCGACCTGTCAAGCTATTCGTGCGACATTTTTTAAGCCGACGGCGGTGTGTAGCCTGCTGGCTGCTCGCCACCATCACCAAAAAAATACCGTTCCATCTGTTCTTCAAGAAAGCGCCGCGCTTTCGGATCAATCGGACTCAGCCGCTGCTCGTTGATGAGCCGTGTTTGATGGCGCAGCCAATCCTGCCACGCGGCCTTCGAGACCTGCGCGAAAATGCGCTGACCCAGTTCGCCCGGATAGGGAGCGCGGTCGAGTCCGTCGGCGTCGCAGCCGAGTTTAATGCAGTGAACAGTACGCGCCATGATGTTTAATCTCCCGCAAACAACGCCAACAGCGGCTGTGATTCCAGATTCAGGTCAGCAAGGATGCGAGCAATCGGGGCCGGTAGTCCAAGCTGGCGGGCTGCTTCTGGTGGGTACCAGCTCCACGCGGCGCTGTCCTGAACCCGCGACGGATCAGCGCCCAGCTCGATGGTGACTAACGCCATGCTGAGGTGGTAATGGGTGAAGGTGTGGCGGCGCTCACGGAGTCTTTCAACCCGGTGCGGTCGGATGCCGAACTGTGCGACGCACCAGTCGGCGAGTGCGGCGGTATCAGTCGCGGGGATGTCGGTTTCGGGCAGACTCCACAAACCGCCCCAGATGCCCGATGGTGGCCGCCGTTCTAGCAGTAGCGCACCACTGGAATCGCGCACGGCGAGCAGTGTTGTGGCGCGGATCGGCAGTGTTTGTCGTGGACGCGGCGCGGGCAAGTCGCGCTGACGTACTTGTTGTTGGGCGATGCAGTGCGCGGCCAGTGGGCAGCGCGTACACGCTGGTCGAGTGCGGGTGCAGAGTGTCGCGCCCAGATCCATCATGCCTTGATTGTATGCGCCAGCACGGGTCATAGGCGTACAGCATTCGGCCAGATGCCAGAGTTCGAGCAGCACGCTGCGCTGTCCGGGCCAGCCAGCGACACCAAACACCCGCGCCAGCACGCGCTTGACATTGCCGTCGAGAATCGGATGCCGCTGCCCGCAGGCCAGCGAGAGAATCGCGCCCGCAGTCGAGCGCCCGATGCCCGGTAAGTGCGCAACGGCAGCGAAATCGTCGGGAAAGTGACCGTGATGCGCGGTCATAATCTGCACCGCCGCTCGGTGGAGATTGCGGGCGCGAGCGTAATACCCCAACCCTGACCACAGAGCGAGAACGGCATCTAGCTCCGCTGCGGCAAGATCCGCCAGCGTCGGAAAAGACGCCATAAAGCGTTCAAAATAGGGAATCACGACGCTGACTTGCGTCTGTTGCAGCATGATCTCAGAAACCCAAACCCGATAGTGCGTGGGATCGCGCTGCCAGGGGAGATCATGGCGACCGTGTTGATCGAACCAATCAAGCACGCTGGCTGCAAAGACCGCCGGTGACACGGAGAGCATAGCTTTTAAGGGAGCAATCAAACAGCGGCGGGTGCGCGAGGCAGGATGATGCGGAGTGGAGCGGGTGATGGGAATCGAACCCACGTTAGAAGCTTGGGAAGCTCCTGTTCTACCATTGAACTACACCCGCAACAGAAGCAAGAGTTTAAGGCGATTGTGGCAGCTTGGCAAGTCGCAGCGCCATGTTCACGAAATGTAAAACCTAGAACTGGCATCGCTTCGCGCCGTATCATGCGTGGGATTGAAGGATCACCGACGCTGATGGGACGCGATCATCACCATGCCAACATGCTATCACTTCGCCAAATCGTTATCGTTCAAGCCATCCTGGCTGTTGCTTGCGGGACTGCTGCCAGCGTTCTCAAGCTGGGGCGCTGAGACCGCACCCCAGCAACCGACCTTCCCCGCGCTCTATTTTTCCGGTTTTGCCACCTTTGCTGGCACCTATAACGACAACGACGCAGCGGGCGTTGTCACCTCATTTGCGCAAAAACGCCCAGCTAATAAAGGATTTAGCACTAAGCTCGATTCTGTGCTCGGCGGTCAGATCGACTGGTGGCTGACGCCGACGACCTCAGTGACCCTGCAAGGCGTAGCGCGGGTCGGCAACGAGATGGAGCCAGAGTTACGACTCGGTTATCTGCGCCAGCAACTCGGCGATGCGCTCTCAGTGCGGCTTGGGCGCATTCGCACGCCGGTCTATTTTGATTCGGATGTCACCGAAATCGGTTATGCCTATCTGCTGGCGCGTCCGGCGCTGCCAATTTACGGTCTGCTCAATAGTTTTTCATGGCTCGATGGTGGCGATGTGCAATGGCGGCATCCGTTTGGTAACACGGTGATGCTGGTGCAGGGCTACGGCGGACGGGTCGATTACGCGGTGTACGCTCCAGGCACCACGCCCAAAACGATCACTAATGGTGAATTTACGGATGTCGTCGGGCTGGCCGTGAGCGCAATTCTACCGCGTGTAACATTTCGCCTGTCATACACGGAGGTCGGCGACATGCATCTGAACTCGCCCGAACTCAATGTGCTCAATGCGGGCTTGACGCAGCTTGCCGGTGGCGTGCGGTTGCTTGCACACAATCCGCTGTTGCCGCTACCGAATGCGTTGGGTTTACAGCAGCAAGCGGCGCAGATTGAGGATTTAATCAATCCTTATGATGGCGCAGCGATTTATACCAGTCTCGGTTTTGACGCCTATTTGGGTGCCTGGCGCTTGATGGGCGAATGGGTGATGGTTGATCCAAAATCAGCGATGCTCGCCCGCCACGACGGTTTTCAACTTACTGCTGGACGGAGTTTCGGACAGTGGACGCCCTATGTGTCTTATGCGCAGTTCGAGCGCAAAACCGCTAATCTCAATACCCAAGCCTTGACGGCGACTGGCTTACATCCGCTGCTTGATGCCGGATTAGCGCAGGCACAGGCTGAACTTGACCGCCTCGCGCACGCCTCAGATGCGTCAACCGAATCGCTGAGTGTCGGCGTGCGCTGGGATTTCCGTCACAACATGGCTCTCAAGGTGCAATACGATCATTTTCGGACGCCGGATGCCAGCACACGGGGTATTCTAGCCGTTGAGACGGTTCCATTTCGGAATGAAGTCAACGTGTTAACCGTCGGCCTTGATGTCGTGTTTTAAGAGCAGAAATGGAGCAGCAATTTATGAAAACTTGGAATGACTTCGGTTTGCTCAGTCTGGTGAGTGTGCTCAGTTTCGGCGTCTTTCACGCTGCTGTTGCTGAGGATCCGCTGCGCGTGATCGCTCATCCGGCGGTTCCGGTCGAGCGCGTGGATGCGGCACAGGCGACGCAGATTTTTCTCAAGCAACTACGCACCTGGTCAGACGGCACGACCATTGAGCCGATTGATTTAAAAGAAGATTCTCCGGTACGTGATGAATTTTATCGTCAAGTGACTGGACGTGAACCGGCACAGCTACGGGCGTATTGGGCGCGTCAAACCTTTACTGGCATGGGCGTGCCGCCGCGGCGTGCTGCCGATGATGCCGAAGCCGCGCAATTGGTGAAAAAGATGCCGGGGGCGATTGGCTACACGGCCACTGAACAGGTTGATGGCTCAGTGAAAATCGTGCTCGAACCGCGCTAATACTGCCGGTTGCATACACGGCAGTATATCAACACCATGCAGACGTTATTCGCCCCAACCGTTTGGCTGTCGGGTCGATTGACGTTTTCGCGGAAATATCTGCTCATCGGCGTGGTGGTGTTGCTGGCGCTCATCGCGCTCAGTCAGCCAGTTTTGCAACACGCTGACGCGACCATCCGCCGCGCTGAACTCGAACGCGCCGGGTTACGTGCGTTCGTTATTCAAGCGGATACCTTGATGGTGCTGATCGAACAGCGCCATGTCGCCATCCAAGATGCTACCCAGCCGCCCCCAGCTGCCGAGCAACAGCTCCTAGCCGCCGCACAGCGGCATCCAGAACTCGCCGATGCGGTCACGCGGTTGCAAACCAGTTGGGATGCGGTGCGCACAACCGATGAATACAGCCGCGATCCCCAGCACCGCTTTGCCACCCGTACCGCGACCATCAATGCCCTGTTGAGCCTGATGCAAGCCAGTGCGCGTTTGCATCGGCTCAATGTTGATTCGGCGCTCGATGCCGCCTGCGATCTGCTCACCGTCCGGCTGCCGCTGGTGCTTGAAACGCTTGGCAAGCAACGTGATGTGCTCACGCTGGATCTGGTGGAACTGGCGTCCTATGCGCTCGGCGCACAGGTTGTGCTCGCTGAAGCGGTGCCGAGCTTAAAAACCGGCGTTGCACAGTTGATCGAACGCAGGCCGACGGCAGCCAACCTACAACACGCATTGACGGTACTGCTGACCGGCATTCAGCGTCAGCAAGATACCGCTGATCGGGCACTGGATGATCGCACGGCGCTTGCCGATCTGAGTACGCTGTCACGGGCTAATCTCGCGCAGGCGCGGCTGCTGCTCGATCAAGCGGTGACTGCTGCGGATGCCTATTTGGTCGCGCACATCGAGCGACTGCAACACACACAATGGAGCATCGCGGCGATTTTGATTGGCACTGTCATCGCCATTGCCTATCTGTTCGCTGGGATCTATCTGTCTACATTGCGCTCGCTCAAAAACCTATCTCAGGGCACGGCGGCCTTTTGTAGCGGGCGGCTTGATACCCGCATTACCATTGATACGCGCGATGAGCTGGTCTTAGTGGCGCGGAACTTCAATACCGTAGCGACAGAATTTCAGCGCCTGTTAGAAGTCATTCGTGAACAAAACGCCTCGCGGCAGCGCGAGCTAGAAACGTTGGTACACATCCGCACCGCTGAACTTGCCAAGAGCAATGCGCAACTGCGTGCTGCCGGTCAGCGTGTGCAAGAAGAACTGATGCTGGCGCGGAGTATGCAGGCAGCGATTCTGCCGCAGGATTTCCCCAACGAAGTGACTTGGGCGATACACGCTGCCATGTATCCAGCCCGCGAGCTCGGCGGCGATTTTTACGATTGTTTTGCGCTCGCCGATGGGCGCTACGGCATTTTGATCGCGGATGTGTCCGGCAAAGGTGTCGGCGCGGCGTTTTTTATGGCGGTCTCGCGTACCGTGTTACTCGATCTGGCGATTAACGGCGGCCCGCCCTCGGAAATTCTCGCGCACGCTAATGATTTATTGTGCGAACGCAATCCGATGCAACTCTTTGTGACCGCGTGTTATGGGATCTATGATCCACGTAACGGTCAACTTCTGTATGCCAATGCCGGTCATCATCCGCCGCTCTTGCGTCAGGCCTCTGGGAGCATAACCGCGCTCGACTGTGCGCAAGATGTCGCGCTCGGCGTCATGGACGGACTAACCTACACCGATTACACCGCCACGCTGGCACTAGGCGCAACGCTGCTGCTCTACACAGACGGCGTGACTGAGGCACTCTCGCCGCGTGGCCAAGAATATGGCGATGACCGCTTACACGCTTGGCTTAAAGCGGCGGTTCCGGCTGACGGTGCCGAAGCCTTAGTCAACGCTTTAGTCGCCGATGTTGCCAGCTTTGTTGCTGGCGCGGAGGCATCAGACGATCTCACCTGTTTGGTGCTGTGTCGCAAATCTGGAGAGCTATGTGTGGATACGCCACTCCCGCTGCTGGACAATATGACCGTCCTGCTTGAGCATCACCTCCATGCACGTTTAGGTGATATTCCGCCGCTTGCCGAGCGGGTCGAGACGGCGCTTGCTGAGCGCCCGGATCTGGCGCTGGCAGCCAATCTGTGTCTGGAAGAATTGATCGTGAATACCGTGCAGCATGGTTTAAATGGCGAATCGGATCGCCTCATTCATGTACGCTTGAGTTTATCGGATGAATGGCTACAAATTATCATTAAAGATGATGCGCCGCCCTTTGATCCATTCACTGAAGCCCCGGTACCGAATATCGAGCTAGGATTAGACGAGCGACCGATTGGCGGATTAGGGGTGCATCTGGTTAAAAGCATCATGGATGAAGCTCGCGCCTATTATGATGGCAGCGGTAATTTAATTGTCTTGCTCAAAACGCTGCATCATTAACATGCCAGCTTGAACCCGGACGCTGTGGTGCGCGGTTGTCATCTACTCAATCCTTCAGTGTCTATCTGTAATCGTGTTATGAGGAACGCGCAATATGAGTTTTCAGTCCGAAATGCTTCAAACAGAACAGGGATGGCAGATCGCATTATCTGGTCGATTAGATACGACAACCTGCGGTGAATTAGAACAATCGCTGTTGGAAATCTTTGAAACGGCCGCCAGTGCGATTCTGATTGATTTCAGCGCACTCGAATATATTTCCAGTGCTGGATTGCGCGTGTTTTTAGTTGCCGCAAAACGCGCCAAGCAATCAAAGGGCACACTGATTTTATGCGCCATGCCAGCGGCTATTAAAAATGTCTTTGCCATTAGCGGCTTTCTGAAAATTCTCGATGTCATTGATGATCGCGAACTCGCCTTAGCACAATTGAATCGCGCTTGAATGACCGATCAAGCGCGGCCAAATAGCTGTCACGGACTGCTTTGATTCACTGCTGGAGCCTGAAACAATGTACGAAGATCAGTCGCTTGACCGCTTGCGCACTGTTGTGGAATTGATTGCCAATGGTGATTATAGCGCGGTCAGTACACTATTAGAAATGACAGCAAACAGCGATGTATCGCCGAATATTGCGGCACTCGCTGAAGCATTTAGCTTGATGCTGGTGCAAATCGAAGCGCGTGAATGGCATCAGGAACTGCTGATTAAACAGTTATTAGCCGCTAACCTAGAAATGCTAGAGTTATTAGGGGCAATGGTTGCCAAGCGTGATAGTGACACCAGTGCTCATAATTATCGCGTTACCATGTATTCCGTGCGCCTTGCTGAAGCAATGGGTTTAGATCGAGCTGACATACGTTCGTTAATCAAAGGCGCGTTTTTGCACGACATTGGCAAAATTGCCATTCCAGATAGCATTTTGCTTAAACCCAATCGCCTTGATGAACAAGAATTTGCCATCATGCGCACCCATGTTGCGCATGGCTTGGATATTGTCGGGCGTTCATCGTGGTTAAAAGATGCGATGGATGTAGTCGGCTATCATCACGAAAAATATGATGGGAGCGGCTATTCTACGGGACTCGCTGGGGAAGCGATTCCACTCACTGCGCGGGTATTTGCCATTGTTGATGTCTTTGATGCGCTGACATCATTGCGACCCTATAAAGGTTCGATGCGCGTTGAAGAAGCATTGACGATTATTACTGAATCCTCTGGAACGCATTTTGCGCCTGAGGTTGTCGCAGCCTTTACCCCGCTGGCTTTAACTCTGTATGAAAGTTTGCATCAACTCGACGAACCGGCGTTAATTCAAGCGATGCGCGAATTAGTCGCAAGCTAT
The DNA here is from genome assembly GCF_900107145.1 of Allochromatium warmingii. Classification (GTDB taxonomy): domain Bacteria; phylum Pseudomonadota; class Gammaproteobacteria; order Chromatiales; family Chromatiaceae; genus Thermochromatium; species Thermochromatium warmingii. The sequence goes on along the minus strand of NZ_FNOW01000003.1, from coordinate 102,749 downwards.
TTTGAAGAAACGCCGTAAAAAAGCTGTGAACAATCATCACGGTTCATGCTGAATTAAATTCAATTGCACCTTCATTCAATACATAAACCGTGATGCTGTATGAGCCGCGTTCAGCGGTTAATGTTTCGCGGTATCGTCAGCTCGATTACCCGGAAATAGCAGCGACGCTATCACGCCCAGCGCCAAGACGCCAAGCACGATCATTAAACTGGTTCCGGGCGAGATATGCAGGCCGGTATCACCAATGGCGTGATTCCAAGATTGCAGCGCCATTTTGCCCGCAATATAAAACAGCAGCACAATGACCGCTTTTTCCAGATGCACTAAATAGCGCGTCAGGGCCGCGAGTACAAAATAGAGACTGCGTAGACCGAGAATCGCAAAGATCATCGCCGCATACACTAACAGCGGTTCTTGGGTCACGGCAATCACGGCTGGCACCGAATCAAATGAAAATGCCAGATCCGAGGTTTCAATTGTTGCCAGACAGAGAAAAGCCGGCGTTGCATAGAGCGCACCCATGCGCGTGACCGATTTCTGCTGCTCGGCTGCTTCACGGCCAACAAAGAGTTCTTCATGCTTGACGAAAAAGCGGTCGAGATGTAAGCGGGTGTAAACCGGCATCATTTTTCCGGTCAGGCGCACGCTCCAGTGATCGGAATAATCTTCGATTTCTTCGCCATCACTGCGACTTTTGAGCATTTGCACGCCGCTCCAGCCGACTAAAATCGCAAAGACAAAACCGACCCAGGGACTGGCCATAAATAAGCTGGTGCCAATCAGCACGAAGAGTGCGCGGAACAGCAAGGCACCGATAATACCCCAATAGAGAATCCGGTGCTGTAATCCCGAACGAATGCCGAATGAAGCAAAAATGGCCATAAAGACCATTAAATTATCAACCGATAAACTCTTTTCGAGCACATAGCCAGCGAGATAGAGATCGGCCCATTCTTTGCTAAAGCGCCCCCACAGATAACCGTAGAAGCTGAGTGCCAGCATAATCCAAAAGACTGACCATTTGGCGGCGTCAGCAACGCTAATCTCTTCAGTTTTGCGATGCGCGAAGAGATCTAAATAAATCGAGATAGCAACCACCGCGATAAAAATCACGATAGCTTCTATCGGAAAGCCGAACTGTCCCATATTGACTCCAGAATTAAGGTGAGTTGGTATATGCAAACGATGTGATGGCGCGTTATTTCATCATGCTTATTATCCCTCACTCCTGTCCCGCTCGCCATTTTTGCGCAAATCCCAGCACAACTGCTAATGCGGCCAATTGCCCAGGCGCAGCGGTCAGATGCGGTTGTAATTGCGCCCGCAACGCTGCAAATTCAGTCGGTTTTACGGCGACGGCGGCCGCTAAGAGTGCGGCTTGATTTAATAGCGACTCCCGCGCAATTTCGGGATGCAGCACGCCGACGGCAATTAAATCGAGAATTTCGGCCAAGCCATAGGCCGCCGCTGCGCTCAATGGGTCATGGATCAGCGCCAGCAGATTGTGCTCAAAACAGGCGGCATCCGCCGCCGTCAATTCAGCGCGTGCTTGAGCGCACAGGGTTTGTTCGTCACAGCCATGCCGCCCGAGTGCTGCACACAGACTGCGGCGCAATTCGGCGCACACGCCATTTTGCAGCAGCAGACAGCGCGTGACCGCTTCATGGGTGGCGCGTCCGAGCAGTTCGCCGAGCGTGTTATGACTGCCGGCCCACTGCCGTTCCCAGTCGTCTGGGGTGTACAGCAGCGGCGCGGCGATGCTCAGTTGATCGGTGCCGGTGCCGGTGGCCAGCCGCGCTGATTGGCGACTGGGCATCCGCAAATCGAGTACGGCGGCGCTCTTAGCTTCGGTGACAAGGGTCGCGGCGCGTACCAGACAGGCTGCGGTGCAGGGCTGGTTGATGAACACCAGCGTGACAATGGTGCCGGCTCCGGCTTCGGGCGGCGCGGGCCGGGGTGCGACTGAATCCGGCATGACGGGATAACTGCCGTCGCGCTGTTCGTGCCAACCAGCGGGATCGCCAGCGCGGGTGGCGTTGCCGAGTACGCCAGCGGTGGCGACGACTGAGACGGCGAGTTCAGCATGTTCAGCGCGGCTCAATACCGCACACTGCATGTTCGCTGCGGTTGCCATGAGCGCGGTGGTCGGCGGCGGCAAGTCAGCAGCGGCACAGGCAGCATGATGATAGTCCTCCGGCCCGTGACTGGTGTTCGTGCGCACCACATGCGCCACCCCTTCGCAACTTTGATGATTGGCGATATGGGTCAGATCGTCGCGCAGACCGCCGTTGAGTCGGCAGGTGCTCAGGACGCGATGCGGGCGCTTGAGCTGCGCAATCAGATAACGCCCAGTGCGAATTAGGCGATAGCGGTCGGTGTCGTCGAGCCACATGGCAGAGCGGTCAGGCGGTGTCGGGACGCGCCGGACGGAAGCGGCGCGGGAAGGCGGCATCATACAGCTTAGAGGGCGTGAGCGCCGGTTGAGCGCGTGCGCCGAGCGCCGGACTGACCAGAATCAGCGCCTGGCGGTCAATCTGTGCGGCGCGACACTGGGCAGCGATGTCGGCGAGCGTGCCGCGTAACACGCGCTCTTCATCGGGCCAAGTCGCTTTATGGACAACGACCACCGGTGCATCTGTCGCCCAACCCGCTTGGCCTAACTGTTCGACCACAGCTTCGATGCGCTCAATCGAGAGAAAAATGCAGAGCGTGCAGCCATGCGCGGCCAGTGAAACGAAGGATTCGCGCTCGGGCATCTGGGTGCGTTCGGAGAGACGGGTAAAAATCACCGTCTGGGTGATTTCGGGCAAGGTCAGGCATTCACCGGCAGCGGCAGCGGCGGCCATTGCCGAAGACACGCCGGGCACGATCCCGACCGGAATCCCAGCCGCGTCGAGCGGTCGCGCCAGCTCCGCCAACACGCCGTATAGGGTCGGATCGCCGGTTTGCAGTCTGACGACGGTGTCATGCCGCTGGGCGCGGTCAAGTAGCCAAGCCGTGACTTGGGCATGATCGAGCGACTTAGAATCGGCGATCTCGCAGGTCGGCGCGGCCCACTGCAACACGGTTTCGGCGACCAGTGAGCCGGTATAGAGAATCGCCCCGGCTTGAGCCAGCAGCCGACTACCGCGCACGGTGATGAGATCCGGTGCGCCCGGCCCGGCTCCGACAAACCAGACCGTCCCCGGCAAGCGGCGCGGCGATGAAGTCTCTTGCATGGGGTGATGATCCTTGCGTATGGTGAGGGCGATATAAACAGCTATTCTTTTGATCCACACCGCACCTTGTCAAACCTCTTGACGGCGTGGCGCACTTGGCGGTCGCCGCATCTTCCTGCCGAACAACCGGATTCCGCGCCCGATGTCTTGGTGATTGGCGGCGGCGCGGCGGCATTGTGTGCGGCGATCACGGCGCGACGCGCTGGCTGTTCGGTGCTGTTAGCTGAACAGGCACCGCTCGCGCACCGTGGCGGCAATACACGCCATTCGCGCAATCTGCGTTTGAGTCATCCCGCGCCGACGCCCTTTACTTCCGGCGTGTATCACGCGGATGAATTTTGGGCAGAACTGGATCGCGCCACTGAGGGCACCGCCGATCCGAATTTAGGGCGGCTGTTGGTCGAACATTCCGCGACGCTCACCGACTGGCTACTAGAAGCTGGGGTGCCGTTACAGCCACGCTCTAGCGGCGTGCTGCCCGAATCGCGGCGCACGGCCTTTTTACTCGGCGGCGGCAAAACGCTGCTTAATCGGCTCTATGCGCTGGCCGAGCGGCTGGGCGTGCGGATCTGGTATGACTGTGAAATCAGCGCCCCACAGCTAGAAGATGGTCGCATCGTGCATCTGACCGCCCAGCACGCGCACACGTCATATCCCCTCACCCCGCGCACGGTGATTGCCTGCTGTGGCGGTGGACAGGCAAACCGCGCTTGGTTGCGCCAGCAGTGGGGCGCGGTCGCCGACGGGTTCATCAATCGCGGTACGCCCTTTGCGACGGGTACGTTGCTCGCATCGCTGTTGCAGCAGGGTGCATTAGCAGTCGGCGATCCGCGAGCGGCCTATCTGGTCGCCGTTGATGCGCGATCACCGGCAGATGATGGCGGCATTGTCACCCGCGTGCGCTCTATGCCGGAAGGAATTGTCGTCGATACCAGCGGTCGCCGTCGCCATGATGAGGGCGGTGATACCGCTTCAACGCGCTATGCGCTGTGGGGACAGCGGTTGGCGCACTGGCCTGAGCAACTCGGTTATCTGATTTTGGATGCACGCGGGCAACGCGCCGCGCCGCCCGCGCTCTATCCGCCGATCCAAGCGCCGACACTGGCCGCACTCGCCGCACTGCTGGGCATCGACAGCGCGGCTTTATGCGCAACGGTCGCCGACTATAACGCCGCTATCCGGCCCGCTGCTGCTGAACACGCAAGCGGCTATACCGTCGGACTTGATCCACCAAAAACCCGCCACGCCCAGCCGCTCACTGAGCCGCCCTTTTCGGCTTATCCGATGCGTCCGGGCATCACCTTCACCTATTACGGGGTCGCGGTCGATACCCGCACCCGCGTGCGGCTGGCTGCGGGCGGCGTGATCGAGAATCTGTTTGCAGCGGGAATGCTGATGGCCCCGAATCTGATGGCACGCGGTTATGTATCGGGGCTGGCGCTGACGATTGGGCTGGTATTCGGGCGCTTGGCAGGTGCGGAGGCGGCGCGTGGCGTCCACAGCGGCTGAGATCGACACCGAGATCCACGCCGAAACGCGGCGCGTGCTGGCCATCTGCGATGCCTGTGGCTATTGCAATGGCTTTTGCGATCTGTTCACCGCCGCACGGCAGCGACCGGCGCTCACGGATGCAGATTTGGCGTATCTGGCTAATCTCTGTCACGCCTGCCGCAACTGTTTTTATGCCTGCCAATATGCCCCGCCGCATGACTTTGCCGTCAATGTGCCACGTACATTGGCGCGGATGCGGCATCAGAGTTATCTGGAACACGTCTGGCCGCAAGCCTGTGCGCCGCTGCTGAATCATCCGCTGCTGACGGTGATCGCGGTCACGCTGGCCGCGATTTTGGGGCTATGGGGTCTGACCCGATTGAATCTACCCAATCCAGCCGATCCCAGCGCCGCACTGTTTTATCGCGTGCTGCCCTGGGAGGTGATGATCTGGATTGGACTTGCGCCCTTAACATGGTCGGTGCTGGCGCTGGGGATCGGCTGGCGACGCTATTGGCGACTGATACGACCGCATGATCTGAATTATCTGAACACGACGCAGCGGAGCGGTTGGCGAACTGGGTGGCGCGTACTGCGCGATGTGCTGCGGTTGCGCAATCTGCGCGGCGGCGGAGTTGGCTGCAATGATCTGGATGATCGCTTTTCACATGCGCGACGCTGGCTGCATCAACTGCTGCTGGGCGGTCTGGCCCTGAGCTTCGCCGCGACGGTTACGGCGAGTTTCTATCATCATGGCCTGAATCTAGCCGCACCCTACCCGCTGTTGAGTCTGCCGGTGCTGTTGGGCACGGGCGGCGGGATTGCCGTGTGCCTCAGTACGCTGGGATTGGGCTGGATTGAATGGCGTGCCGCGCCCGAACCACTGGCCCGCGAAGCCCAGCGCCTCGACAGGGCGTTGCTCGGCTTGCTGTTTCTGGTCGCCAGCAGCGGACTGGTTCTGCTCGGCTGGCGCATGACCGCCGCGATGCCGCTGCTGTTATGTGTGCATTTAGGATCGGTGCTCGCCTTCTTTTTACTCTTGCCCTACAGTAAATTTGTTCATGCCGGTTATCGCGTGTTTTCAGCGATGAGCTTCCAGCTTCCAGCGACCAGCTATAAAAGATAACCACTAATTCAGCACAAGCTGGCGGCTGAAAGCTGACCGCCCCTACACAGTAGAACTTGTCCATGTCATCGTCTTCGCTTATTACCTCGGTTTCTCGCGGGATGCGGCTCGTGTTACTGGCAACTGTCATCATGTGTTTGAGCGTCGTAGTGGCGTTTGAATACCGCGAATTGCTCCACGAAACCAAGCGCCTGCGCACCCAAGATTTGCAGCAGCATCAGCAGCGGTTGGAAGCCCGCGTGCGGGTGGCAATTGCCTATGCCCGTCATCAATTCGCTTGGGAGCAGCAGACCGCTGGCGCTGAGGTCGATGCCGCCACCGTGATCGCTCGCACCCAAGCTCGCATTTTGGCTTGGCTCGATGCGCTGCGCTTCGAGGATGGTTCCTACATCTTCATTGGGCGTTACGATGGGCTGTCGTTGGCCGGGCCAGCGAAAGGGCAAAACGTGTTGGAACTGATCGATGCCGATGGTCAGCCCATCGTGCGCACGCTGATTGCCTATGCACAGGCCGGCGGCGGCTTTCTTGAATACAAGATGCCCAAACTTCCCGATCAGCGTTCGGCCCCAAAACTCAGCTATGTTGCGCCAATCCCAGAATGGGGCTGGTATGTCGGCACTGGCACCTTTATCGACGATATCGAAGCCGAAATCACGGCGCTGCATCATCAGGTGCATCAGCGGATTCAGTCGGAAGTGTTGACGATCAGCGGGCTGTTTGTCGTGATTTTAGGTCTTGCTGGTTGGCGAGCGCGGCGCATCGCTGCTGCTGTCCGCCGCGATAGCGAGACCTGTGTTCACTATCTCGAACAGGCGCTCGACACCTCCGCACCAAGCAGCGACACCGAGCATCTGCCCGAACAACTGCATTTCCATGAACTGCGGGCCATTGCGCAAGCGGCCCGCCGCATGATCGCGCATCGCCGACAGGCTGAACAGGCGTTGCGCGAGAGTGAACAACGCTTTCGCACGCTGGTGGAAGTCAGTCAGTATTACATTCAGGAACTCGATGCCAGCGGGCGCATCGAGTACGCCAATCCAGCGGCTGTGCAGCTTTTTGGACGTGAACCGAGTGAGTTGATCGGTCAATCTGTTGCCACGCTGTTACCTGAAGATGAAGGCGCTCGGCTGTTAGCCGATCTGCACCGCTTCGCCACCGAACAGCCACCGCCGATGACCTATTACAATCGCAATCTGACTGCCGATGGTCAGATGATTCATGTCGAGGTCGATTGGAATTACAAGCGCGATGCCGCCGGACAGGTGATCGGCTTTGTCAGCATCTCTAAAGATGTCACCGACTATCGCCGCGCTCGGCTGTTATTAAAAGGGCGCAATCGTGTGCTCGAAATGCTCGCTCGCGGTCAACCGCTGCGCGAAATGTTGACGGCGATTATCACTTATATCGAAGACATTGCCCCGCGCGCGATCTGCTCGATCCATCTGCTCGATCCCGCAACCCAGACCCTGAGCACTGCCGCCGCTTTGAGCTTACCGGAGTTTTATGCCGAAGCGGTCGAAGGAGCCAAAATCGGTGTCGGCATCGGCTCCTGTGGCGCAGCGGCAGCAACCGGACAGCGCGTGGTCGTCGCCGATGTGCTCACCCATCCCGATTGGGCCGCCTACCGCGAGCTGATGGAGCGCACGCCGCTCCGCGCCTGCTGGTCACAGCCGATTATCGGGCATGGCGATCAGGTACTCGGCACCTTTGCCATCTACGCGAACTGTGTGATGGAACCCTCAGCGGTCGATCTGGAGATGATCGAATCGGCTGCTGAATTGGCCGCCATCGTCATCGAACATGAACGCGCCGCGAGCGCCACCCGTCAGGCTGAAGAAAAAGCCCGGCTGTTGCTCGAATCGACTACCGAGGGCATTTTTGGACTGGATTTAGAGGGGCGCGTGACCTTCATCAATCCCGCAGCGGCTGATCTGCTCGGCTATGCCCCCGAAGAGCTAATCGGCCAGTCGATTCATCCGCTGATTCATCATTCACACGCCGACGGCACGCCGGTTGTGCCCGAATGCTGCTCCATCTTTGCCACCCTAAGCAACGGGCAGGATTGTCACGCCGCCAATGAAGTGCTGTGGCGGCGCGATGGCAGCAGTTTTCCTGCCGAATACTGGGCCACGCCGATGCGCCGCGATCAGCAGATTGAAGGGGCGGTCGTCACCTTCCATGACATCAGCGCCCGCAAACGCGCTGAAGCTGAAATTCAGCATCTCGCCTTTCACGACAGCTTGACCGGCTTGCCCAATCGCCTGCTCTTTAAAGAAGAACTCGCCCAAGCCCTCGCCGGATTGCGCCGCAATAATCAACGCTTCGCGCTGCACATGCTCGACTTGGATCATTTCAAAGATGTCAACGACACCCTCGGGCATCCGGTCGGCGATCAACTGCTACGTGCCGTGACCGAACGGCTGACGGCGATCATCCGTGGCACCGATATTCTGGCGCGTTTTGGTGGCGATGAATTTGCGTTGCTACAAGTGCAGATTGAGGAAATCGGTGACGCAGCAGCATTGGCCAGCAAAATTATCGAATCGTTGGAACAGGATTTTCAACTCGGTGATAACCGCATCACCATCAATACCAGTATTGGGATTTTAATTGCCGATCAACACTGCCACGATGTCGATGAATTGATTACGCGGGCCGATGTCGCGCTCTATAAAGCGAAAGAAGCCGGACGCGGGGTTCATGCGTTTTTTGAGGACTCGATGACGCAGCAATTACGCCGTGAAATGGAAATCACCCGCGAACTCACTCACGCCATTCAAGCGAATGAATTGTTTGTCGTCTATCAACCGCAATTTGATTTGCACACCGGGCAATTGGTCGGCATGGAGGCGCTGGTGCGCTGGCAGCATCCACAGGACGGCATCCGTTTGCCCGGTGCATTTCTGACGGTCGCGGAAAAACGTGGTTTAGTGCGACCGCTCTCCGATTGGGTACTCGATGCGGTGTGCCGTCAGATGTGCGATTGGAGCGCACGCGGGCTGGTATTCGGGCGCATTGCCGTTAATCTCTGTGCGCAACAGGTCGGCGATCCTGATTTTGGTGACAATATTCTCGCTGTAATCGAACGCACCGGGGCTAATCCGCACAACTTGGAACTGGAATTTACCGAAACCGTGTTAATTGCCGCCGATGCACAAACCCAAGCCGATATTGTGCGGTTATCCGAATTGGGCATTCATTTTGCCATTGATGATTTCGGTACCGGCTTCTCGTCGATGCAATATTTGCGCAAATTCCGCACCGATAAAATTAAAATCGACCGCGAATTTATCCAAGATGTCACCCATGATGCCGGTGATGCCGAGATCGTCAAGGCGACCATTGCGCTTGGTACCGCACTCGGACTGATGACCATTGCCGAGGGTGTGGAAACCGAAGAACAGGCCGAGTTTTTGCGGCGTCACGGCTGTCGGCAGGTGCAAGGCTATCTCTATGGGCGTCCGCAATCGGTCGCTGAGATTGAGCGGTTGTTATCATCAGTGTCCAGTGATGCGCGTCTGACATAAGCGAATGCCGTTTAGCACGACGACTGCGGATGGTCATTCGTGTTCATCGGAGCGGCGGTTTAAGATAGCGCGGTGCGGTTGACAGCTTGATCCGCTGTCAGCCGCCAGCATGACCGATCTTTCTGTGTTTAACCCCCCCCAGCTTAATGACTTGCTAGGAGCTGCTCTTGACTATTCATCGTTATTCGTTTGCGCAACGTGCGCTGCATTGGCTGCTGGCCGTGCTGGTATTTGGTCTGCTGATCGGTGGCCTGACCTTCGGCACCCTCGGCTATGAAGGCCTGTCAAATCTGGTCGGCGCTGAGACGGCCGGCGAACTCTTCACCTATCACAAAAGCATCGGCGTGTTGGTGCTGGTGCTGACGATGCTGCGCATTGTGCTGCGCGTGCGCGGCACCACACCGCCCTATGATCCGCCATTGAGCGGCATCGAACGGGCCGTCGGTGGCGTGACCCTGTTGCTGCTATATCTGCTGTCGCTCGGCGTGCCGATTGGCGGCATGATTGCGACCGCTGTGTCGGGCTATCCGCTGGAATTTTTCATGTTGAGCGTGCCCAGTCCGCTCACCGCCAATCCTGAACTCGGCGCAACCCTGTTCTCGTATCACGGACTCGGCGGGATTGCACTCGGCTTAGTTGTGCTGCTGCACATGGCCGCCGGGCTGAAGCATTGGAAGCTCAAAGATGGCGTGATGACGCGCATCAGCTTGCCATAAACCCGTCACACCGTGTCAGATGGAGAGCGGCGCGTGATGGCGGCCAAGCTATTGATTCTCGGCGGAACTACCGAAGCCTATGACTTGGCCGACCGCTTGGCCGCGCTTCCAGACTGGCATGTCATCACCTCGCTTGCCGGACGTACCGCCGATCCTCGGCACGCGGCAGGCGAGACCCGGATCGGCGGCTTTGGTGGTGTTGCCGGACTGGTGCGCTATCTCGATGAACACGCGATTCGCGCCGTGCTGGATGTCACGCATCCCTTTGCGGCGCAGATGGGCTGGAATGCTGCCGAAGCCTGTCGCATCACCGGCATACCGCTGCTGCGCTTAGAGCGCCCGGCGTGGACGGCTGAGGCCGGAGATCGCTGGCAATCGGTGACAAGCTGGACAGAAGCCGCCGCCGCTGTGCGCCAGAGCCAAGCGCAGCGCGTGCTGTTGGCGGTCGGGCGACAGGAATTAAGTCATTTTGTTGACATTGAAACCGCATGGTTTCTGATCCGCTTAGTCACACCACCCGCGCCGCTTCCGCCCTTTTATGCTGCCGAATGGCTCTATGCACGCGGCCCCTTTGCACTCGCTGATGAGCGGGCGCTGCTCGACACCTGGGCGATTGATACCATTGTGTGCAAAAACAGCGGTGGCACGGCGACAGCCGCCAAGCTGCTCGCAGCGCGTGAACGCGGGGTGCGGGTCATCATGCTTCAGCGACCAGCGCGACCGGCGGGCGTGCCGACGGTGGCCGATGGTGAGGCGGCGTTAGCCTGGCTTGAGCGTCTTGCTTTGGTGGGTTTGAACCGCTAAGGCGCTCAGAATACGAAGGTTTTTTCTGATGACAAAATTTCGGCAGAGCGCACCAATATGAGCATTCTCAAACCAGAGCGCAGTTATACATTTTCCGATTATTTTGAACTGAATTATCCACCTGAAATGATTTTAGCCGAATTAGGCTACAGCTATCAGTTAACTAAACTCGATTTACCGCATGGTACAGTTAAGCATTCACTCGATACACTGCAAGCGATGTTTTATCGCAAATTACCGCATATCTCACTCAATTCTGAAATCGCTAAACGCGAAATGATGATTGCGCCGATTCTCTTGGAATTGCTTGACGAAATCGACATCAAAATTGATATTGAATATCCAATTTATATCAACGACCAACTCAAAGGAACGCTCGATTATTGGATTCACTCACTGAACAGCATTCTTATTGTTGAAGCCAAAAAATCCGATCTGGAAAAAGGTTTTACTCAACTCGCCGCTGAACTCATCGCAATAGATCACTATTTGCCAAGCGATCATTCTGAACTGTTCGGCGCAATTACCGTCGGTGATCTGTGGCGTTTTGGCAAATTGGATCGTACTACAAAATCCATCAGCCGTGATATTGACGCCTTTCGTGTACCATTAGATATTCCAGAGCTATTTAAAATTTTAGTTGGCATTCTATCGCATCCCTAGCTGTGTTTTGATCGAAAATCTAAAGACGAAGCCGAAGCTTCGTCACAAAAAAAGATTTTTCTGCGTATTCCGCGCTTTCAGCGGCAAAAAGACGTGACAAAGCTAGAGCTTAATCATGCGTAATCAGCTTCCAGCAAATACGGCTTGATTGCTGGAGGCTTTTAGCCACTCGCTATTTCGTCGGCAACACCATGCGGCTCGCGTCGCAATACCAAACCCGAGGCACTTTGCTTCGCAGCATGTTTCAATTCCGCAATTGTGCGCCCGAGTTCATCGCCATCGCTGTAATCATCTCCAGGGCGAATTTCTAGCAGCGCCAAACTACAGCGCATGAGCGGCATTTCGCGTAATTGACCATAGCGATCTGCTGCTTGCAAATAACCGCGCTGGCGATCTTCAGCATCATACAAACTCTGCACATCAATGCGGAATTTCTCCAGCAACCAACGCAGTCGTTCCAGCACAGCATCCAGTGCTGCATCCTGAATTGCAGCAAAAAAATCATCTCCGCCCACATGCCCAACAAACCAGCCATGCTGTTCTAATCCGGTGCGCAACAGATCGGCAAATAATTGAATCGCTCGATCACCACGCCGAAAACCATAATAATCATTAAACGCTTTAAAATTATCAAAATCGATATAGGCTAAATGCCAGCCCTGATTGCGCTCACTGATTGCCCGTGAAACATAACGATGAATCGGATTATTCCCCGGCAATTTAGTTAATGGATTTTGGTCGCGGGCAACGGCGAGATTTTTTTGCTCAACCAATTTTAGCAATGCCGTTGCCGAAATAAATCCCTGATAACGGCCATCACGGGTAATCAATACCCCAGCGGTATCGCTGGCAGCGGAATAGGCTTCTAATAACCGATCAATCGGATCATGGATGTCAACTAATGGACAGGCTTGGACAAAATCTCGAATCTGTCGCGCAAAGGCCCGATTAACGATCAACTCGCGTCCATAGGCTGAATAAATAAAATCCTTGATATCGGATTCATATACTAATCCCAACGGGCGATCTGCGTCATCGAGTACTGGAACAATATGATGTTGTTTATCACGGCGCATCGCCTCAAATAATCGCGCAATGCCCTCGCTGGCATGAATCGGCGGAATGGGTTCCAGAAACGATTCAATTAAACTGAGATCACCCGACTGCTCGCGTTGATGGCGCTGATGAATGTCAGCAACTTGCGTGTAAGTGGGGAGCAACGCAGCATGATCGGTTTGCGGATGAGCAATCAAATAGCCCTGCGCTAAATCACAGCCAATTTCGCGACAAGTTAATAGCTCATCTTCGGTTTCAATGCCTTTGGCAATGACTTGAATATTAAGTTGATGCGCTAATTGCACTGCGTTAGCAACAATTACTCGCTTGCGATGATCGGTATCAATACCTTGAATTAAAAACCGATCAAATTTAATGTGATCTGGTTGATAGAGATATAGCCGCCGTAATCCCGAATGCCCATCGCCAAAATCATCGAGCGCCACATGCAGTCCGGCGGTGCGATAACCAGCAATCATCGCGCCGAGATCGGGATATACAGCTTGATCGACCGCTTTCGATAATTCCAGACACAGGGTATCCGGTGGCAAACCTTGCGCTTGCAAACATTGAAATACCTGTGCTCCGTGTTGTGGGTCAATCCAATGCGGGTCAAGATTAAAAAACAGGCGATACCGCTGGGCATTTGGCAGCGCAGCAAACTGACTAATTGCCAGTGCGGTTAAATAGGCATCGAGCGTTTGAGAATGCTGTTCGGCATGAGCACGCTCAAATAGCGCGTGACTATTGAGCAGTTTTAGCTGCTTTAAACCGCGCAATAGCGCCTCATAGCCGAATACAGCTCCAGTGTGGATATTCACAACCGGTTGTAGCGCATACTGGAGCGCGGGACTGAACTCAGTCAGCCACTCAGCCGCTTGATTAGCGCGAATGCGCATCGATTTTTTGTGGTGCATGGGTGCTGATCGCCGTAATTCCTGACGCCGATGTCGGATGCTATACAACCGATATGAAGCACCGATTAAATTTAGTGATGACCGGCTGTTTTGCACGTTGGGTCGTGCTGGGTCAAGATGCGGTGTTCGGGTGGAGTTGCCGAGCATTATGCCACGCTGAGCCGTTCACACGAAACGGTTTCCACCATCCTGCGCCTTCCGTCCGAACCCGATGTCGAAATCGGCGCGGGCCGTTAGACTAGCACCCCCGCTCTGGGTTTTTCCCCTTCTCAGCCGCCGCGTAGGACTCCTGTGGACGCAACTTTCGTACATCTCCATCTCCATTCTGAGTATTCGTTGAGCGACGGACTGGTGCGCATCAAGCCGCTGGTCAAGGCGGTTACCGTCGCTGGAATGCCGGCGGTGGCCGTCACCGATCAAAGCAATCTGTTCGCGTTAGTGCGTTTTTATAAGGCTGCCGTGAGCGCCGGTGTCAAGCCGATTGCCGGTGCCGATCTGTGGGTGCGCAATCCCGAGGACATCAATCAACCACATCGTATTGTGTTGCTGGCGCAGAACGAGCCGGGCTATCGCAATCTGACACGCCTGATTTCACGCGGTTTTATCGAAGGACAGCATCGGGACGCGGCGCAGGGCGTATCACAGATCGAGCACGACTGGCTGCGTGACGCCCATCACGGATTGATTGCGCTCTCCGCTGGGCCGCGTGGTGATGTCGCTGAAGCCTTGCTCAAAGGTCGCACGGAATTAGCCAATCAACGGCTTGATGCGTGGCTATCTATATTCGCGGATCGCTATTATTTGGAATTAATTCGCAGTGGACGCCCGCAAGAAGGGGAATTGATTGAAGCCAGCGTTGATTTAGCGATTCGGCGCGGTGTGCCGGTTGTGGCGACAAATGATGTGCGTTTTTTAGCGGCAAGCGATTTTGAAGCCCATGAAGCACGGGTTTGTATTCATCAAGGACGCACATTAGATGATGCGCGGCGTCCGCGTGATTATAGTGAAGAGCAATATCTACGCACGCCAGCGGAAATGGCGGAACTCTTTGCTGATTTACCTGAGGCGCTGGCTAATACTGTTGAGATTGCCAAACGCTGTAATCTCGAACTCAAACTCGGTAAAAATTATTTGCCGAGTTTCCCCGTGCCCGAAGGCATGACGACGGATAGCTTTTTTGCTGAACAATCGCGTCGCGGTTTAGCGTGGCGTTTAGAGCGGATTTTAGATCGCACTGCGCCGGATTATGCCGAACGCCGTCGCATCTATGAAGAGCGGCTCACAATAGAGCTAGATGTAATTATTCAAATGGGCTTTCCTGGCTACTTTTTAATTGTGGCTGATTTTATTCAATGGGCAAAGGATAATGATATTCCGGTCGGGCCTGGGCGTGGTTCCGGTGCCGGATCGCTGGTCGCCTATGCACTCAAAATCACCGATCTTGACCCGATTGAACATGAATTGCTATTTGAGCGATTTCTTAATCCTGAGCGCGTGTCGATGCCTGACTTTGATATCGACTTCTGTATGGAAGGACGGGATCGCGTCATTGATTATGTTGCCGGTAAATACGGACGTGATGCCGTCTCACAGATTATTACTTTCGGCACGATGGCGGCAAAAGCTGTGGTGCGCGATGTCGGGCGTGTGCTGGGGCATCCCTATGGTTTTGTTGATAAAATTGCCAAAATGGTGCCCTTTGAATTAGGGATGACGCTGGATAAAGCACTCAAAGAAAGCGAAGAATTAAAACGCGCCTATGAGCAAGATGAAGAGGTGCGAACGCTGCTGGATATGGCGCGTAAATTGGAAGGCTTAACGCGCAATGCTGGAAAACATGCCGGCGGTGTGGTGATTGCGCCGACAGTTTTAACTGATTTTGCTCCGCTCTATTGCGAACAGGGTGGCGTCAATCTCGTCACTCAATATGATAAAGATGATGTGGAACAAGTCGGATTGGTTAAATTCGACTTTCTCGGATTGCGCACGTTGACAATTATTGATTGGGCGCTGAAAACGATCAATGCCCAACGTGCAGCAAACGGCGAACCGCTGCTCGATATTGAGCGAATTGATCCGCACGATCAAGTCGCGTTTGATTTGCTAAAGCATTGTGAAACCACGGCAGTTTTTCAGCTTGAATCACGCGGTATGAAAGAGTTGATTAAAAAGCTCCAGCCGGATTGTTTTGAAGAAATAACCGCATTAGTGGCGTTATTTCGGCCTGGCCCGCTGCAATCAGGCATGGTTGACGATTTTATTGAGCGTAAACATGGACGCGCTGAGGTGGCGTATCCGCATCCAGATTTAGCGCCAATTCTTAAACCCACTTACGGCATTATCTTGTATCAAGAACAGGTGATGCAGATTGCGCAGGTATTGGCGGGATATTCGCTGGGTGGGGCGGATATTTTGCGCCGATGTCTAGCTGGCTCGACTGAAGTAATTGATGCAGCGACTGGACAGCACGTTACATTAGCTGAAATCGCGGCCACGCCAGATGTTTGGATTGGGCGTGACATATTTGCGCTCAATTTACAAACACAAAAAATTGTCCGCCAGCCGATTGCTGCTGTTTTTCATAATGGCGTTCAAGAGGTATTCGAGGTCATAACCCGCACTGGACGCCGGATTCAAGCTACAGCGACGCATTTATTTTATACGCTGATGGGGTGGAAGCCACTGGGGAGTTTTTTTGAAGGCGAGACGATTGCATTAGCGGTACAACTGCCGATAGAACGCGCAGCATCTTTGAAATCTTTGGCACATAAATCAGATATTTTTTGGGATGTCATTGATTCAATTCGTCCGCTAGGTCGAATGGAAGTCTTTGATCTTACGATTCCAGAACATCACAATTTTATTGCCAATGATTTTATCGCCCATAATTGTATGGGCAAAAAGAAACCGGAGGAAATGGCTAAACAGCGTGAAACTTTTGAACAAGGTGCATTAGCGCGGGGAATTGATGGCCAACTTTCGTCGCATGTTTTTAGTCTAATCGAATATTTTTCGGGTTATGGCTTTAATAAAACATTAGCTTCTGAAACTCAGATAGCTACGCTAAATGGTACAAAAAAAATCGTTGATTGTTGTTCGGGCGATCATGTCGTTTCGATGGAACTTGATGGTCGATTGCGCGTTTCAACTGTTATCGCATTGCACGATCATGGTCAAGTACCACTATGGGAAGTTGAATTTGATGACGGAGTAATTGAATACTGCACCCTTGATCATAAATGGCTCACGCATCATGGACAATGGCCACTATGGAAGATTTTGGAAACTGGTGAATCGATCTGGGGATGCTCACCTAATCAATCGAACGTAATTTTTAACGCTTGTGATGCGCTCGAAACGCAGTGTTTAATAAATCATCATGTTGTTTTGCGGCGACCAGTACGGGCGACATTTGTTAAACTTGATCAAGGGTATGATCTTGAAGTTGATCATCCTGAGCATAATTTTTTGCTTGCGTCAGGGCTGTGTTGCTCGAATTCCCATTCAGCCGCTTACGCCCTCGTCAGCTATCAAACGCTCTGGCTCAAAGCTCATTATCCAGCCGCATTTATGGCCGCTGTACTTTCGGCGGATATGGATAATACCGATAAAGTCGTCACATTAATTGACGAATGCCGGACATTGAAACTCAAGGTTGAGCCACCGGCAATCAATCGCTCCGACTATCATTTCACCATCGCCGACGATCAAACTATTCTTTATGGTCTCGGAGCTGTCAAAGGTGTCGGCGAATCGGCCATCGAAGCCATGCTCGAAGCGCGACGCGCTGGCAAACCCTTCCGCGATCTGTGGGATTTTTGCACACGTATCGACCTACAACGTGTTACGCGCCGCGTGTTGGAATCGCTGATTCGCGCCGGAGCACTCGACGAACTCGGCCCCAATCGCGCCACCCTCATGGCGCAGTTGCCGCTGGCACTCAAAGCCGCCGAGCAATCACGCAGCACCCGCGCTGCCGGTTTGGTCGATTTATTCGGCGCAACGGAACCCAGTGGCCCGCCTGCACCAGATCCACAAATCGCTTGCGAAACACAGGTCGATTGGGACGACGACCAGCGCCTCGAAGGTGAAAAAGAAACGCTCGGACTCTATCTCACTGGTCATCCCATCGACCGCTACGCCGATGAACTCAAAGCGATGGGCGGAACACGAATCGCACGCTTGCTAGAGACTGATCGTGAACTCGGACGCCGCGACCGCCGTGACCGTGAAAAACGTACCGTTGTCGGATTGGTGGTCAGTGTACGCCACGGCAAAACGCAACGTGGCCGCATGGGATCAATCGTGCTCGACGACCGCAGCGGACGCATCGAGGTCACGGTTTTTTCTGAGCTGTACGATCAGGTGCGCTCCCTGCTCGCGGCGGATCATATTCTCAGCGTGACCGGCGTACTTAACTTCGATGAGTTCCGCGATGCCTGGTCACTTCGCGCAGAAAGTGTGCGCACCTTTGAGGACACGCGGGCGGGGGCGGCCGATCATGTGTTGCTGACGCTCGATTTGACTGATCCAGCGGAATATGCACACGGATTGGAGCGTGTTGCCGAACTGCGGGCGGCGTTGCTGGCGTATCGCGATACGGCGCGTGAGACGAGTTTGCCGATTCTGTTGCACTATCGTTGCCCACACGCTGTCGGCGAATTGCGTTTTGGAACAGCGTGGCGCGTGCGACCGACGGATGCGTTATTCAAACAGTTGCGTCAAGTATTGGGCGCAGAATGCGTGCGTGTGGCGTATGAACGGCCAATAGCTGCGGCAACGATTCCCGAAGTATCCGCGCCGCGTTTGCGGGTGGTGTCGTGAGTAGCGTTTATTCAACCCAAGTTATCACGGATAATTCTTGAACCCGCTCAAATTCGCGGATATTGTGAGTGACGAGTGTGGCATTCTCAGCAAGTGCATGGCAAGCAATCCAAAGATCATTCGCACCAATTGGTGTTCCAGCTAATTTCAGGCGGGTGAATTGCTCGGCGTAATGCTGACAAATACGCGCATCAATCGGATACAGCACCGGCACCTGTTGCGTCAGTTGATTGAGTTGCTGTTGCACTGCGTTTTTGCGCGTACTACGTTCCGCACCCTTTAGTAGCTCGGCATAGGTAATAAAAGACATGCAGAGTTGATCCTCTATCGGTAGCGCATTGATCCGTTGCGCTACGCTAGGTGGTCGGTGCTTAAGCAAATAAATTAAGATATTCGTATCAAGCATGTATTTCATAAGTTATCACGCTCCTGAATACCTAATAATTCAGCGCGATCCAATTCAAGTGCCGTGATAAAATCTGCATCAAAATCACTCAGCGTCTGCAATAACGCTTGACCACGATTTGAGCGCAGCGGATGGAGCACAAGATCGCCATTCTCAGTGCGCCGAATCTCTACTTGTTCGACATCAAGGCGAAATTCCGCTGGAATTTGCACGACCTGATTATGGCCGTGTTTGAAAACAGGCATGATTGTTGTTGGCATAATTGAAGCACTACTAAACTAAACACTCAAAACCAAGATGGCTATACGTTAAAACGCAGCGCACTTTAAATCAAGCACAAATACCCCATATTGTAGAGCAGTTTTTATACTGATTTTAACTGGAGCGCGTGTATGGCACTACGCATCAAAAGCTATTGGAAAGACGATGAGCGCAGCCGCTCACTCCCGGAAATTGCCAGCGCCCTAGCTTATATTGCTTGGCGCATTGCCCTTGACAAAGCGATCAATTTGCACTGCGAACGCTTCGTCTATGACCAGGATGCCCAGCGTTTAGCGGTAATCCAGGAATATCTTATTTTTCTGGTGCAAATTGCTGACCGCTTGGCACACGCTGAACTGAATGAAGCTGACCGGCGCACGCTTATTGTTGAATTTGCTAAAAATCTTTTTGGCCATGTGCAGGATAATAGCCAAGATTTGCTTGGCCCGGGCGATTACGGCGGCCCTTTTATCGCCCGTCTTGATGCGCGCTCCGCTGATTATGCTGAATTTCAATTTACTGATGATGGGCCGAGTTATGCGTTGTTACGTCATCTTGGCCATGAAATTCAAACCATTATGGGCGAATCCGACGCGAATCGCTGGGTGATCGATCAAGTCATGGATAAAGACGGTTGGGAGGCGTACAAACATTTCGCCCGTGCCTATCGCAACCTCTTTGAATGAAGCAAGTCTTGCTTTTTTTTCTTGCATTTTTTCGACGCTAACGCCATGATTTACATGCCGTCGCGTATCTCTCATGCCGTGCGCCTGTTTGCCTTCAGCGACACTTCAGCGACGTGTTCAATTCATGAGGCTTTAGCCCTCACAGTCAATCCGCTCGATTCCCGTTACAGCGACCTGTGCGCTCCGCAGCGGCGGTCGAGTCCATGGAGAACGTCATATATGGTTCTAAAGATAGGCGGCGATCTGCTGGCGCTGGACGCTACGATTCGTCGTCAAATCGAAGCGGAAGCCCGTAAACTCGTGGATCGCTTCCCCGATGAGCCGATTGAGGCTCAGGTTACTGTCCAGGAAGAATTTGACCCGGTGCATGGTCATCGTGTCCGCTGTGAGCTGAGTACTAAACTCGGTGCCGGACGCCAGATCGTAGTGCGCGAGGCGCGTAAGGTCGCTGCCGAGGCAATCACCGAAGTGTTTACTGCCGCTCGCCGTAATGTGCGCCGCTTGCGCCGTCAAAATGTGCTCAATCTTGCTGCTGTTCCGACTGCCACCACCGCTCCAAAACCCGCTACCGTGCGCGGTGTGGCGCAGATAGCGACCCGTTAAGCTGCCAGCGCAATCTCTTCCCGTGTTCAGCCTTGAGCGATCCCATCCGCGCCCCCAATTCATTGACTGGACAATCGGCCACGAACGGTCGCATAGATGTTCAATTCAGTTGTTTTTAATTCCAGATGGTTTGAACTAAATTCCAAATGGTATTCACACAGGGGAAACGCTTATGAAAGTTGCAATAATTGGCGGCACCGGATTTGTTGGTTTACACATCACCCGTCATTTGCTGGCGGCTGGTCATGTTCCGCGTTTGCTCGTGCGTTCGGGCAGTGACAAAAAAATCGCGCACGCTGAAGCCTGTGAAATTGTTCACGGCGATGTCAGTAATCTACCATCGCTGCTCGAATGCGTGCGTGGTTGTGATGCGGTGATTTATCTGATTGGCATTCTGCGTGAATTTCCAGCGCAAGGTATTACCTTTGAGGCGCTGCAATATCAGGGTGTCGTTGATACGATTCAAGCGGCACAAGACAATTGTGTCGGGCGCTTTATTTTAATGAGCGCTAACGGCATTCGTCCCGATGGCACTGCCTATCAGCGCACCAAATATCGCGCTGAACAGGCACTGAAAGAATCGGGATTGCGCTGGACAATTTTCCGCCCGTCAGTGATTTTTGGTGATGCCGAGGGGCGGATGGAATTTTGCTCACAACTGAAGCAGGATATTATTGATAGCCCACTGCCAGCGCCATTATTTCATGCTGGGCTACTGCCATTCAAAGCTGGATTATTTGAACTGGCACCCGTGAGTATTAAAGATGTCGCCGATGCCTTTGTGCTCGCGGTTACTGAATCGCGTACTGAATCGCAGACCTATACGCTCTGCGGCCCAGAGCGTTTAAGCTGGAAAGCGATTTTAAGCACCATTGCTGCGGCATCAGGACGTACCAAACTCATGGTTCCAGCGCCAGCATTGGCGATTAAACTTGCTGCTGGGTTATTGGATCGCTTCCCCTGGTTTCCGATTTCACGCGATCAAATTCAGATGCTGATGGAAGGCAATGTCTGCGCCGAAAATGATAGCTTTGCGCGTCTCGGTTTAACGCCAACGCATTTTAGCCTTGACCAACTCGAATATTTGACACGCGGCAATTAAAGCTGAACTGATCTGATCCGACTCGCCGTGAAGCCGACACTTCACGGCGTTATGCTGTTTATCTGCTTTATTTGGTTTATCCCGTATTCCGCATCCCCGCCGCTAACGCATTGATTGAGCGTAACAGCGGATCAAGCCATTCTTCGCGCCGCGCTGCATCTGCTTCCGAGCGATACCGCTCTAATAGCACAATCTGGATATAATTCAGTGGATCGAGATAATGATTGCGCCGCGCAAGTGAATGCCGCAATTCAGGTGTTTCATCCATCAGCGCATGTAATCCAGCGACATTGAGTACCTGCACCAGCGTGCGCTGATATTCCGCTTCAATCAGACCTAAAATCACGGTCGCCTGTTCTCGATCTTCCGCTAATCGCAGATATTCGCGGGCAATGTGCATCTCAGCTTTAAATAGCGACATCTGTGTATTCGACAAGAGCGCCCGAAAATACGGCCAATCTTGATACATTTTTTGCAGCTTCGCCAAGCGTGCAACATCATTACCGCGATAGCGTTCAAGCGCCTGCCCAATACTAAACCAAGCTGGCAGGGTGACTCGCGCCTGCCCCCAACCAAATACCCAGGGAATCGCACGAATTGACGCCAGCGACCGATCTGCTTTGGTGCGATGTGCGGGACGTGAGCCAATATTCAGAAGCGCAATGCCATCGAGTGGCGTGCATTCATAGAAATAATCGAGAAAACCATCGGTATCGCGTACCAATGTACGATAGGCGTGTTCACCATAACGCGCTAATTCATCCATAATAGCGAGATAATCGCGGCGTTCCGGTTCGGGCGGTTCAATTAAACAGCGACTGGCTTTAATTAAACCGCTAATTCCGAGTGTTAATTCATAGCGTGCCGTTTCGGGATTAGCATAGCGATAGGATAAGACCTCGCCTTGTTCGGTGAATTTGATTTGACCATGTACGGTATCAACCGGCTGAGCTAAAATCGCTTCATGCGTCGGGCCACCACCGCGCCCAACTGTACCGCCGCGCCCGTGAAATAAACGACAGGCCACACCGCGATCATCGGCTAAAGCGATGATCTTTTTCTGTGCTTCAAACAGTTTCCAGCTTGCGGCGAGAATCCCACCATCTTTACAGGAATCCGAATAGCCGAGCATCACTTCCTGTTGATTACCGGATGCCCGTAATAGCGCCAAATAGGTCGGATCATCAAACAGCCGACTCATCACTTGATCGATATGGCTGAGATCCTCAATCGTTTCAAATAGCGGTGAGACTTGCAGGGTGCAAAACCAACCGTGATTATCAACTCCCACTAATCCGGCTAAACGCGCTAATAACATCACTTCCATGACATGACTCGCCGCATGAGTCATGGAAATCACGTATTGACCGAATACCCGTGCGTCAATTTCAGCACGCATCCGTGCTATGACTTCAAAGGTTTCCAGCGTTTCGCGGGTTTCAGGCGTTAATGTCGCTTTATCAATCACGAATGGATGCGGATGAGCAATGGCTTCGGCAAGCGCCATTAACCGCTGTTCTTCGCTGAACGCTTGATAAAAGGGTGCGCCGGGTTGACGGGCAAAAAGTTCTGTAACGGCTTGGGTATGGCGGGTGGATTCTTGGCGAATATCAAGCTGAACTAAATGAAAGCCAAAGGTTTCAGTTAAGCGAATGAGATCTTGCAAGGCACCGGCAGCGGCACTGGCATCACCATGATGAATGAGTGAATCACGAATCAGCAGCAAATCAGCTAAAAATGCCGCTGCACTCGCATAGCCATCGGGTAAATGACCGGCATCACGCCCGTCTAAACGACAGCGTAAGCGGTCGAGATTAGCTTGCAGTCGATGTTCCATCAGCGCCAATTTACGGCGATAGGGTTCAGAAAGAAACCGCCGCTGGCGCTGTCCCATCACGCCGAGCCAATATTCTTCATCCGCATCGAGACTATCGAGAAATGCTGGCGCGGGTTGACAGAGGGTATTTGAATGACTCAGCACACGACTAAGATCATTTAAACGCACTAGATAGGTTTCGAGAATTAATTCCGCGTGCATCCGCACAGCTAATTCGGTGATTTCGGGTTTGACGAATGGATTGCCGTCACGATCACCGCCGATCCACGAACCAAAGCGAATAAAACTCGGCACCTGAATGCCACAGCTTGTACCATAATTGCGCCGCACCGCTTTTTCTAAAAAGCGATAAACTTTGGGCACGGCTTCAAATAAAGATTCACGGAAAAAATACAGTCCTCGACGAATTTCATCCGTGACCTGCGGTTTATGAACGCGCACCTCGTCCGTTTTCCATAAAATCTGAATCTGGGTCAGGATGTCTTGAAGTTTATCTTCTAGCTCTTCTTCGTTGAGCTTGAGGCGGTGTAAATCTTGTCCAGCGAGAAATAAGCGGCGAAAGGTTTCAGCAACGGTGCGGCGACGGGCTTCAGTCGGATGGGCGGTAAAAACCGGCAAATACACTAATTGCTCAAGCAAACTTTGAAAATGCTCAGGACTGATGCCATCGGCTTTAAATTGGCGCACGGTGTCATCAAATGAACCGATCCATAATCGCTGGCCAGCGGCGATTTGATCCATACGTGCCAGATGCGCGTTTAATTCTTCAGCGACATTCACCAGCCCAAAATATAGGGTAAAAGCGCGAATCACTTCAATCAGCGTCTGTGAATCCAAGCTTGCGATGCGTTTCATCAATTTTTCGCGCAAGTCGGGATCTTCACGTTCGCGCAATTGCATAAATCCATCGCGTAACCGCTCGACAATGACTAAAACGCGCTTGCGACTGTGTTCGCGCAAGACCTCGCCTAAGAGTGCGGTATAAAGCTGGATATCACGCTCCAGCATGGAATGATGGGGATGTTCGTTCATAACAAATCAACAATCCAAAAGCGTTGAGGTTGGCTATGATTAAGCCAACTGAAAAAAGAGGTTTGGAATGCACGCGCTGACGCGAAGCAAGCGTATTGACTAGATGAATTATTCGCTCGCGTCGCGTCGCCGCGTGCGATAGGTGTCATCGAGATGCGGCAGCAGCGTGACCAAGAGTTCTTCGGCATCCTGCGGGCGACGCGCTGGATCCATCGCCATCGACCAATCGACGGCGTTGAGCAAAAACTCGGGATAACGGTCTTTGAGTGCGTCAACTGCTGGGATCAATTGGTCATCTTTTTGACGCTCCGGCGCCGGTTGCGGTGTGTGCCCGTCCATGCAGGTGCGCAGACTGGCCCCGACTGCGTACACATCTGTCCAGGGGCCGACTTCGCCATCACGAAAATATTGTTCGAGCGGCGAATAACCGGCGGTGATGACCTGACCGCCCCGCGAGCGGCTGCGATTGAGCGGATGCACGGCACCGAGATCGAGCAGCAACGGCATGTTGCCATGCCGCAGATGAATGTTGCCGGGTTTGACATCGAGATGCACCATCGAGCGGCGGTGCATCAGCGCCAGCGCATCGAGTACCGGCACAAACACATCGAGCAAAAACGAGGTGCTCAAGCCGCCTTTGCGCTCCTGCAAATAGGCACCAAGATTGCGCCCGCGCTCGTTGGGCATGACCATATAGCCGGTGTCATTGGCGAGCAAAAACGCCAGCACCCGCACAATATTCGGGTGATGCAGCGAGGCCAGCGCCTTGACTTCCTGAAAAAATAGCTTGCGCCCATGATGGAGACTTTCGGCATAGCTCATGCTCATCGGCACGACACGTTGCTGCACGTCGCGCCGCGCCAGCTTCTTGGGCATATACTCTTTGATGACGACTTCTTCGCCCGTGTCCTCATCGGTGGCGAGATAAATCAGGCTAAAGCCGCCCTTCGCAATCGGTTTGATGATGCGATACGCGCCCACTTGGGTGCCTGGTGTAAGCGTCTCTCGTGCGGCGGCCATGATCGCGGCGGTGCGACTCCATGCAAAGATTAAGCGGATAAAAAGACGCGGTATACTGCGTGCTAGATTTATGATAAACCCAGTCTGGGTCAATCGCGGTTGGTTTTGTGTCTTTTGCGTCTGTTGTGTCTGCGCCCGATCCGGTTGTGCCGCTTGACCCAGATTCCCGCCTCGACGAGTTGCATAAACACACAATGATTAAAAGTATGACAGCGTTCGCCCGCGTCACGCAGACGGGTGAGAGTGGTGAATTGACTTGGGAATTACGCACGGTCAACCATCGGTTTTTCGAGCCGCATCTGCGACTGCCCGAAGAGTTGCGCGGACTCGACACTCAGGTGCGGGCGCGACTGGCAGCGCGGCTGCAACGCGGTAAGCTGGATGGTCAGTTGCGCTATATTCCGGCGCAGGGTACGCCGAATGCGCTCCAGCTCAATCGCCCCTTTGTTGCGCAATTATTAGCCGCTGGGCAAGAACTCGCGGAACTGCTGGGGCGGCCAGCCGAGCCGACGGCATTTGAGCTGTTGCGCTGGCCCGGAGTGCTGCATGAGCCGCAAACCGATCTGAGCCAGTTAGAGCAGATGGCGCTGACGCTGCTCGATCAGGCGCTCGATTCGCTGCTTGAGACCCGCGCCCGCGAAGGTGAGCGGCTGGCGCAGGTACTCCGTGACCGCTGTGATCGGCTCCAGGCGTGTACTGCCCGCGTGCGTGAGCGACTGCCCGAAATGCTCGCGAGCGTGCGCCAGCGGCTGGCCGAGCGGTTGAGCGAATTACGCGCCGAACTCGATCCGCTGCGGCTGGAGCAAGAAATTGCGCTGGTCGCCGCTCGCCTCGATGTTGATGAAGAACTCGACCGGCTCGCGGCACATCTTGATGAAGTGCGTGATGTGTTGCAGCGTCGTGAACCAGTCGGGCGGCGGCTCGACTTTTTGATGCAGGAACTCAACCGCGAGGCCAATACCCTCGGCTCGAAATCGGCGGATGTGTCGATCACCCGCGAGGCCGTCGAGATGAAGGTCTTGATCGAACAGATGCGCGAGCAGGTGCAAAACCTAGAATGAATCAGGCTCAAATCAGTCAGGCGCACCGCAATCAGACACTGGCAGCGACTGTGCCCGCACGCGGCATCTTGTTTATCGTGTCAGCGCCATCTGGAGCCGGCAAAACCAGTCTGGTCAAGGCACTGCTCGAACAGGTCGCGGGGCTGGTGCTGTCGGTTTCCTGCACCACGCGCACGGCGCGGGTCGGCGAACAGGATGGGGTGCATTATCACTTTCTTGACCGCGCCCAGTTTGAGCGCGAGATTGCTGCTGGTGCGTTTTTGGAACATGCCGAGGTGTTCGGCAACCACTACGGCACCCGCGCCGCCGATGTCAACCGCTCGTTGGCTTCCGGTCAGGATGTGATCCTTGAAATCGACTGGCAGGGCGCACGTCAGGTGCGCACCCAGTTCCCCGAAGCCATCGGCCTTTTTGTGTTGCCGCCAAGCATCGCCGAACTCGAACGCCGCTTGCGCGGACGCGGCACTGATGATGCAGCAATCATCGCTCGCCGCATGGCGCAGGCCCGCGATGAGCTAACCCATTATGCCGAATACAGTTATTTAGTCGTCAACGACCGCTTTGAGCGGGCGCTCGCGGCGCTCACGGCGATTATCACCGCCGAACGTCAGCGGCTTGCCTACCAGCGCCCGCGTCTGGCTGCATTGCTCGATCCGCTTGAAGCGTGAAGGTGACGACGCGCACGACTCTCTCGAATCTTTCCAATCTCTCTGATTAACAACCGCTAACAGACTGCATCACAGGAGCGCGGCATGGCCCGTATTACCGTCGAGGATTGCCTCGAACACGTCGATAACCGTTTTGATCTGGTGCTTTTGGCCACCAAACGTGCGCGTCAACTCGCCAATGGCGTCGAGTCGCTGGTCGCCCCAGGGCTGGATAAACCAACCGTGCTGGCGCTGCGCGAAATCGCCGCCGGTCAAATCACCCAAGCGATGATGCAGGATGCCCTGCGCGAAAGCGCCGATACCACCGCCGCGCTCGAACAGGCGCTGGCCGTCGAATTGGCCGCAACCATGCCACTGATTGGGCTTGATGCCGACGCGGACAAGGATGACAAAGACTGACGACCCCCGCGCCCCGCCGTCGGCTCCAGCACCCGCCGTGAGCCGACCCGTCGCCATCACGCGCTATCTGGTCAGCGATTTTTGCGCTGATCTGGCGACCTATTTGCCGCCGGAGCAGATTCAAGCCTGTTATGCCGCCTATTTATTCGGGGCCGAAGCGCATGAAGGCCAAACGCGCAAATCGGGTGAAGCCTATATTTATCACCCGTTAGCGGTGGCACGGATTTTGGCAGAGATGCACATGGATTATCAGTGCTTAATTGCCGCCTTGCTGCATGATGTCATTGAGGACACGCCGATTGGTAAAGAACAGGTCGCGGCCTTATTTGGGGAGCCGGTGGCCGAATTAGTCGATGGCGTCACCAAACTCACCAAGCTGGATTTTAATTCGCGTGCCGAAGCGCAGGCGGCGAGTCTGCAAAAAATGCTATTGGCAATGACCCGTGATATTCGGGTCATTCTCATCAAGCTTGCCGACCGCCTGCATAACATGCGCACGCTTGATGCAATGAGTCCGGAAGCCTGTCGGCGCATTTCGCGTGAAACACTCGACATCTTCGCCCCGATAGCAAATCGCCTCGGGATCAATTGGATTCGCATTGAATTAGAAGATTTAGGTTTTGCCCATTATTGGCCGTGGCGACGGCGCGTGATTCAACGCACCCTGCAAGGACGCAGTAGCGGCACGCGGATTGAAATGGTCGCGCTGGTGGAAACTGCCTTGCGTCAAGCCTTACAACAAGAAGGCATTGCTGGTGCGGTCGAAGGGCGACAAAAACATCTCTATGGCATTTATCGCAAAATGCGCGATAAATCACGTGGCTTTTTTGAATTAGCTGATGTCTTTGCCTTTCGCGTCACAGTTGATCGCGTTGATACCTGTTATCGCGTGCTTGGTTTGGTACATAATCTCTATAAACCCGTTCCTGGGCGTTTTAAAGATTACATCGCCATTCCCAAAGTTAATGGCTATCAATCCTTGCACACGGCACTGATTGGCCCGCAGGGAATGCAAATCGAAATCCAGATTCGTACCGAAGACATGCAGCGGTTAGCTGAATCTGGAATTGCCGCGCACTGGATGTATAAAAGCGGCGTACAAACCAGTGCTAATCCGGCCAGCCTCGCTGCCGATTGGCTGCAAAATTTGCTGGAAATGCAGCGCGAAGCCGGTAATTCGGTCGAATTTCTCGAACACGTCAAGGTTGATCTCTTTCCCGATGAGGTCTATGTCTTTACCCCCAAAGGGCGGATTTTATCGCTCAAGCGGGGCGCAACCGTGGTTGATTTTGCCTACGCCATTCATTCCGATGTCGGCAATACCTGTGTCGCCGCCCGAATTGATCGGCGCATGGCACCATTGAGCACGCCATTGCGCAATGGTCAAACGGTTGAAATTATCACTGCCCCCGGCGCACGCCCGAATCCAGGTTGGCTGAATTTTGTTGTCACGGCGCGGGCGCGGGTCAATATTCGCGGTCATCTAAAAAGTATTCAGCAACGTGAAGCGCAAGTATTGGGGCGGCGATTATTAAACGCGGAATTAACCGCACTTGGCGCAGATATTGAAACACTGGAACCGGTGCGTTTAGCGGCCTATTTAGAAGAAGCGCGTTTAGAACATCTTGAGGATTTATTTGGCGAAATTGGTCTCGGCAATCGACCGGCCCCGTTAATTGCGCGGCGGTTAATCAGTGTTGAACCGGAAGAAGCGGCAACGACCGGCAACGCCCATCCTGATGTACATCCACATCGCTTGGCTATTCGCGGCACAGAAGGCTTAGTGGTGCATTTTGCTGGCTGTTGTCAGCCAATTCCTGGCGATACCATTACAGCGGTTTTTAGTCCCGGGCGCGGTATTGTCGTGCATCGCGCTGAATGTCGTAATCTCGCCAGTTTAGAAGGCAAGCACGAAAAACAACTTGATGTCGAATGGTCACTTGAACCTGAGGGAGAATTTGCCACGGAAATTCGCGTTGAGGTGACAAATCGGCGCGGCGTGTTAGCCGAAATTGCGCGGGTGATTTCCGAACTTGGCTCAAATATTGAGCATGTGCAAACAGTCGAAAAAGATGGCGTGATGACCGATTTAGAATTTCGGTTATTAGTCAAAAGTCGTGCGCATTTAGCGCGAATTATGCGACGGGTGCGGCTGGTGTCATTTGTTGATCGGCTGACGCGGGTGTCGCGTTCTTAAAGGATGATTTAGGGTTGACAAGATTTTATTTAACAATGCAGACAGCATCTACACACCAGCAACCATCACCACCCACATCAACCACAGCCCCGAGGCCAGCACCAGCCCGCCGCCGAGCAGCAACAGCGCCAAACGCAACCACAGCGGGTGAATATAATCCATTAACACATTGCGCACACCCACCCAGCTATGCGCGACCAACAGCGACACCGCAAGCAACACCCCCAGCCTGACCAGCGGCTGACTGATCCACGCCACCAGCGCCGCATGATCGGCAGGCGGATCGACACTCACGAACCACAGTAGATACAGCGCCGCGAGCGCCAAATATACCGCCGTCGCCCGCTGCATCAGCCACGCCATCAACCCCGAAGCATGACGGCTCATCGCCACCCCCCTACCAGTAGAAAACCAACCAGCAGCACCAGCGCCGTCACCAACGTCAGCCACGCCGTGCGCCGCGCCATCACACGTTCCAAGCCCCAACCGAGATCAAGCGCCAGATGCCGTAGACCGGCCAGCAGATGATGCAGCAGGCTCCACAGCAACACGCCTTGTAGCAGGCGGCTAGGCCAGGCATCGAGCATGACAACCACGACCGCGAAGCCCTCCGGCCCCGATAGCGCCCGCTCAACTAACCAGGCCACACTGGGCAGCGCCAGCACCAGCAACAGGCCACTGACGCGGTGCAGAATCGAGACCAGCCCCGGCAGCGGCAGCGCAATCCGCCGCAGATCAAGAAACACCGGTCGCACACGGGACATCGGAAACGCACCTCGCGTATGTGTGTAATGCAACAGAATAGCGACAGAGCGCCCTATCCGGCAACTGTTACGTATCGCTTGATTCTCTACACGCCCACTTGTAGCTTGCACGCTTAACCGTCCAGCGTGACACCGCATTGTTCTATTCAGGATCGCATTCCCGTGACCGACTACAAGCCTACGCTCAACCTTCCACAAACCGATTTCGCCATGAAAGCCAACCTCGCTCAGCGTGAGCCGGAGCTGCTCCAACGCTGGCAGGCGCTGGATGTCTATAGCCAAATTCGCGCCGCTCGCGCCGGTGCGCCGACCTTTATTCTGCATGACGGCCCGCCCTACGCGAATGGCGAAATTCATATCGGTCACGCGGTCAATAAAGTCTTAAAAGACATCATTCTTAAAGCCCGCACACTTGACGGTTTTGATGCCCCCTATGTGCCCGGCTGGGATTGTCACGGCTTGCCGATTGAATTACAGGTCGAAAAACAACACGGCAAACCCGGACATAAAATCAGTGCCGCTGAATTTCGCGTTGCTTGTCGGGAATATGCCCACAAACAGGTTGAAAAACAGCGCACGGATTTTAAGCGACTTGGCGTGCTCGGTGATTGGGAGCAGCCCTATTTAACGATGGATTTTGGCTTTGAAGCAAACATCATCCGTTCACTTGGGCGGATAATTGCCAATGGGCATTTACAAAAAGGCGAAAAGCCAGTGCATTGGTGTATTGATTGCGGTTCAGCATTAGCTGAAGCGGAAGTCGAATATGCTGATAAACAATCCATTGCGATTGATGTTCGGTTTCCGGTCATTGATCCGGCAAATTTGGAATTACGCTGTCACGGCAGCCCAAATGGATGCGGTGAAGGGCCAGTCTCGGTTGTCATTTGGACAACTACGCCCTGGACATTGCCCGCCAATCAAGCCGTCGCACTCAATCCGGAATTAGAATACGTGATTGTTGAAGCCGTCACCGAATGCGGCCGCGAACGGCTGATGGTTGCAGAAGGCTTGCTGAAAGACACAATGGATCGTTGGAGTATTCAGGATTATCGCGTCGTCGGCTATGGGCGCGGGATTGATTTTGAAGGCGTCTTATTGCGACATCCGTTTTATGCGCGTGAAGTACCGATTATTGTCGGCGAGCATGTCACTTTAGATGCAGGTACCGGAGCCGTTCACACTGCGCCCGGTCATGGTCTGGAAGATTATCTAGTCGGTCAACGCTATAACCTATTAGTTGATAATCCAGTCGGTGGCGATGGGCGCTTTTTACCTCATACACCGCTTTTTGCGGGTGAGCATGTTTTTAAAGCCAATGAGCATGTGGTTGAAGTCTTAAAACAGCATGGCGCACTCTTGCTCGAAACTCGCTTTAATCACAGCTACCCGCATTGCTGGCGACATAAAACGCCGATTATTTTCCGCGCAACCCCGCAATGGTTTATCAGCATGGATCAACAGGGTTTGCGTGATACAGCCTTGCAGGAAATTACCGATGTGCGCTGGATGCCGGATTGGGGCCAGAGTCGCATTGAAGGCATGGTACGCGGGCGACCGGATTGGTGTATTTCGCGTCAACGTACTTGGGGTGTTCCGATTCCGCTCTTTGTTCAGAAAGAAACCGGCGCATTACATCCGCGTACCGCTGAATTGATTGAATTAGTTGCCAAACGGGTTGAAAAACATGGCATTGAAGCCTGGTTTGCCTTAGAGCCAGTGGATTTATTAGCTGATGAAGGTGCGCTCTATGACAAGGTACAGGATACGCTCGATGTTTGGTTTGATTCGGGTGTGACACATGCGTGTGTGCTCGAACCGCGCAGCGATTTAAGCGCACCAGCGGATTTATATTTAGAAGGTTCTGACCAACATCGCGGTTGGTTTCAATCTTCGCTGATGACCTCGGTTGCTATGTACGGCCGCGCACCGTATCGCCAAGTGCTTACTCACGGATTTACCGTGGATGCAAAAGGCGAAAAAATGTCGAAATCCAAAGGCAATGTTGTCAGCCCGCAAGCGGTCATGAAAACGCTGGGCGCGGATATTATTCGGCTGTGGGTCGCTGCAACCGATTATCGTGGTGAAATGAGCGTCAGTGATGAAATTCTCAAACGCACCGCAGACGCCTATCGCCGTATTCGCAACACCGCCCGCTTTTTGTTAGCGAATTTGCATGGTTTTGATCCAGCGGTGAATACTGTTGCACCTGAACAGATGCTTGCACTTGATCGCTGGGCAGTTGATCGCGCCTATCGGCTGCAACAGGATATTATTGCCGCCTATCGTGATTATCAATTCCATTTGATTTATCAAAAGGTGCAACAATTCTGTGTGGTTGATCTTGGTGGCTTTTATCTTGATATTATCAAGGATCGTCAATACACGACGCAAGCGAATAGCCTGCCGCGTCGTTCCTGTCAAACTGCGATGTATCACATCATCGAGGCTATGAGCCGTTGGCTGGCACCGATTTTGAGTTTTACGGCTGATGAAATTTGGACGGCCATTCCAGGCGAGCGGTCAGCGACCATTTTTACTGAAACCTGGTATCGCGGATTAAATGCGCTTGATGAGACTGACACAATGGATCGTGCCTTTTGGGAACAGATCATTGCAGTGCGCTTGGCGATTGGCCCAGCGTTAGAAGCAGCCCGCAAAGCTGGTGCGATTGGTTCATCGCTCGATGCGGAATTAGATCTGTATTGTTCTGATGCGCTGCTGGAGGTATTAAAGTGTTTAGGCGATGAATTGCGGTTTGCGTTGATTGTTTCCGAAACGCGCTTGCATTCATTCGCTGAACAGCCAGCAACAGCGGTGACAACGGAATTAGACGGGTTAGCCGTGCAGGTCATCGCCTCAGAACAGACAAAATGCGTGCGCTGTTGGCATCATCGTGCTGATGTTGGCATCAATACTGCGCATCCTGAATTGTGCGGGCGCTGTGCTGAGAATGTCGCCGGTGCGGGTGAGGTGCGGCGATTTGCCTGAAATGCGTTTTAGGTGAATTGTGAATTGAACCGCACAGCACGCTAAACGCACAAAGCGTTTTAAAGTAACCTAATTTTGAATCAAGATGGCGGCCCTTTTACTCTTTTGAGAGCCGCCATAATTGATTTTAAAGTCATGTATGGCGAAAACTACGGCTCCAATCGCACCGACAGCGCCGATTCCCCAGACGGCCATTGCCCCTTAAGCTGATTAGTCGCTTCAGCGCCACTGAAATTCAAATAGCTATATTGGCCATAATGCGGGAGCTTGCGTGCTAATGCGGGGAGCGCATCTGCTACATGCGTACCCATCCAAGCAACAGCCGTATGATCAAACCAGCGTGTTAAGACCAAGCTATCCGTCGCTGAATTAAATGGCGGTGTATTTAGCCTATTGAATTTGAGTGTATGAGACTGCGCTGTCGGGGTCACTGTAAAATCTGCTGCATGATCCGCAAAGGTCGCAAAATGCTGATTTTCCCAGCCCAATAACCATACCGGACGATCACTTGGTAATTGATCGAACGCTCGATCTTCGCGGATTTGCCATCCGCGATGACCCGTTTGCCAACGTTCAGCTAAGTGTTGATAACCCGAGCGCAGGGGTTCCGGCGCAGCAGCGGGAATTAAAATCCAGCCCTGTTCGGCACCAAATAGATTACTCAGGGTAACGGGTAATTCCCCTGGCGCTAACGCACGAAAGACTTCAAATTCAGGATCGAGCTGGAGCCGCTTGGGTTGTGTGCTCAGTGCTAAATCAAAACTATGCTCACGCTCAGTCATTGTAATTAGTTCGCGGTGCGGTGCAGCGGATTCCAGATCAATCACAAGCGGTAATGTGAGTGGATAGGGTGGCGTAATTTGCGTTTGCTGAATCCGACCGCTTATTCGATAACCGCTCGCGGTGCGCTGGGTTTGAATATCCGCTAATGCAAGCTGTGGCGCTCCGCTGCGTTCGATCCAAGTTGCAAAGAATGACTGTAAATCGCGTCCACTCACAGTCTCGAATGCGCGGCGCAGATCGGCATAATGAGCGGCGCGAAAGCGATGATCGGCATAAAATTGCCGCAGACTTTGAATAAAGTGTTCATCGCCGAGTTCACGCCGCAGCATGTGAAATACCATCGCGCCCTTGTTATAGCCAATCGCTTGACTCGCTGTACCATGCCGCTGCTTAAATTGCGTCAGTGGAAAATCACGCGCTTGACGCACATAATCAGCAAAACTTTTGAGTAGATCGCGGCGTCCTTCGCTGCCCCGGCCGCTACGTTCCATAAACCAATAATCGGCGAGATAGTTAGTGAGTCCTTCGCTCCAATTCCCAGATTCATAGTCAATATAAACGCTATTGCCCCACCAATTATGTAAAATCTCATGCGGATAAGCAGTCTGGACTATAAACGGCAAGCGCATGACCTGTGGGCCAAGCACAGTGAATGACGGCATTCCATAACCAGATTCCCAAAAATTCTCAACTAGCGCAAATTTCGCAAACGGATAGGGGCCAATTAAATCGCTATAAAATGCGAGTAATTCTAGCGTTGCCGTTAAATAGCGTTCTGCTAATGCGGCATCCGGCTCGCGCAAATAGACTTGCGCTTCCGCCGCTAAACCGGCAGCGCGTTGGCGATAAACTTGAAAACGCCCCGCCATCAAATACAGATCATCTTGCGGTTGCGATTCTGACCACTGTGATTGACCGGTTGTCGGATCGGTCGTGCCCGCGCCCTGAGCGACGGCTGACCATCCGACCGGCAGTTGTATATTGAGCGTAAACTGTTGATAGGTCTCAGGAATACGCGGATACCAGCCGCTGCTGCCGTCGAGAAACACGCCTTCGGGCGCGATGGTGCCCAGTGAGTGCTGATGCGTTCGCCCGAGATGCGCGTCGATGTGTTCGAGCGCGTGCTGGATCTGTCCGCTATATCGCAATGTGACCGCCTCGGGCGTGTGCAGTGTTAAGCGATACGCGACCAGATGCCCGAAGCTCGTGCTTGGCGTCAGCGTCGCCGTGCCGTCGATGATCTGCGGATTCAGTCCGCGATGTAGCAGCACTGTCCACTGGTTTTGCGTCTCCGGCAACCGCATCTGATCGGTCACCGCGATGCGCCCCGCAGCGGGATCAATTTCTACGTTGAGTTGATGGGCAATCAGTGGCGGCGCGGCCAGCAGCGGCGGACTGTTCATCAATAACAGCGCGGTGAACAGACCGATCAGCCAGACCGCCGCGTGACGACGAGCGGGCATGGTATCGTGTCGCGACTGCGTGCTTGGCTGGATGCGGTGACGAATCGTGCTCATTGAAACCCTAAATTGACATGGCAGATTAGGCGTATGTGGCAGTGCTCAAATAACCGATTGATGCTTGCAGCCCTGCTTCTGGGTGCCAGTACGCTGGTGCTGGCTGAGGCGGACGTGGACGCTGACAAAAACCATCCGCATCCGGCGGCGGCGCTGACTGGTCAAAATGGGGCCAGTGCGTTGGCGAACAACCCGACGCGGGTGCTCGCCAGCCGCCCGCTGACCGATCTGAACGCGCTCATCGATCAAGTAGCGGATCGGCGCGTGCTGTGTATCGGCGAGCAACATGACCGCTATGCCGATCATCTTAATCAGACTGCGATCATTGAGGGGCTGCTGGCGCGTGGACGTTCGCTGGCGATTGGTCTGGAAATGTTCCAGCAACCGCATCAGGACGCGCTCGATGCCTATGTTTCCGGCGCGATTGATGAAGCCGAATTATTGCGCCGCACCGAGTATTTTGACCGCTGGCGCTTCGATTATCGGCTCTATCGCCCGATTTTGACGCTGGCGCGAGCGCAGCGGATTCCGCTGATTGCGCTTAATCTCGAATCCGAACTCACACGTCAAGTTGGTGATGGCGGTATCGCCAGCTTGAGCGACGCCAACCGTGCGCGTCTGCCCGCCATCGAACGCACCGACGCGGCTTATCGGGCGCGACTGGAGGCGATTTTCAAACAGCATCCGCCTGAGCAACAGCACCAGTTTGAACACTTTTTGGAAGTGCAACTGCTCTGGGATGAGGGCATGGCTGACCGCGCCGCCCGCTATTTGCGCGAACACCCGCAGACGACGCTGGTCATCCTCGCCGGTAGCGGACATATCGAGTACGGTCAAGGCATCCCCAAGCGGCTGGCGCGGCGGCTACCGCTGGCGATGGCGACCATCCTCAACGGTCAGGGTCGGACACCCGAACACGAAATGGCTGATTTTTTCCTCTATTCGGAGCCGGTTGCGCTGCCCGAATCCGGCAAACTCGGCGTATTGCTCGGCCAACCCGCGCCCGAAGGCGGCGTACTGATTGAAGGTTTTGCCGAACCCAGCGGCGCTCAGGCCGCTGGACTAACCATCGGGGATCGGATCGTGCGCGTCGCCGAGCAGCCGATCACCCGCTATGCCGATATGCGTTTAGTGTTGCTCGACGCCACGCCGGGCCAGCGCGTGCGCGTCGAGGCGGTGCGGTCACGGATGCTCGGCGGTGATGAAACCTTGACAGTTGAAGTGGAATTGCACTGATGCGCACGCCCGAACTCCTCGCTCCGGCCGGTACCCTGCGCAATTTACGCTATGCGCTTGCCTATGGTGCCGATGCGGTGTATGCCGGTCTGCCGCGCTATAGTTTGCGCGTGCGTAATAATGACTTTGATTTAGCCAATTTAGCGACCGGTATTGCTGAAACCCATCGTTTGGGCAAGCGCCTATATTTAGCGGCGAATCTCATGCCGCACGGAGCCAAGCTCAAAACCTTTATCGACGATATGCAGCCAATTGTCGAATTAGCGCCAGATGGCTTAATTATGGCCGATCCTGGGTTAATTCTGCTGGCGCGTGAACGTTGGCCGGATTTACCGATTCATCTATCCGTTCAAGCAAATACCGTCAATGCTGCTGCGGTGCGCTTTTGGCAGCAACAGGGACTACAACGTGTGATTCTTTCGCGTGAATTATCACTGGCCGCCATTGCGGAGATTCGTGATGCCTGCCCCGAAATGGAATTAGAAGTTTTTGTTCATGGGGCGCTCTGTATTGCATATTCAGGCCGCTGCTTGTTATCTGGATATTTTAATCATCGTGACGCCAATCAAGGGGCGTGTACCAATGCCTGTCGTTGGGAATATCGACTCGCAGAGATCACCGATAGTCCAGCGATCACGCCGCGTCATCCAGACGCCGAAGCAGTTTATTGGTTAGAAGAATCCCAGCGTCCTGGCGAATATATGCCGATGTTTGAAGATGAGCATGGCACCTATATTCTGAATTCACGCGATTTATGCGCGATTGAGCATGTTGCACGCTTAGTAGCAATGGGCATAGATTGCCTGAAAATCGAAGGACGCACCAAATCGCATTATTATGTTGCACGCGCTACCCAAGCCTATCGCGCCGCGATTGACGACGCCTTAGCCGGCCGACCATTCCGATCTGAATTAAAACGCGATTTAGAAGGATTAGCGAATCGCGGCTATACCGAAGGGTTTTATCGGCGTCACGCACCACAGGAAACGCAGAATTATCGTGATGGGGTATCGCGTCATCAGCGTCAAATCTTTGTCGGTGATGTGCGTGATGCCGAAACCGGATGGATTGAAGTCACAGTCAAAAACCGCTTCGCCGTCGGTGATACGCTGGAATTGCTGACACCGCAGGGTAATCAGCGTTTTCAATTAGAACAGTTGCATCATTTAAACGGCGAGCCATTAGCCGTTGCACCCGGTTCGGGCTGGCAGGTGCGGATTCCTATGCCGAATGCGGTGGGTGATTATGCGCTCTTGACACGCGAATATACGCCCCTGCCTACTGAATCCAATCAATCAAATTCATCAACGGATCTTCACCCGTCTCCGGCCCAATAACGCGCCCGCGTACACTTTGCCCAGCTTGCACGACAGAATTAGGATCGCCGGTAATCAGCGGATGCCAACGCGGCAGCGGTCGGCCTTCCGCTAATCGCCGATAGGCACAGGTTTCCGGCAACCATTTCGGCCAAGCTAAGACCTGCGGCACAATGGTGACGCAATCAGGCATCAATTGTGAGCGTTCAGCATAATGCCGACAGCGGCAGGTTTTTAAATCGAGCAAAGCACAGGCAACCCGCGAATAAACAATTTTTCCGGTTTCTTCATCCTCGAATTTTTCCAGACAGCATTTTCCGCAACCATCACATAAGGTTTCCCACTGTTCGGCGCTTAATTCAGTTAAAGGGATTATTTCCCAGAACGGTAAGGCTACATCAGTCATCGTGAATCATTCCGCATCTTGAATAACGAAATAGGTTTTGAAAATTCGCTCGCAATTCGCTGAGTGCCGCTTCGCTTCGGCGACAGAACGTGCTGATCACACCGCTACACGTCACGCGCACACCGATTGCACCGCCCAGAATGCCGTCGAATGGGTTAAGATCGGCGCTGTTGTTACACCCGAATGCTTCAACTATTTGCCGAGAGTTTTACACGTCATGCCTTCTTTCGATGTCGTCTCCGAGATCGATCTGCAAGAGGTGCGCAACGCGGTCGATCAGTCTAACCGCGAGATCGGCACCCGCTTTGATTTCAAGGGCGTCAACGCGAGTTTTGAACTGCGCGACGACCTGATTCTGCTCACCGGCGAGCAAGAATTTCACCTCCAGCAGATGATGGATATCCTACGCCAGAAGCTGGTCAAACGCGGAATTGACCTCGCCAGCCTTGATCCGGCTGACCCGGTGACCAATTTGAGTAGCGCCCGTCAGGAGGTCAAGCTCAAACAGGGCGTCGATAGCGACACCGCCAAAACATTGGTCAAGGCGATCAAGGCGAGCAAAATTAAAGTGCAGGCGCAAATTCAGGGCGATCAACTGCGCGTTACTGGCAAAAAGCGTGATGATTTACAAGAAATCATTGCTTTATTGCGCGGTAGTGACTGGGGATTGCCATTACAGTTTAACAATTTCCGCGATTAGGGTTTGAATCTACTATGAAGCGAGTTAATCACCGCCTGCTGACCGCGACCGCGCTATTATTAGTCAGTGGTCTGACAGTTGCTGGGCCAGAAGATACGATTCGCGCTGCGCTAAAAGACATCGCGCCCGAATTAAAGATCACCCAGATTCAGCCTGCGCCAATTAAAGGACTCTATGAAGTCATGGCCGGGTCAGAGTTAATGTATGTCACGGCTGATGGCCGTCATTTTATCAGCGGGCATATTGTCGATTTAAAAACCCGCGAAGATTTAACCGAACCGCGTATGGCTGAAGCACGGAAGCAACTCATTGATGCGGTCGGTGAAGAGGCTATGGTGATATTTGGTAAGCAACAGGCCAAGCATACGATTACCGTATTTACTGATATTGAATGTGGCTATTGTCGCAAATTACATAGCCAACTCGCTGAATATGAACAGGAAGGCATTCGCGTGCGTTATCTGTTTTACCCGCGTGCTGGTCAGGGTAGCCCGGCGTTTAATGAAGCGGTATCCGTGTGGTGTGCTGGCGATGCCGCTGCGCGGCGTTCGGCCATGACGCAAGCTAAAGCGGGTAAACAGATCGCATCTAAGACCTGTGATAATCCGATTGACGAACACATGGCGCTTGCTGAAGAGCTGGGACTGCGCGGCACGCCGGCGATTATCACCGATCAGGGCGAAATGATCCCCGGCTATGTCGAACCCAAACGCTTGGCGGCCCGCCTCAATGGCGACAGCGGCAGTTGACTGCCCGAATCTTTCCGGAATCTTTCAAGGAGGTCGTGATGGCAGCATCCACGCCCATCAGTGCCTTTGCTCTGGAATTGGCGTGGCGCACCGATCAAGGTCGCGTGCGTCAACGCAACGAGGATGCGGTAGCCGTGCATCCCGAACTCGGATTGGTGATTGTTGCCGATGGGGTGGGCGGCGCGACGGCGGGCAATATCGCCAGTCAACTGGCCGCCACGACTATCGGCGAGCGGTTCCAGCGTCGTCCGAGCGCCAGTCCTACAGCCGAAAAAGCGCGTCAATATTTACACGCATCGGTTGAAGAAGCGAATATCACTCTGCTGCTTCATGCGAAAGATCACACTGAATGCGCGGGCATGGGCACGACAGTGGTCGTCGGCGCGGTGGGTTGGGACTGGCTGGCGTTCGCGCATGTCGGCGATTCGCGGTTATATCGGCTGCGCGGCACGGAATTTAGCCAGCTTTCCCGCGATCATTCCTTTATTCAGGAAGTTATCGATCAAGGCTTTTTTAATTCGCGTGAAGATGCGCGGCGCTATGGTATTGGCGACAATATTTTAACCCGCGCCCTCGGCTCAGTGCCAAATGTCGAAGTGGCGTCAAATGTCATTGCCCTAGAAAGCGGTGATTTATTTTTATTCTGCACCGATGGTTTAACCGGATTGGTTCCGGATGAACTGTTAATGCAGTTGCTTAGTTCCATCGATCATGCTGATGCGCTCGAATCCGCTGCCGATGCGTTGGTGCAATTAGCCAATGAACGCGGCGGAAATGACAATATCACGCTCGCGCTCTTGCGTATTGGTGCGCGAGTCGCAACGGCTACGGCCTGTGATTAAGTTGGGTGCGCAAATAATAGGCGATGGCTTCGACCTGAAAACGCGGCATGTGCGTAAAAAATGGCATCTGCGTATTGGGCGGGCGCTGATGGCCCTGAATGATCGTCGTAAAGGCCGATAGCTCAAGCTGGGCATAGTTTGCTGCGGAAGGCACGCCTTTGAGAAAATTCCCGCGTCCGCGATCACGATGACAGGTCGCGCAATGCCAGTCATAGAGTTTTTGGCCTGAGGTAAGCGCCGGATAATCGCTGACCGCTTGGGGTTCGGGTTCACAGGCACTCAACAACCCAGTCAGGCTAATCATCAGCCAATCGCGTCTGTGCAGTCTCATAAAATACCCTCGGCATGTTTGAACGCTCGACTATCCTGTTTATTGTGCTTGGCGGCTTTTTTGTTGCCAATGCCCTCATCGCCGAATTATTCGGGGTCAAGATTTTTGCCCTTGAAACAACGCTCGGCATGATGCCATTAAATTGGCAGGTATTCGGTCAATCCGGTTCGTTGAGTTTTACCGCTGGCGTGTTGTTGTGGCCGGTGGTGTTTGTAATGACCGATATTCTGAATGAATATTATGGTCGGCGTAGCATTCAATTGCTTTCTTATCTAACCGTTGGTCTGATTCTGTACGCATTCGCGTTTGCCTATCTGTCAATTCATCTCGCGCCAGCCGATTGGTGGGTTGGCATTCAAGCCGAACAGGGCGTTCCTGATATGCAGGCGGCTTTTAGCGCCATCTTTGGTCAGGGGATGTGGATTATTATCGGCTCGGTGCTGGCATTTTTAATTGGCCAGATGATTGATGTGAGCCTGTTTCAGCGTATCCGCCGCTGGACTGGTGAGCGTTTGATTTGGGCGCGGGCGACTGGCTCAACGCTGGTATCGCAATGTATCGA
This sequence comes from Allochromatium warmingii, assembly GCF_900107145.1. Taxonomy (GTDB): domain Bacteria; phylum Pseudomonadota; class Gammaproteobacteria; order Chromatiales; family Chromatiaceae; genus Thermochromatium; species Thermochromatium warmingii. The sequence goes on along the minus strand of NZ_FNOW01000003.1, from coordinate 60,938 downwards.
CAGCTTTGTGGTGCTGTATATCGCGTTTGTGCTTGGGCCGCAGCAGTGGTCGCTAGAATTATTTTTGGCAGTCGGTACGGTCAATTATGGCTATAAATTGATCGTGGCTATTGCCTTAACACCACTGCTATATGTGGGACGGGCGCTGATTGATCGCTATTTGGGTGCTGAATCGGCCGCACAGCTCCGCGCTCGTGCTGCTGCACTGTGATCGCGGTCGCAGATTGATGGTACATGCGTTGCAAATGGGTCGTTTTGCCCGCCATGGTGCAGGAATTGGACTACACTCACTTTAAAACGCAGGCTTAAATGGAGAATTGCACATGGTTACCGGTATTTTCGCGCATACAGCATGGGTTAGCATGAACCGTCATTTAGATGCGATGAACGTCAATGCGGCTGAAATAGCCAGCGCCCGTCAATTTGAAGGCACCAGCGAACGCGATATTAGTCAGCCGCTGCTTGAACAGACGCAAAATTTGCGTCATGTCCAAGCCTCGGCCAAGGTCATTCAGGCCGATCACGATCTGTCAAATTACATCCTTGATGTATTAGCCTGAGCGACAATCTGCGCATAATACTGCGCCAAGCGTTCGGCCAGCACCGGCGCTGACCACTCCCGCGCATGGGCCACAGCGTCGGCGGCCAAACGCTGACGCAAGGTCGCATCGGTGAGCAAACGCACGGCTTTGCAGGCAAAATCGGCTTCATCTTCTTCGGCAATCAGTGCGCCCTGACCATCGCCGAGCACTTCTTTAGTGCCCATCACCGCCGTTGACACTACGGGCACGCCGAGTGCCATCGCTTCAAGCAATACTAAGCCCTGCGTTTCCGTGCGCGACGCGAATACAAATGCCTGACCAGCGCAATAGCAATCTTCTAAACTCCCATCGCGATTTAAATAACCCAGAAACAAGGTGTGATTGGTTAGCCCTAACTGTTCTGCCAAGCGCGTCAATTCCTGTTGTGCTGGCCCTTCACCGGCAACCACGAGTAAAACATTCGGCACTTCGGCTTTAATGCGCACCAGTGCTTTGAGAATAAATGCAATATTTTTCTCAAACGCCAAACGACTCACTAAAACTAAGACTGGACGCTCTGGAGCAATACCATAGCGCGTGCGAAAGCGGTACCCATCACCTTGACTAAACTGTTTTAAATCAATCCCAGTTGGAATGACTTCGGCGGGGGTGTTGATGCCATACTCACGCAATACAGCGAGCATCGCTTGTGAGGGCACAACCAGTCCGGCAACGCCGTTACATTGCGCCGTTGAGAAATGCCGCGCTGCGTGACGCATCCAGCTTGCTGGCACCCAGGGCACATAATGATAGAGATAGTGCTCAAAAAAAGTGTGATAGCTTTCAATCACTGGAACGCCAAGGCGTTTTGCCAGCGCCAGCCCGGAATAATGCGCAATGAAAGGCGTTTGAATATGCACCAAATCGAATTGACGCGCCCGCAGGGTTTCGGTGAGCCGCCGAATTTTAAATGGCTGCAAAATACGATCTTCTGGATCAATCGGCAAATAACGCGAGGGAATGCGAATGATCTCAAACGCTTCATTCGTCCCGGCATCATAATCGCGTGCGCCATAATCGGGCACCATCACGGTCACGCTGTGACCGAGTGCGCCGAGTTCGCGGGCAAAGGTCTGAATCGAAGTCGAAACGCCGGTGACGCGAGGAAAATACACATCCGAAATCATTAAAACGCGCATGGATCGCATAGATCAGTGTCCCGAAACCGAAAATTTGCCGATCATACCGGATACGGTCGCTTTGCATCCGCTCGATTTGCGCCCGCCTAGCACCCGCTCGCTGGCGCTCAGTCGGGCGTTTACATGCTGCGCGTGCTGTCACGCAATCGTCATCTTGCCTTCATACAATCGGAACCCAGTGTAACGACAATACCGCTCTGTGCGATTTCGTCCACTCCATAGAGATGCTTAACGTGATGAATAAAACCCTGATCGCGGCGGCTGTTACCCTGGCTGTCACTACGCTTTCGACTCAAGCAATGGCCCGTGATTCCATCCATATCGTCGGCTCCTCGACTGTGTTCCCGTTCTCGACCGCTGTCGCCGAGACCTTTGGACGGAGCGGGAATTTTAAAACACCAAAAGTTGAATCCACTGGCACCGGCGGCGGCATGAAGCTGTTTTGCGGTGGCGTCGGGGTCGATCATCCTGACATCACTAACGCATCGCGGGCGATGAAAGCGAGCGAATTTGATGCCTGTCAAGAAGCGGGTGTGAAAGACATCACCGAAGTCAAGATCGGCTTTGACGGCATTGCTATTGCTAATTCCAAGTCCACAGCACAGCTCGATTTAACGCTTAAAGACCTCTATTTGGCGCTGGCGAAAGATATTCCAGACGGCAAAGGCGGTTTTGAGCCGAATCCGTACAAAACTTGGAAAGAGGTTAATGCTGAATTACCAGATGCCAAGATCGAAGTATTAGGCCCGCCGCCCACCTCCGGTACCCGTGATGCCTTTGTTGAATTAGCAATGGAAGGCGGCTGCAATAGCATCCCCGAAATCAAAGCACTGAAAAAGACCGAAGAGAAAAAGCACAAGGCCGTGTGTCACGGGGTGCGCGAAGATGGTGCCTATGTGGAAGCCGGTGAGAACGATAACCTCATCGTGCAGAAGCTGACGGCGAATCCGAATGCCCTCGGCATCTTCGGCTATAGCTTCCTCGATCAAAATACCGACAAGGTGCAGGGCGCGAAGATCGACGGCGTTGCGCCGACCTATGACAGCATCTCCGATGGCTCCTATCCGGTATCGCGTTCGATCTATTTCTATGTCAAGAACGCCCATGTTGGCACGATTCCGGGCATCGAAGAATTTGTCAAAGAATTCACCAGCGACAAAGCTTGGGGGCCAGACGGCTATCTAGCTGACAAGGGTCTGATTGCTCTGCCGGACGATGATCGCGCTGCGGTTGCGCAATCGGCGCAGTCGCTCACCCCGATGGAGAAGCCCGCTCACTAAGGCGGGAACTGTGTTTCGGTACACACCAAACACCTCCTGTTAGTCGCCGATGCTCGATTCGCTCGGGCATCGGCGTGTATTTTCACCCCCCCCAGACGAGATTTCGATGTACTCCTGGATCCTCATGCTCGTCGTGCTCACGGTCATGGCCGGGGCCTATCATATCGGGCGGCGACGCGCCATTCAGAGCGCCGGTGGCCCGTCTCAAATCAAGCAGTTACATTCGCTGCCGACCTATTACGGACTCTATGCTGCACTCTGGGCCGGAATTCCGGCCTTATTGCTGATGGCGCTATGGACTGGTTTTCAGGATCAGATCATCATCAGTTTAGTTACAACGCATCTGCCACCCGAATTAATCAATGGCTTATCAGATGGACGCTTAGGGCTGCTGATTAACGATGTGCGCAATTTAGCGACCGGCAATATCGTTTCAACAGCAGTTACGCCTGACATTCAATCCGCCGCCGATCAATACATGCGTTTAAATACGCTGTCGCAGTGGTCGATGTGGGCGGTAGTATTAGCGGTCGCGGTCGCGGGTTTAGCCTATGCTTGGCTGCGCACCCAACCGCAATTACGGGCACGTAATCGCGTTGAAGCGACCTTTACCGTTATTCTGATTATTTTCTCTTCGATTGCGATTTTAACCACACTGGGCATTGTGCTCTCAGTGCTGTTTGAATCGCTGCTCTTTTTTCAGAAAATCTCGCCGCTGGAATTTTTCTTCGGCATCAATTGGAGTCCACAAATTGCGCTGCGAGCCGATCAAGTCGGCGCATCCGGTGCATTCGGAGCCATTCCGCTTTTTACCGGAACCCTAATGGTGTCGCTGATTTCAATGCTGGTCGCGGTGCCGATTGGCTTACTCTCAGCGATTTATCTGTCTGAATACGCGCATCGCAAAGTACGCGCTATTGCAAAACCCGCATTGGAAATTCTCGCCGGTATTCCAACGGTGGTTTACGGCTTTTTTGCCGCGCTCACCGTCGCACCGATTATTCGTGAACTGGGTATGAGTTTTGGGCTAGATGTTGCCTCAGAAAGCGCCCTAGCTGCGGGATTAGTGATGGGCGTGATGATTATTCCGTTTGTCTCATCGCTTTCGGATGATGTGATTAACGCGGTGCCACAATCATTACGCGACGGCTCCTATGCGCTGGGTGCAACTCAATCGGAAACGATTCGCCGCGTGGTGATTCCAGCGGCGCTGCCGGGGATTGTCGGCGGTATTCTGCTGGCGGTCTCGCGGGCAATTGGTGAAACCATGATTGTGGTGATGGCCGCTGGATTGGCGGCGAATCTGACCGCGAATCCGCTCGACAGTGTGACCACAGTTACGGTACAGATTGTGACTCTGCTCACTGGCGACCAAGAATTTGACAGCGCCAAAACACTTGCCGCTTTCGCACTCGGCTTGACGCTATTCTTGGTCACGCTGACACTTAACGTGATTGCGCTGTCGATTGTGCGCAAGTATCGAGAGCAATATGAATAATCCAGCTACTAACACGACATCGCGTCGTGCTATTGATATTGTCAACGCCTCACTAAAACGGCGTTATGCCCGTGAACGGCGCTTCCGCTGGCTTGGCGCGACCGCAGTTACGCTGGGCATGGTGTTTGTCATCCTGTTATTTGCCGACATCATTCTTAAGGGTTACACGGCATTTCAGCAGACCTATATTCAATTGCCGGTTGAATTAGCTGCTGCGACCATTGATCCAGACGGTAATCGCGATCCGGCAACGCTGGCCAGTGCGGATTATATGAAGCTGATCCGCGAAGCATTGCGCGAGCAGTTCCCCGAAGTCACTGACCGCCGCGACCGCCGCTTGCTCACGTCGATGATTAGCGTTGGCGCACCGGATTTATTGCGCGAACGGGTAATGGCTGATCCGAGCCTAATCGGCACCACGCAAGAGCTGTGGATTCTGGCCGATGATGATATTGACATGCTCGTCAAGGGTTATATTGATCGCAACGCGCCTGAATCGGATCGGCGCGTCGGCGATCAAATGATTAGCTGGATTGACAAGCTTGATGCTGAAGGGCGCATTGCCAAGCGATTTAATACGATCTTCTTTACGCATGGCACTTCGCGTGAACCAGAATTGGCTGGTATCGCCGGGGCGCTGATGGGATCGTTCTATACGCTGATTTTGACGTTCCTCTTATCGTTCCCAATTGGCGTCGGTGCGGCGCTCTATTTAGAAGAGTTCGCGCCAAAAAATCGCTGGACGGATTTAATCGAAGTCAATGTCAATAATCTCGCGGCCGTGCCGTCGATTGTTTTCGGTCTGCTCGGTTTAGCGGTATTTATTGGCTTTTTTGGCGTGCCCCGCTCAACACCATTAGTTGCGGCGCTGGTGATGACGCTGATGACGCTGCCGACGATTATTATTGCCAGCCGCGTGGCGCTGAAATCGGTGCCGCCGTCGATTCGTGAAGCGGCACTCGGCGTCGGGGCCTCGCCGCTACAAACCCAGTTCCATCACGTGCTACCGCTGGCTTTGCCCGGCATCCTCACCGGCTCAATCATCGGCATGGCGCGGGCGCTCGGCGAAACTGCGCCGCTGCTGATGATTGGCATGATCGCCTTCATCGTCGATGTGCCCAAAGGCTTCACCGATGCGGCGACCGTGTTGCCGGTGCAGATTTTTCTGTGGGCTGACAGTCCCGAGCGCGGATTTGTCGAGCGCACCTCAGCGGCCATTATCGTGCTGCTGGCCTTCCTCTTCGTGATGAATCTGGCCGCTGTGCTGCTGCGCCGCCGGTTCGAGCGACGCTGGTAGGGCCGAATATCCATCATCTCGCCCCACGTGCTGGCGTTTTACAGCGCCCGACGCGGGGCGAGCGCGAGGTAACATTATGAATACCCTGGTTGAAACAATGGACAAGACGACGACAGGTGCCATTAGCTCCGCCGATCTAGCAAAAGACCGGCCATCCAGCGCCACTGTTGGCGATGTCACGGTCGCCGATCCGCGCATGACCTGCCGCAGTGTTGATGTGTGGTATGGCGCAAAACAAGCGATTAAAGGCGTGAGCCTAGATATTGGCAAAAACGAAGTGTTATCGATGATCGGCCCCTCGGGATGCGGTAAATCGACCTTTTTGCGCTGCCTCAATCGCATGAATGACACCATTGATGGCTGTCGCGTCACCGGCTCAATTAAGCTCGACGAGCAAGATATTTATGATAAATCGCTCGATCCGGTGCCACTGCGGGCGCAAGTCGGCATGGTATTTCAAAAGCCTAATCCATTTCCGAAGTCAATTTATGAAAATGTCGCTTATGGGCCGCGTATTCACGGTTTGACCAATAATAAAGCTGAACTCGATGAACTGGTTGAAACCAGTTTGCGCAAAGCTGGATTATGGAATGAGGTGAAAGATCGGCTCGATCAGCCTGGCACGGGATTATCTGGCGGTCAACAACAGCGCCTGTGTATTGCCCGCACAATTGCAGTGTCACCTGAAGTGATTTTAATGGATGAACCCTGCTCGGCACTCGATCCAATTGCTACAGCGATTATTGAAGAGTTGATCGACGAATTACGGGCGAATTATTCCATCGCGATTGTGACGCACTCGATGCAGCAAGCAGCGCGGGTATCACAGCGCACCGCCTATTTCCATCTCGGTGATTTGATTGAAGTCGGCGAGACCAATCAAATTTTTACCAATCCTCAGCATAAGCTGACTGAGGATTATATTACTGGGCGCTTCGGTTAAAACGCAGGTGGAATGCGAATGGAATCCAGCACGAGCGATACCACCCTTGCCAAGCCAACGGTGGATCTGACGGGCGGCCACACCGTGCGCCGCTACGATCAAGAATTAGCCAAACTGCGATCAATTATTTTGCAGATGGGCGAGCGCGTCATCGATCAAACGCAAGCGGCAGTCGCAGCCTTGATTGAAGAGGATGAATCACAAGCCTATCGCGTGCTCGACCGCGAACCGCTGGTCGATTATCTTTCGCTTGATGCCGATGAAGAGGTGTTTCGCGTTATTGCGCGTCGTCAACCGACCGCAGTGGATTTGCGCATTGTGTTGGCGCTCTCCAAAATTGCTGGTGAGGTTGAACGTGCTGGTGATAAAGCGGCGCGGATTGCACGTCAGGCACTGGAATTGCGCCAGCAAGAAACCGATGGCGTGCTGGTGACTGAAGCATTGCGCGAAGCATTTCAGGCACTCGACGATAAAGCCTGCTGTATGTTTGAGCGCAGTGTTCATGCCGTGACAACCTTTGACGTCACGCAGGCGCTGGCTATTTTTGAAAATGAACCGGCGCTGTATGCCGCAGCGCAGGCGCTCCGCGAGCAATTGAGCGCCTCGGGGAGTGATGGGCTGGTACCGCGTCAGGCTATTACGTTGTTTCATTGTGCGCAGGCGCTCAAGCATATCGGCTCGCACGCCTCGAATATTGCCGAGCAGGTGATTTATGTCGCGCTCGGTCAAGATGTCCGCTATCGCAATCGTGAGATTTTGATTGAAACACTGCGGCATCATGGGTATTGATGTCTGAATTTTAATAATTTAGAGTTAATAATTAGACAGGATTAACAGGATTTTCAAGATTGACAGGATTTTTAGTTTAATTTTAATCCTGTTTATTCCTGAAAATCCTGAAAATCCTGTCTCAGTTATTATTACTCTTCACAAGATATGATCTTTGAATAGTACGACAGCAAAATTTGGCAAACCCCTTGCATACTCCCCCATCACTCTCCTCGCTGTCGTAGAAGTAACACAGATGTCTGCCAGTCTTGAAACGCTCGCCGCCGGTTTAATCAGCGGCGATCTCGTGCCCTGTCTCGGGCCAGGTGCTCTCAAGGGTGCTGTCGATCCGACAACCGGCGCACCGATCCCCGCCGACAGTGACAGCCTGATTTTGGCCATGAACAATGGTCAGCCGATGTCACCGCGCCTGATGTGGGAATTTTCACGCGCCGCGATGAATGTCGAACTCAAGCGCGGACGCGGCGCGGTGCATCGGTTTCTCCATACCACCTACGCCGAGCGCACTTGGACACGCTCGCCGCTGCATGATTGGCTGGCGCAGATTCAGCCGCCTTATCTCATTGATCTGAATCGCGATTTACAGCTTCAGGACAGCTACGCCACCCGTCCGCATACGCTGATTCGCGGCATTGCTCGCACCGGCGGCACCGATTATCGCTTTCGCATTCATGCCCATGATGGCGAACGCTATACCGAAGTCGAGCAGACGGCGGTTGATCCTACGCTGCCGATTCTTTTTAAACCGCTCGGCAGTCCACGCCCCGATGCGACCTATATCGCCTCAGATGCCGATTATGTTGACTATCTCACCGAATTGATGGGCGGCTTTGCCATTCCCAGTTTTGTGAAAACACGGCGTATCGGCAAACAATACGTTTGCCTCGGACTGCGCTTTGTGCGCGATACCGAGCGGATGTTATTTGCTGATCTCAGCTATGGGGCGGGGACGCCGACCGGCTGGGCGTTAATTCCCGAACCGACCGACAAAGAGCGGCGGTTTTGTGACAAACGCGGGCTGGAGATTTTAGAGGCCGATATTGCCGAGCTGCTCGCGGCCTGCGCCTAGCGCCAGCAACGCGACCGCCTGCCGCTGACAGTGTTGGGCGGTCTCGCGTTCGAGGGCTTTGAGCCAGCGCATCGGCAGCGCATCAAGTCCATAGAACGCGCCAGCAATCATGCCGAGAATCGCGCCGGTAGTATCGGCATCCCCGCCGCGATTGACGACATCAATCAGCGCCGCTTCAAAGCTGGTCGTGCTCAATAGCGCCTGAAACACGGCGCGGAGCGTCTCGACGATATAGCCGCCCGGATTGTCCTGACGCCGCCCATCAAAGGCAAAACGCGGTTCAGCGGCGACCAGTGCCGTAATACAGGCGTGTAAATCCTCACGCGAGCCGCCGCGCAGTCCGCAGTGCACCAGTTGCAGCACCGTGAGCGTGCCGCGATCTGAGAGAGCGTTGTGATGGGTGATGTGGGCTTGGAGCTGATTGGCGCGGTCAAGCTGATCTGTTGTCGCGCCAAGCATGTAGAGCGCAATCGGCAGACAGCGCATACAAGCGCCATTTCCGGCATCAAATTCATGCTCCGGCATCGCGGTCACGCCGGTGCGCCGGTAAAGACTCAGACCGCGCCGCACAGTGTGGCCGATGTCAACCGGCTTGCGGCGCATCCAGTCACTAAAGGCTTCGGCGATGGCACGGGCATCGAGTCCGCCGTGCGTGAGAATGGCATGACCCAGCGCCAAGCTCATCTCCGTATCATCGGTCACGCGACCTTTCGGCAGCCGCAACCAGCCGCCGCCAATCAGCGCCCGATGCACGCCGTAGTGTTCCTGAATCTCACGCGGGGTCATAAACTCGACCGTCGCGCCCAGGGCATCACCCAGCGCCAGCCCTAAATAGGCCGCAATCGCACGTTGCTCAATCTTCGGATCCAAAACAGTCGGCATAATCGACGCAAACCCCGCAGGATGGTGCGCGGCAAACAGCGAGGCCGTCTGCTTCGCACAACTGTTTATACAAAAAGCGTTTCCACTTCATATCATAGACATTGCGGGCGGCGAGTTCGGGAAAATTGCGCTGCATCAATGCGGTCAACTCGGCGCGATTCCACAATCCGAGATCATGCCAGAGATGATCGCTGGCCATGCAGCCGCTGGCGACGATCTGCGCCATCCAGGGCGCAGACGGCACGGACGGTGCGCGATAGGTCAATAATAATTCAAGCAATTCAGCGCGTTCATTCAGCCGATTCGCCAAAATCGGGCTGGCGCCATCGGCGGCACCCAGCACATCCGGTGAAATTCCGGGGAAATGCGCGGCCATCAGCCGTTTGAAATCGGCTTGATCCAAGCCAAGCCACGCCGGCAGCGCCCCGCCCCCAGCGGCGCGGGTGGCGATCATGCTGGCAAAGGCGCGATCATTGTCATCCCCAGCCGCACGAACCATCAGGCGGGCGAAGACATGATCGACTTCCCGAGTTAGGTCGCGGGCTAGGGTGGACATGCTCAATACTCCACGAGAATATCTTCGTCACGCACGATCATCTGACAGGCCAGCCGCCATTCACTTGGCATATCGTCGAGCATCAGTCGGTCGATGTCCTCCTGTGTCAGCTTGCCGAGTTGCCGTAACACGCTGATTTCCTTATCAGTCAGGTGATAGCCCATGCGCTGCTTGGCGTCCACACTGGTGACGCGCACGATGCAACTGCCGCATTCGCCATCCTGACAGTCGTGCTTGACTGGGATCTTATGCTCTTTGGCGATCTTCAGAATCGTCTCGGTGTGACTACCGGCCACAGCGTAGACGGTTTTGTCCTTGTACTCGGGATTGGAAAAGGTTACGAGGGCCACGGGGATTGTCTCCGTCGAATCGAAGCGAGGTGAAATCTGCTCAGGCCGGTTTGACGCGGCAGTCGCCCAAAATCTGGGCTTGGCAGGCAAGACGATCATGGCGGCTGGCCATGTTCTCGCGCAGCACCTTTTCTTCGAGCACTGAGGGTTCGGTGAGATTATTCCAGCCTTCCTCGACGTGCATCATGCAGGTGCCGCAATCGCCTTCGCGGCAGCCGTAGATAATGCCCGCGCCGATTTTTTCGGACACTTCGATGACACGGGTACCGGCGGGGACATTGACAGTTTGACCGATGTCAGTAAACGTAATTTTGGCTTTCGCCATGATGCTGGACTCCTTCGTTTGGATTGGGTGTGGATGGTTCGTCGTCAGCGATGGGGCGTTGAGAAACAGCGGGCGCGTACACAACCCCATCACGCGCTTCAGGCTTTAACGCGCCCGGATCTCGGCGCTGGCAGCGGCCAGACGCTCAGGTGGAATGCCGGTCAGCGACCCAGGTGGATTCAGCGGTACTCCGGCGCTGTCGAGAATGACGCCCTCAATCGGGCAGATGCTGGCGCATTGCGGATCAGCGTAGACGCCGTCGCATTCGGTACACAATTTTGCGTCGATGCGAAAATGCGGCGTGGCAGCAACAATGGCGGCACTCGGGCAGAGCGGTGCGCAAGCCCAGCAGTTGACGCAACCGGCGATGATTTGAAAAGCCATGAGCAGACGCTCCTGTGTGCTGTGTCTGAAGATGCACTCACGCCGACAACCGCGCTGGCGCGGCGGTCTGCGGTGTCAACCGCCCCGCTGCTTGCCACTCGGCATAGACGGCGGCAATCGCCATCTCAATCGGCTCTAGCGCGTGTTCACCATTCGGCGTAATCCCCGCTGCTTCCAGCTTGCCCCAGGGTTCATAGCCAATCCGCGCACACAACACCGCCTCGCAGCCGTCGAGTGCGCGAAGCGTCTGCGCCAGCCGATTGTCGGTATCGTCGCACTCTGCCGCGCCTGTGCAGTACAGATCGACCGAACGCACCGCAACACGGCGCACCGCCTCAGCGGTCGCTTCATAGATCAAAAACTCACGGGCATGACCAAAATGCTGGTCGATATGGGTGCCGCTGTGACTGGCTACGGCAACCAGCAGCGGGCGCGTGGTCGGCAGTTTTTGGGGCTGAGGTTGAGCGCGTGGCCGCTCGATCAGCGGCAGCGCCACCAGCACTGAAGGCGACGGCTGACGCGCAGCGGCGCGTTTGGCTTCGATTTCGGCCTGCACTTGAGCGCGGCGCTGCATCGCGGCGGCATAGTCGATTTCGAGCTGTTCGATCTTGTCGAGGGTAAATTCTTGGTTGCGATCCTCGCCGAGCATCCCGACCGCATCAGCGCGACATTGCCGACAATGGCGCATCATCGCCATATCCCCAGCGCAGGCGGTTTGCAGCGCGTCGAGTTCAGCGGTCGTCGGGCTACGCTGGCCCATCAGCCCATAAAACGTACCGTGCTCAGGCTCGGCGATCAACGGCATGACGTTATGCAGAAACGCGCCCTTCGCCTTAATCACGCGGCTGACTTCCGGCAAGTGCGCATCATTGACGCCCGGAATCAGCACCGAATTGACTTTTACCAACACGCCCCGCGCCACCAGTTTTTCTAAGCCTTCTTGCTGGCGCTGAATCAGGATTTCAGCGGCTTTGCGGCCAGTGATACGGCGATGATTCCAGAAAATCCAGGGATAAATCTTCGCCCCAATATCGGGATCAACGCAGTTGATCGTAATGGTGACGTGTTCGATGTTGTATTGACACAATTCATCGACCAGCTCGGGCAGCGCCAAGCCATTGGTCGAGACACACAAGCGGATGTCGGGTGCTTTCTCGGCAAGCTGGCGGAAGGTTTCCAGCGTGCGTTCAGGATTGGCGAGCGGATCGCCCGGGCCAGCGATGCCGAGCACCGTCATCTGTGGAATCGCGGCGGCGACGGCGAGCACTTTTTTCACCGCTTGATCCGGCGTCAACAGCTCCGAAACCACCCCGGGGCGCGATTCATTGGAGCAGTCGTATTTGCGATTGCAGTAATGACATTGGATATTGCACGCTGGAGCGACCGCAACGTGCATCCGCGCATAATGATGATGCGCATCCTCGGAGAAACAGGGATGGGTGTTGATCTTGGCGCGGATCGCCGCTGGCAACTGCGCCAAGCGGTCGGCGGCGGGCGTGCTGCCGCCTGTGGCGCTTGCCCCGTGAATTGATCTGTTTAACTCCAACATGCGGCCTCCGGTCAATCAGGTGTCTGGAGGCGGTTAAGCAAATCATGCGCCAATCTGAATTATTTTTTAAGCGATTGATTCGGAATGCTTTTTTTGACAGGCACTACCGCGCTTGTGAGAAGTGCGACAGGACGGAGCGGGGCGCATGAGACAGGATTAACAGGATGCTTCAGGATGAACAGAATTAAAAATAGTTAAAAAACCAGTATTTAAAGAAATCCTGTCAATTCTGAAACATCCTGTTAATCCTGTCTCAATCGTTCACCTGCGGCGCGAACGCGCTGGACTGTAGAATACGCGCCCGCTTGCTTCATTCTTATCAAATTGCACCGGATAACTACTGTGACCGCACCTCCCGCACCTGAGACCGCATCGCCATTGCTCAACGTGTTGCGCGACCGTCTCGCCGCCACCCGCGAGCTGCTCGACCGGGTGGGCGCTGACACGGAACTCTTGACCGCGACCCTCACCGCTGCCACCCGCACCGCTGAAGCCATTCAACGTGGCGGTACGCTCTTTATCTGCGGCAACGGCGGCAGCGCCGGCGAAGCAACCCATTTGAGCGGCGAACTCATCGGCCCCTTTCTCGATAAACAGCGCCGCCCATTGCCCGCGATTGCGCTCGGCTTCGACACCAGCGCCACCTCAGCCGTCGCCAATGATTTCAGCTTTGATGAAGTCTTTGCCCGCCAACTTGCGGCGCTGGCGCGTCCCGGTGATGTGCTCTGGGCGCTCTCAACTAGCGGGCGTTCGCCCAATATTCGCCGCGTGATCGAAACCGCCGCGAGCCGCTCGGTATTCAGTGTGCTGTTGACCGGCGCACCTCATGCTGAACTACCCGCACAGACCGATCTGGTGCTTGCTGTCCCATCGCGTGAAACGCCGCGCATTCAAGAACTGCATCTGGTGCTCGGGCACTTTTTGTGCGAAGCGGTCGAAGCCTTAAATCGCTAACTGGCGCAATCGCTCAAGACACTTGCAACCGCTACACTGTACTTATCCGGCCACTGCTTTAGCCGACAGGATTTCCGCGATGCACGACTACCAACGTGATCTACTCCAGTTTGCCACCGAGATCGGCGCCCTGCGTTTTGGTGCGTTTACCCTCAAATCGGGCCGCCACAGCCCGTATTTTTTCAACGCCGGTCAGTTCGCCAGCGGTCAGCGTCTCGCCCGTCTCGCGCAGGCCTATGCGCACGGCATTCAAGCCGCTGGCATCGACTTCGATGTGCTCTATGGCCCGGCGTATAAAGGCATTCCGCTCGCCGCCGCAACCGCCGTGCTCTTAGCGACTGAACACGGACGTGATACGCCCTATGCCTTCAATCGCAAAGAAACCAAAGATCACGGCGAGGGCGGTTTAATCGTCGGCACGCCGCTCGCTGGGCGCGTGCTCATCATTGATGATGTCATCACCGCTGGCACCTCGGTGCGTGAATCGGTTGACATCATTCGCGCTGCCGGTGCGATTCCAGTCGGCGTGGTCATCGCCCTCGACCGTCAAGAGCGCGGCCAGAGCACACAGTCCGCTGTACAAGATGTCGAAGCGCAATTCGGCTTGCCCGTTATCAGCTTGCTGACGATGGCCGATCTGATTGCCTATCTTGAAGAAACCCAGATGGATTCCGGCCTGCTGGATGCGATGCGCACCTATCGAACCACCTACGGAATTTAAGCCATGTCATCCCGGGCGCATTCCAGCCAAGCGCGTGCCCAGCAACGCCCGCACGCGGCACTCTGGCTGCTGATGGCGCTGGGATTGGCCTCGACCACAGCGTTGGCGCAGATGCTCTATCGCTGGGTCGATGACCAAGGCACCGTACACTATACCGACAAGGTGCCACCCAATCAGGCCGATAAAGCACGGTCACGGCTATCCGAGCAGGGGATGGTTGTCGAGCGCGTGCCGGGGAAGCTATCTGCTGCCGAACTGGAACAGGCCCGCGCAGCGCAACGCCAGCAGGCTGCCGATCAACAGCTTTTGCGGCGGTATCGCACGATTGAGGATATGGAGTTAGCGCGAGCTGGCCAGATCGCCGGTGCGGAAGCGCGGATTCAAGCCAAACGCAGTCAGATGCGCGACCAGACGCGCACGCTGATTGCGCTCTATCAAGATATGCGGAGCCTGCAACAGGCCGACAAACCGGTTCCCATCGACTTGATGAGCAAGATCGACACGGCCATGACTACCATCCGCGACGGCTACAGCGACATCATCACCAATGAACAGCAAAAACAGGTGATTCAAGCGGAATTTGCCGAGACGCTGGCGCGGTTTCGGGTGCTCCGCCGTCTGCCCGCTGCGCCGCCCGAGCCGAGTAGCGGATCGCAAGCCGATGTTGATACCGTGCCGCTGGTCAATTGTCGCGATCAAGCGCAGTGTCATGCGTATTGGGATCGCGCTGTTGAATATGTCCGCACCCATTCAGATCGGGAATTTGAGGTCTTGGGAACCGGCTTGCTGATTGCGTTTCAGGATGATGAGCGCGAAACCCGTACCTTTACTGTCGCTTGGGCGCAAAAAGCCGCCGATCAGCCGGTGCAGATTTATCTCGATATTCAGTGCAAAAATCGCCGCACCGCCAGTCTGCTGTGCGCCGATGCGACGATACCGACAATGCGGCAGGGCTTTCAGGCGGCAGTGACCGGCGAATCCAGCACGCATCGCCGCTAACTGCTTGAACACGAACAGGCACGCATCCTCGATACTCCATCCAAAAAACAGGTTTGAAAAACACGGCTATGGACAATCACATGACTTTTTTACTGCCCGTTGATGGCTCCGAATCGGCAGATCATGCCGTCAGTTACTTGATCCGCTTGGTCAAGGCGTTTGATGCCGTCACCATCCATCTGCTCACTGTCCGCGATCCGGTCGCCGTCTGGGAAGTGCGGCGCTTTCTCACCGCTGAAGAAATCACCGCCATTCAACGCGCCGAAGGTGAGGCCGAATTGCGCTCAGCGTGCGCGTTATTAGAGGCCGCCGGTTTGCCTTACACGGCTGAAGTGCGTTTTGGCGCGGTCGCCCAGACCATCGCCGACTATGCCGTCGAACAGGGCTGCGAGGTGATTGTGATGGGCAGTCATGGTCGCGGTGGGCTGGCAAAGATGCTAATGGGATCGGTGGCGACCAAAGTCCTCCATCTGACGCATCTGCCCGTAACGCTGGTTCGCTAAAGGTCGCGCAACGTGGATAGCTGGCTATTATTTAAGGCGTTGCTTCTCGGTCTCGTCGAAGGGCTGACCGAGTTTCTGCCGATTTCTTCGACCGGACATCTGATCATCGTCGGCAGTCTACTCGACTATACCGATGAGCAAAGCAAGGTGTTTAAGATCGTCATTCAGCTTGCCGCGATTCTGGCTGTGTGCTGGTTTTATCGCCAACGGCTGACACAGATGGTGATGCGCCTGTGGACGCGCTCGCCGGAACAACGCTTCGCGCTGCATATTCTGATTGCCTTTCTGCCGGCGCTTGTACTCGGCGTGTTCCTGCATTCGCTGATTAAAACCTATCTGTTTAATCCGCTCACCGTCGCCGCTGCGTTAATTGCCGGCGGGGTGCTGATTCTCTATCTGGAACGCCGTCCGCCTCGGGTGCGCTTCACCGAAGTTGAGTCGATCACCTGGCGCGAGGCGCTCAAGGTCGGTTTTGCGCAAACGCTGGCCATGTTCCCCGGCGTCTCGCGTTCGGGCGCGACCATCATGGGCGGCCTGATTTTCGGGCTATCGCGGCAGGCGGCCACTGAGCTGTCGTTTTTTCTCGCCATTCCGACCATGCTTGCCGCGACCGTATACGATGTTTACAAGGCGCGGGATTTGCTGGTGTTCGACGCTCTGCCGGTATTTGCGGTCGGTTTTTTAGCCGCCTTCGTCGCCGCGCTGCTGACGGTCAAGGCGCTGCTGCACTATGTCTCACGTCACAGTTTTGAGGTGTTTGCTTGGTATCGCATCGCCTTTGGCGGGCTGGTGCTGCTGACAGCTTATATGGGCTGGGTCGCTTGGTGAACGCCCGAATTGTCCGAAACCGCACAGCCCAATCTGCCCGACTCAATGCGTAACAGATTGATTTAACTGCATTAAAAAACATGGCCCACTCTATGCTTAACACGACAGTAATCTGTCTGTGGAGTGCGCCATGTTCCCGCTCGATCATCCGGTCATCATCAACGACACCACCCTGCGCGATGGCGAACAGTCAGCCGGGGTGGCGTTTTCGCTCGACGAAAAGCTCGCCATTGCACGCGGTCTCGATGCGCTCGGCGTGCCTGAGCTGGAAATCGGCATTCCGGCGATGGGCGTGGAAGAACGCGAGTCGATCCGCGCTGTCGCGGCATTGGGACTCTCAGCGCAGTTGATGGTGTGGACGCGGATGCTCGCCGACGACATCGCGCAATGCCGCGATCTGGGCGTACAGCGAGTCGATCTCTCAATTCCCTTATCCGATCAACAAATTACCCGCAAGCTCGGGCGCAACCGTGCTTGGGTGCTGGCGCAAATTACCCGCAAAGTGCGGCTCGCGCAGGATTTTGGACTCGAAGTCTGCGTCGGCGGTGAGGATGCTTCGCGGGCCGATCCCGAGTTTCTCTGGCAAGCTGCTGAGACGGCGCAGGCCGCCGGTGCGACGCGCTTTCGCTTCGCCGATACCGTCGGTCTGCTCGATCCCTTTGGCTTGTACGAACGGCTGCGCGATCTGCGGGCGCGGGTTGATCTCGATCTTGAAATGCACGCGCATGATGATCTCGGACTGGCGACCGCGAACACGCTGGCCGCCGTCCGCGCTGGGGCAACGCATGTCAACACAACGGTGCATGGTCTCGGTGAGCGGGCGGGCAATGCTGCGCTTGAAGAAGTGGTCATGGGCCTCAAGCATGTGCATGGGCTGGACTGTGGCGTGGATCTGAAAGACTTTGCCGCGCTCTCGGCGCTGGTAGTGCAGGCATCGGGCAAGCCAGTCGCCTGGCATAAAAGCTTGGTCGGGGCCGGTGCGTTCACGCATGAGGCGGGGATTCATGTTGATGGTTTGCTGAAAGATCCGCTGAATTATCAAGGCGTCGATCCCGCCGAGATCGGGCGGCATCATCGGCTCGTGCTCGGCAAGCATTCGGGACGCCATGCCGTGCAATGTGTTTATGCGGAAACACTGCGCTGTGAACTTAACACCGAGCAAGCCGAGCGCGTATTGCCGCTGGTGCGCCGCTTTGTCACCGAGACCAAGCGTAGTCCTGATAGCGGCGATCTGCGGCGCTTTTTGACTGAAATCGGCGCACCGCATCGCGCCCGCTTGCAATAGGGTCAGACACGATGGATCTACTCGATTTCAGCGGCGAGCCGATGTACTTCGACGAGCCAGTTAGCCCGCAAGTCGAACAATTATTGGCTGAAGCTGCGCACGATTACGGCGAGCCGGACGCCGAATGCGCATTGCTCCGCGCTTATTTTTTGGAGCCACAGCATCTAACCGTGTTAGTTGCGCTCTATCGCTATTTTTATTACCAACATCGCTATGCCGATGCGCTGCTGACAGCGGAACGGGCAATCACAGTCGCCGCGCAACGGCTGAAGCTGCCGCTCGATTGGCGCACGCTCACCGAAGCCGATCTGAACGCCGCCGCACAGGTGTCGATGCCGTTGACGCGCTTTGTGCTGTTTGCGCTCAAGGGCGCGAGTTATCTGCTGCTTCGGCTCGGTGATGCGCCCGCCGCGCTGGAGCGACTCGACCGGCTGGTTGCCCTCGATACGCATGACCGACTCGGCGTGCTAGAACTGCAACAGGTGGCGCACGCGGCCACGGCTCACTCCACTGGAGACGACCCCCATGACGATGACTGATGATGATTTGGAATTTGAGCTAGAGCTGAGTGAATTAGTGAGCGCCGAAGATTTTTTAGATTACTTCGGCATTGATTATCAGCCCGCTGTGGTGCAGGTCAATCGGCTGCATATTTTGCAACGCTTCCATGATTATCTCGGGCAGCTTGATGAATTGCCCGATTCGGTGGCGGCAAAACGGGCGCTGTATACCGACCGCCTGCGCATGGCTTATCACGATTTCCTCACCTCCGATGCGCGTACTGAGAAAGTCTTTCGTGTATTTCGGATGACTGAACCTCGGCGCGTCGCGGTGCCGCTTGCTGAGTTGCTGGAGGGTCATGCCCATGCGACCCGAGTATGACTACGGCGATGCGGTGCGGGTGTTGCGTAATGTGCGCAATGATGGCACCTACCCGGGCGAACCAACCGGCGCGTTGCTGATTCGGCGCGGTAGTACCGGATTCGTGCGCGATGTCGGCACGTTTTTGCAAGATCAGATCATTTATTCGGTGCATTTTCTCGATAGCGACCGCATTGTCGGCTGTCGCGCTGAGGAACTGCAACGCGCCGATGAACCCTGGGTTCCGAGTCGCTTTGAGTTCCGCGATCAGGTCGCCGCTCGGCTACCGCTGGGCATTCAGGGGCGCGTTTTGGTGCAGCCGGGTGAGGTCGGCGAGGTGATTCGCGTGCTACGAGATGCGCCGGGCGGGGTGGCCTATCATGTGCATTTTCCTGACCGCAATACGCTGATTGTGCCAGAGAATGCGTTGAGCGAAGTCGAGGCAGCGGCGGAATAGCTTTCAGCGTTCAGCCGCCAGCATTCAGCGACCAGCTTAAGACCGAACGAGAGTCGATGCCGATGTCCACGCAACCACAGGATTCCACTCCGCCCGCTGCATATCGCTATCACCGCCTGCGGGCGGCGAGTCAGCGATTTCAGTGTCAGTTTGAGGCGTTGGAAACGGCGCAACAGCGCGAAGTCGAGCGGCTCGCCGAGCGGACGTGGGCGCTCGAATCGCGGGTGTTGCGTACCCCTGAAGCCCGCGATACGGTGATTTCTGAACGGCGCTTAACTGAAGCCTGCACTGAGGTGCGGCGGCGCTATGCCGATGAAGCCGAGTTTGTCGCCGATCTCGCCCGCAATGGGCTGGATGTCGCAACACTGCGTTTGGCGTTGCAGCGTGAGTTGATCTTTGATGCGGTGATGA
Organism: Allochromatium warmingii; assembly: GCF_900107145.1. GTDB lineage: Bacteria > Pseudomonadota > Gammaproteobacteria > Chromatiales > Chromatiaceae > Thermochromatium > Thermochromatium warmingii. The sequence goes on along the minus strand of NZ_FNOW01000003.1, from coordinate 41,277 downwards.
TGCGTGTTGGAGCGCGGGCCGCGCCGGTCACGGCTGAGGCGGTGCGGGCATTTTATGATGCACATCCGGCGCAGTTCACTACTCCGGAGCGGCGCACCGTGCGGCACATTTTGATTACGATTAACGCCGATTATCCCGAGAACAGCCGTGAGGCAGCGCGGGCGCGGATTGAACAGCTTGCCGCCGAACTACAGGCACAACCTGATAGCTTTGGTACGCTGGCGCAGCGGCATTCGGAATGCCCGACGGCGCTCGAAGCTGGGCAACTCGGCACGCTGCCGCGAGGGCGGTTGTATCCTGAACTCGATGCGGCGCTGTTTGCGTTGCCAGCCGGCGCGATCAGCGGCGTGCTGGAATCGGAGCTTGGTTTTCATCTGCTCTGGTGCGAGCGCATTGAACCGGCGCGGGTTGTGACGTTTGAACAGGCCGCTTCGCATATCCGTGAACGACTCGAAGCGAGTCAGCAGCAGGCCGCGCAAAAGGACTGGTTGGCGCGGTTGTAGTTGTATCCTAAAGTAGTAGTAGGGTACGCACTGCGTACCCTACTGAAAGCTGAAAACTAGCGGCTGAAAGCTGGAAGCTGAATTTACTCACACCCCTCAGGTGCAGCCTGATGCCAGTGGGTCACATGCTGATAGCGATGCGCGACATTGAGCAAACGCGCTTCCTGAAAATAATTGCCGATAATCTGCAACCCGACCGGCAGCCCAGCGACCGGCTCAACCGGAATCGACATCCCCGGCAAGCCCGCTAGATTCGTCGCAATGGTATAAATATCATTGAGATACATCGCGACCGGATCATCCAGCTTTGACCCCAATGGAAACGCCAGCGTCGGACTCGTCGGCCCCATGATGACATCCACCTGTTCAAAGGCGCGGGTGAAATCCGCAGCAATTAACTGGCGGATTTGCTGCGCTTTCAGGTAATAGGCATCGTAATACCCCGCTGAAAGCACATAGGTGCCGATCATAATGCGTCGCTGCACTTCGGGGCCAAAGCCTTCGGCGCGACTGCGTTTATAAAGATCTTCCAGATCGACCGGATTGGCACAGCGATGTCCGTAGCGTACCCCATCGAATCGCGCCAAATTCGACGAGCATTCCGCAGGCGCAACCACGTAATAGACCGGCACCGATAGGGCACTATTGGGCAGGCTGATTTCGACCAGCTCCGCGCCCAGTGCTTCGTATTCCTTGATCGCGGCCATGACGACATCACCAATCCGCGCATCCAGTCCGGCCCCAAAGTATTCTTTGGGCAAGCCGATGCGCAGACCGTGCAAATCGTCATCCAGCGCATCGACATAATCCGGCACCGGCAGCGCGGCGCTGGTCGCATCGCGCTCATCAAATCCGGCCATCTCATCGAGAATAAAGGCCGCATCTGCCGCCGACCGCGCCATCACGCCCGCTTGATCGAGCGACGAGGCAAAGGCAATCATGCCCCAGCGCGAGCAACGCCCATAGGTCGGCTTGATGCCGGTGATGCCGCACAGCGCCGCCGGTTGGCGAATCGAGCCGCCGGTATCACTCGCGGTGGCCGCTGCGCACAAGCGTGCCGCTACCGCTGCCGCCGAGCCGCCCGACGAGCCGCCCGGCACGCGCGTTGTATCCCAGGGATTTTTTACTGGGCCATACCAGCTCGTCTCATTGCTCGACCCCATCGCAAATTCATCCATGTTGGTCTTGCCGAGCACCACCGCACCTGCTGCCGCCAAGCGTTCCACAATGGTGGCATCATAGGGCGCGATAAAATTATCCAGCATCCGCGATCCACAGCTCGTTCTGAGACCCTGGGTACAAAAAATATCCTTATGCGCAATCGGAATGCCGGTCAGCGGCCCAGCGTCGCCGCGTTTGAGCGTGGCATCAGCGCGGTGCGCCGCATCGAGCGCCGCGTCAGCGGCGACGGTGATAAAGGCATTGAGCGTCGGATCCAGCCGCGCAATACGCTCTAAATAATGCTGCGTCAGCTCGACGCTTGAATAGGTGCGGAGCCGCAAATCGGCGGCCAGTTGCGCAATGGATTTATTCTGCATCAGTCGATGACCTTTGGCACCAGATACAGTCCACCCTCAGTCAACGGGGCAATGGACTGAAAACGTTCGCGTTGATTCGGTTCGCTGGCCAGATCGGGGCGCAGGCGCTGCGCCATGTGCAGCGGATGCGCCATCGGTGTGACCCCAGTGGTGTCAACCGCCGCCATCTGCGCGACTAAATCGAGAATGCGGCTTAGATCGGTGGCATACCGTGTCCGGTCGTCAGGCGCAATCGCCAAACGCGCCAGATGGGCTATCTTGTCAATGTCGGTGCAATCTAGGGACATAGTACAGTCGCCGTTGGCAGTAAAAACGGGTGAAAATAGCATACATTCGCCGCGCCGCCGATGCGATGACCGCACAACAGCGGCGAACGCCTTGCCGATCCCCGTCGGCATTGCTAGATTAGCGCCCCAATCATCCAGGGATCCCGTATCGGAACCGAGACCCGGGCCACTCTCCTCCCTCGGCGACGCCAAACCGATCTAGGCGTTCCTCACCACCCGGAAGGTATCTTTACCGATGCTTTTTAGAAACATTCGCGGAATGTTCTCCAATGATCTATCCATTGATCTGGGGACGGCCAACACGCTGATCTACGCCCGAGGTCGCGGTATTGTGCTCAATGAACCCTCGGTCGTGGCCATTCGGCACGAGCGTCAAGGCGGCACCAAAACGGTCGTCGCCGTCGGTGAAGAAGCCAAGCAGATGCTTGGGCGCACGCCGCAAAATGTGACCGCGATTCGACCGATGAAAGACGGGGTGATCGCTGATTTCACCGTCACTGAAAAAATGTTGCAGTACTTTATTCATAAAGTGCATGAGACCAGCTTTTTGCGCCCGAGTCCTCGGGTGTTGATCTGCGTGCCCTGTGGCTCAACCCAGGTCGAACGGCGGGCGATCAAAGAATCCGCCGCTGGCGCGGGAGCGCGTGAGGTGTATTTGATCGAAGAGCCGATCTCAGCCGCCATCGGTGCTGGATTAGCCGTCCATGAGCCACGCGGCTGCATGGTCATCGACATCGGTGGCGGCACGTCCGAGGTCGCAATTATTTCTTTAAGCGGCATTGTCTATGCCGAATCTGTGCGCATCGGCGGCGATACCTTTGATGATGCGATCATCAATTATGTGCGCCGCAACTATGGCACCCAAATCGGTGAGGCGACCGCCGAGCGCATCAAGCACAATATCGGCTCGGCGTTTCCGGGCAATGAAGTGCTCGAAATTGATGTCAAGGGCCGCAGTCTCGCCGAGGGCGTGCCGCGCAGTTTTACCCTCAACAGCAACGAGATTCTCGAAGCCCTGCAAGAGCCGCTGTCGATGGTGGTGCAGGCGGTGAAAATGGCGCTCGAAAAAACCCCGCCCGAACTCGGCGCGGATGTCGCCGAGCGCGGCATTGTGCTCACCGGCGGCGGTTCGCTGTTGCGCGGCTTTGATCGACTGATCGAAGAAGAAACCGGCTTGCCGGTATTCGTCGCTGAAGATCCGCTCACCTGCGTGGCGCGGGGCGGCGGCGTGGTACTGGAAATGTTCGATACCCAGGAAAGCTCGCTGTTTGCGACTGAATAACCATCCCGAACGATCCCGAATCACCGCCAATCACCCTAGAATCAGTCTGTCACCCTGTCATTCTGCTGACGGCCTGCGCCGAGGATTGCGACCATTAAACCGCTGTTTAACCCTGGCCCTTCTCCGAACGTCCGCGTCATCCTCGCGGTGCTGCTGGCGCTCGGACTGCTGATTGCCGACCATCATCAGCATCATCTGGAGCTGTTGCGCACCACGCTGTCGCTGGTGACCTATCCGCTGCAACTGGCTGCTGATCGCCCCAGTCAGCTTTTTCGTGAGGCGCGGGAACGGTTGGCCGGTCAGGATCAATTGCGTGATGAGAACTCCGGGCTACATCGTGAAAATCTATTGCTCAAAGCGCGGTTGCAGCAATTTGAGTCGATGGAAGCCGAAAACGCCCGACTGCGCGACCTGCTCGGTTCGTCGCTCGATGTTGGCGAGCGGGTGTTGATTGCTGAGATTATGGGCGTCGAGCTGGCCCCATATCGCCAGCAGGTGTTGCTCAATAAAGGCACCAATGCTGGCGTGTTCGTCGGTCAGCCGGTGCTCGATGCCAATGCGGTGATGGGGCAGGTGATTCGCACCAATTCGTTTTCATCGGTGGTGCTGCTGATTACCGACTCCGATCATGCGCTGCCGGTGGAAATCAACCGCAACGGCTTGCGCACCATTGCCGCCGGTACCGGGCCGAATCAGGATCTCGAATTGCTCTATATCCCGAAAAATGCCGATGTGCGCGTCGGCGATCTGCTAGTCACCTCGGGCATGGATGGGCGCTTTCCAGCTGGCTATCCGGTGGCGCGGGTCAAAACCGTGCGCCAAGATCCTGACAATCCGTTTACAACCGTGCTCGCTGACCCAACCGCCCGCCTCGACCGTAGCCGCGAAGTGTTATTAGTGTGGAATCTCAACGAAACCTCGCGCCTGCAAGCGCTGACGGCTGAAGCGTTCCAGCCGCGCGAGATGCCGCAGTGAAGCTGGTCAAAAAGCGTTCGATCAAGCCTGCCTATCAGTTGCAGCAACCGCTGTGGCCGATTCTGCTCACGCTCACGCTGGCGATGTATCTGACCATCCTGCCGATTCCAAGCTGGCCCTGGGATTATCGACCACCCTGGGCGGTGCTCACGATTCTGTTCTGGTGCTTTGCCACGCCGCAGCGCGTCGGCATTTTTACCGCCTTTATCGTCGGGCTGATGCTCGATGTGCTCACTGGCGCGTTGCTCGGACAACACGCGCTGGCGCTCTCGGTCACGGCGTATCTGGCGCTGGTGTTGCGTCCACGTATCCGCATCTTTCCGCCCTGGCAACAAGCTTTCTTTGTCGCCTTGATCCTGCTCGCCGAGCGCCTGCTGACGCTCTGGATCATCGGCGCAACCGGACAGCCGATGCCGGCGCTCACCTACTGGGGTTCGGCGCTGGTCGGCTTGGCATTTTGGCCGCTCATGGCCTGGCTACTGGCTCCATTTGAGCGCCGTCTGGGGCCGGGTTGAACCCCATGCTCGAAAGCAGTCTGGAGGATCGCCAGCGCGAACAGCGGCTGGTGCGCACTCGCGCTCTGGTCTCAGGCGCATTCGTGCTGCTCGGTGTGGGCGCTATTCTCATGCGGCTGTTTCATCTGCAATTAGAGCGCCACGATCATTTTACGGTGCTCTCCACAGAAAACCGCGTCAAAATTCAACCCGTCCCGCCGAATCGCGGCCTGATTTTCGATGCTAAAGGCATTGTGTTAGCGGAAAATCATCCGTCATTTTCATTGGCGATCATGATTGAAAAAGTCGATGACCTCAACGCGACCATTGCCGAACTCAGACACCTGATTCCGATTGAAGAAAGCGATTTAGCGCGGTTTGAACGGCTCAAACGGCAGCGGATGCGTTTTCAGCCGGTGCCAATTCGCCAAAATCTCACCCCCGAAGAAGTCGCCCGCTTTGCAGTCGATGGACATCGCTTTCCCGGCGTTGAAGTACAAGCCGAGTTAATTCGCACCTATCCGCAAGGCTTACTCACCGCGCATGTACTCGGCTATGTCGGGCGCATCAATGAAAAAGAATTAGCCCGCATTGATAAAGGCAATTATGCCGGCACTAATTTTATTGGCAAAAGCGGTGTTGAATTAGCCCATGAAGATGTTTTACACGGAAAAGTTGGACATCAACAAGTCGAAGTCAATGCTCGCGGGCGAATTTTACGCACCCTCTCGAGCACACCACCTGCGCCCGGACAGGATTTATATCTCTATCTTGATATTGGCTTACAACGCGCCGCAACTGCTGCCTTAGGTGAATCACGCGGCGCAATTGTCGCGATTGATCCGCGCAGTGGCGGCGTGCTGGCATTGGTCAGCACGCCGAGTTTTGACCCGAATCTCTTTGTCGAGGGTATCAGCCAAAGTAATTATAATGCCCTGCTCTATTCACCCGATAAACCGCTTTATAACCGCGCTATTCGCGGTCAATATCCGCCCGGCTCAACCATTAAACCCTTTGTCGGTCTCGGCGGGTTATCACTCGGCTTTATTACACCACGTAAAACTACCTATTGCCCCGGGTATTTTTCGCTCCCCGGACAAAAACATCGCTTCCGCTGTTGGCGACGCGGCGGACACGGTACCGTTGATTTAGAACAAAGCATCGTAGAATCCTGTGATGTCTATTTTTATTGGTTAGCCAATCAAATGGGCGTCGATAAGTTGCACGGCTTTCTTGCTGAATTTGGCTTTGGTGAACGGACAGGCGTCGATGTATCCGGTGAATTGCCTGGATTATTACCGTCGCGGGACTGGAAAGAACGGGTACGCAATCAACCCTGGTATCCTGGTGAAACACTGATTATGGGCATCGGTCAAGGCTATTTTTTAGCGACACCGATGCAATTAGCCGCCGCAACTGCCGCATTAGCGAATAAAGGACGGCTGATTCAACCACGTTTAGCCTATGCACGGCGTGTTCCGGGTGCAGATACCGCAACTGTCTTTCCGATGATGAGTCGGCAAATTTCGATTACCAATTCCGGTGATTGGGATATTACGATTGAAAATATGGCTAAAGTGGTTGAAAGTCAGCGCGGCACTGGTAAACGCATTCGCTCAAATGATTACCGCATCGCCGGCAAAACCGGCACCTCACAGGTATTCACCATCGGGCAAAAAGAACGCTATGACGCGACCAAAATCTCGGAATTACTCCGCGATCACGCGCTTTTTATTGCTTTTGCGCCGGTTGAAGATCCGCGTATTGCAGTCGCCGTGCTGGTTGAAAATGGCGGTTCTGGTGGTGCGACCGCTGCCCCCATTGCGCGGCGCGTAATTGACGCCTATCTCGGCGGTACCCCGCTGCCCGAAGTGCCTACCGAGGTTGTTGATGGCGATTAATCCGTTAGATTCGCGCTTTAATTGGCAAGTTGATGCGCCCGAAAATGGCTGGTTACGACGACTGCATATTGATGCGCCCTTGATGACTGGCTTGCTTGCGTTGTGCGGATTTGGGCTAGTCGTGCTCTATAGCGCCGGTGATCATGAATGGATTGTGATTGAACGGCAGGTCATTCGTCTCGGAATGGCGTTTGCATTCATGCTGGCGATTGCGCAAATTCATTCGCGTCAGTTAAAACGTTGGTCATTGGCGCTCTATGGATTTGGCGTGCTGATGTTAATTGCCGTGCTGATTGTTGGTGATATTGGCAAGGGCGCACAGCGTTGGCTCGATTTTGGTATAGTGCGATTTCAGCCGTCGGAAATACTCAAGCTCGCAGTCCCAATGACCGTGGCTTGGGTCTTATCGCGCCAACGTCTACCACCGCGCTGGCCGAGTTTATTATTAGCGGCAATTTTGACTATGATTCCAGTCGGGTTAATTGCCAAACAGCCCGATTTAGGCACCTCACTGCTCGTTGTTAGTGCTGGTATCACGGTGCTCTTTATCGCTGGATTAAGTTGGCGCATGATTACCGGACTCGCTGCAATTGCTGGAGCGGTTGCGCCAGTAGTCTGGATGAATATGCACGGCTATCAGCGAGCGCGGGTGCTGACTTTTATGAATCCTGAGGCCGATCCATTGGGCACCGGATATCATATTATTCAATCGCAAATTGCGATTGGTTCAGGTGGACTCTCAGGGAAAGGCTGGCTGCATGGTACGCAGTCCCATCTGGAATTTTTACCCGAGCGGCATACCGATTTTATCTTTGCCGTCATTGGCGAAGAGTTCGGGTTTACTGGAATTGTCGCGCTGATGGTGATTTATTTGTTTATTATTGGGCGCGGTTTGATGATTGCGGCACGGGCACAAGATAATTATGAGCGCCTGCTGGCTGGTGGGCTAACGCTGGTATTTTTTATCTATCTTTTTGTGAATACCGGCATGGTGACCGGACTTTTACCTGTGGTCGGTGTGCCGCTTCCGTTAATTAGTTATGGTGGCACGTCAATGGTCACATTGATGGCTGGTTTTGGTATGTTAATGTCGATTGAAACACATCGCGCTAAACAATAAATTGATAAACAAAAAATCGACAAATCAACTAAAAGCTTGATCGCTATGCGCTATCCAGTCTTATTTATTGTGAGTCTGTTGCTGCTTATCTTAGCGGGTTGTGCCAGTCAGGGTGAACTCGATGAAGCTGCAATCATGCGGATTCCCGATGCGGTGCCAAAATTTGAGCCGTTGGCTAAATCCGGTAATCCCGAATCCTATGTGGTATTAGGGCAGCGGTATTTCACGCAAAAATCAGCACGCGGCCATGTCGAGCGCGGCCAAGCGTCTTGGTATGGCCGTCCATTTCATGGTCGCCAAACGAGTAGCGGCGAAATTTACGATATGTATGCGATGAGTGCTGCACACAAAACGCTGCCGCTGCCAACCTATGTGCGCGTCACTAATCTGGAAAATGGTCGCAGTATCATTGTGCGGCTGAATGATCGCGGCCCGTTTCATGCAGATCGCGTGATCGACCTTTCGTACACGGCGGCGGTGAAATTAGGGCTAAAACGCAGCGGCACGGCGTTGGTCGAAGTGCGCACGGTTGAGCCGAAACGCCCTGTGTGGGATGTGCTGGCGGGACGGGATTAGCTGTTAGCTGCCAGTGAGCGGTCGGCGCAAAACTGAAACACTGTGCCATTTTTGCGATTTGAAGAGTAAAATGCGCCACAATCTTTCTCTTGCGACTTTAGCGTTGTGGATACCGTTTTAATGAAACCCTCTTTACACTCTTTGCTTCTATGGTTGCTGCTCTGTGTGTGCGCAGTGCCGGTCATGGCGCAACCGACGACTCCAGCGCCGCCGGAGCTCGATGCGCGTGGCTATTTGCTGGTCGATTTCCATACCGGCAAGACATTAGCTGAACTGAATGCCGATGAGCGGCTTGAGCCGGCGAGTTTGACCAAAATTATGACGGCTTATGCGGTGTTCCGTGAATTAGCGGCACAGCGGATTAAACTCGATGATCAGGTATTGGTCAGTGAAAAAGCTTGGCGCACTGGCGGCTCGAAAATGTTTATCGAAGTCGGTAAGCGTGTCAGTTTAGAAGATTTGCTTAAAGGCATGATTATTCAGTCGGGCAATGATGCGAGTGTTGCGCTGGCAGAATATGTCTCGGGGAATGTCGAGTCTTTCGCGAATTTAATGAACGCGCATGCGCAACGTCTTGGTATGACGCACAGTCATTTCACCAATCCGAATGGTTTACCCGACCCAGAACTCTATACAACCGCTCGCGATATGGCGCGAGTGGCGGTGGCATTAATTCGTGAGTTTCCCGAATATTATGCGTGGTATTCCAATTTGGAATTTACCTATAATGGCATCACGCAGCCGAATCGAAATCCATTGTTACGGCGCGATCCGTCAGCCGATGGCATTAAAACTGGCTATACCAAAGCAGCGGGATATTGTTTAATCGGTTCAGCGAAACGCGATGATATGCGTTTGATTTCGGTAGTGATGGGATCATCGAGTCCACGGGCGCGTGCTGAAGCGAGTTTGGCATTATTGAATTATGGTTTTCGCACCTATGAAAGCCATAAGCTTTATCCAGTTGGTCAGCCAATTGAAAATTTGCGTGTATGGTTTGGTGAGCAGGAAACACTGGCCGCCGGGCCAGAACGCGATGTGGTTGCGACTATTCCGCGTGGTCAATATGACAAGCTGAGTGCGCGGCTTGAAAAAACCCCCGATTTAAATGCTCCGATTGCGCAGGGTGAACGACTCGGTGAGGTGGTGATTGCATTAGGTACAGAAGAAGTCACGCGCATTCCATTGGTTGCGCTGCAAGAATTACCGAAGGGCGGTCTTTGGCGATATGCTAAAGACAGCTTTTTGCGGATGTTTTAATAGCATGACCGCTGAACACGCAACACTATTAACCTTTCCGTGTCGCTTTGCAATTAAAGCGATGGGGCCAGCTAAGCGCGGGCTGGAGGCAGTGGTAGTCGAGATCGTCAGCCGTCACGCGGCGGGCGTCGATGAAACGGCGCTGTCGGTGCGCGAGAGCCGAGGCGGCAATTGGATTGCAGTCACCCTGACTTTTGAGGCGCACAGCAAACCCCAGCTCGACGCCATCTATCGGGAATTAAGCGCCCATGAACTCGTTGCGTGGGCGCTGTGAATCGCACGCTGCCGCCGTTGCGGGTGCAAATATTCCACGAATTGCAGGATTATGCGACGACCTGGGCGGCGATGCGGGCGTTTACTGCGACCCGCACCGCAACCACGCCCGATGAACTCTGGTTGCTCGAACATCCGCCACTGTTTACGCTCGGTCAGGCGGGGCGTCCCGAACATCTGCTCGCTCCGGGCGCGATTCCAGTGTTTCAGACGGATCGCGGTGGTCAAGTGACCTATCATGGCCCGGGGCAACTTGTTGCATATTTGCTACTCGATTTGCGGCGAGCGGGTATCGGTATCAAGCGGCTCGTGGCGCAACTGGAACAAGCGGTGATGCTGTTGTTAGCACAATACGGTGTTCAGAGTGAGCGTCGCGTGAATGCGCCGGGCGTCTATGTCGCTGAGGCGAAAATTGCGGCGCTTGGATTGCGCGTGCGGCAGGGGTGTTGTTATCACGGCGTGGCGCTTAATGTTGATATGGATTTAGCGCCATTTCAGCGCATCAATCCCTGTGGTTATTCCGGCCTAGCGGTGACGCAATTAGCTGATTTCTGCCCGAGTATTCAATTTGCTGATGTGCGGCAGGCATTGAGTACCCAATTACAGAGCACAATTTTAGCGTTTAGCAACCCGCTTGCGGCTTCCAGCTTTCAGCACTAATGAGTGGCGCGAGTCGATTATTCACGGTGCTTTTATATGGTCTCAAATGCCGTTGCATGTTGTGACGGTTTCAATCAATCATGCTCTCTCATCAACATACAGGAAAACCGATGTTTCATCCTATTATGCGTTCTACGCGGCTCACTGCATTAGCACTCGCTGCGTTATTAGCACTCATGCTCGCTCCAGCTTTGGTGCTGGCTGACGAGGACGGTATTTTTATTGAAACCGTCAATCGCAGTTCGGGATTGAGCGGTGAGGAACCGACTGAAGAAATTAGTCACACCTTTGTTGCATACGGCAAAATGAAGGTGGCAAGTGCTGATCCGAATGGAACCGATATGATCCTCGATCCGGCGACCGGTGATATGCTGTTTATGAATCGCGGCGTCAAAGAGTTTTATAAAATCAATACCAAAAGCATGATGGAAGGTATGTCTAAGCCAGGCATGGATCAAATGCGTGCCATGATGGAACAAACCCAGATCACCGTTGAAGTGACCGATGAAACACGCACAATCAATGGCTGGAATTGTCGTAAATATCGCGTCACTAAAACCGGCATGATGGATATTGAGCAGGAAATTTGGGCGACTGAAGAGGTAGATTTAAAAGAATTGGAGCGTTATACCGATTTAATGAGTCTATCTGGCCCAGATGGTTTGTTGGCCAATTCTGACGCCGGTCGCGCACAACAAGCCGAAATGGATAAAGTTAAGGGTTATCCTATTTTAACCAAATCCAAAATGCAGCTGATGGGCACGGATATGGAAAGCGAAAGCGAAGTGCGCGTGATTCGCCGTGAGTCAATGGCAGCGAGTCAGTTTGAAATTCCGGCTGATTATAAGGAACGGCAGATGGATGCGCCTGATGCTGCTGGAGCCGCTGGTGCTCCGGCTGGACATCCCTGAGTTTATAAGGTTGGGTTGCCAAAGGCGGCAACCCAATTTTTTCGCGGTTGGTTAATTGCTGGCGGCTGGACGCCAAACACATGTCGAATCAGCGCCCCGAACGCTTCAAAAAGCGTGTCTATAATCTCGCGGGACTTGACACGATTAGGGCACTAACTACTTGCAAACCGCGCCACCAAATCAGGCCGAAAATGCGCCACACCTTCCAGAATCCCCGCCGCATAATTGCCATTGAGTCCGCGCCAGCCGCGCGCACAATAAAGCTGATCGCACAACCCCAGCACCGCCGACTGCACCTGTGCCATCTCGCGCACCTCCGGTGCAGCATTGGCAACCAGAATCGCCCGCACTGGACTGACCAACACCTCCAGATCATTGCCGCTATCACCGGCAAACAGCGTGCTGTCGAGCGTATGTCCAGTGCGCCGCATCAAATACTCGATAGCATGGCGTTTAGACGCATTCAGCGGCAACACATCGAGCAAGCCCACACCGGCGGCCTCGTCAACACTCCAAATCAGATTCGCACCACTTCCCTGCGCCGCTAACCGCGCCCGAATCTGCGCCCGCAGTGCCGCCACATCGAGTTCGAGTGGCGTGTAATAACTGAGCTTAAACGGCCCCTGCTTGTCTGGTTCCTGTAAGCGCAGTTGCGCCATATCCGCCAGCCATTCGGCAATCATCGCTGGCCCGGCCCAATCGCTGGCAAATTCCGTCTCCCATTCGCGCACCCGCTCCCAACCACTGCCGACCTTGACCAGCAAACTGGTTCCAACATCAGCGATGATGAAATCCGGCACCGGCACCGCATAATCCGCAATCGCCGCCTCAATCAGCACCTGATGGCGTCCGGTCACATAGGCCAGCGTCACATCAGGTTCCGCAACCAGCTGCGCAAACAACGGACGCGCTTGCGGGGATTCCGGTTGCTGTCCATTCGGCAGCAGCGTGCGATCTAAGTCAGTACAGAGCAGCAGTGGGCGGGTGTTCATGCGCTCACCTCCGGCACGCGGCAGGTGCGGAAAAAGTCATAATACTCAATGGCTTCCAGAATCCCCTTTGCATGGGCCTGCTGCGCAAAATAAATCCGGTCGAGTTCGGCAAGCTGCGATAACTCTTCGTGATGACGATTCGCCACCACCACCGCCAACGTATTGCCGCGCATCATGTCCTCATCCGCGCCCGAACCGCCGACCACCAACACCTGTTCCAGCGGAATGCCGAAGCGATGCGCCACATAGCGCACCGCCTGCCCCTTGCTGGCGCGAATCGGCACGATGTCGAGAAACTGTCCAAACGCATGAATCACGTTGACGCTCAGTTCGCAGGTGCGCAACAGCGTGGCGATGTCGTCCACCGCAGGTGCAACTGTCGGATCATAGTGATAGGAAATCTTGAAGCGGCTCTGTTCAATCTGGCGTTGTGGCACCAGTCCGGGCACCTCAGCCAGCGCCCGCCGCACCGCACGCGGCTGCCAGAGATAATCGACATGATCGGCCCAGTAATCATCGAGCACCAATTGCCCGCTGTAGTGAATCTCGGTGCCAAGACTGGTAATCAGCACATCCGGCACCGGAATGCTGTGGCGCTTGAGTTCAATCAACACCGAATCGAGCCGCCGTCCAGTGACAATGCCGAAATTCGCGCAGCGTTTATTGCGCTTCATCATCGCCACAAATTGTTCCACGCCCTCGGGATCGCCGAGCAGACTTTGATCGAGATCGGTAAACAACGCCCGATCGCGATAGACCAGTGCGCGGCGCATCGGCGGCGTGTCTGGGATGTGCTCATGGCGTTCCGCCAGCGGGCCGATCAAAGCGCGATAACGTTCGGCATGAGCCTGCCACGAATAGAACCGCCGCACACCAGCTAGACCGTTCTGTGAATAGGTCGTCCAGAGCGTGCGGTCTTCCAAGATCGTCAACAGCGCCTCGGCAATCGCCGTGCGGTCGAGCGGATCGACCAACAGCCCGTTATGACAATTCCCGATAATATCGACCGGGCCGCCGTTCTCGGTGGCCACCAACGGCAAGCCGGTTGCCGCCGCTTCCAGCAGCGTCAGCCCGAATGGTTCGGTGAGTGCCGGATTGATAAACACGCCACCCGAACGCGCCACCAGCCGATAAATTTCCGGCACCTCGTCGGCGCTGTGATGTTTCGGCACTGCGACCTGACCATAGAGATCATAGGCATCAATAGTAATCAGCAGATCGGTCAGCACCGTGCGTGCGCCCTCGTCGAGATCGCGGATGTCATCGCGGTTGCCAGCGACAATCAGCAGATTCGCCCGCTCGCGCAAACGCGGATGCTCGGCATAGGCTTCGACCAGCGCGACGATATTTTTGCGATGATCGGCCCGTGAGAGCGCCAAAATTAGCGGTTTATCCGGCTCATCGAGAAACCGCTCGATGTCTTCGGCAAAGGGCGGCGGCGGATCGGTATCCGTCGGCGGATGAAATTGTTTGAGATCCGTGCCCGGCGGAATCACACACATCCGCTCCGGCAGGTAATAATCGTAGAGGCCGTATTGCTCTTCGATTTCGTTGTGCGTGCTGGTAATCACTAATTCAGCACTGGCGAGCGTGGTTTCTTCTGCGTCAATGCGGCGCAGCATGTTATAGCGGGCGTCAATTTGATCGCTATCGAGACCAGCAGCCAGCAACCGCTGGCGCTTATCGCGTCCGAGAGAATGGCCGGTGTGAACCAGCGGCACACCGATTAGATTAGCCAGCCGCGCCCCGACATACCCGGCATCAGCATAATGACTGTGTACGATGTCCGGCCACTGACCCTGTTCATGCAGCAGCGCGGTGAGCGTATCAACCAAGCTATCGAGATGATCCCAAAGCTGTTCTTTGGGCAGATACCCGTCCGGGCCGGCATCGAGGCGGAGAATCCGCACGCGGTCGCTGAGTGATTCCAGCGGCGCGGCATAATCGGCACTCACTGCCGGATCGACTACGCGCCGCGTCACCAAATCAACCCGCGACACATCAGCGCGTTCACCCAGAGCGCGGGCCAAATCGACCACATATTTGGTTTGGCCGCCGGTATCGGCGTCGCGTCCGAGTTCGAGATCATGGCCTCGGATCAAGCCGTGAATACTGAGCATCAAAATATACATTGGGTGAAATCTCCCCGTTTTTTGGCGACCGCGACGAGCGGTGCCTCTCCAAATGTGTCACAGCACTAAAACCGGACGCCGCCGCTTTGTTGTAAAGATGTAACAGGCGCGATTCGCGGTCAACAACTTGATTCGGCTTGAGTTCAAGGCCGGTGTCGTGTCACGGATCTTGCCTTTCAGCGAAAAATGTTGTAAATATGCAGCGAATGTATAAAAAGTTGCACTTCAAGCGGCGTTTGTCGGCTAAAATGTCTCGGTCGTCACAACGACCCGTTTTTTTGTGTCGCCTCCGGATGCCGACGGTTTGCAACAGATCGGCGCTCACCGCGCAGCAGCGGATGCGATGATGCCAGTCTCTCCTACCACCTAAATGGGAAGCTCATAAAATGCGCCAACACAGTGTTGTAAAACGCCTGTCCGCCCTCGCAATTCCGGTTGTCGCAGCCATGCTGTCAACCTCAGCAGTGCTGGCCGGCGGCTATGATGACGAGCACTTTTGGTCAGCCAAGCCCGAACGTCAAGCTTGGGTCACGAATTACGACAAATGCTGGCAGAGTATACACGGTTCAGATGAACTCGAACCCTGCTACGGCGGCGTGTCCGATGAAGCCGCGCCCAAAGATTTCACCGTGCGCTTGAATTTTGAGTTCGATAAATACCGCATCGAAAATGTCGTCAGTGATAACGAACTGCGTCGCTTAGATGACTATATCGAAAAGGTCAAGAACTCTTCGGTGCGCGAGCGCATTTCCATGACCGGCCATACCGACGCCAAAGGCTCGGATGCCTACAACTATCAACTCGGTCTGCGTCGTGCGCAAGCCGTGCAAGATTACATGATTAGCCGAGGTATTCCGGCGGAAGACATCATCTCCGTTGACAGCCGTGGCAAGTCCGAGATGCTCTCCGGCGTCGATATTTTCTCCGTTGAACAGCGTCGCGTGCGGATCAAAGCCGAATACTAAGCGCCTGCCGTTTGCGCGAGCGCGGCCCCGTCTTTACAGCCGCCGCGCCGCGCTCCCCTCTGAAGTGTGTCTGAAGTTTGCCCGAATCTGGCCCGAAGGGTGCCTGATTTGATGAGTCCGATGAGCCTCATCCCCCCCGACTGAGGCTTATGGCAGGGCCGGTTGCGCGTGCGCGTGATCGGCCTTTTTTTATTGTTTGTCGGGTGCGCATGATCGCTGCCCAACGCCTGTGGTTAAATGCCAAGCCTATGTTTCATCCATTGCCGCTCTATATCGGCCTGCGCTACACCCGCGCCAAGCGCCGCAATCATTTTATTTCGTTTATCTCTGGCACCTCGATGGTCGGGATTGCGCTCGGAATTATCGCGCTGATCGTCGTGCTCTCGGTGATGAACGGGTTTCATAAAGAAATCCAGCAGCGCATTTTGGCGATGGCCTCCCATGCCACGCTGTCTGATCCCTATGGCGGCGGCATTGCCAATTGGCCGACCGTGCTGGAGCAGGTACGCGCCCATCCGCATGTTCGCGGCGCGGCACCCTTTGTCGAAATTCAAGGGATGTTGGCCAGCGGCGCTCAAGTCAGCGGTGCCGTGGTGCGGGCGATTGAGCCGGTTGCTGAAGATGCGGTTGCCGATTTACGTGCGCACATGGTCAACGGCTCGGTCGATGATTTAAGTGATGGCGAATTTCGGATTATTTTAGGCCGTGATTTAGCTCATTATCTCGGCGTCGGGCCGGGTGATAAAGTCACGGTCGTCACGCCGCAAGTCAGTTCAACGCCAATTGGCGTGATGCCGCGCTTAAAACGCTTTACCGTCAGCGGGTTATTTGCCGTCGGCATGGCTGATTATGATCGCAATGCCGCCTTTATTCATCTCGCTGATGGCGCACGCTTAATGAATCTCGGTGAAGCAGTCGGCGGTGTGCGCTTAAAACTCGATGATCTTTGGCAAGCGCCGCGCTTGGCGCGTGAAATTGCCTATGAACTCGATGGTGTCTATCGCTTAGTGGATTGGACACAGGTTCATAGTAATTTCTTCAGCGCCTTAGCGATGGAAAAACGGATGATGAGCATTATTTTATTTCTCATTGTCGCAGTCGCCGCGTTTAATATCGTCTCAACGCTGGTAATGGTCGTCACCGATAAACAATCGGATATTGCGGTCTTGCGCACGCTGGGTTTATCACCAGCGCGAGTGATGGGGATTTTTATGGTGCAGGGCACTGCGATTGGGGTAATTGGAACGCTGGTCGGCGTGATTGCCGGAACCATCTTGGCGCTAAATGTTGAAGCCGTGGTTGCCGGAATTGAACAGCTCTTCGGCGTGCATTTTCTTGATCCCGAAATCTATTACATCAGCGTTTTGCCCTCGGATGTGCAAGTCAGCGATGTGCTGCGCGTCGGCGGCGGGGCGTTCGTGATGTCGGTGCTGGCAACGCTCTATCCGGCGTGGCGTGCAGCCAAAACCCAACCGGCGGAGGCACTGCGCTATGAATAAACTCGAACCGAATGCCGCCGCGCCGGTGCTGGCGGTGCAGGATTTAGTGCAAACCTTTCGTCAGGGGCCGCACGCCGTCTCGGTGCTCAAGGGCGTCAGTTTTACCATTCCAGCCGGGGCGCGGATTGCGATTGTCGGCGCCTCGGGTTCAGGCAAAAGCACGCTGCTCCATGCCGTTGGCGGCTTGGAGCGCCCGACTTCGGGACAGATTCACTGGCGCGGGGTGGATGTGAGCCGACTGCGTGAAGCGGCGCTTGGGCGGCTGCGCAATCAGCATCTCGGATTTGTGTATCAATTCCATCACCTACTGCCCGAGTTCACGGCGCTGGAAAATGTCGCCATGCCGTTGCTGATCGGCGGCACCAAGCCGACTGAGGCGCGGGCGCGGGCCGCAGAGGTGTTGGAGCGCGTCGGGCTGGGGCAGCGCGGTACGCACAAGCCGGGCGAGTTATCCGGCGGTGAGCGCCAGCGGGCAGCAGTGGCGCGGGCGCTGGTCACCCGTCCGGCTTGTCTGCTGGCCGATGAGCCGACCGGCAATCTCGACCGCCAGACCGCCGCTGGTGTGTATGAACTGATGCTCGAACTCAACCGCGAGATCGGCACCAGTCTGGTCATCGTGACCCATGATCTGGAACTGGCCGGGCGTTTAGATCACAGTTGGCGACTCGATGACGGCGTGTTATCCACCGTCGAAAATAGTTCACGATAACGGGCGCGGCGGCGTTCCAGATGGCGCACCACGCGCCAGCGCCACAGCAGTCGCACCGTTACATAGCCAAGCAGCGCACAGAGGCTTGAACAGATCAGACAGCCAATCAACAGCGGCTCAACAATCTCCAGCCAGTGGTGCCAGTCGAGCCAAAACGCCGGATCGAATCCGGCAAACGGGATGCCGAGCACCCAGCAGCCGAGCACATAGGCAAAATAATACATCGGTGGGCTGGTCAACGGATTGGAAATCCAGACCAGCGCCATCGCAATCGGCAAATTCACCCGCAGCCAAATCGCCACAGCCGCCGCAAGCAAACTTTGCATCGGAACCGGCAGATACATCACAAACAACCCGACCGCCGCTGCATTGGCCACTGAGCGCCGATTGAGATGCCACAGATTCGGGTCATGCAGCAACGTCCCAAAGATATTCACGAAACGATTGTCGTGTACTTGTGCCGGAGTCGGTATGACCCGGCGGAGCCATTTTTTCACGCCTTGACCTCTCTCGCTTGGACGTGCGGCGCGAGTATAAAGCGAGAGGCGCACCACGATGCGGTTTGATGTCGGACTCGGCCTGGCACTCGGCATCGCCGGGCTGCATCTGTTGCCGCAGATGCCGTCAGTTTGGGCAGTGCTGTTGGGCATCGCGGTAAGCGGCAGTTTGGCGTGGTACGCACCGCGCACGCGGATCGCCCTGTGCGTCGCGCTCGGCTTGGGCTGGGCCTGGTTACAGGTCGCTCACCAGCTCGCCGCTGCGTTCCCCGATACCCTCGCTCGCGCCCCATTGGTCATCGAGGGGCAGGTCGCCTCAATTCCGAGCGTAGACGAGCGCCGCACCCGCTGGTTATTTGACATCACCCACACCCGCGATGAACACGGAACGGAACTAGCGTTCAGCGGGCGGGTGCGGCTGGCCTGTTATCGTGATTGCCCGACGCTCGCCGCTGGTGAACGCTGGCGCATCGCCGTGCGCCTCAAACCGCGACACGGCGGACACAATCCGGGTAGCTTTGATTATGAACGCTGGTTATTTGAACAGCAGATCGCTGCAACCGGCTATCCGCGTGGACGCGCTGCGTTTGCGCGGCTGGATGCTGGGCCGGGCCGCTATTGGCTCACGCGCTGGCGGCAGCGGCTGGCCGAACATCTGGCCGCTGTGCTCGCCGATGCCCCGCAACTCGGGCTGATTCAGGCGCTCACCCTCGGCGAACGCGGGGCGCTCGAACGCGATATTTGGGACAGTTTCACCCGCACCGGCACCAATCATCTGGTCGCCATTTCCGGGCTGCATGTCGGGCTGGTCGCGGGCGGCCTGTACTGGCTCATGCACTGGCTATGGTCACGCAGTGCCACGCTGACCGACCGGCTCGCCGCTCCGCGTGCGGCGGCGCTATTTGGGCTGTTGGCAGCCGTCGGCTATGCCGGATTAGCCGGATTTGCGATTTCCACGCAACGCGCACTGATTATGCTTGCGGTCGTGTTCGGGGCGCGATTCTGGGCGCGTACCCTGCGTTCTGGGCAGGCACTGCTGCTGGCGCTCGTCGGCGTGTTGGTCTGGGATCCGCAGGCGGTGCTGTCCTATGGCTTTTGGTTGTCATTTGGCGCAGTGGCGTTGTTGCTGCTGCATCTGGGGCAACGCTTGCCGAGCCGCGATCTGTGGACGCGCTGGGGACGCGCACAATGGGCAATTGGTCTGGGACTGTTGCCGCTGCTGCTGTTGTTTTTCGGGCAGGCGTCGCTGATTGCGCCGCTGGTCAATGTCGTGGCCGTGCCGCTATTCAGCGCGTTGTTGCCGCTGGTGCTGATTGCCAGTCTGCTGAGTTTGCTGCCACTCTCCGGCGCGGAACTACCGCTGTGCGGCGTGGCGGAGGTGCTGGATTGGTGCGTGCGCGGCCTGGACTGGTTAGCCACCCTGCCGGGCGCGGCGGTGCAACTGCCAGCACGACCGCTCTGGGTGTGGGCAGCGGCGCTGCTGGGTGCGCTGCTGTGGCTTGCGCCCGCTGGTCTGCCCGGACGCTGGGCGGGCTGGGTATTGCTGCTGCCGTTGGTGACGGTGCGACCAGCCGCACCGAGCTGGGGTGAGGTCTGGTTCACGCTGCTCGATGTCGGTCAGGGCTTGGCGGCTGTGATCGAGACACAGGACGGTGTGCTCGTGTATGACGCTGGGCCAGCCTATCCGGGGGGCTTTGATAGTGGCGCGATGACGGTTGCGCCGGTTTTGCAAGCGCGTGGCATTGAGCGCATCGACCGCCTGATCCTCAGTCATGCGGATTTAGATCATGCCGGTGGCGCGGCGGGTCTGCTGGCGCGGATTCCGGCTGACCGCGTGTTGACCGGCGAGCCGCAACGCCTCGGATTGGCGGGCGCAGAATCCTGTGTGGCTGGGGAACAGTGGCAGTGGTCGGGTGTGGACTTTGCGATTCAACATCCAGCCGCCGACACGACGCTCACGGGCAATGACGCATCGTGCGTGCTGGAGATTCGCACGGCGGCGCATCAGACGATTGTGCTCACCGGCGATGCGAGTGCGCGGATTGAGCAACGGCTTGTCGCGCAGCGCGGTGCGAATTGGCCAATCACGGTGCTGGTTGCCGGACATCACGGCAGCGCGACCGCCACCTCAGCGCGGCTGCTGGAGGCGACGCACCCCGAGTGGGTGTTGATTGCGTCCGGTTATGCCAATCAGTTTGGCTTTCCGGCAACCGCCGTGCGCGAGCGGCTGGCGGCACGCGGGATTGCAACCTTGAACACGGCGCTGGTGGGGGCGATTCAGTTCAAGCTTGGCGCATCGGGTTGGATTGATCGGCCGCAGGGCTGGCGCGAGCGGGCCGGGCGGCTGTGGACGCATCGGCCGGTGGGGCTGTGAGTCGATGGTACACTTATGAAATTCCTGTGACCCACCGCAACCGCATGACTCCAACACCCCTCCACGGCCTTTACGCCATCACTCCCGACACCGCGCTGCCGCTTGCCACACTGATCGAGCAGGTCAGTGCCACGATTGCTGGTGGCGCACGGCTGATTCAATACCGCGACAAAACCCACGGCCGCGATGAGCGCCGCCGCCGCGCCAGCGCGTTGTTAGCCGGTTGCCGTGCCGCCGGTGCGCTGCTGATTATCAATGACGATCTGGACTTAGCGGTCGCACTCGGTACCGACGGCGTGCATCTGGGGCGCGATGACCCCGATCCACGCACCGCCCGCGAGCGGCTGGGCGCATCGGCCATTATCGGCGTCTCCTGCTACGATCAACTCGCGCCGGCCGAAACCGCCGCTGCTGCCGGTGCCAGCTATGTCGCCTTTGGGAGCTTTTTTCCCTCGCCGACCAAACCCAACGCCGCCCGTCCCAATCTCAGCCTCTTGACCGAAGCCCGCCGCCGCCTCGCGTTGCCATTGGTTGCGATTGGCGGCATCACGTCACACAATGGCGGGTCTTTAATCGCAGCGGGGGCTGACATGCTCGCGGTCGTCACGGGCGTGTTCGATCAGCCTGACATCACCGCCGCTGCGCGTGCCTACACCGATCTATTTCTATCAGGAGACCCCTTGTAATGAGCCGATCCCATGACCTGTTCGCCGCTGCGCAACGTCACATTCCCGGCGGCGTCAATTCGCCGGTGCGGGCGTTTCGCGGCGTGGGCGGTGATCCCGTGTTTTTTGAGAGCGCCGCCGGCCCCTATGCCGTCGATGCCGATGGTCAACGCTATATTGATTATGTCGGCTCTTGGGGGCCGATGATTCTCGGTCATGCTCATCCCGAGGTGCTGGCCGCCGTGCGCGAACGGCTCGACAAGGGTTTATCGTTCGGTGCGCCGACCGAGCTAGAAACCATCATGGCCGATAAGGTCTGTGAGCTGGTGCCGAGCATGGACATGGTGCGCATGGTCAGCTCCGGCACTGAGGCGACCATGAGCGCCCTGCGATTGGCGCGTGGCTATACCGGACGTGACAAGATCGTCAAGTTCGAAGGCTGCTATCACGGGCACGCGGATTCGCTGCTGGTCAAGGCCGGTTCCGGGGCGCTGACCTTCGGTGAACCCAGCTCGCCTGGTGTTCCGGCGGCGCTGGCTGAACTGACGATCACCCTGCGTTATAACGATCTGGCCCAAGTCCGCGAGACCTTCGCCGACATCGGTTCTGAGATCGCCTGCATCATCGTTGAGCCGGTTGCCGGTAATATGAACTGCATTCCGCCGCTGCCGGGCTTTTTAGAAGGTCTGCGCGAAGTGTGCGATCAATATGGCGCGGTGCTGATTTTCGACGAGGTGATGACGGGCTTCCGTGTCGCACTTGGCGGTGCGCAGGGGTATTACGGTATCAAGCCGGATCTGACCGCACTGGGCAAGGTGATCGGCGGCGGAATGCCGGTCGGCGCATTCGGCGGCAAGCAGGAGATTATGTCGCGGCTGTCGCCACTCGGCCCGATTTATCAAGCCGGTACGCTGTCGGGCAATCCGATTGCGATGGCCGCTGGTCTCAAAACGCTGGAATTGATCTCCGCGCCCGGATTCTATGATGAACTCTCGGGCAAGGTGATGACGCTGATGAACGGACTGCGCGAACGCGCTGCTGCGGCTGGGGTGCCGCTAACGACCAATCAGGCTGGTGGCATGTTCGGGATTTTCTTCACCGCTCAACAGGTGACGAATTACGAGCAAGCGACCGCATGTAATCAGGAGCAGTTCAAGGCGTTCTTCCACGGAATGCTAGAGCGCGGTGTTTATCTCGCGCCCTCGGCGTTTGAGGCCGGATTTGTGTCGATCATGCACACTGCCGAGCATATTCAGGCCACGCTGGATGCTGCCGCTGAAACCTTCGCAGTGATTGCCGCCAACGGCTAAAAAACTAGGTCTGAAATTAGACAGGATTAACAAAATTTGCATGATTAACAGGATTATGAATTAAAATAAATTTCATATCCTGTCAATCCGCTGCAATCCTGTTAATCCTGTCTAATGAAATAATCTGAATGAGTATCAATGTACGATGAATCACTTCATCGCTGTTGAACACGATGATTTAGATGACGAAACGGCAGCAGAGCCGGTCGCCTTTGGCTTAATCATCATCGGCGATGAAGTGCTCAATGGGGCGCGCGTCGATGGGCATTTAGCGGCGTTCAAGCGGCTGATCGGCGAGCGCGGGCACACGCTGGCGCGGTATTGGCTGCTCCCCGATGATCCCGATGTGCTGATCGCGCATTTACGGTTTTCGATGGGGCGACCGGAGCCAGTGTTTGTTTGCGGTGGTATTGGCGCAACCCCCGACGATCACACCCGCGCCTGTGCTGCGGCGGCAGCGCATGTCGAGCTGGCGCGTCATCCCGAAGCGGTGCAGTTGATCGAAGATCGCTTCGGCGCGGCGGCCTATCCGCATCGCATCCTGATGGCCGAGTTACCGGCCGGAGCGGAGTTGATTCCGAATCCGGTGAATCAAATGCCGGGCTTTACGTTGGCGCGGCATTGGTTTCTGCCTGGCTTTCCGAGCATGGCGTGGCCGATGGCTGAATGGGTGCTCGATCAACAGTTTCGGCGCTGTTTGCCACTGCGTGAGGTGGCGGTGTTGGTGCGTGGTGTACCGGAAAGTACCTTGATTCCGCTGATGGAACAGTTGACGCTGGCCTATCCGGAACTCAAGCATTTCAGTCTCCCGCACCTGGGTACCGATCCGCATATTCGGTTCGGATTTCGTGGGCGGGTCGGACTCGATGACGCGCTGGCGGCGCTCTGTGCGGCGCTTGATGCGGCCCAAATCGACTATAGCGCGGCGGGCGCTGACGGCGAGCGGGCGCGATGAGAACCGTTAGCCGCTGCCGTCGCGGTAAGCACGCTGCATCCGGCTAAGGGTATTATCGCTGCGGACTGTTTTGGGCAGTTGTGCAATCGCTTGCGCCAACGCACGTCGGCGCGTGCGAGCCAGGGCGGCGACCATCGCTTCTTGACGCTGCACAGCCCGTAGGCGTTCGGCGTCGGCGTCGGTGATCGGTTCGCGTTCGGTGCGAGCAACGATGGTGTCAATGAGAACGCGACGGCGTTTTTGTAGACGCTCGACCAGTTCCCAATCATTGCCTAACGCGGCGGGGTGCATCTGGTCGGTGGCGGCGGTGAGGTCGTTGATGAGGTCGGTGAGCGTGGTCATCTTTAAAAAATTCTCCAGATTTAGACGCAGCGACCATCAAGCGGCTGTTACCAAGAGTAAGCCGGGCGCCCGCCTGCGACCTTGATCCCAATCAATCTACGCATCATCTACTTAAAACAAAAAGTTGAAATCTTGCCTGCTCTATAAAGCTGAAATAGGCAGCTGTACGCGGTTGCCTATTTAGATATATATCAAGCAGAGCGAATTAAATAACGATGAAATCCGCTGCTGTTAGGTTGAGATTTACTCCGATAACAGCAAATTGAATAGCGGCTCCGCTTCCGCTGCCGTCGGCATCATAAGCGAGCACCCCGCTATCGCTATCATAAATAATATAATCATTGGCATCTTGAGCGATGCCAGAGATGTTAGAAACAAAGCAATCGTCGGACAGCGTGCCAGTTTTGATCAATTGTTTGAAAATCCGATTTTCGAGATGAATGCTGTCATCAGCGACATTAAAATCGACGATCATATCGCGGTTATTGATTAATGAAGGTGTGGTACCAAAGACAAAACTGTCTTGACCTTGACCACCAGTGAGCATGTCGTTGCCTGCTCCACCCTTGAGAATATCATTGCCTGCTCCGCCACTAAGCACATCTTCACCTAGACCACCAAAAAGTATGTCATTACCCAAACGTCCCTGAAGGGTATCCGCACCATTACGACCGTTGAGAATGGTATTAGAATTAGCGTTAGCAATGAGAATATCGTCGTAGCGAGATCCAGTTAGATGCTCAATGTTAATTAAAGTATCAAAACCCGAACTTTCAGTATCTTGCTTGCCGCGCACACTTAAATTCACTGTAACAGCAGCTGTTGCGTAAATATAGCTGACAGTATCACTACCCATTGCGCCATCAAGCACATTGTCGCCTATACCAGCATAAAGCGTATTATCAAGTTCGTTTCCGGTGAGATTAGCTGTTCCTCGATGCATCAGGCGACCGTTTTCGACATTGGCTTCCAGAGTATAGGCAATTAAGTCGCTAGAGACTAAATCAATACCTTCGCCTGCAAGCTCAATTACACTGTCGCCAGTGTCGCTAACGCGATAAGTGTCATTGCCCTTACCGCCAAACATGGCATCATTTCCAGTTTTTCCGTCGAGTTGGTCGTTACCATCTAATCCGTTGAGTATATCGTCACTAATAGTGCCAATTAGCGTGTCATGGCCAGATGTGCCATTGATAGTTGAGGTCAGTGCATCAACAACCAATTGAAAAGTATCTTCTGCTGTTGCGCCAGTGCTATCGGTAGCAGTGATGCGTACAGTTAAGATACCTGCATCTTGTGTATCGGGCGTGCCACTTATTGTCCCGCTAATTGAATCAATTGACAGCCAAGACGGTACCTCTGAACCATCAACTAGACTTAAAGTATACGTTAAATTTTCTTGATCGGCGTCGATAAAAGCGCCGTGTGGAAGCGTATAAAGAAATGGAATCCCAGTTTGAGCCGTTTGATCGGTTAATAAATCAGTACTTTCTGGAGAATAATTAGATGCAGTGATTTCTACCCAACTATGACCTGTGACACTCAATGCACCACCTGTTCCTTGTGTACCTGTGTTACCGTCATTAAAAACCCATTCAATCTGAACTTGGCTGGGAGGAGTATCAGCGGTATTACTATAAGTGATTTGTTGAAGTGCGCTATTAACTAATTCTGGAGTAGCGTTAGCGTTAAACTCAAGCGTCAAAGTTCCATTTGCGTTGATGCTAACAAAACCAATAAAGGTGTCCGCAATCGAAAACTCCTCGCCTGTTACTAACGGTGATAACGTTCCGCTGTCAAATGATGAAAAAACATCATCTGTGCTTGCACCACCTGTGCGCATCAGTGTCAATTCAGCGCCGCTATAATGACCTATAGTAGTGAGTTCGCTATCAAAAAGCTGAACAGTTGGACTTAGCACAACGGAACTGCCCGATTGTACATAAAAAGCAGTGTGTTCTAATGTATTGCGAACACCAAAATCCGCATCTAATGTACCATTAGCGTTATAGCGCACTAGTGCAAAATCACTACCACCCTGACCGCCAACTAAGATTTTACCGTCAGCTTGTAATACAATGCTTTGGCCATAATCTTCATCAGTACCGAAATCAGTCGTTACTAAACCATTTTCATTGAAGCTATTATCAAGTGTACCGTCAGCATTATAGCGCAGTAACGCAAAATCGTTATTAGCTGAGCCAGCTACTAATATCTTATTGTCGGTTTGCAGCATGATACTGTAACCGACATCCCAGTCACTAAAATCGCTGACAATCCATCCGTCATCAGCGAAACTCGTATCAAGCGAGCCGTCAGTATTGTAACGGGCTAAAAGGAAATCAACGTTTTCGTTTAAATCTGTAGCACCGACGACTAAAATTTTGCCATCATCTTGTAATGTAACATTCAGACCTTCATCCCAACCGCCAAAATCAGTCGTTACCCATCCAGAACTGTTAAAACTAGTATCTAATGAGCCATCAGCATTGTAGCGAGCTAAAGATAAATTACCGTTATCATTTAATTCTGTACTACCTACTAACAGAATTTTGCCATCATTTTGTAGAGCGATGCTAAATGCTTCATCCTGACCACCTAAATCAGTTTTTAACCATCCGTCGTTATCAAAACTCGTATCTAGTGTGCCATCTTGATTGTAGCGTGCTAATGCAAAATCATAATCATCGTCTACGTTACTTGATCCAGCGATCAAGATTTTTCCATCTGATTGCGTAGCGACATAAAAACTCTCATCCCAGCCGCCAAAATCGACGGTTGCCCATCCATCATCATTAAAACTGGTATCCAATGTGCCATCAATGTTATAGCGTGCTAATGCAAAGTCAATGCTTCCAGTTACATCGCTTGGCCCTGTTACTAAAATTTTACCATCAGACTGCATTGTAATGTTGTAAGCACCTTCTGAGCCACCAAAATCTGTTTTTAATCGTCCATTTTTACCGAAACCGGTATCCAATGAACCATCTGGATTGTAACGTGCAAGCGTAAAATCATAATAGCTGTTTATATTAAAACCACTTCCCGCTAGGAGGATTTTACCGTCAGTTTGCTGTTTGATGCTGTAACCAAATTCATAGCTACCAAAATCAGTTGTAACTTTGCCACCAACACTTTCCATAAAAATCGGTGCAGTGTTAATTGCGGTTGCATCAGAATCAGTATTAGCAGTCATATTAATATCCAGATCAACATTCGATGGTTCAGCAAGTACGCTATTAAAACTCGCTAAGGCATGTGCTTTAAAGGGTGCCTCAATCGAGCTATTCAATGACCAACTACCGCCAAGATGTTCTGCCCCGACTAAGTGCTGACTGAGATGCACACGCGCTCCGGTTACTTCGGCTAGGGTATTGGCAAAGACTTGACCAATTTCGCCTGCGCCGGTTTCGCACGACCAAAAAGCAATGTCCAGATCGCGCTTGGCTGCACCATCGAAATGTCGCCGAAAATCTTCGGCTGTGAGTACTTGGTGGCCAAAGTGAATTTCACCTTGTGCGCCATGCGCGAGCAAATGCAGGCGTTCTAGTCCGGGAATTGTTAGTGCTTTGAAGATTAAACTGAGTGCATTTTGTTCTGCTTGAACCGGCCAGGCGACTACGCCTGGCTTCAGACCAGTTAGCAGTGTATTAAGCTCAGTGAGCTGTGCGTCGATGATGAGGATGTCGCGGATGTGGAGCTGAGTCATTGTGTCATTCCTAAAAAGTTTGTTTTTTTACACCTTAAACGAGTAAGGCGACGGATAACTCTGGGTTGTTAACCCTAATAGCAGCAGTGAAAAGGGCATACCATTCGCTTATGCTGTTCGGAAATGCCCTTACTTAATAAAAGCGCCTGTTTTTACATCACAACAAAGTTGTCAGCATTTAAAGCAATGTTAGAGCCAATGACGCCAAATAAAATGGCTTCTTGATTATCTGATCCATCTGGATCGTAGTAAAGTATTCCATCATCCTTATCATACAAAATACGATGACTTGCTTGCGTAGCAACACCGTTGTTGTCCATATAAAAGGCATCACTATCAAGGTAAGATTTTTTTGGATTGCTTAGGGTTGCAGATGATGTATAAACTGAAGATTTTTTAGAGGTTCCAGTAATACTCTCAAATACTGCTTTTGTTAAGCCGATCTCATCTTGTGTGGAGTTAAAATCAGCAATAGTTGTTATATCAAAACTCGTCATAACGAAAAGATCTTTTCCTTCACCACCGATTAAGGTGTGGTTACCTTCTTTGCTAATTAGCGTGTCGTCTCCACCTTCACCATAAACAATGTCACGGCCCAAATATGCTTCTAAAGTGTTGTTAGCACTATTTCCAGTTAAAATATTATCTAAACTATTACCTTTACCGTTTTGTGCTTTATCTATCAAAACAAGATTTTCTACATGATCGGGCAAAGCAAAATTTGCCGAGCTATATACAGTGTCGATTCCGCCATCTAATATTTCAAAAACTTTATCAATAGCGCCGATATAATATGTATCGTCACCTTTCCCACCTGATAACTCATTTGCAAGAGAGTTACCTTTTAGCACATTATCTAAATCATTGCCTGTGCCTTTTTTAGCTGTTGAACCTTTCTTTAATGTTAGATTTTCGATATGCGCACCAAGCTGCCAGTCAGCAGAAGCTATAACTGTGTCAATTCCTTCGTTAGCTTTTTCGATAACTAAATCATTTAGCCCCACAATGTAAACATCATCACCTTTTTCGCCTTTTAAAGTATTGGGCGACAAGTTTCCTGTGATTATGTTGTTTAAGTTGTTGCCCGTCCCATTGACAGATAGATTGCCGTCTAATAAAACAAGATTCTCAACATTTGCAGGCAATGTGTATGTGTAGGTACTATATACAGTATCGTTACCTTGTCCCGCCCCTTCTATTACAGTATCACCGATGCCAACATAATAGCTGTCATCGCCCCCTAACCCAGTTAATGTATTTTTGTTGTTATTTTTTTGACCATTAAGAATATTGTTTAAAGCATTTCCCGTTGCATTAATTTGCTCACCACCAAACAAAATTATATCCTCAATTTCGGCAGGACAACTAAAGCTTATCATTGTATAAACACGGTCTATTCCTTCATTTGGATGCTCCGTTATAAAGTCGCCTTTTGCTATATAATATGTATCATTTCCTGCACCACCAAATAAATAATCGACCGAATTATCATCGCTCACAATACTTATATTGCCGACCCAGTTATTGTCTTTCATAATATCGTTGATATTATCAAGCGTAATATTGATATTCAATTCAGAACCAAAAATAGTATCGTCACCTCCATCCCCATAAATTTCATCATACCCTGACCCACCAAACATTATGTCGTTACCAAGACCACCATATAGTTTATCTCCATATGCTTCGCCATATATGCGATCATTTCCAGTACTTCCATATATCTTATCAGACCCATTGCCTCCTGTTAAAACATCATCACCACTTCCACCATCTATTTCATCATTTCCATTTTCACCATGCACCACATCGTCTCCGCTGCCGCCGTCTAAGCGATCATTTCCTTCACCTCCAAAAATTAAATCATTTCCGCCATTACCAAAAATTACATCATCTTTTATATTTCCTTCAAGGCGATTAGCGTCGTTTCCAGCTTTAATGTTAATCGGATTTGTAAACAAACCAAACAAAGAACCAACATCTTTTAGAAAATTACCAGCGATATCCACAGCGGCATTAAAAGTTTTTTCTGTGAAAGCAGCTACTTTATCATAAGCCACTTCAATTCCATTAAAAATGACAGATGCTGTATTTCCATATGCCTCAGCAAACCACGATGATACTGGCCCCGGTAGGTTTCCGATTTGCTTTGAAATAAAATTGCTTAAATTGTCTATATTAGAAATTTCTTTTAAATCCAGTTTAACATCAAAATCGCCCAAAAATGTTTCACCTGAAGCGGAAACAGCAGGCACACCATCTGTTCCAATTTGTATTTTAAGCGCAACATCAAGAGCTTTGCCAATTACAGGAATATTTAGTTTTAAACCACCAGAAATAGCGAAGCCATCTTGTTCATTAAAGCTAAGCATAGCATTAGCAATTGAAACTTCACCAATTTTTAATGAAGTTGTTGCTGTTAGCGTTTCTGTCTTAGAATCCAACGTAAAATCTCCATTAAGAGAAATTATGTTTAATAAATTCAAAGAACCTTTAAATTGAATTAAATCGTCATTGATTTTAAAATCAGCACCGACGATCTTATACCCTCCATTGTTCAGCAACGGAAAAAATGATATATCAGCCTTGCCACTAGCTGAATGACTATTCAAAGAAATATCAAACTTGTTGATGTTAAACTGTAACAATGCTGGTATTACTGGTAATGTTGTATTAGAAACATGAATACCCTGCGGATTGATTTCATAGTTTACGCTTGCCAATGTATAACCAAGAATTTTGATCATGCCATTGCCTTTAAAATAGGCGTTATTTTCTGAAGCATAAATTTCAGCTACGACATCACCGCCATTGACTCCACCAATTTCTATCCAGTTGCCGATCTTTAAATGATCGATATTAAATTTTCCTGTTAGAGCTTTAGAAGGCTTATCATAGTTAATAGATAACAAACCTTTTTGGCCAAATAAATTGATTTGACCATTGATACCAAATCCCTCTTTCAACTCTTGCGTAGAAATTTTCGTATCTTGTGGTACGAAATTAATCAACGGATCTAAATCTTTATCAGCATCATCACTATCGACTGAAACAATTGTAAAAGGAATGTAGCTAAAAAGATCACTTACCTTGCCAAGAGCTGGCGCAACGATTAATGCAGCAGGATTCAAAGCCTGCGTCATCATTACAGTATGTGTTAATAATGTCGGCACATTAACTTCGTTTCTAAATGTTAACGTCAGTGCTGTTTTTTGAGGATCATTGACATCAAAAGCTAATCCCATATTTACATCATAAACAACTGTTTTTTCAGTAGCTAACTTGACATCAAAGAGAAGCCCAAAATTATCAATAAAGGGCGGTATATACGTCAGACCTGCTTGGATAGCAAAGTTACTGAGTTCGCTCTTTTGCATCCCAAATAGTTTTGTCAATCCAAACGGATTCTTCCAAGGTTCTTTCGGAACTAAATCTGCGGACAATGTTGCTGATTCTGGCTCAAATGTAATACCACTATTAAAAATTAGTGTTGGCTCATTTTTTTGAGTAAAATCATATCCATCAAGTTTAAGCGTACTTCCTAAAGATAACGATGGCTCAGAACTAGCTGCGTTAATTTCAGCCGCTAAATTTAAATCAGTGAGATATACTTTGAATACATCCTCGTTAATCAGTGGAGCATTAAGATTAATATTGGATTCAAATTTAAAAAGCGATTCATCTTGACCTGTCGCAAGCGGGTTAATATTTAAAGACGCTGAAAGTGTCTGAGCCTTAGTTATATTATGAATAAACTGGAAAGCTTTATTTTCAGAATCAGCAATATTAAGCGTTCCAAGCAATGTTAAACCCTTGCCGCCTTCAATCGCTGATAAATCTATTGTGTTATTGTTATCAAAATCGACGGCTTCTGTTTCAAATTCGGCTGACGCGGCAATCAGTTGAAGTTCATCAAACTGAATGTCTGAAAGAAACCAAACACCAAGAAAGTCCAGAGAAAAATCTGAAAGTGTATAAACAAGTGCTACATCTTGATACAGATCGTTTTTAGGGTTTAAAAGCACTAACGTAACATTTTGATTCTGATCTTCAAATGAAAATAACTTATAATCATTTGTTTCATATATTTTTAGCGATTCACTGGCTAAAATCTTTTCTCCGATGACATTTTGCAGAGAACTTAAATCTAAATCTAACAAATCACTCAATTTATTTTCAAATACTTTCTCTAATATTTCGGATGGCGTAATAGAATATTGACCAGATTCAGTAACAACGATTCCTAAATCATTTTTAAGCTCATCAGGTAAATATGTTTCATTTTTCAAAATGATGGACGCTTCCATGTCAGATTTAGCAACGCCATCACTCACACGATAACTTAGCGTTACTGAACCAGTATAGTTAGCAGGTGGCGTAAAGGTATAGGTTCCATTTTGGTTATCGATCAATACGCCCTGGTTAACAGCAATATCAGTAATTTGTAATGGATCGCCTTCAATGTCTTCCCAGCCTTGCAAAAGATCGTAAGCGTATAAAGTAGTAGATTGATTTTTGATGTAATTTCCTGAATTTTTCGGTGTTCCTGTTAAAATAGGGGCGTCGTTGACAGCTAAAACTTTAATATCTCGACTTTGCTTATACTCAACATATCCATCATAAACTGAATATTTTATGGTGACTGATCCATTGTAGTTTTCTGGAAAAATAAATGAGTAAATTCCATCTTTGTTATAAGATTGAATTTGTGCATCAACACTATCAAAAGTACGGTTATCAAAGGTATAAGCAGCAATATTTTCAACACGTAGATCATTCGATGCTTTAGATACTAATCCCTGTAGCAACTTTGATGAATCTAATATATAAACCTGATCTTCAATACCATCTTCTAAAGAAGCTAGATCACCATTTTTAGCTGGCACAAAATAATCAAGCACTTTTTTCGCGCCTGTAAAAAATCCAGATAACTCATCAGGCGAATATAAAAACATCGCTTGCTGTACTGAAAAATCGCTTACTAAATTAAAAGCAAGCGGCTCGGATGTTTTAATCATGGGATCAATGCTCAATAGGTTGTTACTGTCCGATTGAGCATTTGTGGCGGTAAGATTAGTTTTCATATCGAATATCCTATGAGTTAAGTTGGGTTTAACACACATCGAAAGTTAAACAGCAAAACCATCGCAAACATACGGGGAATAGTATAGCGTAGAGAACCAGTATGTGAAAAACGATCTACCTTCATCAGTTGAAAGCTGATGGCAAGCGGTTAGAAGCTGGCATCATAGGCAAATCCAATCAAGACGATTTTTATAATCCATTTCAATTTGTCACCGTGCGCGGAGTAAGCTATTCCCCGTCGGCCAACCAAGCCGCACCATTCAACCACCACGACACACTGTCACTGAATCGGGAGAACTAAAGCATGTTCCAGGATCGTACCGGAAGCCGTATCCCCAGCGTTACCTTCCACACTCGCCAGGGCCATGAGTGGGTCGATGTGACCACTGACGAGATCTTCGCCGGTAAAACCGTCGTTGTTTTCTCGCTGCCTGGCGCGTTCACGCCCACCTGCTCCTCCTCGCATGTGCCGCGCTACAACCAACTGACCCCGACCTTTAAGGAACTGGGCGTTGATTCCGTCGTGTGTATCTCCGTCAACGACACCTTTGTCATGAACGAATGGCAAAAAGTCCAGAACGCCGATAACCTGATTTTCCTGCCCGACGGCAACGGCGAGTTCACCGACGGCATGGGCATGTTGGTTGACAAGGATGCCATCGGTTTCGGCAAGCGTTCGTGGCGCTACTCGATGCTGGTGCGCGATGGCGTGGTCGAAAAAATGTTCATTGAACCCGAAGTCGAAGGCGACCCCTACGAAGTCTCCAACGCCGACACCATGCTCGACTATCTGGCCCCGGGCAAGCCCAAGCCGCTCGATATCGCTGTATTCAGCCGCGATGGTTGCCCGTTCTGTGTCCGCGCCAAAGAAGCCCTGCGCAATGCCGGACTCGATTTCGAAGAACTGGTACTCAACGAAGACTACACCGAACACGGTTTACGCGCCGTCTCCAATGCCGCGACTGTGCCCCAAGTGTTCGTCAATGGTGAATTGATCGGCGGCTCAGATGCCGTGATCGAATGGCTGAAATCGCGCTGAGGCGGTAATTTGAGCGATCAACCGCTCATTCTTAACGGCTAATGATTTAGGCTTCGGGCGATCATTATAGATTGCCCGAAGCCTTTTTTATGATTGGGAGTGACACGACATTATGACGCAACATTTTGATTTAATCGCTATTGGTGGTGGGAGCGGTGGTCTAGCCGTTGCTGAAAAAGCTGCACAATTCGGCCAGCGCGTCGCCTTAATTGAAGGTGCAAAACTGGGCGGTACCTGCGTCAATGCCGGCTGCGTGCCCAAAAAAGTCATGTGGTATGCTGCGAATCTCGCTACTGCTGTCGCGGACGCGCCTGATTATGGTATTCACGCCCAGTCAAATGGTTTTGATTGTGGGAAATTAATTGCCGGTCGCAATCAATACATTGCCAATATCAACGCTTATTGGGATGGCTATGTCGAACAGCTTGGCTTAACGCGCATCAACGGCTTTGCGCGGTTTATTGATGCAAGAACCGTTGCCGTTGGCGATACGCATTACACCGCTGATCATATTGTGATTGCCACCGGTGGCCGCCCAATTGTCCCGCGTCTGCCTGGCGCAGAATTGGGTATTACCTCAGATGGCTTTTTTGCTTTAGAACAACAGCCCAAGCGGGTTGCCATTATTGGCGGTGGGTATATCGGCGTTGAATTAGCCGGTGTGCTCAGTGCGCTAGGCAGTGAAATCACCATCGTCGCACTAGAAGATCGGTTATTGGCGCTCTTTGATCCACTCATCAGCGCCACCCTAACTGAAAACATGCGCCAACATCATATCGCCATGCACCTAGAATTTGAGGTCGCTGGAATTGAACGTGATGCACAAGGATTAGGATTAGTGGCCCGCGATGGCCAGCGTTTAACCGGCTTCGATCAAGTCATTTGGGCGGTTGGACGCGCTCCCAATACCCGCGATTTGAATTTAGAGACAGCCGGTGTACAGATCGAGCGCAACGGTGTGATTCCAACCGACACCTATCAAAACACCAATATTCCGGGTATTTATGCGATTGGTGATGCTGCCGGACGTGAATTACTGACGCCGGTTGCAATTGCTGCGGGTCGGCGGCTCGCAGAACGGTTATTTAATAACAAACCTGATCTTAAACTTGATTACACAAATGTGCCAACTGTGGTGTTTACGCATCCACCAATTGGCAAAGTGGGACTGACTGAACCGGAAGCACGCGAGCGTTACGGCGATACGCTGACGATTTATGAAACCAGTTTCACCCCAATGCGCTATTCATTGAATGCGCATGGCCCAAAAACCGCAATGAAGCTAGTATGTGCAGGTGCTGAAGAGCAAATCGTCGGCATTCATTTAATTGGCGATGGTGTCGATGAAATGCTGCAAGGCTTTGGGGTCGCTGTCAAAATGGGCGCAACTAAAGCCGATTTAGATCATACCGTCGCCATTCATCCGTGCAGTGCCGAGGAATTGGTGACGATGAAAGAGCCGGTGCGCCGACCGGGGCAGGGCAGTTAAATAACTTTTCATAGACAGGATTAACAGGATTGCTCAGGATTTACAAGATATAAGTTTTTTTATAAATCCTGTTAATCTTTAAGCATCCTGTTAATCCTGTCAAATTGATTGAGTAATCCGCTTAAACCGCATAAAACTCGCGATACCATTCGACAAATCGCGCCACACCAATCGCAACGGGCGTCTCCGGTTTATAGCCAGTATCACGCACCAAATCGGCGACATCCGCAAAAGTATCGGGCACATCTCCAGGTTGCAGCGGTAGCAATTCCATTTCAGCTTTGCATCCTAAACACTGCTCCAGTGTCGCAATATAATCCATCAATTCGACTGGCTGATGATTGCCGATGTTATACACCCGATAGGGTGCCTGACTACTTGCCGGATCAGGTTGAGCGCCATGCCACGCCGGATTTCCCTCTGGTACCCGATCAAGCACGCGCATCACACCGTCGACAATATCATCAATATAAGTGAAATCACGGCGATGCTGACCGTAATTAAACACTTGAATCGGTTCACCCGCTAATATGGATCGGGTGAATTTAAAGAGCGCCATATCTGGCCGTCCCCATGGGCCATAAACAGTAAAAAAACGTAATCCCGTGGTGGGAAGCTGATATAAATGGCTATAGGTATGCGCCATCAATTCATTTGCCTTTTTGCTCGCGGCATACAGGCTCAACGGATGATCGACATTATCATGCACCGAAAATGGCATTGTGGTATTCGCACCATAAACCGAACTACTCGACGCATAGACTAAATGTTCAACATGATATTGACGGCAGCATTCCAAAATATGCGCGAAACCAACTAAATTGGTATTCACATACGCCATTGGATTGTCAATCGAATAGCGCACGCCCGCCTGAGCTGCAAGATTCACCACACGTTCCGGCTGATATATGCGCAAGACTTCCGCTAATCCGGCAGCATCTTCAATATCTAAACGCACATCATGATAATGTCGATGATCGCGTGTGCGTGCTAATCGCGCTTCTTTCAGCCGCACATCATAATAATCATTAAGATTGTCAACCCCGATCACCGTATCGCCACGTGCCAATAGGCGCTGTGATAGAGCAGAACCAATAAAACCGGCGCTGCCGGTGACCAAAATTTTCATTATGACTCCGGAAGCTAAGAATTACAGCCGCCCATCAACTGCATCACGCGGCAAAATGTGCTTGACATCATATAGAATCGCTTCAGGTTTACCGAAAGCACGTAATTGTTCGGCGCTCAATGCGGCAAATTCACGATGCGCTACCGCAATAATGATTGCATCATAGATACCGTGCTGCGGTTGTTCGGTAAGCGTTAAACCGTATTCATGCTGCGCATCTGCTAAATTTGCCCAAGGATCATGCACATCACAGCGTAATCCATAGTCTTGCAATTCATGGATAATATCGACGACACGGGTATTACGCAAATCAGGACAATTTTCTTTAAATGTTAAACCAAGCACTAAGACGCGGCTGTTTGGATTCAAGCCGCCGCGTCGCACCATCAGTTTAATCACCTCACCGGCTACATACGCACCCATTTGATCATTAACGCGCCGTCCGGCTAAAATTACATCGGGATGATAGCCGATTTCCTGCGCTTTATAGGTCAGATAATAGGGATCGACGCCGATACAGTGACCGCCAACTAAGCCAGGTCGGAACGGTAAAAAATTCCATTTAGTTCCAGCCGCTTCCAGTACTTCAAGTGTATCTAATCCCAATCGGTTAAAAATCAGCGCCAATTCATTGATAAGCGCAATATTCAGATCACGTTGCGTATTTTCGATGACTTTTGCTGCTTCAGCTACACGGATACTGCTAACTAAATGCGTACCAGCAGTAATAATTGAGCCATAGAGCGCATCGACGCAGCGTGCGACTTCAGGTGTTGAGCCGGAGGTGACTTTTTTAATTGTGGTGAGTCGATGCGCTTTATCGCCTGGATTGATCCGTTCCGGACTATAACCGGCGTAAAAATCCTGATTGTAGGTTAATCCTGAAAGCTGTTCGATAATCGGGATACATACTTCTTCAGTTGCACCGGGATAAACCGTTGATTCAAAAACTACAATCATGCCAGGTTTAATAATAGCGCCAATCGCTCGACTTGCGGATTGGAGCGGGCCGAAATCCGGCTGCTTGTGGTCATTGATCGGTGTGGGAACTGTGACAATCAAAATATGACAGTGAGCAAGTGGCTCGACTGTTTCAGTCAATTCAAGTTGGCTGGCACCGCGTAATTCATCTGCTTCGACTTCAAGCGATACATCGCGTCCAGCACGCAATTCAGCAATGCGGGCGGCATTGATGTCAAATCCAATGGTGCGATAATGCTTGCCAAATTCAACTGCAAGCGGTAATCCGACATAACCGAGTCCCAAAATA
Source organism: Allochromatium warmingii (assembly GCF_900107145.1). Taxonomy (GTDB): domain Bacteria; phylum Pseudomonadota; class Gammaproteobacteria; order Chromatiales; family Chromatiaceae; genus Thermochromatium; species Thermochromatium warmingii. The sequence continues at coordinate 3,336 of NZ_FNOW01000003.1, read as the reverse complement.
CCAATCTGGGTTGTTGCAAGATCTGAATGAAACGCAGCCGTCATATTTGATGCGCCTTAGTCATATCAGCAGCCATGATTGATCCGTTACCGACAAAAATCCGATAAGCAGGGTTAGCAGTCTCATCCCAATGCGGATAACTCAGACCGTCGAGCGCCTGCATAAAATCAGCGTATTCATTAGGCGGAATTTGTAAGCCCATTAGCACCCGGCCATAGGCAGCACCATGATTACGATAATGAAATAAGCTGATATTCCAGCGTTTGCCCAGTCCGCTGAGAAAATCTAATAACGCGCCGGGGCGTTCAGGAAATTCAAAGCGAACTAATCGCTCATGCGCTAGTCCGGGGGCGTGGCCGCCGACCATAAAGCGAATATGTTGCTTGGCCATTTCATTGTCAGTCATGTCGAGCACGCTAAAGTCTTTATCAGCTAAACGCGCCAGTAATTCAGCGCGTTCTTCGTCGCCTTTAGATAATTCTAACCCAACAAATACCTGAGCGCGTTGCTGATCGGCATAACGATAATTAAATTCGGTAATTTGGCGTTTACCCAAAGCGCGACAAAAGCTGAGAAAACTTCCGGGCCGTTCGGGAATTTCAACCGCAATCAGTGCCTCACGATGTTCACCGAGTTCAGCGCGTTCGGCAACATGGCGTAAGCGGTCAAAATTGATATTTGCGCCGCTTTCAATCGCAATCAGTTGCGCATTGCGGGTGCCAGTTGTTTCAACCCAGCGTTTGAGACCGGCCACAGCGAGTGCGCCAGCTGGTTCTGCAATGCCGCGGGTATCATCGAAGATGTCTTTGATTGCAGCGCAGATTTCATCTGTGCTGACCAATACAACAGCATCGACCCGTGCTTGTGCAACACGAAAAGTTTCCGTGCCGATCACCCGCACCGCGACACCATCGGCAAACAGCCCAACCTGCGGCAGCGTGACCGGCTTGCCAGCGGCCAGCGCCGCATGAAGTGTCGGCGCATCTTCGGGTTCAACGCCGATAATTTTGACCTCGGGATATAACCATTTGACATAGGCCGCAATGCCGGCAATCAGTCCACCGCCGCCGACCGGAATAAAAATCGCGGCGGGTGGTTCGGGATGCTGACGCAGAATTTCCATGCCAATGGTGCCTTGACCGGCAATCACATCGGGATCATCAAACGGATGAATAAAGGTCAGCCCCTTTTCGGCTACCAATTCGCGGGCATGTGTATAGGCGTCGTCATACGAGTCGCCGTGCAGCACCACCTTGCCGCCGTGAGCACGCACGGCGCGGACTTTGATCGCCGGCGTGGTGCGCGGCATAACAATGGTGGCCTGAAGTCCAAGCCGATTCGCGCCCAGCGCCACGCCCTGCGCATGATTGCCCGCGCTGGCCGCGATAACGCCGCGTGCGCGGGCTTCGGCATCGAGATGAATGAGCTTGTTGTACGCGCCGCGTAATTTGAAGGAAAACACTGGCTGTAAATCTTCGCGCTTGAGCAACACGGTGTTGCTAAGTCGGGTTGACAAACGCGGGGCGAGCGTCAGCGGCGTTTCGACCGCGACATCATAGACACGCGCTTTGAGAATGCGATCAACGTAGGAATCAGGCATACGTGCAGTGTTTTGGCTCCAGCTCGGAATCTGCACATGGTAGCACTCGGGTGTCGGGTATGGCGGGGAACGGTCGCTCGGGCGGTGGGATGAATGCGGATGGTGTATAAATTGTGTTGATTGAAACGGGTGATGCAGCTAGATCAGCCGCATCACCAGCCAAATGCGTGCTTACACACTTAACCGCGAAGTGCGTAAGGCACCAACGGCAGCAAGCAAATTGCAACGATATACCAGAAGGCACGACGGTCTTGGGCACGCAACGTTTCTTCGCTCATGATGATCACCGTGTCAATCGAGGGTTGATGGAGATGAGACGGCGCATGATCTAGCGTGAGCTTTTGGTGCTCAGTCGCTACATTGCGCCGCCTACGGTGAGCAAGATGGCTACTGTTCCAGCGACTTCAACGAATACCGCTTTAAGTCAGGGGTTATTTCGCACTATTTTACTGCGGAATTAGTCTTAAGTGACTGATTGACTTAACGATAGCGGCGCAAATATAGCCACTCAAAAAACCGCTTGAGCCAGTGAAATAGCCGCAGCGAGGGCAGCACCAGATTGAATTTCTCGTTACGAGCGACCAGCATCCCGCTGTCGTTGGTGTCCACGATACAGATCAGCTCAACACGGAAGGTTTCTTTTGGCGTGTGCCCAGCGAACTCAGCGAGCAAATTCCGCGTTGCCGCTCGCGCTTGCAGATCGGCCATGTGGCCTTGTTTGGGCATCCAATCCGGCCCGGGGAAGCTGCCCGAATCACCGGCAACATAAACGCGCTCAAAACCAGACACGCGGCACTGGGCATCCGCTTGCAGCAGTCCGCCCGAAGAACGCGGCAGCGTCGTATTATCAAACCAAGCATTGCCAGTCATGCCGGGCATAAACAGAATTAAATCCGCGTCGAAGCTCTCGGCCTCGGTTATCACCTGCGTTGAGCTGAAACTTTTGAGTTTATGACCGAGATGGGTCTGAATAGTGCGCCGCCGCATTTCGGCCAGCAGCCCATCAACGGCTTTCGGGCCAAGTCGATTACCGGGGCGCTCGGCGGGGGTAAAGAAATGCAGTGTGAATTGTTCGCGCCGCCCTTCACGCTTGAGTTGATTATCCATCCCGAATAAAAACTCAAAAATCGGGCCACCGCGCATCGAGCTAGGTTCATTCGGATTGCCGGCAAAGCCCATCGCAATATGCCCGCCGCTCATCGCCCGCACGTGGTCGCGGATGGCTTTGGCCGCCTCGACGCCTTCGCATGGAACAATCGCATGTTCAATACCCGGAAGCTTTTTAATAAAGCGCCCGCCGCTCGCAATAATTAAACCGTCGTTGTCAATTGTGCCTGCTGTGGTTTCCAGCAGCCGCCCACCACTTTGTAAGCCAGTCGCTTCAGCCGCGACATGCTGCACCCGCATCCGCTCAAAAAAGCGTCGCAGATCAATGACTAAATCATCACCCGTGCGCAAACCGCAGGGCACCCAAATTAAGCCCGGATAATAAACAAATTCCGGACGGCGACTCACCAGCGTAATCGCCGCATTCGGTGCGCGTTGACGCAGTTCTATAACGGCGGTGAGTGCCGCAAAACCTGAGCCGACAATCGTGATGCGCTGTTGCTGCATGATGCACTTGCTCCAATTGACAGAAGTTATACTAAGCTCATTTGAAATTTTCGTTTTTGAAACCAGCTTTGCATTCATTTAGTTTATGCTTAACTACACACTGTCGACTGATCAGTTGATTG
>NZ_FNOW01000024.1 GCF_900107145.1 Allochromatium warmingii | reverse complement strand
TTGAAACATCTAGCCGCTTTGCTGGTAAAAATAGTGCGTTCCATGAGTTATAAATACACGATCACGCATTAGTTGCAAGACTAGAGTTTAGCTCCGCGTTATAGATTATGGTTATGGTAGCCGTGTGTAACTGTCAGATTCAGTCAGCACCGCATCAAGCCGCACATCCCAGGGACGTGCGTCCAGCCGGTCGAGCCGCTGGCAGTCATGCGCCACACCGATCAGCCAGGGTCGTCGCCAGCGCGGACAACGCTGCCGCATGGCTAACGTCCGATCATAAAACCCCCCGCCCATGCCGAGCCGCTGACCCGAGGTCGTAAATCCGACTAACGGCATCAGCATCAGATCAAGCTGACGCACGCGAATTAACTGCGCACCGCGGCGCGTCGGCTCAGGAATCCCGAACCGATTGGGTCGCAATCGCTCCCCCGGACGATAACGCGCAAACCACAGCGCCCCGCCAGCCGACGGGCGGCGCTTGAGTGGATGCAGCACAGGCAGATAAAACCGCTTGGCACGCGCAGCAGCCGCTTGCATCAGCGGGCGCGGGTCAATTTCGCCATCGGTGGGCCAATAGAGCGCGATATTTCGAGAACGACGCACACGCAGATTGCGCAGTAACTGTCGCATCAGGGCAGCAGCGTGACGCCGTTGCAGCCGCGCACTCAGCGCCCGACGGGTGGCACGCACGTGTTGGCGCAGTGACGGAAGAGAAAACACGCTTGGTAGGATAGACACCCCCCGTTGGTGCCGGTGCAACCCATCGTTCTTGAACCAGTAGGGTTCAAGTGGGGACACTCGGCGCTGCTTCAGGCTTTCCGCTCGCTGGCGGACATGCACAACCGCGTTGCGGTCATATCCCCGGGGTCGTCGATAGGCTCAAGAAAATACCCAGGCCGCTGTCGAACACTACAGGGGGTGTCTTGGGATACAGGCTATACCCTTTCGCGTGGGGCGTCCAGACTTGACGTGACGGACGGTTCGGTGTTACTCGGTGGTGGATTGTGCGCTGGCTGTTGCGCAGTTGGTTCGTCATCCGCATCGCCAGCTAAGGCTGACTGAACGCGATTTTGTAACTGCTGCAAACGGCGCGTCAGATCCCCTTCTGGACTGGAGCGGGCACGCTGGAGCTGGATGAGGTCATAGGCGATATTGAGTGCCGCCATCACCGCGATGCGGTCGGTGCCGATCACGCGCCCGGTCTGGCGAATATCGCGCATCCGGTTATCGAGCAGACGCGCTGAGGCTTTCAAATCGTCTTGCTCGTGAAACTCACAGGCGATGCGATACTCCTTGTCGAGAATTTTGATACTCAGTTGCAACGGCTCTTCGATCACAGATATTCCTCCATCGCACGCAACCGCGACAGCATCGCTTCGATGCGCCGGCGGGCGTGTTCGGTCTTTTCGATCAACTCGTGGCGTTCGGCAGTGAGCAACTCTTGGCGGGCACGCAACGCGGCGTTTTCCTCCTTGAGCTGTTCGTTTAGGCAGATCAAGGCATTTAATTGAAGCTCAAATTGATCGAGGTCAAGATTAGCCAAAATCCGCGACTCCATTGAAGTTCCGCGCACTATAGAAGGGGCATCGCGGGCGGTCAATCGGACGAGTGTTTCGGGCAGCGTGCTATGATCTAACCTATCATTGACCGCTGAATCCTGTCTGCCAACCCGCGATGTCGCTTGCAACCGCCCTGATGTCTCCTGATCTGTGTACTTATCTTGATGCCGGCCCGCTGCATCCATCACCGAGCGAAGCGCATGGGCTGTTATGCGGTCTATTGTGCGGCGGCGCACCGGAACCGCTCGCAATCTGGTTAGCACAGGTTGCGCCAGCAGCGGATGCGGAGGCGGCGTTGCGTGCTGAGGCGCAATCGGCGCTCCATAAGTATGGAACGAGCATTTTAAGCAATTTTCAAACCGCTGATGCGCTGGTGCAACTGCCGATACCGGATGATCGCGCTGCGCTCGCTGAACGGGCGCTCTGGCTTTACGATTGGCTACGTGGTTTTTTGTATGCACTCGGTCTGATTGGCGTATCAGATGCGCAGCTGTCGGCGCAGGGACGTGAGATTTTGCGCGATCTGGTGGCGCTGACGCAGATGGATCTCGACGCTTTAGAAGACAGCGAAGAGAACGAACAAGCATTGGCCGAATTGATTGAATTTGTCCGCGTGGCCGCGATGCTGATTTATCACGAACAGCCTGCCCGCCGCGTTGCGCCCGAGACGCCCGCCGTATGACCGCTGCTGACTACAAACGCCGCCGCCGCACCTTAGCCAAAGCCATTGGCCCGCAGGCAGTGGCGATGCTCCCCGCTGCTTCAGAAGTCGTGCGCAATCGCGATGTGACCTATCCGTTTCGTCAGAGCAGCGATTTTAGTTATCTGACTGGCTTTCCTGAACCGGATGCGTGGCTGGTGATCGCGCCAAAACGCGCTGAGGGCGAATATGTGCTGTTTTGTCGCCCGCGTGATCCTGAGCGCGAGCAATGGGACGGCGCACGGCTCGGCGTCGAAGGGGCGCTGGCGCAGTTCGGGGCCGATCAAGCGCACCCGTTGAGCGAACTTGATACCCTGATGCCGACGCTGCTTGATGGGCGGCAGCAGCTGTATTATCCGATTGGCGTGGACGCTGCGCTGGATGCACGGGTACTGGGCTGGGTGCGGCAGGTGCGGGCACAGGCCCGTAGCGGCGCGACCGCACCCGAGACCTTTATCACGCTTGAATCCGTGCTGCATGAGCAGCGGCTGATAAAAAGTCCGGCAGAAATCGCGCTGATGCGCCGGGCGGCGCAGATTTCAGCGCGGGCGCATGGGCATCTGATGCGTCACTGTCGTCCGTGGATGGGCGAAGCACAGTTAGAAGCGGAATTTCAGCATCACTGTGCCCGAGTCGGCGCACGCCATCTGGCCTATCCGAGCATTGTCGCCGGTGGCGAACGGGCCTGCGTGCTGCATTATGTTGACAATGCCGCGCCGTTGCGTGACGGCGATTTAGTCTTGATCGACGCTGGTTGCGAACTCGACGGCTATGCCTCGGACATCACCCGCACCTTTCCGGTCAATGGGCGTTTTACCGCTGCCCAGCGGACGATTTACACGCTCGTGCTCAGGGCGCAACAGGCGGCGCTTGAACGGGCGCAGGTCGGACGTCACTGGAATGAACCGCATGAAGCCGCCGTCAAAGTCTTGACGAAAGGGCTGGTTGAGCTGGGCATTCTCAGCGGCAAGGTCAAAGATCTCATCAAGGACGAGGCGTACAAACCCTATTACATGCACCGTACCGGCCATTGGCTCGGCCTAGATGTGCATGATGTCGGACGCTATAAACAGGACGGGGAGTGGCGGCGGCTGGAAGCGGGGATGGTGCTGACGGTGGAACCCGGACTATATCTGAAACCAGATGCCGCGATCCCGGAACCCTATCGCGGTATTGGCGTGCGCATTGAGGATGATGTGCTGATCACTGAACACGGCCCCGAGATTCTGTCCGCTGCGGTGCCCAAAGATCCCGATGCTATTGAACGACTGATGCAGCGAGGTTGATACGCGATGACCCAATTCGATGTAGTAATCGTCGGCGGCGGTTTGGTCGGGAGCAGTCTGGCCTGTGCGCTGCGCCAGTTGCCACTGCGCGTGGCGTTGATTGAGTCCACCCCAGCACGCGCACCGAATCTGCCCGGCTTAGATGAGCGCGTGATTGCGCTGTCGCTGGGCAGTCGGCGGATTTTCGGCGGTCTCGGCGTGTGGCCGACAATTGCGCCGGTCGCCGAGCCGATTGTGCGGGTGCATGTCTCTGAGCGCGGGCACTGCGGATTTACGCGCTTAGATCGTCACGAAGCCGATGCCGAAGCCCTGGGCTATGTCACCCCAGCGCGGGCGCTGGAGTTGGCGCTGCAAGATGCGCTGGAACAGGCACCACAGTTTCAGGCACTGCGTCCGGCGCAGTTGCTCGATCATCGCGTCTTTGCTGATCGCGTTGAATGCACGCTCCAGCACGGCGATACGCGCCAACAGCTCAGTACGCGCCTGCTGGTGGCGGCTGATGGCGGAGATTCGGGCGTGCGCGAGCGGCTCGGATTGGCGGTCACGGAGCATGAATATAATCAGGATGCGGTGATTACGACGGTGCAGGCAGCGCACCCGCGTGTCGGTCATGCTTTTGAGCGCTTCACCGACAGCGGCCCGCTGGCCATGTTGCCGATGCCCGGCGGTCGTTATTCGGTGGTGTGGACGTGTCAGCCGAGCGAGACGACGGCATTACTAGCACTCAGTGATGCGGAATTTATCGCTCGCCTGCAAACGCGCTTCGGCTGGCGACTGGGACAATTACGCGAGCCATCCCCGCGCCAAGCCTATCCGCTCCGGCTCAAGCTGGTGCGCGAGACCGTGCATCAGCGTGTCGTGCTCATCGGCAACGCGGCGCATACGCTGCACCCAGTCGCCGGACAGGGCTTTAATCTCGGACTGCGCGATGTGGCGGCGCTGGCGGATGCGCTGGCCGATGCTGCGCAACATGGCAGCGATCCTGGTGCGCCCAACACGCTCGCCAGCTATGCGCAGTGGCGGGGCCGCGATCAACTGACGACGGCCTATCTAACCGACACACTGGCGCGGCTGTTTGTCGTGCCCTGGCGACCGGTGCGGATTGCCCGCAACCTCGGCTTGCTGGGAGTCGATTTCATCCCGACAGCGCGGCAGCGGCTGGCACGGCGCTTCATGGGACTCGATGGCGCGTTGCCGCGTCTGGCACGCGGCTTACCGCTGGACGTGCATCATGCCTAATACCCGCCCAGATTTTGATGTCATCGTCATCGGCGGCGGCATGGTCGGCGCAACCTGTGCGCTGGCGCTGGCTGGTCGCGGCTTGAATCTCGCGGTCATCGAAGCGCAAGAACCGCCGCGCAGTTGGTCGCAGGGCGCGATTGATGGGCGCGTGTCGGCGCTCAATCGCGCTAGTCAACGGCTGTTTGAGCGGCTGGAACTCTGGGAATCGATCCGCGAACTCGGCGTCAATCCCTATCAGGCCATGCACGTCTGGGATGCGTTGAGCGGCGGACAGATTCATTTTGACAGTCAAGCCCTCGGCGAACCGGATTTGGGCTATATCGTCGAAAATCGCGTCGTGCAGCGCGTGCTCTGGGAACAGCTTGAGAATGCCGAAGCGGTCACGCTGCTCTGTCCAGCGGGCATTGTCGGTCTGGAAACCGATAGCAGCGGAGCGCAGTTGATGCTCACCGACGGGCGCACCCTTACCACACGGCTGGTGATCGGTGCCGATGGGCGTGATTCGCTGGTGCGCACACTGGCCGATATTGAGACCGAAACCGTTGAGTACGCGCAACGCGCCATTGTCGCGCAGGTGCGCCCGACGGACTGGCATCGTGACACGGCTTGGCAGCGATTTTTACCAACTGGGCCGCTGGCGCTGTTGCCGTTGGCCGATGGGCGCTGCTCGCTGGTCTGGTCAGCCGATGATGACCGCGCCCGCGAACTGCTGGCGCTCGATGATGCAGCCTTTTCGGCGGCGCTGACCGAAGCCTCTGAACTGCGACTCGGCACCCTGACGCTGGACAGTCCACGCACCGCGATTGCCCTGCGGCGACAACACGCGACAACCTATATCCGCCCCGCGCTGGCGCTGATTGGCGATGCGGCTCATGCCATTCACCCGCTGGCCGGACAGGGCGTTAATCTCGGTTTCATGGATGCCGCTGAACTGGCCGCCGCGATCCTGCTGGCTCACAGGCACGGACGCGCACTCGGTGGACGCTGGACACTGCGCCGCTATGAACGCGCCCGCCGTCACGTCAACGCACAGATGTTGCAGATGATGGATGGGTTTAAGCGGCTATTTGGCAACACTGAGCCGCTCATTGTGCGGGCGCGTGGGCTGGGGCTGAATCTGGTCGATCATCTGGAACCCGTCAAACGGCTGATGATGCAGTCAGCATTCAGCGGCCAGTTCTCAGCCACCAGCCGCCAGCGATCAGCCAGCCAACAGCGCCTGTTTTCCGATCATTTCGATTCATAAAATCCAGACACCATCCGACAACCAACCGCGAGGCTCTGTGCTTATGTCAGCCAAAAATGCGTTCTATGCTCAATCCGGCGGCGTGACCGCTGTTATCAATGCGTCGGCGTGCGGCGTGATCGAAACGGCGCGGCAGCATCCCGAGCAGATTGCCAATGTCTACGCCGGTCGTCACGGCATCATCGGCGCACTGATCGAAGATTTGATCGATACCAGTCAAGAATCTGCTGAAGCCATCGCCGCCCTGCGCTACACCCCATCGGGCGCGTTCGGTTCTTGCCGCTACAAACTCAAGAGCCTAGAAGCCAATCGGCGCGAATATGAGCGACTGATTGAGGTATTTAAGGCGCACAACATCGGCTATTTCTTTTATAACGGCGGCGGCGATTCCGCCGACACCTGTTACAAAGTCTCGCAACTGTCCGAAAGCCTCGGCTATCCGGTGCAGGCGATTCATGTACCGAAAACCGTCGATAACGATCTGCCGATCACCGACAACTGCCCAGGCTTCGGTTCGGTCGCCAAATATATTGCGACCTCGGCGCTTGAAGCCTCCTACGATGTGCGCTCAATGGCTAAGACTTCGACTAAAGTCTTTGTGCTCGAAGTCATGGGCCGTCATGCTGGCTGGATCGCCGCCGCTGGTGGACTGATCGAAGATCACGCCATCCCCGTGTTAATTCTTTTCCCCGAAATCGAATTTGATACCGAACGTTTCCTCGCGGCAGTCAAGGCCAAAGTCGAACAGCACGGCTATTGCACCGTAGTCGTCTCCGAAGGGGCGAAATATCCCGACGGGCGCTTTTTGGCCGAACAGGGCACCCGCGATGCCTTCGGTCATGCGCAACTCGGCGGTGCCGCGCCAGTTGTGGCCAATATGATTAAAGACGCGACTGGCTATAAATTCCACTGGGCAGTTGCCGATTATCTGCAACGCGCAGCGCGGCATCTGGCCTCCAAAGCCGATGTCGAACAGGCCTATGCGACCGGACGCGCTGCCGTTGAGTTCGCGCTGGCCGGTCATAACGCCGTGATGCCGACGATTAAGCGCCTGAGCGATGCGCCCTATGCCTGGGAGATCGGCGAAGCGCCGCTGTCGGCTGTCGCCAATGTCGAAAAATTCATGCCGCGTGATTTCATCACCGAAGACGGTTTTGGCATCACCGCAGCCTGTAAGCAGTATTTATTACCGCTGATTCAGGGTGAAGATTACCCGCCGTTTGAACACGGCTTGCCCAGCTATGTCACGCTCAAGAATGCGCCAGTGGCCCGCAAGCTGGGTGATTTCGCACTCTAAGCATTGGGATTTATCACGCTCAGTTGCACTATACTTGACTGTTTTCATCATCTGACCCACCCAATAAGGCTTTTTTGCATGGATCTGTCCAAAGTTTCGCGTGGCGATAATGTCCCCTACGCGCTCAACGTCATCATCGAAATTCCGGCCCATTCTGAGCCGGTGAAATACGAGATGGACAAAGCCACCGGCGCGATGTTCGTTGATCGGTTTATGTCCACCGCCATGCACTACCCGTGCAATTACGGCTATGTCCCGCATACGTTATCGGCAGACGGCGATCCGGTCGATGTGCTGGTGATTACGCCCTATCCGCTGATTCCCGGCTCGGTGATTAAATGCCGTCCAATTGGGGTGCTGAAGATGACCGATGAGTCCGGTGATGACGCCAAAATTTTGGCGCTGCCACTCGACACGCTCTACAAGGGTTATCGCAGCGTCGAGAGCTTCCGCGACATGCCGCAACATCTGCTCGATCAGATCGCGCACTTCTTTGAGCATTACAAAGATCTCGACGAAGGCAAGTGGGTGCGCGTCGGCGGCTGGGGCGACCGCGAAGAGGCGTGTCAGGAAATTCTCGCCAGCGTCAAGATGTTCGAGGATGCACCGGAAAAACCGGCGTTCTAATCTGGCTGTTATTCCGTTTGAATCCGGTCACGTTGCTCCGGCTACGTGACCGGCTTTTCTCTCACCTAAACCCACCTGATTCTACCTGCATTCACGAGGCGCACGCCCATGCTGACGCATTTTACGGCCAGCGGTGAGGCCGTCATGGTCGATGTCAGCGCCAAGCCGGAAACGGCGCGACGCGCACACGCTGAGGGGCGCATCCTCATGCAGCCGACGACCTTGACGCGCATCGAACAGGGCGCACACGCCAAAGGCGATGTCCTCGGCATTGCGCGGCTCGCCGGCATCCTAGCCGCCAAACGCACCGCCGATCTCATCCCGCTCTGTCATCCCTTGCCCCTCACCCATGTCGAAATTGCGCTCACGCCCAATGCTGCTGAGTCGGCGGTCTGGTGTCGCGCCACAGTCGAGACGCTGGGACGCACCGGCGTTGAAATGGAAGCCCTGTGCGCGGTGCAGATCAGTTTGTTGACGATCTATGATATGTGCAAAGCCGTTGATCGCGGCATGTGTATCACCGATGTGCAACTCGTCGAAAAGTCCGGCGGCCGCTCCGGGCATTGGACGCGCACCGCTTCCACTCCTTCATCGGATTAAATCTGCCCGCCATGTCTAACCCCGCTTCTGACTCCGCTCACGCCACGCGCTTTCATCGGCTCTATCAGGGTGCGCACTTTCTCACCGCTGCCGTCACCTTGCAGCACACGCCTGAGGATAGCGGGCGCGAAGTCGCCTTTGCTGGGCGCTCGAATGCCGGGAAATCCAGCGCGATCAATGCGCTCTGTCATCAAAAATCTTTAGCCAAAACCAGTAAAACGCCGGGCCGCACGCAGCAATTAATTTTCTTTGAACTAGATGAAACACGCCGCTTAGTTGATTTACCCGGCTATGGTTACGCAAAAGTTCCAGAGCGGATTAAACGCGATTGGCAGTATCATTTATCGCAGTATTTGGAAGCGCGGCAATCATTAGTCGGCTTGGTAATTGTGATGGATATTCGCCATCCGCTGACCGATTATGATCGTCAAATGTTAGCCTGGGGACAGCAAGCAGGATTAGCAATGCTGTTATTATTGACGAAGGCCGATAAACTCAAACGCGGTGCGGCACAGGCGGCGCGATTAGCGGTTGAGCGAGCGGTGCGCGGCGGGCCAACTGAAATGACTGTGGAATTATTTTCAGCGCCCGAGCGTCAAGGGGTCGTGGCAGTACAGGGGATTTTAGATCGGTGGTTGGGCGTTGAATGAATCGCTTGAGGTCTGATTGCAGCGCATTCAGCGTTTAAACGCTGGCAAGCCAGATTCAAGCCACCAAGTTTTTTGTGCCGCATCATAGCGCCAGCGTTGTTGATCTTTCAGCGATTTAACAACCTGACGATCATCGTACAAATAGTCAATTACCACCACTTGCAGCGCCATTTCCGCTGTCGCATCCATCACTGGCGGCTGAATCACATCATAACTGGTCAGACGTAAACCCTTAAAGGTTTCAGCGGTTAATGCCTGCGTGCGCTGTTTGGGATGCAAATAGCCATAGGCATTTTCAAAATAGCCCCAGCGCAACGCATTTTGATAACCGCTGGTTGCTTTTTGCAGCGTATCCGTTAAATGATCCTGTTTGACCGGATTACAGCCCAGCAGCACCAACAGTACCAGACTGCTACTGAATCCAAATCGCCAATTCCGCGCTATCCGCAACCGGGCATGCCGAGCAATCATGGCGTTGCCGCCCCAGTTGTCCCGCGCTCTAATCGCCCTTGCGCTAACCGCGCCTCGGTGCTATTCGGATAGTCTTGAATAACGCGCTGAAGTGTAGCGCGGGCTTGTTCTAATGCCTGTTGCTCGTATTGAATAAAACCGATTTTCAGCAAAGCTCCGGGCACTTTGGCGCTGGTCGGATGCAATTGAATTAACCGCTCATATTCATCGAGCGCCGCCGGATAATCGCGCAGTACATAATAGGTTTCGCCGAGCCAATAACGCGCATTATCCGTATAATCACCTTGCGGATAACGTGTTAATAGCGCATTCAATGCTGTTTTCGCTTCGGGATAATTCCGCGCTTTAAGCTGCTCAAAGGCTTGCGCATATAAATCGCGCTCACTGGCCCCAACGATTTCCGGCGTCGGCAGCGCGGGAATGCCATTTCCACCCGCTGCCGGTACGCTAGGCGTAACCGGCGTTGAGGGCGCGGTAATCTCCGTCGATTCATCCAAAATCGTCGGCAGCGCGGTAGCTGCTGGCGCGGTTGGCGCTGATCCGCTTCCGCTCAGGCGTGAATCCAGATCGAGAAATTGGTCGCGTTGTTGGCGCTGCAAGCGTTCGACATCAAACCGCTGTTGCTCGACCATGCCGCGCAATTCCTGCATTTCGCTTTGCAAGCGCTGCATTTGCAGTAGCAAATCTGAGCCGCTTTGATTCTCTAACATGCGTTCCAGACGCCCGACGCGCCCGGCGAGGTCAGAGTCTGCGCTTGCAAGACTCGGCGCAAACACATTGCTCACAATCAATAGGGTCGGCAGTGCGCGAATCAGAACAGACGACAGCATGGTCATTACCTGATTTTTTTAAGCGGTTAATACTGAATCATCACGCGGCGATTCAATCGCCACGCTGCGTCACGATGTCCGGCATCGGCGGGGCGCTCTTCGCCATAACTGAGGGTTGTCAGTTGTTCGGTCGGCACACCTTCGGCCAGCATGAAGCGGCGCACGGCTTCGGCACGTTGATCGCCGAGGGCAAGATTGTATTCGCGGGTGCCGCGTTCGTCGGTGTGACCTTCGAGTGTCACGCGCCGCTTGCTTTGCGCCCCGAGATAGCGGGCATGGGTGCGCATCAAGGCGACAGATTCGGGTTTGAGTTCGGCGGTGTTGTAATCGAAATAAATTGTGCGCTGATAGAGCGGATTGGTCGGGTCTTCCCAGGGGCCGGCATAGGTCGGGCGGGTGACTTCGACCGGCGGCGGCGGGGCTTCGCGGGTCTGGGGTGGTGGGGTGGGCACAGGTTTGGCAGCGACAGGCTTGGGTGGGGTCGCGCAGCCGCTGAGTCCAGCGCCGAGCAGAATCAGGAGTAAGGCGGTGCGGGGGCTAAACATAGCAAATCGGTCTCCTGAATGAAAAAGCGGTCAGCGATTCAGCTTCCAGCGATTGGCGATCACCGTTTTAACGGCGACCAAGCTGGTTCGCGTACTTGGCCAGAATCTTGACTAAATCGCTGGGTGCCACCGCCCGCGAGTGCGGCGGTCGCTAACACGCCGCGTCCCTCGTGAATCGTCGCATAAATCACCATCGTGCCATTTGGGGCAAAGCTAGGCGATTCATCGAGATCGCCGCGACTGAGCAAGCGCGTGACGCGGCGCTCTAAATCCAGCAACGCGATGCGAAATGCACCGTTGATGCGCGTAACATGAATGATTGAGCGGCCATCCGGCGCGTAGGACGCACGACCATTGTAATCGCCGTCGCTGGTCAGGCGCTCGGCTGGCCCGCCGCTTGCCGCCATGCGATAAATCTGCGGACTACCACCGCGGTCGGAGGTGAAAATCAGTGCTTGTCCATCCGGCGACCACGCCGGTTCGGTGTCAATCGCGTAGTGATCGGTGAGGCGGACGAGTTCGCGGGTGAGCAAGTTGAGGCGGTAAATCTCAGGATTGCCGTCTTTTGAGAGCGTCAGCGCCAACTGTGTCCCGTCGGGTGAGAAGGCCGGTGAGCCGTTGATGCCCGGATGACTGGCGACCAGCTCGCGCCGCCCTGAGGTCAGTTCTTGAATATAAATCGCGGCGCGTTTGTTCTCCAACGAAACATAGGCGAGCCGCTGGCCGTCCGGCGACCAAGCCGGCGACATCAACGGCTCGGCTGCCGCAACAATGGTTTGTGGATTATGCCCATCAGCATCCGCCACACGCAGCGTAACGGTTTGCTTGGCTCCGCTGCCGCTGGACGTGATATAGGCGATGCGGGTCGCGGCCACGCCGGGTTGTCCCGTTAGCTTTTCGTGGATTTCGTCAGCGAGATAATGCGCGTTCAGGCGCAGTGCTTCTTTGGTGCTCACGCGGCTTGAGCTGACCAGTTCAGTGCCGCGAAAGACATCAAACAGCGTCAAACTGATGCGGTAGCCGCTGGGATCGGGTTCGATCTGCCCGATCACCAGATTGTTCATGCCTAGCAAGCTCCAATCGCGGAAATCGACCGCTTCGCGGGTGGTCGGCAGGTCGAGCATGTCGCGGGTGGGCATCGGCTTAAATCGGCCGGTGCGGGCCAGATCGGCGCTGATAATGGCGGCCACATCGACCGGCGGAATCAGCCCTTCGGTTAGACCAAAGGGGACAATAGCAATCGGCTGCGCGGCTTCGATGCCGCCGGTCACTTCAATTGTTAATTGTGCTGAAGCGGGATAAATTGGCAGAAAAACAATGATACAAGCAATCATTCTAACCCATCGAAACTTGCTTAAAGTCATGGCGCATTATCTCCGGGGTTTGAATTTAAATTTGAATTGTCGAAAATTCTCAAACTCTGGGCCATCTGGAACCGGAAAACGCCCTGCTTTATTGATCGCTGCCAGCACCGACTGCTCAAAAAGATGGGTTCCATTACTTTGAATAATTTTTGCGTCAATCAGATCGCCGCTTTGCGTCAACCGCACCAGCACAATCACTTCATACTGTATCTCTTGATTTAATTCAGCCGGTCTAATCCAATATTGCTCAACATACTCACCGATCATATTTTGATATTCTCTAGTCGTTTCGGTGATAGCTCCTTGATTACCACGCACTTTCGGTTTTTTTATTCGTTCTTCTGTGCGAAGCTGCGCCGCTTCTGCAAGTAATTGTTCCTGTAATAAATCCTCAGCTAACCGCTGCTCCTCGTCTTTAACTAACTGCGCCGCCTCTTCAGCAAGCTGTTGCTGATGCGCACGTTCTAATTCTGCTGCAAGCTGTGCCGCTTCCGCTGCCCGTCGCTCCGCCTCCTGACGGCGCTGACGCTCGCGTTCAGCCGCCAAGCGTCGCGCTTCCTGTGCAGCGCGTTGACGTTCGGCCTCCGCTCGCTCCTGCGCCAACCGCTCGGCCTCAGCATGTTGACGTTCACGTTCCACTTGACGCCGCGCCTGCTCCTCAGCCTGTGCGCGAGCTTCCGCCTCGGCACGACGCTGACGCTCGGCTTCCTGCTCGGCAGCGAGCCGCTGGGCTGCACGCTTCTGCTCTTGAAATTCGCGTTGCGCCGCTTCCTGCGTGATCAATTCCGCCGCCAAACGCTGCGCTTCAGCTAAATCGGGCGTAAACGGTTCCGGTTCGGGGATTAACGCCGGCTCTAATTCAGGTTCAGATTCAAATTCAGGTTTAGCCGGTTCAAATACTTCCGGCGCAATTGCCGTGTCCGTTTCTAAATCCGCAACCAACGTTCCTATTGCACGATCCGTGATTAAATTTGCCTGAATGACCCGCGCTGGCGATCCAGTCTCTGGCATTGGTTTAAGCGCCTCAACGCCAACCAAAAACACCAGCGCAAACAGCACATGCAGCGCAAGCGACCCATACCAAGCGCCGCGATGAACACGCAGGCTCTCAGCCATTATTAACGCTCGCGGCGCTCCGGCGGCACAGTAATCAATCCGACCTCGGGCGCACCGGCTTTTTGGGCAATCGCCATTGCTCGCACCACGCGACCATAATCAACATAATTATCCGCACGCACTAAAATCGGCGTATCGGATTGATAATCAAGCACCACACGCAACCGATCAAATAGCACTTTATCAGTAACCGGCTGCTCTTTTTCTGCACCAATATCTAAATAATATGCACCAGCTTGATCGACGGTAATCACTACGGATTCAGTTGCTGGCCCAGTAATCCCACCTGCTTTGACTTGCGGTAAATTCACTTTGACGCCACTGGTAATCAAGGGTGCCGTCACCATAAAAATAACTAACAGCACCAACATTACGTCAATATAGGGCACAACGTTAATCTCGGCCATTAACCGACGGTGCGTGCGGCGGCTGTGTTTTAGCATAAATAACCGCCTCCGCTCAATTTAACCGCGCCCCTGACGTTGGAGCAGTGTGGCAAATTCTTCGATAAATTCTTCGTAGCGATTATTCAGTCGCTCGACTTGATTCGCATAACGATTATAGGCGACAACAGCGGGAATCGCGGCAAATAGCCCCACTGCGGTTGCAATCAATGCTTCTGAAATCCCCGGTGCAACCAGCGCCAATGTTGCCTGCTCAACATTTCCCAACGCATGAAATGATTGCATAATGCCCCACACCGTACCAAATAACCCGATATAAGGACTGGTCGAACCAACCGTTGCTAAAAACGCTAAATGTGTTTCGAGTCGATCCATTTCCCGACTTAATGCAACCCGCATTGAACGCTCGGCCCCTTGCAAAACAAATTGCGTATCACTGTCCTCAATTTTGCGCAAGCGCACAAATTCCTTAAAACCAGCGCGAAAGATTGCCGCTAATCCCTGCCCGCTTGGTTCATCTTGACTCAATTCTTTATACAGCGCCGCTAAATCATCGCCCGACCAAAACTGCTCCTCAAATCGATTTGCACGCTTACGCGCCCGTCCAATGATATAAGCACGATCCAAAATCATTGACCAAGAAATCAGCGACGCAGCAGCCAGCACTAATAGCACCAATTGCACGACCAGACTGGCATCAAGAATCAGCGCAAATAAAGACAGATCGGTGGTCATCAGTAATCTGGGCCTCCAATCGTTGCCGCTAAAATAAGTGGTAATCGACGCGGGCGCAAAGTCATCGCATCAAGACAGGCGACTTTCACCATACCGCGACAACATACTGCTTGATTGCTGACGCGCAGAATATGCTGTTCAAATTCGAGACTGGCACCGCCAAGTTGCGTCAAACTTGAACGCACTGTAAGCAGATCATTAAAGCGCGCCGGAGTGAGATAATTTAAATTCACTGTCGTCACTGCAAAAACTACGCCCTGTTCAGCGCGTAACTGATCTTGCTCCAATCCGAGAGTACGCAACCATTCAGTACGACCGCGCTCCATATAGCGGAGATAATTTGCGTAAAAAACAATCCCAGCGGCGTCGGTGTCTTCGTAATAAATCCGCACCGGCCAATCAAACCAAGATCGGGTATTTGAGGCTTCCATTGATTCTTAAATTAGCTTAATAATCAGTTGCTTGCCGCACGCATGAGCATATTTGCGCAGCGTTGCGAATGAGGGAGAGCCCTTTTCGTTACGAATAGAGGCTTCTAAACGTGATACTGCACTTTTAGTCGTTCCCATGCGGGCAGCAACTTCTTCCTGTGTTAAACCAGCTTGTTTTCGTGCTCGTAGTAGTTCATTGAGTGCTGAATAGCTTTCTTCTAATTCATCCCACGCTGCTTTAAATGCAGGCTGCTGCATAGCGCGGGTTAGCTCGGCTTGAGTATCAAGACGGATCGGCTTGAAGTGTTCAGTGTTCATACATCACTTCTTTTAGTCGTTTGCGGGCAGTTTGTAATTCACTGGCTGGAATTTCCTGCGTTTTCTTAATAAAGCTGTGTAAAATAATAATCTGACGCCCGATCATCGTGCAATAAAATACCCGACCAATTCCTTCTTGACCTTTACAGCGTAGCTCAAAGAGTCCGTGGCCCAAAGCACGAGAATGGGGTAACCGTAAATCAGCACCATGTTCTTCCATTAACAAGACAATGCGAAGAAAATCAGCATAAATACCAACTGGCCATTCCGTGATCTCACGCCGCACACGCTCATTGAAATAATTGACAGTCCATTTCATATTAAAATGTTAGCGTATTTGCTAACTTTACGCAACTGGCTGATAAAGAAAGAGGATGTTTCAAATAACATTTCAGTGACGAAACTGAAGCTTCGTCACTGAAATCAAGCAATACTGCTGTGGAAGGGATTAGTTGCGGGTCTTATCAACCAGCTTCTTTTCACGAATCCACGGCATCATTTCGCGCAGCCGCTCGCCGACGTCTTCGATCTGATGTTCTGCACCCAAGCGTCGCATTGCTTTCATCGACGCAGCACCGGCCTGATTTTCCAAAATGAATTCTTTTGCAAACTGACCAGTTTGAATTTCGGTCAAAATGCGCTTCATCTCAGCTTTGGTTTCTGCCGTAATGACACGCGGGCCACGGGTTAAATCACCGTATTCAGCGGTATTGGAAATCGAGTAGCGCATATTAGCAATGCCGCCCTCGTAAATCAGATCAACAATCAGCTTAACTTCGTGCAAGCACTCGAAATAGGCCATTTCTGGCGCATAACCAGCTTCAACTAAGGTTTCAAAACCAGCCTGAATCAGCGAAGTCAAACCGCCGCACAAAACTGCTTGTTCACCAAATAAATCGGTTTCGCATTCTTCGCGGAAATTAGTTTCAATAATTCCAGCGCGACCACCGCCATTCGCTGATGCATACGCCAATGCAATGTCACGCGCCTGACCGGTCGCATCCTGATGCACTGCAATCAATGACGGCACACCGCCACCCTGGGTATAGGTCGAGCGCACCAAATGCCCCGGCCCTTTGGGGGCAATCATAATGACATCAAGATCTTCACGCGGCATGATTTGGCCAAAATGCACATTAAAGCCATGCGCAAATGCCAATGCTGCGCCGGATTTAATATTCGGCGCGATATCATCACGGTAAATAGCAGCCTGATGCTCATCCGGAGCAAGAATCATCACCACATCTGCATCAGCAACAGCTTCAGCAGTCGGTTCAACGGTCAGACCGGCATTAGTCGCCTTTGCTGCTGATGCCGAACCTGGACGCAGTGCTACCGTGACAGACACGCCGGAATCTTTGAGATTATTGGCGTGAGCGTGACCCTGCGAGCCATAGCCAACGATGGTCACCTTTTTCCCTTGAATCAGCGAAAGGTTGGCGTCTTTGTCATAATACACATTGATGGTCATGCGTGAAATCCTAACTATGAGATGGAGCGGGTTATTAACAGAGGGTTGGGCGCTAGAATTAAAACAGGACGAACAAGATGATTCAGGAATCAGTTTATCCTGTCACTCTATAAAACATTCTGTTCATTCTGTTATGTTATTCTGCGCAGAACAGGCGAAATCAACTAAAGCGTCAGCCCTTTAGCGCCACGGGCAATTCCCGTCGGGCCAGAGCGCACGACTTCAATAATCAAACCGTCTGGCAGCGCATCAATAAAGGCATCGAGTTTACGCGACGCGCCAGTCAATTCGATGACATAGCTCACGTCGGTCACGTCAATGATCTTGGCGCGAAAAATATCCACTAACCGCTTGAGTTCTTCGCGGTCGGGACGCTCGGCACGCACCTTGACCATCATCATTTCACGCTCGATATGATCGCCTTCTGATAAATCGACGAGCTTAACGGTATCAATAAGCTTATTTAACTGCTTTTTGATTTGCTCGACGATTTCATCATTGCCGGTAGTCACCAGCGTCATTCGCGAGAGCGTGGGATCATCAGTCGGAGCGACTGTCAATGATTCGATATTATAGCCACGAGCTGAAAACAATCCAGCGACACGCGACAGTGCGCCCGCTTCATTCTCTAGCAACACGGCGATGATGTGTCTCATGGGCGAAAATTCCTCAACAAATCAAGCCAGTTCGCGGGCAGCATGGCTCGGCGAAAGCTGCATTTCGTGATGACCTTTGCCAGCAGCAATCATTGGATAAACGTTTTCGGTTGGATCAACGATCACATCCATAAACACGAAGCGGTCGCGCATGGCAAAGGCTTCGCGCATTGCGTCTTCTAATTGTTCGGGTCGCTCCACGCGCATTCCGACATGACCGAAGCTCTCAGATAATTTTACGAAATCGGGCAACGCATCGACATAAGAATGCGAATAGCGACTCTCATAAAATAATTCCTGCCATTGGCGTACCATGCCCATATAACCATTATTAAGCAGGATGACTTTAATTGGCAATCGATATTGTTGACAGGTCGCCAATTCTTGAATACACATCAAAATACTGGCATCGCCCGAAATACAAGCGACCTGCGCTTCGGGATGCGCTAACTGTGCGCCAATTGCCGCCGGTAAACCATAACCCATGGTACCGAGTCCACCCGAATTGATCCAGCGACGCGGTTTATCAAATGGATAAAACTGTGCGGCAAACATTTGATGCTGTCCGACATCAGAGGTTAAATACAGCTCGCCATCTGTGACTTTATATAGGGTTTCAACGGCAAACTGTGGCTTAATGGCGTTGGTATTGGTCGGATATTTGAGACAATCCAGCGCCCGCCAATCGCGGATTTTTGCCCACCAGTCTTGAATTGCTGGCGCGGACGCTTTCGGCTGTTGCTCGCGGTAGAGCCGCAACATATCCGCGAGCACATTCGCGACCTGCCCAACTATCGGTACATCGACTTTGACATTTTTGGCAATCGAAGATGGATCAACATCGATATGAATAATCTGCGCATGTGGACAGAAATGCTCAATTTTACCGGTGACGCGATCATCAAAACGTGCGCCAATCGCAATGAGCACGTCAGTTTCGTGCATGGCCATATTCGCTTCATAGGTGCCGTGCATTCCCAACATACCGAGAAATTGCGGATCGGTCATCGGAAATGCGCCTAGCCCCATTAGGGTGCTAGTAATCGGAAAGCCCGTTGCTTTGACTAATTCAGTTAATTGCGCCGCGCCATCACCGAGCACCACGCCACCGCCGGTATAAAACACTGGGCGTTTGGCCGCAAGCATTAAATCAACGGCTTTGCGAATTTGTCCTAAATGCCCCTTTTCGACTGGATTATAAGAGCGCAGTTTAATTTCACGCGGGTAAATATAAGGAATTTTGTTATTCGGATCAGTAACATCTTTAGGAATATCAATGACCACCGGCCCGGGTCGTCCGGTTGTGGCAATATGAAATGCTTTGCGAATGGTCAGCGCCAAATCGCGCACATCTTTGACGAGAAAATTATGTTTGACGCAGGGGCGCGTAATACCGACGGTATCAACTTCTTGGAACGCATCGCTGCCAATAAAGGGCGTGGGCACCTGTCCAGTCAGCACCACCAGCGGAATTGAATCCATATACGCGGTGGCGATACCGGTTACCGCATTGGTCGCGCCCGGCCCCGAAGTGACTAGACACACGCCGCATTTACCAGTCGCCCGCGCATAGCCATCGGCAGCGTGTGCGGCGGCCTGTTCGTGACGCACCAGAATGTGTTTGAGCGATCCCTGCTGAAACAGGGCGTCATAGATGTGTAGCACCGAGCCGCCCGGGTAGCCGAAAACCAGCTCGACGCCCTCGTCAACCAGCGCCTGAATGACGATCTCCGCCCCGCTCAGTTCCGGCGCGGCTCCGTCCGGTTGTGCAGCAGTCAGTGACACCTTGAGCGACCTCCGCTTCGGTCTGCTCGCTGGAATGCCGCCAGCGCGTCGGTGGCTAAACGCCGACGGCAGCGGGAACACGGGAGCGCACGAAGACTAGAAATTGAAAAAGAGGTTGACGTTACAGGGATCGGCGGGAGTGGTCAAGATGGATTGAATTGGCGTCAAGGCGAACGTGATCGCGAAGCCATTAACGCGCTCTGATAGCTTAGCGACTGGACGCCACCAAACGCGCACATTCCGCACCACCGCCTGTCCGGTATACTATTTCCGCGCTAAACCCGACCCTGCGCCCCCTAACCTCAGCCCTAAGCCACCCCGAGGAACCCCCGATGACGTCTACGGCCGACGCCCTTCAGCAACGTCTCTCCGAGCTTGAATCTCATTTAGAGCAAGAAAATCCGGTGCTCCTGAATGCGGTGCAGAGTTTTCGGGCGCTCGACCGCGTGGCGTATCGTATGGGCTTGATGCAGCCAAATCAGTCTTTTGCGACGCAAATTCCCTGGTGGCCGCTGATTTCAATTCTCGGTACCTTTTCTGCCGGTAAATCGACTTTTATCAATTATTATTTGGGACAAAAACTCCAGCGTTCTGGAAATCAAGCGGTCGATGATCGTTTTACCGTTATTGTTTACAGTCCGGCAGATATCAGCCATACCCTGCCCGGTGTGGCGCTAGACTCTGATCCGCGTTTTCCTTTTTTTCGCATGTCACATGCGATTGATGAAGTCGCTGGCGGTGAGGGCAGCCGCATTGATACCTATCTGCAATTAAAAACCTGTAATAGCGAACGCTTGCGCGGCAAAATTATTATTGATTCGCCCGGCTTTGATGCGGATGCGCAACGCACTGGCGTCTTGCGCATTGCCGATCACATGATTGATTTATCGGATTTGGTGCTAGTGTTATTTGATGCGCGTCACCCTGAGCCGGGCGCAATGCGCGATACGCTCAAGCATTTGGTGGCCGATACGATCAAGCGCCCCGATGCTGGTAAATTCCTCTATATTCTCAATCAACTCGATTCAGCAGCCGGCGAAGATAATCCCGAAGATGTGGTTGCCGCGTGGTTGCGGGCGATTGGTGAAGCGGGATTAACTGCCGGACGGTTTTATACGATTTATTGTCCCGAAGTGGCAATTCATATTGCCGATGAGCATAAGCGCAAGCGATTTGAAAAGAAGCGCGACGAAGATCTGAATGATATTTATCGGCGTATGGAACAGGTCGAAATTGAACGCGCTTATCGCATTATTGCCGCACTGCGCAAAAGTGCGACCGATTTTAGCCGTGATTCGGTACCGTTATTGCAGGAAGCTATGCGCCGTTGGCGGCGGCGGACACTGACCACAGATGCTTTATTGGCGCTGAGTGCAATAACTGCTTTTATGATTTTGAGTCTGCAAGCACATCAGTGGCAGGGTTTTACCTATCACGCTGAGTGGCTAGAGTTAATTAAAAGCCTGCCCTGGGGATTGGAAAGTTTTGAAGGGCTGCTATTAACGCTGGCGCTGCTGGTGCATTTCAGCGTGCGGCAGGTAGCCGCATTGAGCGTTATTCCGTGGCTGCGTAAACAGATTCAGGCAAGCAACCCGCCCGGCCAGGTCATCGCTGCGTTCAAAGCCAATACACGGTTTTGGCGTCCGGTTTTCCTCGGGCGGCCGTTTGGTTGGGGACGCCAGACGCGCCAGGCGCTCGATGAGGTGTTGCAGAGTTGTGAAAGCGCGATTCAGACGCTCAACGAGCGGTTTACCAATCCGCGTGGCTGACGCAAGACCTGACAACGGGTACACATTCCATGATTGAACTAACTGCTCCCGAACTCGCACCGCGCTCGATTGCCGTGCCCGCGCCACCGCAGTGGCCGACGCAGAGTGCCGCCGAGATCGCCGCCCAGCGTGCCCGCATCGCGCAGTTGCTCACTGAGCGCCGCGCTGTGTTGGTCGCACATTATTACACGGATCCCGAACTGCAATCGCTTGCTGAAGAAACCGGCGGGTTAGTGGCTGATTCGCTGGAGATGGCGCGATTTGGCACCGAAACCGATGCCGAGATGCTAGTCGTGTGCGGTGTGCGCTTTATGGGCGAGACGGCCAAAATCCTCAATCCCGAAAAGCGCGTGCTGATGCCCGATTTACGCGCCACCTGTTCGCTCGATGAGGGCTGCCCGGCGGAAGCATTAACTGCGTTTTGTGACGCCCATCCCGAGCACACGGTTGTCGTGTATGCCAATACCAGCGCGGCGGTCAAGGCGCGGGCCGATTGGGTGGTGACTTCAAGCATCGCGCTACCGGTTGTTGAGCATCTGGCCGCGCAGGGTCAAAAAATCCTCTGGGCACCGGATAAGCATCTTGGGCGCTATGTGCAGCGCGTGACCGGCGCGGAGATGCTGCTTTGGAACGGTGCGTGTGTGGTGCATGAAGAGTTTAAATCGTTCGCGCTCGAACGGATGCGGGCGCTGCATCCCGAGGCGGCGGTGCTGGTGCATCCCGAAGCACCAGATGCGATTGTCGCGCAAGCCGATGTGGTCGGCTCGACGACGCAGTTGATCCGCGCCGTGACCGAGTTACCGAATCGTGCGTTTATCGTCGCGACGGATGCCGGGATTTTTTGGAAGATGCGTCAGCTTGCTCCCGAAAAACAGTTGCTTCCGGCACCGACGGCCGGCGAGGGCGCGACCTGTGAGAGTTGCGCCCATTGCCCGTGGATGGCGATGAATGCGCTACAGAATCTCGAACAGGTGCTGATAAGCGGCGATCAAGAGATTCAGATTGATGCGGCGATCCGTGATCGCGCTGTGCTGTCGATTCAACGGATGCTCGATTTTGCCCGTGAGCACGGTATCGGGCGTCCCACTAAAACGACCTGATTTGTCATCAATTCGCGCATCAACGGCGAGTTGCGTGCTTGGCTGATTTACTGACTGTTCATTGGCTCCGCCACGCACAGGCCGCCGCCGCGCTGCGCCAGCAGCGGCTGACGCTCTGGCTACGTGGCTCGCCGGATTGGACAGCCGCCGCTGCTCGGCACTGTGTCGTCGCGCTGCCGCAACTGGAGCCGGTTTGTCTCGCTGACCGCCCAATTTTGAGCACCATTCCCAGCCAACCGCTCCAGCGGGCGCTCAGTTTGCTGGGGCGGGATTTGGAACTGTTGATCGTCGATAGCTGGAGCGGCTTTGACCCCGATGGTTTTGGGGCCGCGACCGGCGCACTGCGCGGCGGTGGCGTGCTGATTCTGCTGACCCCGCCGCCTGTCGATTGGCTCCAGCGCCCCGATCCGCATGCCGACCGCATCGCCGTTTGGCCATTCACGCCCGCGCAGATGCGCCAACGCTTTCTGATGCGCCTGATTCAGGTGCTCGACTCTGACCCCGCTGTATGGCGCTGTGATCAAGCACAGGCCGACCCGCTGCCCGCGAGCCTCGCACTCACGCCAACACCGCGCCCCGCGCCGCTCGTCGCTGATCTCACTCAGACTGTAACCGCTGATCAAGCTGCCGCTGTCGCCGCGATCCTCAGCACCGCACGCGGTCGCGCCCGTCGTCCGCTGGTGCTGACTGCGCATCGTGGACGCGGCAAGAGCGCGGCGCTGGGGCTGGCCGCCGGTCAATTGCTTATCAATGGGGCGCGACAGTTGGTCGTGACCGCGCCGCGTCGTGCAGCGGTTGCCACGCTCTATCGTCATGCCGAGGCGGTTGTGCGGGCGCAGTTGAGCGCAACGGTGGCGAAAGCGGCACTACACGCCCTGCGCTTCTGCGCACCGGCGGATCTGCTCGAACAGGCAACGGCGGCGGATCTCGTATTCATCGACGAAGCGGCAGGCATTCCGACCCCATTGCTCACCGCTTGGCTCGAACACTATCCGCGCCTGATTTTTGCCAGCACCGTGCATGGTTACGAGGGCACCGGACGCGGGTTTGAAATCCGCTTTCGCGCCGCGCTGGAGCGCCTGACCCCGCATTGGCGGGCCTTGACCCTGACAACGCCGATCCGCTGGGCGGCAGATGATCCGCTCGAACAGTTGGTCAATCGTGCCCTATTGCTTGATGCGGCACCGGCATCCAGTGCGACAGTGCTGGCTGGCCGTTGCCGAGATCGCGCCTGAACTGGCGTGGCTCGACCGCGATGCGCTGCTCGCCGATGAAGCAACCTTGCGCGAGCTATTCGGCTTGCTGGTGCTGGCGCATTATCAAACGCGCCCGCTCGATCTGCGGATGCTGCTCGACGGCCCCGAGGTGCGCGTACTGGTCATGCGCTGTGCTGGACGGGTGGTGGCGACACTGCTAGTTGCTACCGAAGGGGATATGCACGATCCGGCGTTGCGGGCGGCGATCTTTCGCGGCGAACGCCGACCGCGTGGCCATCTGCTGCCGCAAACGCTGTCGGCTCATGCTGGATTGCGCGATGCGCCTAGCTTACGTTATGCGCGAGTGGTGCGGCTGGTGGTGCATCCGGCGCTGACACGGCGCGGATTGGCGCGGCGCTTGTTGGTCGAACTGGAGCGCACCGCCCGCGCTGACGGCATTGATCTGCTGGGCGCGAGCTTTGGGGCCACAGTCGAGCTGTTGCAGATTTGGCAAGCGTGCGGTTTTGCGCCAGCGCAGATGGGTACGCGCCGCAATGCCGCAAGCGGTGAACAAGCGGTAGTTGTATTACGGGCGCTGTCTGATGCCGGAGCGCAGCTCTTGCGACACGCCCAGCAGCGATTAGCCTTCGCTTTGCCGGTGTGGTTGGCTGGGCCATTGCGGACACTGGATCCACAGCTTGCGGCGCTGTTGATCGCCGCCGTGCCGCCGGATGCGCCGGTCGATCTACCGCACGATTGGCGCGATGAATTTGCTGCCTTTGTCGCCGGTTATCGGACATTAGCCGCCAGTTTGCCGCTGTTAGCGGCCGTCACGCGGCAGCAGTTGGGCGCAGCTTGGCGGGCGGGTCGGATCGAATTGGACGCAGCGGCGCTATTGGTGGCGGTGATTGTGCAGCAGCAGCCGCTGACTGATTTAGCCCCGCGTTATGGGGCGGCAGGACGCGAGGCGCTGTTAGCACGGGTACGGAGCCTGTGCGGAGAACTGGGTGCGGTGTCCAGGGTATCCAGCACGGGTGCATAAAAAAAGCGCGACTCATGGGTCGCGCTCAAAAAATTACCACCAAAGGAGGATGGAGGAGTGTACTGGAGCTGAAAACTTCAGTACATCATCAGTTTCTTATTTACTGAGATACTTGTCAACTGTTGCTTCCGGTTTTCAGCTTTCAGCCGCCCGCAATTGCGCTGAACACTTATAATTCCGCACTCACGGCTGATCCTTTGAATCGGCAAACTGTCCCGCATCTCTTAGCCATCCATCTTAAACAGCGTGCGCTGATCTGATTATTCTCATGTTTTTTACTCTTGTTTCGTTCCTCATCGCCCTTGCGATCCTGATTGCCATACACGAGTTCGGGCATTTCTGGATCGCACAACGGCTCGGCGTCAAAGTGCTGCGCTTTTCAATTGGTTTCGGGCGTCCGTTGCTGAGTTGGCGACGCGGTGCCGATCAAACCGAATATGTGATCGCGGCAATTCCACTTGGCGGTTACGTCAAGATGCTTGATGAGCGCGAAAGCGACGAGCCGATTCCCGCCGCTGAACGCGACCGCGCTTTCAATCGCCAAGTGCTCTGGAAGCGGGCGGCGATTGTGGTCGCTGGCCCGCTGTTTAACCTACTGTTTGCGATCATCGCCTACTGGGGGGTGTTCATGGCAGGCGATACCGGACTCAAGCCGGTGATCGGCACCGTGGAACCGACCTCCATCGCCGCTGAAGCGGGTTTTCAGCCCGGCGATCAATTACTGACTGTCGGCGAGCGGTTAACTCCGAGTTGGGAACAGGCGTTGCTGGCGCTGACCGTCGCGGCGATGGATGGTCAGGATCTCAGCATTCAGGTGCGCGACGCGAATCAACACCTGCGTGATCGGCTGATCCCACGCGAAGCCCTGAGCGGACTGACCGAAGAACCCAAATTGCTCGAACGGCTCGGCGTCACGCCCCAGCGTCCGGTGATTCCGGCAGTGATCGGCGAAGTGCTCCCCGGCGAACCAGCGGCAGAAGCTGGCTTGCAGGTCGGGGATCGTGTGCGCACGGTCGCTGGTGAGCCGATTACCGCGTGGCGCGAACTGGTCGAGCGCGTGCGTCAACAGGCCGGACAGCCGCTGTTACTGGAGATCGAGCGCCCGGGCGTGGGCGTGCAGCAGGTGACGATCAGGCCGCGTGCTGTTGAAGTCGAGGGTCAGATGCAGGGGCGCATCGGCGCTGGCGTGCAAGCGCGGGATGATCTGATGGCCGCTTATCTGGTGCGCATCGAGCATGGCCCGCTCGAGTCGCTCGGACTCGCGTTCACTAAAACCTATGAGATGAGCGCCCTGATGCTGCGCATGATGGGACGGATGCTGATTGGCGAGGCGTCTATCCACAATCTGAGCGGCCCAATCAGCATTGCCGAAACCGCCGGACGCTCGGCAAGCTATGGTCTGGAAGCCTTTATGCAGTTTCTCGCCGTCGTCAGCATCAGCCTCGGCGTACTCAATTTGCTGCCGATTCCGGTACTCGACGGCGGACACCTGATGTTTTATCTCATCGAGTGGATCAAAGGCAGTCCGGTATCAGAAAATGCCATGCTTCAGGGGCAAAAGGTCGGTTTTTTGCTGCTTGCGGCGCTGATGACGCTTGCCTTTTACGTTGACCTGTCACGGCTCTTGGGTTAAGCGCGGCGCATCCCTTATACTACCGCGCCTTAAGCCTGCCGAACGCCCGGCAGTTCTGGCCGCAATCAGGGGAAACGTCTTGCGCGTGAACACTCAGTTACTCTGCCACGGCGCTTGGCGCGCGCTCCTGTTGGGCACGCTCATGCTCAGCGTGCCGACAGCCGCCCGCGCTGAGGTCTTTCAGGTCTCAGATATTCGGGTCGAAGGCCTGCGCCGCATCGCTCCGGGCACCGTCTTTAATTATCTCCCCATTCAGGTTGGCGATACCGTAGCTGATGAAGCCACCGGCGGTTTAATTCGTGCGCTCTATCAAACCGGATTTTTTGATGATGTGCAGATTAAACGCGACGGCAGTGTATTAGTCATTGCCGTGCGTGAGCGTCCGGCGATTGCTGAAATCAAAATCAGCGGGAACCGCGATATTGAAACCAAAGCGTTGGAATCGGCGTTAGCTGACATCGGATTAAAAGAAGGGCGGGTATTTAATCGCTCGGTGCTCGACCGCATCGAACAAGAATTAGAACAGCAATATTTTGCACGCGGCAAATATGGCGTTTTGGTGCAATCGGTGGTCTCGCCGCTGGAACGCAATCGCGTAGCTATCAATATCGAAGTCATCGAAGGCTTGACGGCACGCATCAAGCAAATCAATCTCATCGGCAATCAAGATTTTACCACTGATGAATTGCGCGAGCTATTCGAGCTTGGCCCGACACAGTGGAATTCGTTTTATAGCAAAAACGATCAATATTCTAAACAAAAGCTTGCCGGTGATTTAGAAACCCTGCGCTCATTTTATCTGGATCGCGGCTATATCAAATTTGATATTAAATCGACGCAAGTATCGATTAGCCCCGATAAAAAAGATATTTATGTCACCGTCACGATTGACGAAGGTGAGCCATTCAAAATCAGTGATATTAAACTTGCCGGTGCGCCCTCGGTGCCCGCCGAGCAAATTTTTCCGCTGATTCATCTCAAACGTGGTGAATTATTCTCGCGCAAACTCACCACTGAGAGCGCCGAGCGCATCTCAAATTTATTAGGCGATGAAGGCTATGCCTTCGCCAATGTCAATACCATTCCTGAAATCAACGAAGACAAACACGAGGTCGCAGTGACCTTTTTCGTTGATGCCGGCAAGCGCGTCTATGTGCGGCGCGTCGAAATGAACGGCAACACTCGCACCCGCGATGAAGTCTTACGGCGTGAAATGCGGCAGCTTGAAACTGCGTGGTTTTCCTCGGATTTAGTGCGCAAATCGCGTGAACGCTTGCAGCGGCTGGGTTATTTTGAAGATGTCACCATTGAAACCCCTGCCGTGCCCGGGTCAGCCGATCAAGTTGATGTCGATGTCACAGTGAAAGAAAAACCTGCTGGCAATCTTGCTGCGGGTATCGGCTTTTCACAATCGGACGGCATTTTATTTAATGCCAGCATCACTCAAAATAACTTTCTCGGCAGTGGTAAGCGCGTCGCGGCAGCATTTAATAACAGCTCCTCAACCACCCTCTATCAATTCGGCTATACCAATCCCTATTATACGGTTGACGGCATCAGTCGCGGCTTCAATCTATCCTATCGTGAAACCGATTACGATGAGCTAGTCGGCGCAGATTATTCGACTAATGTTGGTCTAGCCAGTATGAATTTTGGCTTGCCGATGACCGATACCAGCCGCGCTGGATTAGGTTTAAGCTATCAATATACTGAGTTTACGGCGGGCGAATCCGATATTTCAAAGCGGTTTATCGAAAACAACGGCACCACCTTCGATGATTTCCTGCTCACCGCAAACTATACCAGCGATACCCGCGACAAGGCGCTGTTTCCGACACGCGGCGCATTGCGTACCATTCAAGCGGAATTAGCTCTGCCGGGCAGCGATCTGGAATATTATAAGCTCAGTTATAACGAGCAACTCTATATTCCGCTCACCTCGCGTTTTATCTTTTCGCTGAGTGCTAATCTTGGCTATGGCGATGGCTATGGCGACACGCAAAATCTGCCATTTTTTGAGAATTTTTATGCCGGTGGCCCGCATTCAGTGCGCGGCTGGCGTGCTAATAGTTTAGGGCCGCGTGATGTCAGCAATGATGATCCCATCGGCGGCAATCTCAAGCTCGCTGGCAGTATTGAATTATTTGCTCCAGCTCCAGTCGGCGGCGAATTTGAAAAAACGCTGCGTCTCGGTGCCTTTTTTGATTTCGGGAGCGTCTGGTCGAGTGATGATGTCACAGGCTTAGATTTAGATGGTGTTGACTTTGCCGATCTGCGCTATTCAACAGGTCTATCATTAACATGGCTGTCGCCGGTCGGTGCGCTGTCATTGAGTTTTGCGGTACCGCTGAATGAAGAAGAAGGCGATGATACCCAAGTCTTTCAATTCGGCTTCGGTCAGACGTTTTAAATTCGGGAGCGTTGCGTCATAGCATGAAAACACACGCTCGCTTTATACCTCTGATGCTGTTGCTTGGCGGTTGCAGTGGTTTGGTTGGTCTAATCACAGTCACGCCGCTTGCAGCGGCTGAAACCGAAACCCCAGCTTATCGCATTGCGGTTGTTGATCCGAATCGCGTTGTCGAGCAATCACCGCAATATGAAGCAGCACGGGATGCGCTCCA
Source organism: Allochromatium warmingii (assembly GCF_900107145.1). Lineage (GTDB taxonomy): Bacteria > Pseudomonadota > Gammaproteobacteria > Chromatiales > Chromatiaceae > Thermochromatium > Thermochromatium warmingii. The sequence continues at coordinate 16,449 of NZ_FNOW01000024.1, read as the reverse complement.
GCGTGAAATTGAAGAACGGGAGCGCAATTTACGCGAACAGCAGGAACAAATTGCCGCATTGCAACGTCAACTCGAACGCGATGGCTCATTGATGAGCGAAAGTGAATTACAGCGGCTCCAGAATGATATTCGCAGTCGCACGCGCAAAGTCAAATATGCGCGAGATGAATTTCAAGATGATTTTGCCTTGCGCCAAAATGAATTACGCACCCGCCTCAGCCGTCAGGTACAAGAAGTCGTGGTCGAATTAGCTAAAGAACAACAGATCGACCTAATTCTCAGCGAGGGTTTAGTCTATGCGCATCCCCGCATTGATATTTCCGAGCAAGTTATTGAGCGGCTTAAACGGGAATTTGCTGCGAATACTGCGCCGCGCTTGGATGCGACCTCTTCCCGCTAGGTATAGCCGCGCACTATTCGGCTTGGAGATTTTTCGTTGTGTCTATAAGTCTTGCTGAACTCGCCACCCGCTTGGGGGTGCCCTGGCGCGGTGCTGCTGAGGTTGCGCTGACCCATGTCGCGCAGCTTGACCAAGCCGAATCCGGCAGCCTGAGTTTTCTCGGCGATCCGGCCTATCGTCCCTATTTGGCCACAACGCGTGCGGCAGCCGTCATCGTCAAGCCGTCCGATGCCGCGGGCGCACCGGTGCCGCTGCTTCTCAGCGAGAACCCGTATCTGACCTTTGCGCAGGCGGCGCAGTTACTGCATCCCGAGCCGGAAGTTGTCGGTGGCATTCATCCATCTGCCGTCGTCGATCCGAGTGCGCAGGTTGATCCAAGTGCGTGGATTGGCCCGTTAAGTGTACTGGAAGCGGGTGCCAGCGTCGGGCCACGGGTGTTCGTCGGGCCGAGCTGCATTCTGGGCGCAGGCGTCAGCATTGGGGCCGACAGTCGGTTGGTGGCCCGCGTCACGCTCTGTGCTGGAACACAGATCGGTGAGCGGGCGCTGATTCATCCCGGCGCGGTCATCGGGCGCGCGGGTTTTGGCTTTGCCAAAGATGGCGAACGCTGGGTGCGCATTCCGCAGTTGGGGCGGGCGGTGCTTGGGGATGATGTTGAGGTCGGCGCGAACACGACCGTTGATCGCGGGGCCATGCGCGACACAGTGCTTGGGCATGGCGTCAAGCTCGATAATCTGATTCAGATTGGACATAACGTGGTTGTCGGCGAGCATACGGCGATGGCGGCGAAAACTGGCATCTCCGGCTCAACACAGATCGGGCGTTACTGTACACTAGCCGGTGCCGTCGGCGTAGTCGGGCATCTGGAGATCGGTGATAACGTCCACTTTACCGGTATGACGATGGTCACCCGTTCATTTAAGGAACCTGGGGTCTACAGCAGTGGCATCCCCGCCATGCCAAGCGCGGATTGGCGACGTAATGTGGCGCGATTAAAACAGCTCGATACGCTGACGCGCCGCGTCAAACAACTCGAAACTCTTCTTGCCAATATGAATGCCACACCCGAGCGGGAGGAATCCGAATGGATGGAACCGTGATGCGTGCTGCGCGTTCGGAGGACGTTGTGAGCACGATGGATATACATCAGGTGTTGCGGTTATTACCGCACCGCTATCCCTTTTTATTAGTCGATAAAGTCATCGACTACACGGTTAATGAGTCTCTGATCGCGCTCAAGAACGTGACCTTTAATGAGCCATTTTTCACCGGTCATTTTCCAGTTCGTCCAGTCATGCCAGGCGTATTAATTGTCGAAGCCATGGCGCAGGCAACGGGATTATTAGCGATGGCCTCGCGTCCCGATTTGGTCGGTGAAAAATCGCTTTATTATTTCGTCGGCATTGATAAAGCACGTTTTAAGCGCCCCGTTGAGCCAGGCGATCAATTGATTATGGAAGTGCGACTTGGCCCAGTGCGGCGCGGTATTTGGAAATTTGATGGCGAAGCGCGAGTCGATGATAAAGTCGTCGCGACCGCTGAAATCATGTGTACAGCGCGAGATTACGACGCTTGATTCATCCGAGCGCGATCATTGATCCGAGTGCCGAACTTGACTCGCGGGTCGAGGTCGGCCCATTTGCTGTAATCGGCGCACAGGTGCAAATTGACGCTGGCACGCGCATTGGCCCACACGCTGTCTTGCGCGGGCCATTACGCATCGGGTGCGATAATCGCATCTTTCAATTCGCGTCGGTTGGCGAAGATCCGCAAGATAAAAAATATCGCGGCGAACCAACGCGATTAGACATCGGCGACCGCAATCACATCCGCGAAAGTGTCACCCTGCATCGCGGTACCGCACAAGCGGAAGGTATAACGCGCATTGGTCATGATAATTTATTCATGGCTTATACCCATGTTGCGCATGATTGCGTGATTGGAAATCAGGTGATTTTAGCCAATGCCGCATCACTCGGCGGCCATGTTGTCATTCAGGATTGGGCAATTCTTGGCGGCTTTACCATTGTCCATCAGTTTTGTCGGATTGGTGCCCATGCCTTTTGTGCAATGGGATCAGTGCTAACACGCGATGTCCCGCCTTATGTCACAGTTGGTGGTCATCCTGCCGAACCGCATGGCATCAATAGCGAAGGCTTGCGGCGGCGGGGCTTTTCCCCGGAAGCGATTCGCGCCATTAAACGCGCCTACCGCACGCTCTATCTCGGACAACTTAAACTTGATGAAGCGCGGGCGCGAATTACCAGCATGACAGCGGAAACGCCAGAATTACAACCATTGCTGGAATTTATTCAGGCTGACGGACGTGGGTTGGTGCGTTGAATTTTTTGAATGACAGTTAAATGGCAATTAGGTAAAAACAATGAACGCAATTCGCCAAGTTTTCGATACAGCGACAACGCAATTACACATCGACTTACCGCCTGAGCTTCAGCATCGTCGTTTAGAGGTCATTGTGCTACCGCTCGATGAAGAAACCATAAAATCATCAAATTCAATTCATCCACGCTATCAAACGCTTGAAGTGAGCGAACGTTTGCTGTCTCAACGAGAAGATTTATATGAGCACTGATCCGTTTATTGATACGAATATCTGGATTTATGCGCATCTGAAAACACCAAGTGACTTAAAAGGTGATATTGCACGTAAGCTTGTTGAGTCAGATCAGCGTTTTGTTATTAGCACGCAAGTCTTAAACGAATATTATGCAGCTATGCTCAAAAATAAAGTTACCGATGCTTGGATTCAAAATAGTCTTGAAAAAATGATTCAAAATTGTGAGTTGGCTTTAGTTTCGTTGCCTGTTATTCGCCAAGCATATACACTAAAAAATCAATATTGTTTTTCACTCTGGGATTCGCTAATTATTAGTAGTGCGTTAGAAGCAGGATGCGCAATTTTATATTCAGAGGATTTGCAACATGAACAACGCATTGCAGATCAATTGACTGTTTGTAATCCGTTCAAAAATCATCTTAGCTAACGGCGCAAATTTAACAAAGTTGCGTATGTTTTAAGATGTCAACTCAAGCACCCACCATTATTCCTTCCCCCCCGCATCATCAACCGCTCTTGATTGGCCTAGTCGCCAATGAACCATCCGGCGATCTGCTCGGCGCAGCACTCGCACAGGCTATTCGCGCACATTGTCCAACTGTTCGTTTTATTGGCGTTGCTGGGCCGCACATGCGGGCTGCTGGTTGTGAAACATTGTTCGATCAAGAACGCTTATCCGTGATGGGCTTGATTGAAGTTTTACCCCATTTACCTGAATTATTTCGGCGGCGGCGGCAATTACGTGATTATTTTATTACGCACCCGCCAGCCGTCTTTATCGGTATTGATGCGCCGGATTTTAATCTCCCGCTCGAACATCAATTACGCAAGCACGGTATTAAAACCGTGCATGTAGTCAGTCCAACAGTGTGGGCGTGGCGTGCTGGTCGCGTCAAAACACTTCGCCGTGCAGTTGATCGGCTGCTCTGTCTCTTTCCATTTGAAGAAACCTTTTTACGCCAGCACGCAGTACCAGCTACCTATGTCGGCCATCCGCTCGCCGATGCAATTCCGCTGCATATTGATCAAGCGGCAGCACGAATTGAACTCGGGCTAGACCCAAACGCACCCACCATCGCTGTACTGCCCGGCAGTCGTGTCAGTGAAATGCAGCGTCTCGCTGCACCTTTTATTGCTACAGCATACTACTGTCGGCAGGCGCGACCAGCGTTACAATTCGTCGTGCCGCTAGTGAATGCGCGATTACGCGCATTATTTGAAGCTGAATGGCAGCGACAAGCGATTGATTGGCCGATTACGTTAATTGATGGCCGCAGTCATACTGTTATTGCAGCGGCAGATGTTGTATTAACTGCTTCCGGCACAGCAACACTCGAAACATTGCTACTTAAACGCCCAATGGTTGTTGCCTATCGGCTGCATCCCTTGACGTATTGGCTATTTACACGGCTGAAATTAGTTAAAACACCAGCCGTTGCATTGGCTAATTTGCTTGCCGTGCAACAATTAGCGCCAGAGTTTTTACAAAACGCCGCACAGCCGAAACAGATGGCTGCTGCGTTGCTGGCTTATTTTGATGATCCGGAGCGGGTCGCTGCTATTCAGGCAGAATATGCGCGAATTCATTCGACCTTACGCTGTTCAGCAGCAGATCGCGCTGCACAAACTATTCTGGAGCTAATCGCGCCGAATAAGGTGTAATTGCGTTCATCACCTGTTATACCAGCTTCGCTCATTGCTTTTTGACTCGCAGGCGCATCTATGAACCGCTCCGTCAATATCATTATTCCGTTTTTGATTGCCGCCTTGACGATTGCTGCTTGGTGGATTCTCAATCGCCCGAATGATGAGCCGGCGTGGCCAACGCAAATTCAAGGCTTTTCATTTTCGCCTATGCGTGCTGATGATGATCCGAGTCAAAAACGCTTTCCTTCAATTGATGATATTGCAGCAGATTTAGCTTTGCTCGAAGGGCGCGCTCATGCCGTGCGTACCTATACTGTTGAAAGTACGCTGAGTGAAATTCCGCGTCTAGCGGCTGAACATGGTTTAAATGTAACCCTCGGCGCTTGGATTGGCCCAAATGCAGCCGCGAATGAAATAGAACTGATGCGACTGCGTGAAATTCTCGCTGCCGGTTATCGTAATGTTGTGCGGGTGATGGTCGGCAATGAGGCCTTATTACGCGAAGATATTACCGTCACTAAATTAATTGATACGCTGGATCGCGTGCGCCAACTCACCTATTTACCGGTCAGTACGGCAGAACCCTGGCATGTGTGGCTTAAATATCCGCAATTAGTTGAGCACGTCGATTTTATTACGATTCATTTGTTACCTTACTGGGAGGGCGTGCCATTAGATCAAGCAATTGACTATGTTATCAGTCGCTACAATCAAATTAAAGCAGCTTATCCAGATAAACCAATTGTTATTGGTGAGGTTGGTTGGCCAAGCGGTGGACGACGTAATCGCGGTGCTGAAACGTCGCCTGCAAATCAGACGCGATTTTTACGCCGTTTTCTCGATGTCGCTGAATCCGAGCACTATATTTATTATGTCATGGAAGCATTCGACCAGCCCTGGAAGCTAAAAACCGAAGGCGCGACCGGAACCTATTGGGGGGTATTTGATGCCGACCGACAACCAAAGTTTAATTTCACTGAACCCGTTGTGCGTATTCCGCATTGGCGTGAATTAGCTGGATTATCAGTAGTGATTGGCGTATTACTGCTGACGCTGCTTTATCGGGATAGCTCGACACTTTCTAAACGTGGTAAAAGCTTTTTAGCCCTGATTACCTATGCTATTTCGACAGCGGCTGTGTGGATTGTTTATGATTATACGCTGCAATATATGACACCAGCGACGGTAATTGTCGGCCTGCTCTTACTAATTGGCGGCGTCGGCGTTATTGTGCTGTTAATGGCTGAAGCGCATGAATGGGCGGAATCAGTTTGGCTTAGAGGGTGGCGGCGACCCTTTCCGCTCCGCTCAGTGCCAGATGCGCAATTGCCCTTTGTGTCGGTGCATGTTCCAGCCTATAACGAACCGCCTGAATTATTAAAAGAAACACTCGATGGTTTAGCTGCACTAGATTATCCGTATTTTGAAGTATTGGTCATCGACAATAACACCAAAGATCCCGCTGTATGGGAGCCAGTGCGCGATTATTGCGCGATATTAGGTAATCGCTTCCGCTTTTTTCATGTTGATCCATTAGCTGGATATAAAGCTGGAGCATTAAATTTTGCTTTGCGCCAGACTGACCCGCGTGCTGAGGTGGTAGCGGTTATTGATGCTGATTATATTGTACGTCCACAGTGGTTACGTCATTTGGTTCCGGCATTTAGTGATCCTGAAGTTGCAATTGTGCAAGCGCCGCAAGATTATCGTGATGCTAGTCAAAATGCTTTCAAAGCTATGTGTATGGCTGAATATCGCGGCTTTTTTCATCTCGGTATGGTCACGCGCAATGAGCGCAATGCGATTATTCAGCATGGCACCATGACAATGATTCGGCGACAGACGCTGGATGCTGTCGGCGGTTGGGCTGAATGGTGTATTACTGAGGATGCGGAATTAGGTTTGCGGCTATTTGAAGCTGGGTATAAGGCGCTCTATATTCCCTGTACCTATGGTCAGGGATTGATGCCTGATACGTTTGCCGATTTTCGCAAGCAGCGTTATCGCTGGGCCTATGGTGCGGTACGTATTTTATTACATCATCGGCACGAATTATTAGGATTGCATCGAACCTCATTATCATTAGGGCAACGCTATCATTTTGTTGCGGGTTGGTTGCCCTGGTTTGCTGATGGATTTAATTTGCTGTTTAATTTTGCCGCCTTAGTCTGGTCAATAGCGATGATTGTCGCGCCGGATACAGTGACTCCACCCTATATGACGGTAGCGTTAGTGCCATTGGTATTGTTTTTATTCAAATTATCTAAAAGTCTGTTTTTATATCGGCTGCGAGTCACTGCGACGGTTCGGCAAAGTTTAGCTGCTGGATTAGCCGGATTAGCACTGTCGCACACCATTGCGCGGGCTATGTTTGGTGGGTTAATAACCGGAAAGCTTGGCTTTTTCCGCACGCCAAAATTGGCGCAAGCACCAGCAATTCTGCGGGCGCTGGCTGATGCTCGCGAAGAGGCGTTATTAGCAGTGGCGTTTTTATGTGCGGCCATTGCAGTATTGCAACGCAATGATGCGTTTATGCTGGATGTGCGTATTTGGGTAGCGGTATTAGCGGTGCAAGCAATTCCGTATTTAGCGACGGTATTGGTATCGCTAACCAGTGCTTGGACGCAATTAGCGGCGACACTGATTGGCCCGATGTCAGCAATGGATTGTCATCACGCCAATGGAATTGAGTCGCCGGTAACGCGGGTGGGGTAAGTAGTAAGTAATAAGCAGCGTTGTGTAAGTGATGCTGGGTGATTGTCATTCGCTAAACGCGATATAATTGGCATTGTTTGCGAATTATTCACCCAGTTTTTTTAAGCATAACCCTTCAAGCTATGGCCTTACACTGACGATTCAGGCCGCATGTGCGGAAATAACAGCACATCACGAATAGAAGGCGAGTCAGTAAAGAGCATCACTAAACGATCAATTCCAATTCCTTCGCCAGCCGTTGGCGGCAATCCATGCTCTAAAGCGCGGATATAATCGGCATCATAATACATTGCTTCATGATCGCCAGCTTCTTTTTCCGCGACTTGCGCCCGAAAGCGTTCAGCTTGATCTTCAGCATCATTTAACTCAGAAAAACCATTTGCGATTTCACGTCCGCCGACAAATAATTCAAAGCGATCCGTGACACTCGGATCGATGTCATTGCGCCGCGCTAATGGCGACACTTCCGTCGGATAGCGGGTAATAAATGTCGGATTGAGTAATTGGCTTTCGACTGTTTGTTCAAACAATTCGAGTTGCAGTTTCCCTAAACCCCAGCTCGGCTTTGCGACGATACCATGATGCTCTAATACGCTGCGCAAGCGTTCGTCGTCATCGACTTCAGTCGCTGTCAGGTTTGGATTAAATTGCAACAGGGCGTCACGTACACTCAGCCGCATAAAAGGTTGGCCAAAATCATAGGTCGCGCCTTGATAATGAATCTGCGTGGTGCCGAGAATATCCGTTGCCATGCGCCGGAGTAGATCTTCAGTTAAATCCATCAGATCATGATAATCCGCATAGGCTTCATAAAACTCCAGCATTGTAAATTCTGGATTATGTCGCGTTGATAATCCTTCATTGCGGAAATTGCGATTGATTTCATACACTTTTTCCAAGCCACCGACGACGAGGCGCTTGAGAAATAATTCTGGCGCAATGCGTAAAAATAACTGCATATCGAGCGCATTATGATGGGTGATAAAGGGTCGTGCTACTGCGCCGCCCGGAATCACCTGCATCATCGGTGTTTCGACTTCTAAATAGCCGCGCTGATTGAGATAATCGCGGATAAATTGCACGATGGTGGTACGCACGCGAAAAGTTTCGCGTGTGCTTGGGTTCATAATGAGATCAAGATACCGCTGCCGATAGCGACTTTCCATATCGGTTAGGCCGTGAAATTTCTCTGGCAGCGGGCGCAATGCTTTAGTTAATAACCGTAGCCCATCACAGCGCACGGATAATTCGCCAGTTTTGGTTTTAAAAAGCTGACCTTCGACGCCGATAATATCGCCGAGATCTAATTCGCGCTTAAAAAATTCATAGAGTGCTTCACCTAATTGCTCGCGCTGTACAAAGATTTGCAGACGCGCTGACATATCTTGAATATGCGCAAAACTGGCTTTACCCATCACGCGCCGCGTCATTAGGCGACCAGCAAGTTTGACGCGCACCGCACGCGCTTCTAATTCCGCTGCATCGCACTCAGCATAGTGCGCGAATAATTCGGCTGCGAGTGCATTACGGCGAAAATCATTCGGGAACGCATGGCCGTTTTCGCGTAAGCGTGTTAGCTTTTCGCGCCGTTGAGCGATCAGCTTGTTTTCGTCAAGCGCCTCAGTTGCGGTTGAATTAGGGGTGGTTTCCATGAAATGTCCTGAAACAAGCTAAAATGTTTGGAATCGCTCAGGGGGTTTGAACCGCTAAGACGCAAAGAACGCAAAGTTTTTAGGTGAAATGCGTTCATGCGGCGAGCGATCATTCTATGCGATCTGCGCTCGCCCGCTTGAGTTGCGTGAGTGGGCGCGGATGCTGTGCCTGAGCGATTGGGAAAATCGCGTGTATAGCCAGCTATTACAGCCCGCTTTTTAAGCTGGCCTCAATAAAGGGGTCAAGATTGCCGTCAAGCACGTTCTGAGTGTTGGCGATTTCGACGCCAGTGCGCAAATCTTTGATGCGCGATTGATCGAGCACATAAGAGCGAATTTGACTGCCCCAACCGATGTCGGATTTTGTCTCTTCGAGTGCTTGTTGACTGGCGCGACGCTTTTGCATTTCCAGCTCATAGAGCTTGGATTTAAGTTGCTTCATCGCCTGATCTTTATTTTTGTGCTGTGAACGGTCGTTCTGGCATTGCACAACAATGTTGGTCGGATTATGGGTGATCCGCACTGCTGATTCAGTACGATTGACGTGTTGACCACCGGCACCGCTGGCGCGATAGACATCAATTCGTAAATCGGCTGGATTGATTTCAATTTCGACTGAATCATCAACTTCCGGTGAGACAAAAACTGACGCAAAAGAAGTATGCCGCCGATTGCCGGAATCAAAGGGCGATTTACGCACTAAACGATGCACGCCAATTTCGGTGCGCAACCAGCCAAAAACATAATCGCCTTCAAATTTGATGGTCGCCGATTTAATCCCAGCCACTTCGCCCGGTGAGACTTCCATCAATTCGGTTTTAAAGCCGCGTCGCTCGCCCCAGCGTAAATACATCCGCAGCAGCATTTCGGCCCAATCCTGTGCTTCAGTGCCGCCCGATCCGGCTTGAATATCGACAAAAGCATTGCAGCTATCCATTTCACCGGCGAACATGCGCCGAAATTCTAATTCGGCGACCCGCGCTTCGTGTTTTTCTAAATCCGCTGCCAGCGATGCCAGGGTATCAGCGTCGGATTCTTCCGCCGCTAATACCAGCAAATCATCAGCATCAGTCAGCGCCGCCGTCAGCTCATCAATGGTGAGCACGACGGCTTCTAGCGTAGCGCGTTCGCGTCCGAGTGCTTGAGCGCGGCTCGGATCGTTCCAAATAGTCGGGTCTTCTAGCTCGCGCAGGACTTCGGTTAGCCGATCTTGGCGTTCGGCGTAGTCAAAGATACCCCCTAAGGGAGGCAACACGTCCCTTGAGGTCAGCGATTTGATGGGCAATTGGATTGATGTCGAGCATAAGGGGTTTCCGCCGGATGAAACGGTACAGTATAGCGACTGTGATGGCCGTCTTTCTAGTTGTAATCGGCCTGTATCAGCGCAGATAGCAATGCAGATCGCGCCTGTTGGCGTATTTGATCGCTGTCAACGCGGTTTTGTGTGCGCGAATGTGCATGTCAGCTTCATTAAACTTAATTAAAATTCAATTAAAATTTAATTAAATAAATTGCGGAGAAATGTATGACCAGAGCACGAAAACGGATATTAGGCGTCGGAATTGCAACGCTTGATATAATTAATCAGCTTGCAGAATATCCGCCGGAAGATGCTGAGGTGCGAGCTGTGGCGCATTATCGCGCTCGCGGTGGTAATGCGGCGAATAGTTTGGCGATGCTGGCGCAATATGGGCATCACTGTCACTGGTGCGGGACGTTAGCTGATGATGTGTCAAGCGATTGGATTCGCGCTGAATTAGCGCGTCAAGGAATCACAATAATGCTGGATACGCGCTGTGCAAATACGACGACACCGACTTCTTATATTGTTTTGAGTCAAGCAAGCGGCAGTCGCACAATTGTGCATTATCGTGATTTGCCTGAATTGGATGCTGCCGCATTTAATAGCGTGGCGCTTGCTGATTTCGATTGGGTGCATTTTGAGGGACGACAACCACGCGAAACCGCGCAAATGTTAGCACGGGTGCGCACTGCATGTCCGACGGCACAGATCTCAGTCGAATTAGAAAAGCCGCGGCCTGATTTAGAGCTGTTATTTGATGGGCCGGATGGATTGTTAATCAGTCGCGCTTATGCGCAGGCACTGGGTTTTAAACAACCGGAAGCCTTTTTGCGCAATTTAGCAGCCCGCACTTCCGCCGCTTGGCTGGTGCTCGGTTGGGGAGCAGCAGGTGCCTATTATTGGACGGCAGCCGGTGAATGTGGTGCAGTGCCAGCGTATCAGCCGGATCAGATATTGGATACGCTGGGCGCGGGCGATTGTTTGAATGCAGCAGTGATTGATGGTCAATTACGCGGTTTGGATCTAGCAACAACAGTCGCACGAGCGGTGCGTTTAGCTGGATTTAAATGTGGGTATCTGGGATTTGATGGCGTGGTGAATGCTGCCGAGTCGGTGATGTAATCTATGAATTGATGGATTGATGTTTTAATCATTTGATCCGGTTGCTGTTATCAGTGCAGTCAGTTTTGTGAATAGCTCTTGTTGTCGCAGTAGTGGTAATTGTGCAATGCGCTGCATGATGTCAGCAACGCTCATGCTATCAAGATGGGCTGTCAGCGCCGCAATAATTGGCGCAAGCAGTGTGCATTCTTCGGCATCTAAAGTATCCGGCGGTTGACGTGCTGTTTTTAGCCAGTGCTCGGTAGTGGATAAATCGAACTGCTTAATTCCAGCGAGTGCCAGCAATGGCTGAAGCCAAGCCTGAATCCGTGCTTGCCGTGCCTGTGCGTCGAGTTCAGCCTGCCGCGCTGCAACCGCTTGGCATAAGGGTTCAAGCCGCGCCCGCTCCGCCGCTGCCAGATAGGTCGGCGCGGCGCTGAGTTCCTGCATCATGCGGGCGCAGGTCTCGGCGTCTAGTTCGGCAATCTGCGCGGCGTCGAGCCAACGCCGCGCGATCCAGTCGATAGAACGCTGACGGGCGCGGGTCAGGCGCTGTTGCAGCAGTCGTGCATAGATCGCCACCATATCCCAGCTTGGTTCAAGCTCGCGGGCGGCGAGATCGGCGGCTAGTTCGGCGAGTTGCTGCGCGACCTGACGCCCAAGCAAATCTTCCAGCCGTTCGACCGCCCAATCACCGACATCCCAAGCGGCGACATCGCTCAGGATGCGCTCTAACTGCACGTTCAGGGCGCTGACTTCGCTGGCATCGCGGGTGTCAATAAACAACGGCTGCAAGCGCAGCGCCCGTGCTTGGGCATCGCGCACGGCGTCCTCAGAATCAAGGGTCGCATCATAGAGGGCGCTGAGTTGTGCTCGCTGGTGGTCGAGCTGGGTGCGGAGACGCTGTTGACGTTGGCGAATCGCGTGGATGCGGGCCTGAATTTCTGCATCATCTAGGGTGCCGCGTGCCTGCTCGACGGCGACAATCAGCCGCTCGCCCTGTTCGATGTCATCGAGCAGCGCCCGCACCAGCGTCGAGTCCGATGGCTCAGGCTGGCGCGGATAATCGTCACTTTCGGCCAGCGTCAGGGCGAAATGTTGGCGCGTCTCGACCTGAAAGATCGCCCGCCGCGCTTGTTCTTCCAACGCCTGTGCTTCAGTGGTGAAACCCAGCTCGGTCAAGCTGGCGGTGGCCTGTTCGATCCGACGCCGAAAGCTGCCGACATCAATGGCGTTGTGGCAGCTTTGGCGCGGAATCCAATCGGCCAGTCGCGCCGCGATCATCTCGCGCACCGGACTGAGCAGTTGCTGACAGGCGGCGACGGCAGATTCAGGCCAATAGGCGGCATCGCTTAGATCGTGCTGTTTCTGGTGAAGCTGACTGGCGAAATGCAGCAGCTCACCGACGTTATTTTGCCGCTCGGCACGCTCAATGCGCTGTTCCCAGTCATCAAGTTGCGTTTTAAATTGGCGTAGCTTGACCGCCGCTTGTTCGGAACGGTCGCGCAAATAGCTGTACGTGCCTTCGAGCACTTCCGGGATCGGATCGACGCGCTGCATCCGCTCGGCGTCCTGAGCAAGCTTGACCAAGCGTTCGTAATGCTGTTCGTGTTCCCAGCGCTCCAGTAGCGCCCGCCATCGTCCCTCGGCATCTTCAGACAAAAAACGCAATGTGGTGCGTTCGAGCACCGCTGGTTCCAGAGAATGCTTGCCTTTTTGGGTCGGAAACGCCAAGCCGAGCCAATCAGCAGCAGCGATCAGCGCCCCGTTCTGTTCAAGTCGGCGCGGCGGATGCTGACCGCCGATCAACAGTGCGAGCAGCACGCCCGCTGAGGCGCTATTCAAGCCATAGGGTGGGGCAATCAACATCTGATAGGACGACCAGAGCGTGTGCGTCGGCTGGGTCAGATGCACCTGTTGCAAGGCATCGAGCGCCGCGTTAATGCCGGAATGTTCCGGTGCGATCAGCTTGCCAGTGCTGGCCAGCACGCGCCAACTTTTGACTAATAGCTCCTGAACGCGATTCTGTAAGCGTTTCGGTTGCGCCTGCACCCAGAGGCCGTCAACCTGACGCGCAATCAAACTGCGCATCAGTTGTGCCGCATCCGCCGCTCCGCCACCGCTGGCGGTCGCAAAGCCGTCGAACGGAAACGGCAGCAGTTGCGGATACACGCGGGCAAAGATCGCCGCGCCGACAGCTTTCATGCGTCCATCTGGAATGCCGTCAAAACCGGCGATCCAGTACAGACGTTCTTTGAGCGCCGTCGTGATCGCATTCTTGAGCGCCTGCTGACTGCGCGTGCGTGCTTCGGGAATAAAGCGGCGCAGGCGTTCCTGTTCTTCAGCAGACAGTGATTCGTCAAACAGATGCAGGCGTCCGAGATGTTCGGCAATCACACCCTCACGATCCTCAATGCCTGCCACCCACAACGGCAGCAGCGGCTGGTTCAGGCGCTTGCATTCGGCAGCCAGCGCCTGCTGAATCTGCGCCTCGCTGGTCGGTAGATCGTCTGTGGGATACAGATACAGATACAGAATGTGGCCTTTGGCCGTGTTTGGATGCAGCGACTGCGCCCAGTCCTGCGCTGCGGTCTTGATCGCCTGTTCGATGGTATGCCGCTGGGCATAATGCGGCGTGTAAAACCAATCATTCGTTGCAACCTCGTGCAAGCGTCCGAAATCGGTCTGAATTTCGCCCAGCCCACCCGCTTTGGCGATAGTGCGTACAAACAGATTGCGGATCGCGTCGGGCGTCAACTGCGCCTGACGGTGCCGCAACCACTGCTGAAACTGACCCCGCGTCGTGGCATCGGCGATCAGTTCGTAGTGACCGAGATCGGGATTCCATTCCAGCACCCCAAATTCCTGCATCAGCGGCGCAAGTGCCGCGTGCAGCGTCGCGCTGTCGAGCGCCGTCGCCTCGCCGAGTAGCGCATCCATACGCGATTGCTGCTGTTTGGCAATGCGCAGTTTTTCCAGCACCGCGACTCCAGCCAACACCAAGCGTTGTTCGGGCGTGAGATGCGCTTGCAACTTTTCCAGCAACAGTTGCAACGTCTCGGCCACGCTGGCACCGGTTTCGCGCTCGGCAGCGATCATCTGCGCTAACAGCCCGTTCAAAACCAATTCAGCAGCACTGATGCGCCGCAATCCGCGCTGATCTTCGGCGGCGCGGTTGGCAAACTGCTCAAGTACATCTTTGATGATCGTCAGCGCCGAACGCGACTGCACAACATCGCTCTGGCGCGTCAAAAACCAAGTCGCCAGCGGATGCAGCGGCCAACTGCCGCGAGCGATCACCTGCGCAAAGCGGTGCGGCTCATACCAAACCGGATGGTTCGCAAATCCGGGCACCGCCGCCGCCAACCGCTGCCAACTTGTCGTCTGTGCAGCATCCGCGCCGGTGCGCTGCCAGAGCGCGTCTAAGGCCGCTTCATCCTTGCCGAGTAAATGCGCAACAATAGTTTCCAGATTCGTCGAAAGATAAGATTTATCCGCCGCATCAAAGCGCGTGATATAGCGTTGTAATTGCCGCAGATCGGCGCTGCTAAAGCGTTTGAGATAGGTTTTTAATTCATATTGAATAAAACCGACAAAACGCACCTTGCCGCTATTATCCTGCACACCCTGAAAAATTTGCTGCAATGCTGAATCACCCGCGAGTTGCGGTTTTTCGGCGGCATATTCAAGATAACGCCCAAATTCATCAAATATAATCAGCACACTAGCAAATGCGCCATCCGGCCCGCAATAAACCTCGCACAGTGTATTTAATAATTCCTGTGCTGATTCCTGACCAATCACCGGAATCGGTGCGCCATTCGCATCACGATAAATCGCATCGACTGCCGTATAAACCGCTTCATCTTGCTGGCGCAGTGCAGTGACAATTGCTTCAGCCGTCCAATCGGGTAATTGACGCGCAAAGGCATCAGCGCGAATAGTTAGATTCCGCTCGACGAATTGTTCAGCAGTCTGAAAACGCGGTGAGAGCGCACGAATCGCCTCGGCATCGACGCCGTAGCGTTCTAATTGCGCAAATACGGCTTGACTGAGCGCATTGCCGAGATGAAAACCCGCCATTCCATCGAGCGCAAGCACCAAGACTGGGCGGCCCAATTGTGCGAGATTGTTACTGACTGTTTGCCCGATAGCGGCATCAGCTTGGGTGAGCTGGTCGATAATTGACGCAGCAATGGCTGAATCGGGCGCACTGAGCAGAGAAGCGATAGCAGTGGCTAAATGCGATTTACCCGCGCCATAGCCGGCGACGGCAAGCAAATAGGGATTGCATTCAGCTCCAGCGAGACCGGAAAGAATAGAGTCGAGTAAATCGCCAACAAAGCTGGCGCTATCTTTAAGACGATGACTGACGCTAATGCCTTCCTGTTCGGCTTCACCTGCGCCATGATAGCGCGGCCCATGAAAAACATAAGCGCAAGCAGCATGTTGCGCCTGTTCGGGGCGATCTTGAATCCAGCGCAATTGCACTGCGCCTTCAAAAAAATGCTCCTGATGAAAGCAAACCAGATCGCCGATTTTCATATTAGTATTTCATTTCCAAAATACTTAAGCATTTAAGTCGATATGCGTAAAGATTCTAGGGCGTCAATAGCCGTCAAAATGCGTAATTCGGGTAACGCAGGTGCATCAAGTAAATCACGATCACCGGAAACAAGCCACGGCACCTGAGCTGCTAAAGCTGTTTGAATGAACTTATCGTCATCGGGATCCCTGCAATAGGTTTTAGTTACAAGGTGTGACGGAATTTCAACCCATTCAGCAAAAGCACTTAAATCACAGATAATTTTTTGACGGTGCTCAGAACTGATATAGCGATCAAATTTAGGTCTCAAAAGCCGTGTTTCCAGTTCAGAAAATGTCTCAGAAGAGAAAATTGGCCGCCCAATTTCGAGAACCAAACGAATAAGAGGCTGTCTAGAAACTGGCAAATCAGTTTTTTTCTAGCCAGCGGCTAATTTATAGCGAACTTGATTATTGCAAATTTGGCGAAGCAACAATCGACTAGACGCTAAGTAAACTTGAGACTCAC
>NZ_FNOW01000020.1 GCF_900107145.1 Allochromatium warmingii | reverse complement strand
GCATACGCTGGCCATCTGGATCAATCGCTCCCTAGGACGCCCCGATCTACAGTTCGAGGGGCTCATTACAGTTGGATAGAAAGTCGCGCATCGCGCACCAGCAGCAAGTCGTGCTGGAAACCCGATACTCATTAAGCGTGTCAAGTGCTTTTTATGCAAAACAAAACGGTAAAATTTGTGATTTTTTGTTAAAAAATTTACCACTATCTGATAGCTCGCATCACAACACACCATGCCAAACCACTACGCCGTCATCGGCCACCCCATTGCGCACAGCAAATCCCCGCTGATTCATGCCGCCTTTGCGCGTCAAACCGGACAAGATCTGGAATACGGGCGACTGCTCGGCGCACTGGATGACTTCGCGGGCGAGGTGCGGCGTTTTTTTGCGAATGGTGGCTGCGGACTGAATATCACCGTGCCGTTCAAAGAACAGGCGTGGGCGCTTGCCGACGAACGCAGTGCGCGGGCGGAACTGGCTGGCGCCGTCAATACTTTGATCCGACTTGACGGCGAGCGACTGCGCGGCGACAACACCGATGGGGTCGGACTGGTGCGCGATCTAGTTGAGAATCACGGGTTCGATTTCAACGGGCGGCGCGTGCTGTTACTCGGTGCAGGCGGCGCAGCACGCGGTGTATTGCAACCGCTGCTTGCCAGCGGACTGCGCTGCCTCGTCATCGCCAACCGCACTACCGCCAAAGCGCACGCACTCGCCGCGCTGGGCGCACCGCTCGGGCCGGTCAGCGGCTGTGGACTCGATGATTTGGCCGCTGAACGCTTCGATCTCATCATCAACGCGACCTCTGCCGGACTTGCCGACGCGGTGCCGACGCTCCCGAGCGACTGTCTTGCGCCTGACGGTTGGACGTATGACATGCTCTATGGTGATCAGCCGACGCCCTTTTGTCGCTGGGGCCATGAACACGGTGCAGCGCGGGTGCTTGATGGTCTGGGAATGCTGGTCGAGCAGGCAGCAGAAGCGTTCTGGCTCTGGCGCGGCGTGCGACCAGAGACCGCGCCGGTGATTCAGGCATTACGGCAATCAATGGGGCACGTATGAACATCGCGGTACTGGGTTTAGGACTGCTGGGCGCAGAAATTGCGCTACGGCTTCAACACTGCGGGCATCGGGTGACGGGCTGGAATCGCAGCGCGGCGCGTGCTGAGGCGGCGCGGCAGCGTGGTCTGACGGTCGCAGCGTGCGTCTGGGATGCCATCGCGGATGCAGATTTGACGCTCTTACTGTTGAGCGATGCCAGCGCGATTCACGCAACGCTGTTTGCGCCGGACGATGCGCCATCACTTGCCGGACGCACGCTGGTGCAAATGGGCACCATTGCGCCGCGTGAGAGCCGTGAGCTGGCCGAACGTATCGCGGCGCAGGGTGGCGCATATTTGGAAGCGCCGGTACTCGGCAGTCTGCCGGAAGCGCGAGCGGGAACGCTGATTTTGATGGCTGGCGGCGATCCAAATGTATATGAATACAGCGTGCCCGTTTTTCACGATCTGAGCCGCGATCCGCGCCGCATCGGTGCCGTTGGACAGGGCGCGGCGCTCAAGTTAGCGATGAATCAACTGATCGCCGGCCTGACTGCGACCTTTGCGTTGAGTCTGGGACTGGTGCGGCGCGAGGGGCTGGAGGTCGAAACCTTCATGGAGTTATTGCGAGCCAGTGCGCTCTACGCCAAGACCTTTGATAAAAAGCTCGCTCATTATCTTGCGCACGAATACGGCGCGGCGAATTTTCCGCTCAAGCACTTGCGCAAAGATGTTGGCCTATTCCGCAGTGTTGCGGAAGCTGTCGGACTCGATACGCATCTGCTGGCAGCGATTGAATCAAGCTGTCGCCAAGCCGAACAGCAAGGCTATGCGGAAGCCGATTATTCGGCGCTATACGAGGCATTGGTGCCGCGCTCACACTAGAACGGCTCAGGGTGCTGGCCGCTGACAGCCGAAAGCTGGAAGCTGTACGCTCATAACCACGAGAGACCGCGATGAATACGCAACAGCTCGGCCTGCTTGCCGCTGGACTCGGTGCGATGCTCACCGGTGCGGGGGTTGTGGCGGAATCGGACACAACGCCTTTTACGTGGGGCGCAGATGTCCGGTTGCGTCAAACTTGGGTAGACAATGTTGGCCACACGGCTGATAGCGCCACCGCTGATCGTACTTTCCAGCGGTATCGCGCCCGACTGTGGGGCACCTACGCATTCAACGATCATCTGCACGCCAGCGCCCGCCTGCTCTGGGAAGGTCGTCATTATGATGAACCGACGCGCACCGATATGCCGACGCTGGAAACTTGGTATAGCGGCGGAGTTTTGCTTGACCAATTGATGATTCAACTCGACCAGCTCGGCGGGCTGCCGCTGCAAATCAAACTTGGGCGACAAGATATTCGGCTCGGGAATGGCTGGCTGGTATTCGACGGCACGCCGCTTGATGGCGCACGCTCGATTTATTTCGATGCCATCCGCGCAACCTATACGCTCGAATCACACGGCACCACGCTAGATTTTATTTACATTGACCAAAATGCCGACACGGATCGCTTTCCACAGCCGCTCGATAATGATATTGAAGATCAAATTGAGCAACATGAAACCGGCTTCATTCTTTACGGACGGAATAGTACGCTGCTGCCAGACACCACGCTTGATGCCTACGCGCTTTATAAACACAATCGTGTTTCGGATACGCCAAATACTTTGCGTCGCAACAACGGGATGATTTTTCCCTCGCCGAGTGATCGCGGCGATATTTATGCTGCTGGTGTGCGTGCTGAGGCTAAGTTGACGCCGAATTGGGCACTACGCGCTGAGAGTGTTTACGAATGGGGCACGCGCAATGATCGGGATTTACGCGCCTTTGGTTTGAATAGTCGCTTGACTTATAGCTTTAAGGATGCGCTAAAAAATCAAGTGCATGTCGATCTCGAATATCTCTCCGGCGATGATCCCGATAGCGCAGAAGATGAAGCCTTTGATCCGCTCTGGGGGCGCTGGACGCAATGGAATGAGCTATTGATTTATCATTGGAATTTAGATGCACGCGGCGGTGAAGCGACGAATTTGCAACGGCTTAATCTCGGCTGGATCGCACAGGTGCATCCGACGACGCAATTATTGCTTGATTATCACGCACTCTGGGCAGATGAATTGAGCACCCGCGTCACGGCGCAACAACCGAATCTCAGCGGCGATAATGATTTTCGCGGGCATCTAATCACAGCTTGGTTAAAAAGCACATTCAGCCCACATGTATCGGGACATTTGGGGGCGGAATATTTCATGCCGGGTCATTATTATGCTGACACGCGACAAGATGATTCTTTCTTTGTGCGAGCGGAAGTGGTGTTGACGTGGTGATTTTTTGGTTTTTAGCGATCAGCTTGCAGATTTTTTCTGTTCACACAGCGCCAGCTTCATGACCTAAAAACGCAGTAAAACAAAATCAAAGATTTTTCTGCGTAATTCCGCGCTTTCAGCGGCAAAAAAACGTGAAAATCACCCAATGCTCCTCGAACTCTCGGCAATCCATCAACACGTCAACGCCCGTCATGCGCTGGCCGATCTGACGCTGACGCTGCCGGAAGCTGGGTGGCTCGTCATCTGTGGCCAAAATGGGGCGGGAAAAACGCTGCTGATGCGAATTTTAGCCGGACTCGATCCCCCCTCTGCTGGCCAAATTCGGCTACTCGGTCAAACATTCGAGCGATTTCCCGCCGCGACCCTGCGCACCTGGCGGCATCAACTTGGTGTCGTGTTGCAAGGTGATTCGCTGCTGGCTGATCTCACTGTACTAGAAAATCTGTGGCTACCCTTGCGCGATGAACCCCAAGCCCGCGCCGATCTGGAACGCGCCGCCCGCCTTATGATCGCCCTGTTTCAACTCGAAGGCTTAGAACAGCATCACCCGCACGAACTCTCACTCGGGCAGCGGCGACAGGTCGCACTGGCGCGAGCACTGGTGCGCAAACCGGCGCTATTGCTCTGGGATGGACTCGCCGATGGCCTCGATCCGGCAACCCTAGCCGATTGTCTGCGCAAATTGCGGGCGATGCGCTCGCGTCACGGTCAGCCATTGGCACTGATTGCCACCAGCAACAGCGCCGCGCTGCCAGTTGTCGGCGATTATCAGGTCATCGCGCTGGATCGCGGACGCCCGCTTTTCAGCGGTTCGTTTACGGATTTGCCCGCCGCACTTGCCCAACGCCCTGAGTTAAGCGCCGTCGTCGGGATGCCAGCCGGAGCCGCCATGTGAGTCGGCTCGAACGGTTTTATACCCCGCCCGAAATCGGCGCACCCGGACGACGACGCGGGCGGGTCATGCGCCGCGATCTGCTGCTCTCGGCGCTGTTTGTGCTGGGAATGCTCGCGCTGGTGCTAGGCGTGCTATCGCTGATTTTGCCCGGATTTGGCCAGCGCACCTATTGGTTAGAAGCTAATTTTCTCCACGCCAAAGGCTTAGAAGTCGGCACGCCGGTCATGCAACAGGGCTATGTGATTGGTCTAGTCGAACAGATCGAGCCGATTTTCAGCCCAAATCTGAATCTGAACACGCCCCCCGCACCGCGCCCAGCACACTGCCAGCCACGCGCTGACGGCGAGCTACCGCCGACCATCTTTCGCGCCCGCTTACGGCTGCTGGGCGATTGGCCCATTCCCGCCGATAGTCACGCGCAAATCGGCGCTACTGGCCCCTTGCAACCTGATGCGGTGAAAATTCTCCCCGGCCGCAGTGCGACGCGGCTGGAGTCCGGCGCATGTCTGATGACACTAGATCGGGAAGCTGATGTCATCGATCACCTGCTGACACTGACCGATCAACTCAGTCATGTCACCCTGCTCATCACGCGGCTGGTTGATGAAACGCTCGCGCCAGCCTTGCAGCGGATTGCGAACCAAATTGCCACACTCGAACGACTACTCGGCACCGGCACCGACAGCAGCGGCGCTGCGCCCGATGCGGATGTTGATGCAGCGGCGGCGGGCTTAGCTGGAACCTTTCGCAGTCTGCGCGACTATCTCGCCGAGTTAGAAGCGGCGATCAATCCCGATGAGATTCGCCGGATTGTCACCGCGATTGCCAGCGGCTCGACCCAACTGGCTGCGTTAAGCACAATGCTCAATCAGCGGGCGGCGACTGTAGAACAAATCGTGCAGCATCTGGCGGCGATCACCGCCAATCTGGAGCACACCTTGCGCGAAAATCGCCCGCCGTTGCAACAGTCGCTGGCTGATAGTCAATATGTGCTGCAAGAATTGGCCGCTTCAATCGGGCCGATTCTGAGCAATCTGGAAGAAACCACGCGCCAACTGTCCGATCTGGCCCGCGAACTGCGTCAAGAGCCGCGCACGCTGTTCCGTCGCCACGAACACGAAGCACGTCCACCCTGGTTCGATCAGGATTGAGCATCAGATCATGTTGCGCCGTCGCTCACGCTCTACTGAAGCTTCTTCCCCGGCACAGCTCGACCCGGCCACGCTCGGCGCCCGCGCATTGCTGGCCCGCTGGCCGTTACACGCGAGTTTTGATCCGCTGTTCGGACAAACACCGCATCTGCTGCTCGCTGGGCTGGCCGCGCCAGCTTGGGCCTATCTCGATCAGGCGTTGCAAATTCTGACCTATGGGCAAGCACTGCCCGCTGTAACGCTGCTGTGTGCGGATGCAGCGGCGACGGCGACGACGCTACACACGCGCTATCCACACGCGGCCCAAGTGGTCAGCTTACGCTGTGCGTCGCTGACCGCACCGCCGCCGCTAACTGACGCGCCGCCGGTCACGCTGGTGCTGGTCTGTCTGGACGATCCGGCGGCGGCGTGGACACAGGCGCAGCAGCTTGCCGCGCAGATTACTCAGGCACAACAGATCTCACCCTTGATACTGGTCGAACTCGGTGAGCACGCCACTGCCGACTGCGCCCCGCGCTGGGATGGGCAAGTGCTTGCCGTCTCCGCTGCTCAGACCGCCCAGCACGCTGCTGCCCGCCGTGCCAGACTCAGCGATGATATTGCCCGCACCATTCACGAGCATTATCGGGATACATTTGAAGCACTGGGCGGCGATCCCGAAACCACGTCGGCGCTGCAAGCTTGGGCGAGTCTGCCGGATACCTATCGTCAGGCCAGCCGCCATCAAGCCGATCATCTCTGGGCAAAATTGGCGCTGATTGACTGTCTGGCGGTGCCGGATGATGAGGTTGAGGCGTTCGCCTTCAGTTCGCTGGAAGTCGAACGCTTGGCAGTGATCGAGCATCAACGCTGGGCCGCTGAACGCTATCTCGACGGCTGGACGTATGCTCCAGAACGCAACAATGCGCTCAAACAGCATCCCGATTTGATTCCCTATGCGGCGCTCAATGAAGCTGGTAAAGACAAAGATCGCTTTGCCGTGCGCCATCTCACGCATCTGCTGGCACAGTCGCAACTGGGCATTAAGCGGCTGTTGATTATCGCGCTCGACGACGCGCCGGACATGACGCTTACCGCCGCCGACGCGCACCATTTGGCGCAGACGCTCTTTGCACGATTGACGGCGCGTTATCCCGACCGTGTGCTCGGCATCGCCAGCACCTTGCGCGATCCGGTAGCGCGGCAGGTGGTGCAGATCGGACTGGAGCAGGCGCAAGCACGGCTGTTCTGGCTGGTGCCCGAAGTCATGAACCCGCCACTGACACATCAAACTTGGCTGGCGCTTGCCGCCTGCGCTGAACGACGCATTGTGCTCAACGGCGAAGCCGAGCGACACCGCTGGTTTGCGACCCGAGCAGAAATCGGCGTGTATCTGGGCGCTGCACCGCCCGAAGTCGCGCCGACAAAACAGGTGATCCGCGATCCGCTATCCGGTCAACTGCGGTGGAATTTTGACTACTGACTGGCATCAAGCGGGGATAACCGCCTATCGCTGGCCGCAACGCCTCAGCTTGGCGCTGCTCGCCCTGCGCGAATGTCTATGGCTCTATGGCGCGATTCTCATCGGGCGGGCGCAATTAGATGTGCCCGCTGTGGCGCGAGCATTGCGGCAATCGGGCCTGTCGATTCTGCCAGCACTGACGCTGATGGGCTTGGCCGCTGGCTTGCTGATGGGCAATCGCACTCAGAAAATCTTGATCTGGCTGGATTTTCCCAGTTTAGTGCTGCCGACCGTGATCGACGCGATCACCCGCGAATTGGTGCCGATCTTGGTCGGCGTGTTAGTCAGCGGTCGCGCTGGGGTGGCGCTGGCGGTGCGTCAAGCAACATTGGTGGTCACCGGCGAGCGTGACGCGCTGCTGACGCTCGGATTGGATCCGATCCGCTTTACAACCGGCCCGGCGCTGTTGGCGATGCTGGTGATGAGCTGTGCGGCGGCGGTGTGGGGCAATCTGACGGTGTTGAGCGCAACGGCGTTCTGGTTATGGCAACAGGAGGGGGTATCGGTGGTGCTGTTTTGGGAGGTGCTCACGCACACGCTCAGTCCGGCGCTGGTGGCCGAAGGTGTGTTCAAGCCGCTGCTGTTTGCGCTGTTGATTGCGCTGGTGGCGACGGTCAACGGCTTTACCGCGCCGCGCCAGCCGCAGGGCATCGACCAAGCAGCAACGCATACCATGATCGGCGCAGTCACGGCGATTGTGCTGGCTGATACGCTGCTGACGCTGCTGTTGGTTTAAGGCGGTTTCCGGGAAAGATTTTACCGAGATCAATTATTAAAATAGACAGGATTAACAGTATTTCACAGAATTTACAGGATATAAGCGATGGTTTTTTATCCGGTTAGGTAGTGCCCTAATCGATAGGATTTATTGATTGCGATATACTGCTGTATCAAATCTTACGCTCAAGGAGTTTGCATCAATATATTGCCCAGACTGCTACGCTAAAAAATTGGTCAAAATGGTTTCAATGTGCTTGGAAAGCAACGCTATCGCTGCAAAGAATGTGGTCATCAGTTTGCTCTAAATCCAGCTAAAGAACAAATTTCTGATGACAAAAAGATGCTGTTTGATTGCTATTGGAGCGTATCTCGTTAGCAGGAATTGCGCGTGTTGTATGTTATTCAACATTACAATGCTTTACTTCGATTGAATCAAAATGTCTGATAAATCTATTTTCCTATAAACTAGGGCACTATCGACGTTGCTTCCTCAATCAATTTCTCAACTCAGACCCGACCCATGTCCCAGCTCTCCCCACCGCTCCCGCTCCTTGATCTAGCCGATGACACCCCAGCGCGTTTGGCCGAAATTCGCGGCGGGCGTCAGCTCACACGCCGTCTGTTAGCCCTCGGTCTGCGGCAGGGCAGTCTGCTGTGTATTCTGCAACGCCGACCAAAGGGGTTAGTGTTAGCCAGCGGTGAGCTACGGATTGCCATTGGTGTCGGGATTGCAGAAAAACTCTGGGTGCGTCCTGAACCCGAACCTGATCTCGATCTGAGCCACGGAGACCATGCCGCGTGAGTGAACAGGCCACCCCTCGCCATCCCCCCTTGACGCTGGCGCTTGCCGGTAATCCGAATTGCGGCAAATCGGCGCTGTTTAATGCGCTCACCGGCATTCGTCAGACAACCGGCAACTGGCCCGGCGTGACGGTTGAGCGCAAAGAAGGCGCACTCGAACTCGATGGGCGCAAGGTGCGGGTGATCGACCTGCCGGGGATTTATTCGCTCGATGCCAGTTCGCTCGATGAACAAGTTACCCGCGATTATTTACTCAGCCGCGATGCCGATCTGATCGTCAATGTGCTCGATGCCAGCAATCTGGAACGGCATCTGTATCTCACTGTGCAATTGCTCGAAATGGGTGTGCCGGTGTTGATCGCGCTCAACATGATGGATATGGCGCACAAACGCGGCATTCAGATCGACATCGCCGCGCTCATCGAGGCGCTCGGCTGTCCAGTTGTGCCGCTGGTGGCCGTCAACAAAACCGGCGTGACCGAATTGCAGGCGAGGTTGTTAGCGGTCGCTGAGGGGCGCGAACCGGCCGGGCGGGCGCTCACGCATGGCGAATGCGTCGAGGCGGCGGTGCTGGAACTGCTGCCGCATGTGCCCGTTGCCGCTGACGACGCTGACCAGACCATCGGGCGAGCGAATACGCGCTGGCTGGCGCTCAAGCTGCTCGAATCTGATGCCAGCGTCGAACGGACGGTGAGTGATGAAACGCTCAAGCTGGTTGAAACCCTGCGCCAGCACATCGCGGTGCGGGCTGGTGAAGACGCCGATTTGCACATCGCTGATACGCGCTTTGGTCACGCGCATACATTGGCACGGCGCGTGGTGCGCGAAGAACGGCGCATTGAGCGCACCGTCTCGGATCGCATCGATCAAGTCGTGCTCAGTCGCCTGTTCGGGATCCCGCTGTTTTTGCTGATGATTTATCTCATGTTCATGTTCACCATGAACATCGGCGGGGCGTTTATCGACTTTTTCGATCAAGCGGGCCAGGCGCTATTCGTCGATGGGCTGGCCGAATTATTGGGGCGTGTCAATGCGCCCGACTGGGTGACGCTGGTATTAACCACCGGCATTGGCGGCGGTCTGCAAGTGGTCGGCACCTTTATTCCCGTGATCGCCAGTTTATATATCGTGCTGTCGATGCTCGAAGATTCCGGTTATATGGCGCGGGCGGCTTTTGTGATGGATCGCTTTATGCGTTCTATCGGTCTGCCGGGCAAGGCGTTCGTGCCGCTGATTGTCGGCTTTGGCTGCAATGTGCCGGCAGTGATGGCGACGCGCACGCTTGAAAGCGAACGCGAGCGCAAGCTGACAATCTTGATGAATCCGTTTATGTCTTGCGGGGCACGCCTGCCGGTGTATGCGCTGTTTGCGGCGGCCTTTTTTCCGCATTCGGGACAGAATCTGGTCTTTGTGCTCTATCTGAGTGGCATCGCAGTCGCCATTCTTTCGGGATTAGCGATGAAACACACACTGCTCAAGGGCGATAGCTCAGGGTTGCTGATGGAACTGCCGCCCTATCATTTGCCCACAGTACAGGGCGTGCTGTTGCGCACCTGGGATCGGGTCAAGCTGTTTTTGCGCGAGGCCGGCAAGATCATTGTGTTGATGGTGCTGGCGCTCAATCTACTGGCTACCATCGGCAGTGATGGCAGTCTGGGCAATGTCGATAGCGAGCAGTCGATTCTGGCCGAAGTCAGCCGCACCGCCACGCCGCTGTTTGCGCCGCTCGGCATTCGTGAGGACAACTGGCCAGCGGTGTTAGGCGTGTTTTCCGGCGTGTTGGCCAAAGAAGTGATCGTCGGCACGCTCGATTCGCTCTATGGCCGCTTGGCTGCGGAGTCGCATCCGATCATCGAGTCTGAACCCTTTGATCTGTGGTCGGCGCTGAGTGCGGCGGTCGGCTCGATTGGTGAGAATCTCGGCGGACTTGGGGCGCGGCTGCTCGATCCGCTCGGACTCGACATCGGCGAAGCCAGCGACACCGAGAGCGCCGCTGCTGAACAAGGTGTGCAAATGGCGACCTTTGGGGCCATGATCGAACGCTTTGACGGGCAAGCGGGAGCCTTTGCCTATCTGCTTTTTGTGCTGCTGTATTTTCCCTGCATCGCGACCATTGGGGCCATTGTCCGCGAAGCCGGCGCAGCTTGGGCGAGCTTTGTCGGCTTTTGGACAACCGGCGTTGCCTTCTTGGTCGCAACGCTTTTTTATCAAACCGCAATCTTTGAGCGCGATCCGCTGACCTCTGGGCTGTGGATCGGCGGCGGCGTGGGGGTGTTTGTCGCGGTGTTGCTTGGGTTGCGGGTGTGGGCGGGGCGAGAGGGACGGTGAAGTTTCCCACGAAAATTGCTGCTAGGGGGTGACAGGCGGGCGAGAGCTGCGTATAATACCATGCTCTCAAGGCTGAGTGGCAGAGTGGTTATGCAGCGGCCTGCAAAGCCGTGTACCTCGGTTCGATTCCGGGCTCAGCCTCCACATTTTCCTCGCTAATCAAGCTGTTAGCGCCGCCATCTGGGCTAGGCGCTTAATCTTCCTCCCAGCTTTCCTCTTCTCCCGACAAATCCGAGTCGCGCTCAGTGTGCTGGTTCTGCTGTCGGCGTCAGAATCAAACGGCGATATAGATACAACTGTCCCTGTTGATCGCGTAGCGCCAGCCGCCCCTGATCCAACGCAAACTCAAAACTTTGGGCGAACTGCTCGCTCCGATTACTCAACTCCACTTGCGCCGCTTGCACCCGAATCTCGCCCTCGATATAGCCGCGACAGGCGGAATAGAGGCGATAAAACCGGCCCTGCACAATCAGCAATCCGCCTTGATTGTCTTCCCATAACCCTTCAAGCGCCGTACCGGATGGTGGGGCAGCGGCGTTCAATGCGTTCTGTAAGGTGCGCCACGTACTTTCGGCAACTGTTCCGGCTTGCTGGGCGGCTTGATCGGGAGTCGGAGTCGGCCAGGGTGACAGCGTAGCTGCTGGATTCAGTGCCGAGGGCAGCGGTGGTACGCCGACCGCTGTCGCAGGCGTTGGCCCCGTCAAGCCCATGCTTTCCATCATGCGTGCTATCGCCTGCGCCATCGCTTCGGCAGGCGTTGGCGTCGGTTGGGCCTGTGCAGCCGTCAGCGGCAGGTGACTGAGCATGAGCATCAGCAATCCCGCGTATTGTGTACGGCGGCGATGGTTTAAGCAATTGGTGTCAATGGCTGGCATGAAGGACAAAGCGTGGGCGGCAGCGTTGAACCGCTAGTGTAAGCGGGAACTCCAACTCGATGAGCGACGCAGTGTAGCAGAGCGACGCGGCGATCTTTACGGCATATACCAAGATGTCTGACCACTCCACTCGATAGGCTCCCGTATCAAGCTGTGGTTTAATGCCGCTCTTTAAGCGCACCTCGGCGCACCGCTGAACGATCATCCGCGAGCTATGTCACCACTGGATACTCCCCGTCGCGCTGTAGTCGAGCGCCGCACGCTCGAAACCCAGATCCGCGTCAACCTCAACCTCGATGGTCAGGGGCAGGCGTCGTTTCAGACCGGCGTGCCGTTTTTAGAACACATGCTCGATCAGGTCGCTCGTCACGGCCTGATTGATCTCGACATTACCGCCGACGGTGATCGGCATATCGACGACCATCACACGGTTGAAGATTTGGGCATCACCTTCGGGCAGGCGCTGGCGCTGGCACTCGGCGACAAAACCGGTATCCGCCGCTATGGTCATGCCTATGTGCCGCTCGACGAGGCGCTGTCGCGGGTGGTGATTGATCTCTCAGGACGGCCCGGACTGGTCTATGGCGTCACCTTTACCCGGGCGCAGATCGGCGCGTTCGATGTCGATTTATTCCAAGAGTTTTTTCAAGGGCTGGTCAATCATGCGGGCCTGACGCTGCATATCGATAATCTGCGCGGCGTCAATGCCCATCATCAGGCCGAGACCATCTTCAAAGCCTTCGGACGCGCCTTGCGCATGGCGGTTGAACCGGATGTGCGCATGGCCGGTATCACACCCTCGACCAAAGGCGCACTGTAGGGTACGCACCGCGTACCGCATGACCGCGTACCAAGATTACAGGAAGCGAACCCGTGTTGCTGATTCCCGCAATTGATTTAAAAGACGGTCGCTGCGTGCGG
Source organism: Allochromatium warmingii (assembly GCF_900107145.1). Classification (GTDB taxonomy): domain Bacteria; phylum Pseudomonadota; class Gammaproteobacteria; order Chromatiales; family Chromatiaceae; genus Thermochromatium; species Thermochromatium warmingii. The sequence goes on along the minus strand of NZ_FNOW01000020.1, from coordinate 37,918 downwards.
CTGCGTCAAGGCCGCATGGATGATGAAACCGTTTTTTCTGACGATCCGGTCGAGCTGGCCGGACGCTGGGTGCGCGATGGCGCACGTCGCCTGCATCTCGTCGATCTCAACGGCGCATTTGCTGGTGAGCCGGTCAATGGCGCGGCCATTCGCGGCATCGCCGCCACCTATCCCGAACTCCCGCTGCAAGTCGGCGGCGGCATCCGTGACGAAGCGACCATTGAAGCCTATCTCAATGCTGGGGTGCGCTATTGCATCATCGGCACCCAAGCGGTCAAGGATCCGGCATTCGTCGCCCGCGCCTGTCGCGCCTTTCCCGGGCGGATTATGGTCGGCTTAGACGCCAAAGACGGGCAGGTTGCCATCAACGGCTGGGCGGAAATCACCGAACATCGCGTTACCGACTTAGCGCGACGTTTTGAGGACGACGGCATTAGCGCGATTGTCTACACCGACATCGGGCGCGACGGGATGCTCTCTGGCCCTAATGTTGCCGCCACCTGCGCCCTCGCTGATGCGGTGCGGATTCCGATTGTCGCCTCCGGCGGCATCACCAACTTAGAAGACATCCGCGCCCTGTGCGCAGCGGGCAAGATCGAAGCGGCGATCACCGGACGGGCGATCTATGAAGGGACGCTCGATTTTGCCGCCGGTCAGCGATTAGCCGATAGTTTGAGCGGGGGCGCATCATGAGCCTGAACGATGACAACGCTTGGCTCGACGCGCTGGCGTGGGGGCCAGATGGCTTGATCCCCGCGATTGCGCAGGAACACGGCAGCGGCAGCGTACTGATGCTGGCGTGGATGAACCGCGAGGCGCTGCGCCTGACCCGCGAGACCGGCCACGCGGTCTATTGGTCGCGCTCGCGGGCGCGGCTGTGGCACAAGGGCGAAGAATCGGGGCATCAGCAAGTTGTTCACGCCATTCGCATCGACTGTGATGCCGATGTTGTGCTGCTGGAAGTCGAGCAACGCGGCGGCATTGCCTGTCATACCGGCCGCCATGATTGTTTTTACCGCGCGCTGAATCCCGCCGGAGACTGGGTTGAGATCGCGCCAGTACTCAAAGATCCGACGGCCATTTATCAGGGCGCACAATCAGGAATCTGATGCGATGAACGACGTACTCGACCAACTCGCCGAGGTGCTGGAAGCGCGTAAAAACGCCGATCCCGACTCGTCCTATGTCGCCAAGCTTTACGCGAAAGGACTCGACGCGATTCTCAAAAAAGTCGGCGAAGAAGCCACCGAAACCGTCATGGCCGCCAAAGATGGCGAGTCCGATAAACTCGTCTATGAAATCGCCGATCTCTGGTTTCATACGCTGGTGCTGCTGGCGCATCAGGGACTTGGGCCGCGTCCGGTGCTCGCCGAACTGGAGCGCCGTTTTGGGCTATCAGGATTGACCGAAAAAGCCAGCCGCCCAGATTGAGCGACATTGAGCCAGATTGAAATTGAAATTGACGCGATCCGCGCACGCTGACCTTGAGCATTCCACAGGTTTGAACCATGTCTTTTGCGCTTCCGCCCGCCGATCCGGGCACTGAACAACCGTTCATCTCGCATCTGGTCGAGTTGCGCGACCGCCTGATCCGCATGTTGATCGCCGTCGGCGTGATGGCAGTGGTGCTGCTGCCGTTTGCCAACGGACTGTATGCGTATGTGGCCGCGCCGCTGATTGCGCAGTTGCCCGATGGCAACACCATGATCGCCACCCAAGTCGCCTCGCCCTTTCTCACGCCGCTGAAGCTGGCGCTGATTACCGGCGTATTTTTGGCGATGCCCTATCTGCTCTATCAACTGTGGGCGTTCATCGCGCCCGGACTGTATCAGCACGAAAAGCGGCTCGCGCTGCCACTGCTGGTTTCTAGCATCCTGCTGTTTTATCTCGGGATTGCCTTTGCCTATTACTTGGTATTCCCGCTGATCTTCGCCTTTTTTGCCGCCACAACGCCCGAAGGTGTGGCGATGATGACGGATATTGCGTCCTATCTGGATTTTGTCCTGACGCTATTTTTTGCCTTTGGTCTGGCGTTCGAGATTCCGATTGCGACCATCCTGCTCGTCGCGATTGGTGTGGTCACGCCCGATGATCTGGCCAATAAACGCCCGTATGTCATCGTCGGCGCATTCGTGATTGGCATGTTTTTAACGCCACCGGATATATTCTCGCAAACACTGCTCGCCGTGCCGATGTGGATGTTATTCGAGGTCGGCGTGCTGTTTTCCAGATTGCTGCTCAAACAGCGCCCTACTGAACCCGACGACACGCCGCCGCCAGTTAAAAAAACCACAGCGCCTGATGCGCAAGCGTGGCACCCGCTGACCACAGCCGAACGCAACGCTGCGTTAGATCGCCACGAAGCCGAAGATGACGCGCACGCTGAGTCAGCATCCGCGCCGCCGCCAATCGCGCCGCCCGCTGCGCCGTCGGTCGATCCAGCCAGCGCCGCCGTTGAAGATAAGCTCATCCGCGCCAACCGCCTGCGCGATCTTGGCAACGACTTCGCCGCCCGCCAGATGCTCTATCAAGTGCTCGAAGAAGGCGACGCTACCCAACGTCAAGTAGCGCGTAACATCCTCAGCCAGCTTGATGGTTGAAGAGCTGCCAGCTTCCAGCTCAATCAGGCTGGAAGCTGATCGCTGGCGGCTAACTAACAACAAAATTTATTACTTTTATCTGTTTCGCCTAAAACCCCGCCTTTCAGAGCGGGAATGTAAGTGTTTTAGCTTTCTCCCGTTTGTAAAGATCAAGCAGACTATCTATCATGTGCGCAAATGAAATATCCTCATCAGTAGCGGCTTTTTTAAGCTTTCGGTAGGTATCAAATTTCACTTGAATTGATGTGTATTGTGCGTTTTTTATGTTGTAATCTTGATTGACAAAGCACAGAATATATTACATGGCTACAAAAGCTACCATATTAAAAACACTCAAAGTGCGAGTGAAAGACAAGCACGCTAAGCTGCTGCGTCAATGGGCTTATGAGTGTAATCAAGTGTGGAATGAAGCCAATGCCATTACGGCTGAGTATTCCTATATTCCGATTCCTGAAGTTGGTTGGGTACGGACTCACTTTTCAGCGTTTGATTTAGCTAAGAGTCAAGCCGCGTTCAAAAAGGCGCACGGATTTACAATTCATTCGCAAACCGTGCAGGAAGTGACTGAAGCCCACGCCAAAGCCAGAAAACAGTTTAAAAAAGACAAACTTCGCTGGCGATGCTCTGGCGGCAGTCGCCGCTCACTCGGCTGGATTCCATTCAAGTCAGGCGCTACGGTCTGGAAAAACGGACAAGTCAGGCACAATGGCCATTTCTTCAAGGTCTGGGATAGCTACGGACTGAGCCAGTATGAATTTCGTTCTGGCTGTTTTTCAGAAGATACGCGGGGACGCTGGTATTTCAATGTCGTCGTGAAAGTGCCAGTAGTTGAACTATCGGGGCGCGGGGAAATTGGTATTGATCTTGGATTGAAAGATTATGCCACTTGTTCAAATGGCGTGAAGCTCAAAGCCAATCAATTTTACCGCAACGCTCAAAAACAATTAGGCATAGCTCAACGCGCCAACAAGAAACAGCGCGTCAAAGCAATCCACGCAAAAGTCAAAAACCGTCGAGCGGATGCTATCCACAAATTCACCACGCAATTGGTGCGTGAAAATTCATTGATCGTTATTGGCGATGTGAGCAGTTCCAAGCTGGCCAAAACTAAGCTGGCAAAATCCGTCCTAGATGCCGGATGGTACATGCTCAAAACACAACTTGATGCAAAATCCAAAAGGATGCAAGGCGTGTTTCTCGTCGTCAATGAAGCTTACAGTACCCAAACTTGTTCGTGCTGCGGACGTATGTCTGCCAGCAGTCCGAAAGGTAGAACAGGACTTGGAATAAGAGAATGGACGTGTCCAGACTGTGGGACACTGCATGACCGCGATGTCAATGCAGCACGGAACATTCTCGCGGCAGGACAGTGCCGTCTCGCTGGAGGAATCCCCATCTTTTAGGGCGGGAGGATGTCAACAATGACTTTTGTGAGATACCATCAATTGTCATTAAACGGCAAAAGATAGGTGTCATCGTGGGTTCAGGCTCGCAGATTCATTACAAACAAAACCGACTCAAGCAGTTACGTGCCTTTTGTCATGCCGCCCGCACCGGCAGTGTCAGCGCAGCGGCTGAAAAAATCTTTCTCAGTCAACCGACTGTTTCATTGCAAATTCAGGCACTAGAACGCGAGTTCGGCACCGTACTTTTTGAGCGGCGCGGCCCGAAGATCAAACTCACCCCCGAGGGCGATTTGCTCTATCAAATGGCCGAACCGCTGGTCGAGGGTATGGATAAGCTCCACGAAGCCTTCGCTACCCAAGCCGGGCGCGTCGATCAAGGCGTGCTGAATATCGCCGCTGGTGAATCGACGATTCTCTATATTCTGCCCGAGCCAATTCAGGCGTTTGTCGAACAATACCCAGGCATCGAATTGAAATTGCATAATGTCACGGGGCGTGATGGGCTGGCGATGCTGCGTGCTGATGAAGCCGATTTAGCGGTCGGCTCGATGCTCGAAATCCCCGACGATATTACCTATCGCCCGTTTGTCACCTATCAACCGACGCTGATTACGCCGCTCGATCATCCGTTGGCAGAAAAAGATTATGTCACGCTGGAAGAAATCGCGCCCTATGGCTTGATTTTACCGCCGCGTCATTTGAGCACCTGGCGCTTAGTCGATCTGGTGTTTAAACAACACAATCTCAGCTATCACGTCACAATGGAAGCTGGCGGGTGGGAAGTGATTAAAAAATATGTCGAACTTGGTCTCGGCATTTCTATTGTCACGGATGTGTGTTTAACCGGCGAAGAAAAGCTCGGTCGCATTCCCATTGGACAGTATTTCCCTCGACGCAGTTATGGCATTGTCCAACGGCGCGGTAAATTTCTCTCGCCGCAAACCAAGTGTTTTATTAAAACACTGGATCGTGTATTCGCTGATCGTCTTGTCGAACCACCGCCGCCGCTGCAACCGCAAGCCTCCGGCGACACCGAATGGGAAGACGCGCTTCTCGGCTAATCGGCTGTAAACCGTCGTCGCCTGCGTCCGCATCCCCGCTCATCGCCCCACGCTGACTGCCGACCGATACGGCTTGCCCGTTCGTCGGGTGAACAGGCAGCGTGTGTGCGCCTTCCTCTAAAATGTCCACAATAGCAACACCATACACGATGAGACTGTCTTGCATAACCTCAAGCAAACCTTAGATCTGACCAAACGGATCGGCCAGCGTCTACGCGCCGTTCGACATGCGCACCAGCTCAGTCTGGCCGATCTCTCGGCGCGGACACATTCTTTGTCTAAGTCACGCATTAGCAATTATGAGCAAGGACTCCGCCGCATGGGGCTGGAAGAGGCGCACGCGCTGGCCAGCGCGTTAGAAACCGTCACGCCGACCTATCTGCTGTGTCTGGATGATCGTGGGCCGTTTTCCGCTCGCGAGCTGGAGTTGATCGATCATTTTCGGCGCACGGATGTACGCGGGCAGGCGCTGTTGCTGACGTTGGCTGCTGCCCAGCCGGATGATGTGGCGCGTGCTACGGCTCATGCTGAGGGTGATTAGCGCAGGTGTGGAATAGTCATGCCTTAATACGTCTGAGATAGGCACTGCCAAAACCGAAGCCTTTGGCAGTCAATATGCGCCTTTAATCTTCAAAAGTACGGCAATTTGCCTAAATCAACACCGCCCGTCCCGCTTCCACCCGCAACGCTTGTCCAGTCAGCTCGCGCCCCTCGGGGCCGAGCAACTGGACATACGCCGGAGCAACCGTCACCGGATCGGGATGACTGTGCGGATCTTCACCCGGGTACAAATTAGCGCGGAGCGCAGTGCGCAGAATGCCCGGATCGAGACTGTTGACGCGCATCTGGGTTGATGCGCGGGTCTCTTCGGCTAACACCTGCATCAGTCCCTCGATGCCGAATTTCGCCGCCGCATACGCGCCCCAATACGCCAAACCCTGCCGCCCAACGCGGTCAGCGGTGAACACTATCGCCGCCTCTTCCGCCAACCGTAACAGTGGCAAACACGCCTGCGTCAACAAAAAAGGCGCATTTAGATTGATGCGAATGACCCGCTCCCATTCGTTCGCGTCATAGTCGTCGATGCGGCTCAAAAAGGGCGCAGAAACCGCGCAATGCGCCAGCCCATCGAGCCGCCCGAAGGTGTCACCAATCACGGCAGCAGCGGCGAGATATGTCGGCTCGGTGGCTGTGTCGAGATTGAGCGGCAAAATAGCCGGTTCGGGATACCCAGCCGCGACGATCTGATCGTAGACCGGCTCTAAATCGGCCTGCTCAAATGAGGATAAAATCACGCTGGCACCGGCGGCAGCGCAGGCCAATGCTACGGCGCGGCCCACGCCCTCCAACGCGCCGGTCACGAGAATAACGCGGTTGTGCAGAACGTGGATGGCCGGTGTGATCGAAGGGGTCGCAGTGGAGTCAGTGGACATGCGTGGTTTCGCTGTGGCGTCGTAGGTTCGAAAAGGCTGGTTATCGCGCTCGACTAGGCGCTACTTTTTCAGCAGCACGTTCGCCGTTTCGCGACCGCTTCCGCTAATTCATGCAGCATCGGCTCGGTATCATCCCAACCAACGCAGGCATCAGTAATACTCTGACCAAAGATCAGATCATCACAGGCTGCCGGATTTTGATTCCCGGCGACCAAATGACTTTCAATCATCACGCCCAGAATACGCCGATCACCGCGTGCAATTTGCCCCGCGACATCCTGACAAATACGAATTTGCTTTTCGGGTCGTTTGCCGCTATTGGCATGACTGAAGTCGATCATCATTTTCGGCGTCAGCCCCGATGCGGTAATTTGTTCAGCCGCAATATTGACGCTCTCGGTATCATAATTCGGACGCTGACCGCCGCGCAGAATAATATGCGTATCCGCATTGCCGGTGGTGCTAAAAATCGCCGATTGTCCTTCTTTGGTCACGGACATGAATACATGCGGGCGAGCAGCGGCATGAATGGCGTCGATTGCAACTTTGACATCGCCATTGGTCGCATTCTTAAAGCCAATCGGACAGGATAATCCTGACGCTAATTCACGGTGGCCCTGACTTTCAGTGGTACGCGCCCCAATCGCGCCCCAACTGACTTGATCGGCGATATATTGTGGGCTAATCAGATCGAGAAATTCCGTTCCGGCAGGAATGCCACGATTATTGAGATCCAGCAGCAATTTACGGGCAATACCTAATCCTTTGTTAATCTCAAAACTGCCGTCGAGATTCGGATCGTTAATCAATCCTTTCCAGCCAACTGTTGTGCGCGGTTTTTCAAAATACACACGCATAACAATTAACAACTGTTCGGCTAATGCTTCGCGTACCGGTTGGAGCCGTGCTGCGTATTCCAGCGCCGCTTCAGGATCGTGAACCGAACAGGGGCCAACGACCACCAACAGCCGCTCGTCGCGTCCGTGCAAAATGCGCTGGATGTCATGGCGGGTGTCATAAACCGTGTTTGCAGCGGTCTCGGACAGTGGAAATTCTTCGTGCAGTTCACGCGGTGAGCGCACACGGGTGATGTCGCGGATACGGAGGTCGTCAGTACGGTGCATGGTGGGTGCTATGGGACAGGTCGCAAAGCCGCGCAGTATAAACCGGCAACGGCGCTGATGTGCGCACCATCACCGCCATTTCAGATTCAGATGCGGTCGTGTCTGGCGCGAGGTATCACGGCATCGGCTGAGGCGTCAGTTAAACCAAACAACGCATCAAACCGCGTCAGCAACTCGCGCATCTGCAATGCCAGCAGTGCAAATTCAGCATCCAGCCGCTGTGCTGGATCCAGCTCATCGCCGTCTAACTGTTCCAGCAGCGCATCATTCACGCGCACACGTTTGAGCGACAAATCATCAGCCAGCGTAAAACTCAACCGCTCATCCCACACCAGCGCCAGCTTAGTGACCTGTTTGCCGGCACGTAAATGATTGAGGATTTCTTCGCAGGCTAGATTGTGACGACTACAGCGCACCACGCCCGCCTGTTCGCCGATCTCGCGCAATTCGCAGGCATCAGCGGCGACAAAATCCGGCGGGGCGCAGTCTTCCAGCAGCCACGCCGTGAGCAGATTCGCCACCGGATGCAGCGGATCGGGCAGTTTGACCGGCAGTGAACCGAGCGTTTCACGTAGCAGCGAGACCACATCTTCGGCCTGTTTCTCGCTCGCCGCATCCACGACCAGCCAACCGCTTTCCGTGTCGAGATACAGTTGCGTGCGGCGCGAGCGAGTGAAGGCACGCGGCAGCATCTCGTTAATAATCTGTTCGCGCAGTCGCCGCCGTTCAGCGCGACCCACATCCCGCGCTTCACCGGCTTCCAGTTCCGCGATCCGCTCGTCGAGGGCTTCGGTGATCGCCGCAGCGGGCAACAGCCGTTCTTGGCGGCGAGCGCAGATCAGATAGCAGCCACTCACCGCCTGCACCAATGCTTGTGCGTCCTCACCTAAGGGCGCTGTCCAGCCGAGTGTTGCGGTTTCAATCGGGCCACAGGGGCGGAAGCGGCGCGTGCCGAGTGCCGCTTCCAGTTCGAGCGCCGTGAACTCGAACGGCTGATCCAGACGGAAGAAACGAGCATTTTTGAACATGGTGGCCCCCTAGCGCAAAAAGCCGCGCAGTATGCCCGAGTTGCGGCAGGGCGGGAAGGATTGGTCGCGGTTCATAGTTTTGATGCGCTGCGCTATCGTCAACCGTTAAACGATTCGATAACCTAACTTGCACCGTTTGATTTTGTAAAACCACTAGACGATTAGAATGCACAACAATAACCGCGCCCTATCTGAGCACAGCGAGGCGACGGGTGCTTGTCCAACGCCGCACGGCGCGACATACTGCCGCAGATTTTGCAGCATATCTCAGGTATTTATGAGCGATTTAATGTGGCCAGAATCTTCATCAGTCACTCATCAAAAGACGCCGTCTTTGTCGTCGAGTACTTAAAACCGCTGCTTGAACACGCTGGAATGTCGGTCTGGTGTTCGAGCGGCGATCTGGAATGGGGCGTGGATTGGGAGCGCCAACTGCATCAGGAATTGCGGCGGGCGGATTGGTTTATCGTGGTGCTGTCACCCGATGCCGCTGATTCTGATTGGGTGCGGGCTGAAGTGCATTGGGCGATGGAAAAACGCAAGGGCAGTATTGTGCCGGTGATGCTCCACACCTGCGACCCGTCGGCGATTCATCTGCGCTTGGGGATCGTGCAGTTTGTTGATTTTCGCAGTGATCTTGATGCCTCGGCGACGCGCTTGCTGAACTGGCTGCAAGGCAACACAGTGTTGTCATTTGCCCATCAAACGCAGGAAACCCGCATCACGCCGCTTGCCGTTGAACCCGCCTGCCGCGTGACGCTGCTGTTTGACTTGACGATTGACAATAGCGCCAGCCGCCCGGTGTCCTTGAGTATTGATCGGCAATGTGTACTCGGGCGCGGCGTTGATGTCGATTTCACCCTCGCCTCGGCGACGGTTTCGCGCTATCACGCTCGCCTGACGGTTATCAACGACGCGCACGGCAAACAACTTGAAATCACCGATCTGCAAAGCTCCAACGGCACCTATGTCAACGATGAGCGGATCAGCGGGGCACGCTGTTTACAGGCCGGGGATCGGGTGGTGATGGGCACAGCGCTGCTCAACATCCGCCAGTTACTGATGGATTTTCGTTAACAAATATTAACGCGCCCGTGTTTGGTCACACATGGCCCCATCCGGCAAGGTCTGTGCACCGCACAGACGCGAAACGGTCTTAGATATGCTTTGAGTTTTACACCAGCAGCAAGTCGTGCTGGAAACCCGATACTCAAACGTGTTAAAGACCGATGCTCTTGGTTATCGAGCATGCGGGAACATGCACCCGCTACTTAAGCGTGTCAAGTGCTTTTTATGTTAATAAAACGGTAGAATTTAGTAGATTTTGTTAAAAAATTTAACACTATCTGATAGCTCTTAGAGCCTATCTCAAAAGGTAGTATTCTAGGCAGAAGTTTCCTCGATCACAGGAGTCAGAGCGACGATGAGATTGGCGGTTAAAGACGATGGTTGGCGGTTATCCGACGCCCTGTGGGCACAGCTCAAACCCCTGTTGCCCGTGTACCAACCACCGGCCCATCCGCTGGGCTGCCATCGCCGCCGGATCGAGGATCGGGTGGTGATGGAGGGGATCTTGTTCGTGTTACGCACGGGCTGTCAATGGAATGCCCTGAACGCCACTGGGATCTGTTCGAGCAGCACGGCGCATCGACGGTTTCTGGAGTGGGTGGAGGCTGGCGTGTTCGAGCGCTTCTGGCAGGCCGGTGTGCTCAAATACGATGAACTCAAAGGCATCGACTGGTCGTGGCTGTCGATGGATGGGGCGATGACCAAAGCCCCGCTGGCTGGCTCAAAAAAACAGGCCGCAACCCGACGGATCGGGGCAAGCAGGGGGTCAAGCGCAGCCTGTTGACGGAAGGCGCTGGCCTCCCGCTGGCGGTGGCCATCGACGGGGCCAACCGCCACGACATGAAGCTCACGCGCACGACCTTGGAGGCGATCATCGTCCCACGACCGGCCCCCACGCCCGAAACGCCCCAGGGGCTGTGCCTGGATGCTGGCTATGACTACGATGAGGTACGCGCCATCGCCGAGGAATTCGGTTTCACGCCGCACATTCGCTCGCGGGGCGAGGAGGTCGAAGCGATCGTGCGTCACCCAGATTTCAAGCCCCGGCGTTGGGTAGTGGAGCGCACACACAGCTGGATGAATCGCTTCCGTCGCCTGTTGGTGCGCTGGGAGAAGCGCGATGACACCTACTTGGCCATGATCCATCTGGCGCTCGGGATCATCACTTGGCGGGCTACCGGCATTTTGGGATAGGCTCTTAGCGGCGTCACAACAAAAACGGGTTATTTATGAACATCGAACTTGCCAATCCGCGCGGTTTTTGTGCCGGTGTTGATCGCGCTATTGCCATCGTCGAGCGCGTGCTTGAACGCTACGGCGCACCCATCTATGTGCGGCATGAGGTCGTGCATAATCGTTTTGTGGTCGAAGGCTTGCGCCAGCGCGGTGCCATTTTTATCGAAGAACTTGCCGATGTGCCCGATAACGCAACGTTGGTGTTCAGTGCGCATGGTGTGCCGCAAAGTGTGCGTCAGGCGGCTGAAGCACGCGGACTGCGCGTGTTCGATGCTACCTGCCCGCTGGTGACGAAAGTGCATCTGGAAGTGGCGCGTTACTGCAACAACGGCGTCAGCGTGGTGTTGATCGGTCATCGCGGACATCCCGAAGTCGAAGGCACCCTCGGTCAATTTGTGAATGCTGCTGACGGCGCAACCATGCACCTTGTTGAAACGGCGGCGGATGTGGCATCGCTAGTCATCGCCGATCCCGAACGGCTAGCCTATGTCACGCAAACCACGCTGTCGATGGACGATAGCCGCGAGATCATCGCCGCCTTGCAAGCGCGGTTTCCGGCGATTCAGGGGCCGAAAAAAAGCGACATCTGCTACGCGACCCAGAATCGGCAAGATGCGATCCGCGATCTAGCTACACGCTGCGAACTGATGCTGGTGGTTGGCTCACCGAATAGCTCTAACTCGAACCGCCTGCGCGAACTGGCCGAAAAACAGGGCTGTGTCGCCTATCTGATTGATGGCCCTGAAGATATTCAGCGCACCTGGTTAGATGGCCGCACACGCATCGGCGTGACCGCTGGTGCATCAGCTCCGGAAATTCTGGTTGAGCGCGTGATAGCGCAACTCAAAGATTGGGGCGCGGCTGAAGTGATTGAGCAAGACGGCATCCGTGAACAGGTGGTGTTTGCGCTGCCGCGTGAATTGATGCTTGAGACCCGTATCAATGTGTAAGCAATGACCACATTCCGTTCCCTAAGCCATCGTATCCTCGGCATTGATCCTGGCTCACGCAACACCGGCTTTGCGGTCATCGACAGTGATGGCAAACACAGCGTGCGCGTGACCAGTGGCTGTATCCGTGTCGGCGAGCACCCCTGGCCGGAGCGACTCGGACTGATTTTCGATCAGGTGGCGGCCATTGTGGCGGAGTATCAGCCGCAGCAAATGGCCGTTGAACAGTTGATCTTTGCCCGCGATCCGACGGCGGCGCTCAAAATCGGTCAGGCGCGGGGCGCGGTGCTGTGCGCTGGACTCAAGGGCGGCACGGTGGTGCATGAGTACAGCCCCAAATCCGTCAAACTCGCGGTGGTCGGCTCGGGCGGCGCGGATAAAGCGCAGGTGCAACACATGGTGCGGGTGCTGCTGGCGCTCTCTGAAACGCCGGGCGAGGACGAAGCCGATGCGCTCGCGATTGCCCTCTGTCATGCGCATTCGTTGGGCATTCCGGCACGGAAACGTGCGGCGGCCTCGTGGCGCGATTGGAGACCTTAAAAACACGATGATCGGACGACTTCGCGGACAACTGCTTGCCAAACAGCTGCCGCTGTTACTACTCGATGTCAACGGCGTGGGCTATGAGCTGGAAGCGCCCATGTCTACCTTTTATGAGCTGCCCGCTGTGGGCGAGACGGTGACATTGGTGACGCATCTGGTGGTGCGCGAGGATGCGCAGACGCTCTATGGCTTTAGTCACGAGCGTGATCGGGCGCTGTTTCGGGCGCTGATTAAGGTCACGGGCGTTGGGGCGCGGATGGCGCTGGCGATTCTTTCGGGCATGGATGCGGCGCGGTTTGCGCAGTGTGTGGAGCATGAGGACGCGACGGCGCTGACCCGTTTGCCCGGAATCGGCAAAAAGACGGCCGAGCGGTTGATTATCGAGATGCGCGACCGGCTCGGCGGGGTGCTGACGGTGCCGGGGGTGCGTCCGGTGGCGCTGAGTCCGAGCGCGACTGCGCCAGCAGCCGCTGCTGCGATGCCCTCGGCAGAACAGACGCTTCTGGATGCGATCAGTGCGTTGGTGGCGCTTGGGTATAAACCAGCGGATGCGACGCGCATGGCGCGTGCAGCGGCCAGTGACGGTGCGCAGACCACTGAGGACATTATTCGTGCGGCATTGCGGGCGGTTTCATAGCTTCCAGCCATCAGCCGCCAGCGATCAGCTTTCAGCTTCGTCACCCGTAAAAATAAAAAGTACACTGCTTACTTTTTTCGCTAGGACTCTCACCCCCCCATGCAGACCGACTACGATCCGCGCACCATTGAAGCAGCGGCCCAACACTATTGGGAACAGCAGCAGACGTTTAAGGCCGTCGAAGATCCCGCCCGCGACAAGTTTTACTGTCTCTCGATGTTCCCCTATCCGTCCGGTCGGCTGCACATGGGCCATGTGCGCAATTACACCATCGGGGATGTGATCGCCCGCTATCAGCGGATGCTTGGGAAAAATGTGCTGCAACCGATGGGCTGGGATGCCTTCGGGCTGCCGGCTGAGAATGCCGCGATTCAACACGGCATTCCGCCCTCGCAGTGGACGCGCTCGAATATTGAATACATGAAAGGCCAGCTCAAATCGCTCGGTTTTGGCTATGACTGGGAACGCGAGTTAGCGACCTGCGATCCCGCTTATTACCGCTGGGAGCAGTGGCTGTTTACGCGCATGGTCGCAAAAGGTTTGGCTTATCGCGCTAAAGCAACGGTCAACTGGGATCCCATCGATCAAACCGTGCTCGCTAATGAACAGGTCATCGACGGACGCGGCTGGCGCTCCGGGGCGTTGGTCGAAAAACGCGAGATCGAACAGTGGTCAGTGCGCATCACCGATTATGCGCAAGAATTGCTCAACGCCCTCGACGGGCTGGACGGCTGGCCAGAACGGGTGCGCACCATGCAGCGCAACTGGATCGGGCGTTCGGAAGGCGTCCACATGGAATTTGGCGTGGCCGGTTCTACCGAAACCCTCGGCATCTACACCACGCGCCCCGATACCGTGATGGGCGTGACCTATGTTGCCGTCGCCGCTGAACATCCGCTGGCGCACCGCGCTGCTGAGAACAATCCGGCGCTTGCCGCCTTCATCGAGGACTGTCGCACCGGCGGCACCAGTGAAGCTGAACTGGAAACGATGGAGAAAAAAGGCCATCCGCTCGGTCTCGACGCGCTGCATCCGATCACCGGCGCAACTGTGCCGATCTATGCCGCTAACTTCGTGCTCATGGGCTATGGCACTGGCGCAGTGATGGCCGTGCCCGCTCACGATCAGCGCGATTGGGAGTTCGCCGAGCGTTACGGCATCGCCAAAAAAGCGGTGATCCGCTCCGCCGACGGCAGCCCGTGCGGGATTGAGCAGGCGGCCTATACTGAACAAGGCGTGCTGTTTGACTCCGGCCCCTTCGATGGGCTGACCTCAGCGCACGCCGGTGATGCGATTGCTGAGTGGCTCAGTGAACACGGCAAAGGCAGCAAAACCATCAATTTCCGGCTGCGTGATTGGGGGGTCTCGCGTCAGCGTTATTGGGGCTGTCCGATCCCGATGGTACAGACCGCTGCCGGCGGTATTCGCCCCGAGAGCGATCTACCGGTGCAGTTGCCGGAAGATGTGGTGGTCGATGGTTCCGGCTCGCCGCTGAAAAAAATGCCTGAGTTTTATCAACTGGCGAGCGGCGACACCCGCGAGACTGACACCTTTGATACCTTTTTTGAGTCGAGTTGGTATTACGCCCGCTATTGCTCGCCCGATTGCGACACCGCGATGCTCGACGAACGGGCGCGTTATTGGCTGCCGGTCGATCAATATATTGGCGGCATTGAACACGCGATTCTGCATCTGCTCTATGCCCGTTTTTTCCACAAGCTGATGCGCGATGAAGGCCTCGTCACCTGTGATGAACCCTTCACCAATTTGCTGACACAGGGCATGGTAGTCGCCGAAACCTGGTACCGCGAGGACAGCGACGGGCGCAAACAGTGGTTCAATCCAGCCGAGGTTACGGTCGAGCGCGATGAGAAAGGCAAGCTGCTCGGCGGTCGGCTCACATCTGACGGGCAGCCGGTGCAGTTCGGCGGCATCGAGAAGATGTCGAAATCGAAAAACAACGGCGTCGATCCGCAAGCACTCACCGAACGCTACGGCGCAGACACCGTGCGTTTGTATACCATGTTCACTGCGCCGCCGGATCAGTCGCTCGAATGGAATGATGAAGGTGTTGAGGGCGCGTATCGTTTTATTCGGCGGCTATGGGCGCTGGCTGTGACCGAAGCCGACGCGATCCGCGCTGCATCTACGCCCGTTGAGTTCGATGAGGCCGCGCAGACCGCTCGCCGCGAGCTACACACGGCGCTGAAAAAAGCCCGCTATGATTACGAGCGCCAGCAGTTCAACACCGTGGTTTCGGGCTGTATGACGATGGTCAACACGCTCTATCGGCTGGAATCCGCGCCGACGCGGGCGGCGATTCTGCGCGAAGGCATCAGCATCGTGTTGCGACTGCTTGCGCCGATTGCCCCGCATGTGACGCATCATCTGTGGCGCGAGCTGGGATTTGGCGCTGACATCCTCCACGCCGACTGGCCGCAGGTCGATGAAAACGCGCTCAAGCAAGACCGTCTCGACTATGTGGTGCAGGTCAACGGCAAGGTGCGCGGCAGCGTCAAGGTTGCGGCTGACGCCGATCAAGCGACGGTGCAAGCGGCCGCGCTCGCCAATGAGCAGATCGCCAAATTCATCGACGGCAAACCGCTGCGCAAGGTGATCTTAGTGCCCGGTAAGTTGTTGAATTTAGTGGTGTAAAACTAGACAACGATGAAACCGCGCATCCTGACACAGATCACCGGCTGGGGACTGCTGGCGCTGCTGTTGGCACTTCAGACCGGTTGTGGGTTTCGGCTGCGCGGCAGCGTCGAGATTCCGCCGACCTACAATCCGTTGCGGATTCAGGCGCCGAGCGGTTCGCCTGTTGAGCGGGCTTTGCACGATTTGCTGATTGGCAGTCAAGTGCGGCTGACGAGCAATTCAGCAGACGCCAAGCTGACACTGCGGATTCTGGGCGAACAGCGTTCTGAGCGCGTGGCAGCGGTCGATTTGAATGGCAAAACGCTCGCCTATGAGCTGCATTATTTGGTCGATTTTGATGCCATTGGCGCAGATGGACAGGCGCGTATTCCGCGCCAAACGCTCGATTTAACGCGCACCTTTGATAATCCCGATGTCGAGGTATTAGGCAAGCAGCTTGAACAAGCGATGATTTATGATGATTTCGCGGTTGAAGCAGCGGATCGGATTTTAATGCGGCTGCGGGCGGTCTTGCGGTGATGGATAGTGAGGCCAGGGTCGGTTTATAGTTAATTGCTTAAGTCTCTATAAGGGTGGATAGTGGGGCCAGGGTCGGTTTAATTTTCAGCATAACTGACAAACAATTCGATCCAAGCCCCTTTTCCCGTCAAGCCCCTTTTCCCGTCAAGCCCCTTTTCCCGTTCAAGCCCCTTTTCCCGTTCGATCCAGGCCCCTTTTCCCGCTTCAACCGTCTCTCCAACTTCGCCACCACCTCAAACAACAGCCAAATCAGCGCGTCTTTTTCCGCGTGACTCATACCGTCAAGGTCGGCTTAGGTGGGGCGCTGTAGATTCATGCGTTTAGCTTAGCTCGGTTGGGGGGAGGCTGAGTAGTTACGCTAAAATAAAAATTGACAGCGTTCGGTCAGAGTAGTAAAAATTTTACACCTCACATTTGAGGTCGAAATGTAGTTAGCCGTTTAGAGATCAAAACATGGTTCAAGAGCAATATTGGAAGGAAATTCACCAGCTTAAAACCCATATTGGATTTATTGAGCTTTTATTGGAACGCTCTGAAAACATAGATAGGACATTGAAAATAATACTCGCGGTTGCATCCAGTAGCAGTATCGCAGCTTGGGCAGTTTGGCAACAATATTCTTGGGTGTGGGCTGTGATTATTGCTTTCTCGCAGGTTGCATCAGCCATTAATCCCTTTCTTCCATACAAAAACAGAATCAAAGCATATTCCTCTCTATTGCATGAGCTCGAAGAATTAATGGTGCAAGCAGAGTTCAAGTGGCACGCGATAGCAGAGGGAAAGCTTACATCTTCAGAAATTAACAAGGCTCGGTTTGAAATAAGAGCTTCAAAAATAAGGTCTTTAAAAAAGCACATTCAAACAACTGTGCCTACTGATAGTAAGTTGCATGAGAAAGCAGAAGCCGCAGCAACGCAGTATTTAGTAAACTTCTACCCAACCTAGGAGGTAATATGTCAGAGAATAAAAAACCTACGCCGAGTCAAAAAACAAGCCCGCAACCACTTACTGAGGAGCGAGGGTTGCGACCAACTAGGAATCCACCGCCGATGCCACAGGTAAAGCCACCAAAACAAGAAAAAAGCACCTAACATTCGCTCGTGTGGGACGCTTCATAGTGATGCGCTCGTGTCCCACATCTTGACCGTTAGTTGTAATAAAGCTCCGTGACAAAGATAAATGAATTAGGATAGAATTTGAGAAATGAAATCACTTCAAAATATCAATGTACCACATCCATTCCCATACCAAGGGAGCAAGCGTGGTATTGCTAAATTTATTCTCTCCCATTTCCCGTCAGATGTCAGGTGCTTGTATGAGCCATTTTGTGGATCTGGGGCAGTATCCATTGCCGCCGCAGCACATGGTCTTGCCAGTCTTTTTGCTCTAAACGACCTGAATATACCTCTGATAGCCTTGTGGGGTGAAATATTAGAGAATCCACATGGTTTGTGCGATAAATATGAAAGGCGGTGGTTAGAGCAGCACCATGATAGAAAAGCATATTTTTTCAAAATACGAGATGAATTTAATAAATCTCATGATCCAGACCAATTACTTTATCTATTGGCTCGTATTGTAAAAGGTTCTGTTAGATACAGCTCTGAGGGGCTGTTTAATCAGAGTGCAGATAATCGCCGTTCAGGCATGAGGCCAAATACGATGAGACAAAATATATTTGGTGTATCAGCACTTTTGAGTAAAAAAACAAAATTGACTGCATTAGATTTTCGTGAAGCAATAAAAAGCGCAAAAGAAAGTGATTTGATTTATATGGATCCACCCTATCAGGGTACTTCTTTTACACGAGATCACCGTTATTTCAATGGGTTGTCATATGATGATTTTGTTGAAGCATTGTCAATAATGAATGAAAAAAATCTGTCATACATCATTAGCTATGACGGGGTGACAGGCGAAAAGATTCATGGAAAATTGCTACCAAACTTTCTAAAGCTAAAGCACCTGCATATTCATGCGGGGAGATCGAGTCAGGCAACATTGCTTGGTAATATTCAAGAAACTACTGAATCACTCTATTTGTCTTCATCATTGGTTCAACGTCTGGCAAATGAATTACCATCCAGAACAAGATCGGTGAAAGCAGAGCAGCAAGAATTGGCATTTGCATGACGAAACAAAGTTACTCTACAGAATTCCTACAACTTCTAAAGAGCGTAGAAGCGAAACGTCCAAAAATCGTTATTGACCACATATTGAAGTATGGTCAAATAACAACAGAGGAACTGAAGGATTTATATGGCTACAATCATCCGCCCCGTGCAATAAGAGATGTACGCGAACAGGGTATTCCTATTCAAACATTTCGTGTTAAAGGCTCGGATGGTAGAAAAATTGCTGCGTATAAGTTTGGTGATCCAGCGGATGTCCGTGCCACACAGCTTTCAGGAAGAACTGCATTCTCTTCAAAACTAAAGGATGCGCTAATCGAAAAACATGGTGCGCGTTGTAATATCTATCTTAAGCCATTTCCTGTCAGGGAACTTCAAATCGATCATCGAGTTCCCTTTGAAATTTCTGGTGACAATGCCAATCTGTCTAATAACATTGAAGAATATATGTTGTTGTGTGCATCAGCAAATAGGGCAAAGTCTTGGAGTTGCGAAAATTGTCCCAACTGGAAGGCAAAAGAAATATCATCCTGTAAAACATGTTATTGGGCATTCCCTGAATCATATAAACATATTGCTACGCGAGATATACGAAGGCTCGATCTGTTGTGGTCTGAAAAAGAAGTAGCAGAATATGAAATTCTTCTAGAAGAAGCGGCAAAGGTGCAAGAAGAACCACCGGAATATGTCAAGAATATACTCCGCAATCACTTTAAGAACAAATTAATGGAATTAATGGGGCTAGGATCGATTTAATTTTACGCAACACATCGAATCGATCAAATAGCGAAGTAGCGAGGTAGGGTGGGTAGAGTGACCACGGTATGACGCTGAAGATTGGCACAGATGCCGACTGGTCACGAAACCCACCGAATCCAACTAAAGCCGCTCACTAATCTGCCAATAGCAAATCGCGTCAGTCAGCGCCGCGACCGGGCGACCATATTCGGGATGAATCACCTCGGGCGCGATTTCCACCAGCGGGATCAACATAAAATCACGCACCACCAGCCCCGGATGCGGCACGCGCAAGCTGGGTTGATCCACAATACGCGCACCATAGAGCAACACATCCAGATCGAGCGTGCGCGGGCCGTTGAGCTGGGTGCGCACCCGCCCGCACTGCTGCTCAATGGCTTGCAGCGCCGTCAGCAGCGCCAACGGCTCCAGTTCCGTCCAAAGCTCCACCACCAAATTGATAAACGGCGCTTGCGCTTCTACGCCCCAGGGTCGCGTCCGATACCAAGCCGATTCTGCCCCCAGCCGCGTTTTTGGCAGTGCGGCCAGCGCGGTTAATCCGTTCGTAATCTGTTGTTCTGGTTCGATATTTGAGCCAACTGCGATAAATACCCGCTCGACATGATTCACGCTCGACACCTCGCTGTGTTCGGCGCGGCTGGGTTAAGCAACCCAAACGACTCGCGCCCGATTGATCGCCATTCAGCCCGCCCACATCTGTTGGCACCGTTGAAAAACCGTCTTAAACATTTTGTGATGCGGCTTGAGGATTGCTGATGGATACCTGTTTTAGCGCCAGATGTGGCGGCGCATCATGACGACTGAGCAAACCGTGTTTTTGGTCGATGATGATCCCGGAATGCGCGATTCGCTGACGCTGATTTTAGAGTTAGCCGGCTATCGGGTGCGCAGTTTTGCATCACCAGCGGCGTTTTTAGCCGTGTTTTCAGCGGCAGAGCGCGGCTGTTTGGTGCTCGATCTGCGTTTGCCGGATATGACTGGGCTGGAGCTGCAACGCGAGCTGCTCGAACGCGGGGCGTTGTTGCCGATCATTTTTCTTTCGGCATTTGGCGATGTGCCGACTACGGTTCGTGCTATTCAGAACGGCGCGATTGATTTTCTCGAAAAACCGGCCAGCACCGAGCAGTTGCTCCAGCGCATCGCCGCCGCGCTGATCGAAGATCACCGCCGCCGCACCGAAGCGGCGACCGAGCACGCAATCCGCGAGCGGTTTCGGCAGTTGACCCCGCGTGAATATGAAGTGCTGACCCTGACCACTGGTGGCCTGACGAATAAGGATATTGCCCGTCAGCTTGGCATCAGCCCGCGCACGGTCGAAAACCATCGCGCTCGCATGATGGAGAAAATGGGTGCAGCTAATCTCGCCGAACTCTGCCGCATGGCGGCGGTGTGTCAGGTCAGTCCAGCGCAGTCCAGCAGCGGGCGGACGCTTCTGTCATAGCAACTCAATACCCATCCGCGACCGCGCAACTGCGTGATCCTACGGATAGGCGCGTTTCCTCTTCGCGTCTAAACTCTTTTTTCAATGCAGGTGATTGAGATTACAGATTCTCGCTCACGCTGTTGACGCATAACTGAGAAGAACGACGAGGAGACGCCGCGTTCGGGTGACAATTCGCCCGCCGGTCTGATACACGAAAACGTGCCACATCGTGCCGTCGGTCGGCGCTGCGTTTGAGCATGTTCATTGCCTTCTATTCCCTCGCTCCGGTGGTCGAACAGGGTTCGGCGATTGGGTCGAGGGAGTTTTTTTTTCGAGTTCTCTCAGATTTTCTGTGCCTTTTATTTGTGGCCGCTGAAAACGCGGAAAAACGCGGAAAGTTCAAATTTGTATTGCCGCTGATTGACGCTCGGCGCAGCAATCGGTTAGGCTTACGCGCTTATGTCAACCGTCTTGCCCGATCAACTCGACCCCTGGCGTGCTGCTAAAAACAGCCTGTCGTTCGCGGGTGAATTGCCCGTCGCACGCTTTCCTCGGCTGCTTGAAGTCGGTCGTGTTGCAACCGATGCCATACCAGCAGCAGTTACGTATCAACTGGATTTCCGGCGCGATGCTGAGCGCGGTGCCGTGGTTGAAGGTTTGGCGCAGGTGCGGTTGTGCGTGCGCTGTGAGCGGTGTCTCTGCGATCTGTGGCTTGATTTGGATGCACCACTGGCGCTGCAATTGGTGCGTGTTGAGCCAAATGCCAATGCAGCGGCGAGCGATTATGAACCGCTGGTCGTGACCGATGACCTGCTCGATCCGCTGGCTCTGATCGAAGATGAACTCCTGCTGGCGATTCCGCCGTTTCCTCGGCATCGGGTTGGTGAATGCCAAGCGCCCGAAGTGGCAAACTGGGCACGCAATCCGGCGTATTCCGAGTCCGATGATCTCAGCGACGCAGACGTAGCGGACGCACCGCGTCATCCTTTTGCTGTGCTCGAACGCCTGAAGCGATCCTAAAAAGATTGACGTTAATTTTTGACACATGATTGGGAGGCGGCCACGTTCGGCGCACTTCCCACACTGGAGACTACCAATGGCCGTCCAACAAAATCGCAAGACTCCTTCTAAGCGCGGTATGCGCCGTTCGCACGACGCTCTGAGCAAGCCGACGCTCTCGGTCGATCAGACCAGCGGCGAAACCCATCTGCGTCATCACGTCACCGCCGATGGCTTTTATCGCGGTCGCAAGGTTGTGGATCGGGGCGCGTAATGACCACGTTGGGCCGCTTCAGCGTTGTGCAAGCGACGGCTGCCGAACCGTCGCTAGGTTGCACGATTGCTCTGGACGCGATGGGCGGCGATCACGGCCCCGAGGTCGTAGTTCCAGCGGCCCTGCGTTATCTAGCCGATCATCCGCACATCAGTCTCATCCTGGTCGGTGACGAGACGCGCATCACGTCCTATCTGGGCCGTGCGCCGCGTGAGCGGCTGCGCATTCATCACGCGACGCAAGAAATTGCGATGGACGAATCGCCCTCAAAAGCCTTGCGCAATAAAAAAGATTCGTCAATGCGCGTGGCGATTGATCTGGTCAAAGACGGCGAAGCGCAAGCCTGTGTCAGTGCTGGCAACACTGGGGCGTTGATGGCTACAGCGCGATTCGTGCTCAAGACTTTGCCGCATATTGACCGCCCGGCGATCTGCACTGCTGTGCCGTCGTTACACGGTCACACCCATATGCTCGATCTCGGCGCGAATGTCGATTGTAGCGCCGAGCACCTGTTTCAATTTGCCGTGATGGGCAGTGAGCTGGTCGCGGCAGTCGATGGCATTGCTCGTCCGAAGGTTGCGCTGCTCAATATCGGGCAAGAAGCCATCAAGGGTAACGAACAGGTCAAGCAGGCGCATGAATGGCTGGTGCGCAGTAATCTCAATTATGTCGGCTATGTCGAGGGCAACGGCATCTATCTCGATGATGTCGATGTCGTGGTCAGTGATGGCTTTGTTGGCAATGTCGCGCTCAAAAGCAGCGAGGGCGTGGCCAAATTTATTAGTCAATCGCTGTCGGCCCAGTTCCGACGCACGCTGCTGACGCGCCTCGCCGGTCTGATTGCGTTGCCGATTCTTAAGCACTTCCGCCGCACGATGGATCCGCGTCGCTATAACGGAGCGAGTCTGTTAGGTCTGCGCGGCATCGTCGTCAAGAGTCATGGCGGAGCCGATGAGATCGCGTTCGAAAATGCGATTCGCATTGCTGAAAAAGAGATTGAGGCCAATATCCCGCAACGCATCGGCGATCAGGTCGGACGCCATCTTGCCAGCGAGCCGTATAAGGAATCCGCGTGATGAAGTGCTCCCGCATCCTCGGCACCGGCGGCTATTTGCCTGCGCGGGTTGTCACCAATGCCGATCTGGAAGCTCAAGTTGAGACGACGGATGCGTGGATTCGTGAGCGCACCGGCATCGAAAAGCGGCATCTGGTCTCCGAAGGCGAAACCTGCTGCGATCTGGCCGAGATCGCTGCGCGGCGGGCGTTAGCTGCGGCCCAGCTCGATCCGGCTGATTTGGATTTGATTCTGGTTGCAACCACGACCCCAGATCAATTTTTTCCCAGTACCGCCTGTTTGCTGCAACAGCGGCTCGATGTGCATGGCTGTCCGGCGTTTGATTTGCAGGCGGTCTGCGCTGGATTTGTCTATGCGGTTGATGTCGCTGATAAGTACATTCGCAGCGGCGCGGCCAAGCATGTGCTGGTTGTCGGGGCTGAGGCAATTTCGCGGCTTGTCGATTGGACGGATCGCACCACCTGTGTGTTATTCGGCGATGGCGCGGGTGCAGTGGTGCTCGGTGCAGCCGATGCGCCGGGGATTCTCTCGACCCATATTCATGCCGATGGTGCCTACGCCGAACTGCTACAAGTGCCCGGCGGTCACGGCAATGGTCGGCCCGAGCTGGCGACGCTGGAGATGCGCGGCAACGAAGTGTTTCGGTTTGCGGTGACGACGCTGGGGCGGATCGTCGATGAGACGCTGGAAGCCAATGGGCTGACTAAAGATGACATCGACTGGTTAATCCCGCATCAGGCCAATATCCGCATTATTCAGGCTACCGCCCGCAAACTCGATCTGCCGCTAGAGCGCGTAATTGTCACGGTCGCCGAGCATGGCAATACCTCATCGGCCTCAATTCCGCTGGCGCTCGATCAAGCGGTACGCGATGGGCGCATTCAGCGCGGTCAAACGCTGCTGATGGAAGCCTTTGGCGGCGGTTTTACCTGGGGTTCGGTGCTGGTGCGTTATTGACTCAAGAATTAGACAGGATTAACAGGATTCTTCAAGATTTACAGATTTAAGGCCGTAAAACTTTAAAAAATCCTGTTAATCCTGAGAAATCCTGTTAATCCTGTCAAATTTCAACTGAATGTTCCGCCACATGAGCCAACAACTCGCTGTGTTCTTCCCCGGTCAGGGTTCGCAAGCCGTCGGGATGCTCGATGCGTTCGCGGAGTCGCACGCTACAGTTAAACAGACGTTTGAAGAGGCCGCCGATGCTCTCGGGCGCGATCTCTGGTCGCTGGTCAGTCAGGGGCCAAAAGAAGAACTGGATCGCACCGCGAACACCCAACCGGCGATGCTCGCTGCTGGGATCGCAGTGTGGCGCGTCTGGCAGCAATCCGGTGGGCGTCCAGCAACCGTGATGGCCGGGCACAGTCTCGGCGAGTACGCGGCGCTAGTCGCTGCCGGTGCATTCGACTTTGCCGATGGCATCCGTTTGGCCGCTGACCGCGCTCGTTTCATGCAGGAAGCCGTGCCCGCTGGTGAAGGCGCAATGGCCGCGATCCTCGGCTTGGATGACGCGCAGGTCATGGCGCTGTGTGCCGAACACGCGCAGGGCGACGTGCTCGCGGCAGTCAATTTCAACTCACCCGGTCAGGTGGTGATCGCTGGTTCTGCCGCTGCCGTTGCCCGTGCCGTTGCTGCCGCGAAACCCGCAGGCGCAAAGCTGGCACAGCCACTGCCGGTGAGTGTTCCGTCGCACTGTGCGCTGATGCGTCCGGCGGCGGATCGCTTGGCCGAGCGGCTGGCTGAGGTCGCGCTGACGCTGCCGAGCGTGCCGGTGATTCATAACGTCAATGTTGCGCCGGCTGAGGATGTCGCCGCGCTCCGGCGGCTGCTGGTCGAACAGTTATATAGTCCGGTGCGCTGGGTCGAGACCGTCGCATCCGTCGCGGCGCAAGGCGTGACCACAGCACTCGAATGCGGCCCGGGTAAGGTCTTGATTGGCTTGAATAAACGCATCACGAAAACCCTGAACACGCTGCCGGTTTTTGATCCAAAAACACTCGATGCCGCGTTGGAGGCGACCTCACATGCTTAAAGGTGAAATCGCGCTGGTCACTGGCGCATCGCGGGGCATCGGGCGGGCGATTGCGCTGGCCTTAGCGGAACAGGGTGCAGCCGTTGCCGGCACCGCCACCACCGTATCCGGTGCCCAAGCAATTGAACAGGCATTGA
Source organism: Allochromatium warmingii (assembly GCF_900107145.1). Classification (GTDB taxonomy): domain Bacteria; phylum Pseudomonadota; class Gammaproteobacteria; order Chromatiales; family Chromatiaceae; genus Thermochromatium; species Thermochromatium warmingii. The sequence continues at coordinate 12,824 of NZ_FNOW01000020.1, read as the reverse complement.
CTGCCGCTGGGCATTCGGGCATCGGGCTGGTGCTCAATGTCGCCGATTCCGCCTCGGTCGAAGCAGCGTTAGCGCAGATTGGCGAGCGGCTCGGTGCGCCAAGTATTCTAGTCAACAACGCTGGCATCACCCGCGATAACCTGTTGTTGCGCATGAAAGATGACGAATGGGATGCGGTCATTGACACCAATTTGACCGCGCTCTATCGGCTCACCAAAGGCTGTCTGCGGGCGATGACCAAAGCACGTAAAGGCCGCATCATCAATATCGCCTCGGTGGTCGGCGCGATGGGCAATGCCGGTCAGACCAATTATGCCGCTGCTAAAGCTGGCATGATGGGGTTTACCAAGTCGCTGGCGCGGGAAGTCGGCTCGCGGGGCATCACGGTCAACTGTGTCGCGCCCGGCTTTATCGACACCGATATGACCAAGGAACTGCCCGAAGCACATCGTCAGACGCTGCTCGGTGCCATTCCTCTCTGGCGGCTCGGTCAGCCGGAAGAGATTGCCAGCGCAGTTGTGTTCTTAGCCGCGCCGGGTGGGGCTTATATCACCGGCGAGACCCTGCATGTCAACGGCGGCATGTACATGGCCTAAGACTGGCGTGAGCAGTCTGCCCAGTCTGAGACGAGATTCGTTGCATAGAAGCTATTGAACGCCGCGCATCGTGCGCGATCTTGGCTTTCATCGCATCGGGTTTGTCACTAGAATAGGTCGCGGCCCAGTGGGGTCAATTTTTGTCATTCGAGAGGAATCAATCCTATGAGCAGCGTTGAAGATCGAGTTCGCAAAATCGTGGTGGATCAGCTGGGTGTGAAAGAAGAAGAAGTCACCCCAGAGGCGTCCTTCGTTGACGATCTGGGAGCGGACTCGCTCGACACCGTAGAACTGGTCATGGCTCTTGAAGAAGAGTTCGAGACCGAGATTCCGGACGAAGACGCCGAGAAGATCACTACGGTTCAACAGGCCATTGATTATATCAACGCGCATCAGCCCTGAGATCAGGTCAGGCGAATCGATTTAACGCCAGACGCCCAAGGCGGTGGCCGTGACACGCCGATGCAGCAGACGCTCGTCGAATGTGGCGTTCTGAACGACGATAGAGGTACGTGATGGTAGGCAGAAGGGTAGTAGTCACCGGATTGGGGCTTGTGGCACCGGTTGGTCTGGACGTCAAGTCCGCGTGGGACAACATCCTCGCCGGAAAGAGCGGTATCCAACCAATCACCCATTTCGATATCGCCCCGTTCAGTAGCCGCTTCGGCGGCCCGATCTATGGTTTTGATCCGAGTCCCTACGTCTCGGACAAAGACGCCAAGAAAATGGATAAGTTTATTCATTACGGCTTGGCGGCTGGGTGTCAGGCGATTGCGGATTCCGGGCTGGAAGTGACTGAGGCCAACTGTCGGCGCATCGGCGTTGCCGTCGGTTCTGGGATCGGCGGCATCACCGGCATCGAGAACAACTATGAGGTGTACCGCGAAAAAGGCCCGCGTCGCATCTCGCCGTTTTTCGTTCCGGCCAATATCGTCAACATGGTCGCGGGAAATCTGTCGATCAAGTTTGGTCTCAAAGGCCCGAATTATTCCATTGTCTCGGCCTGTGCAACGGGTACACATAATATCGGCGAAGCGGCGATTATGATTCGTCACGGCTATGTCGATGTCATGGTTGCTGGTGGTGCGGAAATGGCCACCTCGCCGGTTGGTCTCGGTGGCTTTGCGGCGGCGCGGGCACTCTCGACCCGCAACGACGACCCCGAAGGCGCCAGCCGTCCATTTGACAAAGAGCGCGATGGCTTTGTGTTGAGCGATGGTGCTGGCGTGGTGGTGTTGGAAGAATATGAGCACGCTAAAGCACGCGGCGCGACCATCTATGCTGAGTTGATCGGCGTTGGTATGAACTCTGATGCGTACCACATGACCGCACCGTCAGAAGATGGCGCTGGTGCCGCTGAGTGTATGCTGATGGCGCTCAAGGATGCGGGCGTCAACACTGACGCGATTCAGTACATCAATGCGCACGGCACTTCAACGCCAGCGGGTGATGTGGCTGAAACCCGTGCCGTCAAACGGGCATTTGGCGATCAGGCTTATCAACTGGCCATGAGTTCGACCAAATCCATGACCGGACACATGCTGGGCGCAGCCGGTGGTGCGGAGGCGATTTTCACGATCTTGGCAATCCGCGATCAGGTCGCCCCGCCGACGATCAACTATCACACTCCAGATCCGGACTGCGATTTAGACTGCGTGCCGAACACCGCTCGTCCGATGGCGATTGAGGTGGCAATGTCCAACTCGTTCGGGTTTGGCGGCACCAACGGGACGCTCGTTTTCCGGCGTCTTTGATTCGATTCGGGCCTCCGCGATGGAGGCGTGAATCGAGCGGGCGTGCTGGAAGCGCGTAGGAGACAGGATGTGGCCACGCTGCATGGCATCGGGATTCCGTCGCGGATGCTGATTGACGGCCTGCCCGGTGACCAGCTTTCCGTGCTCGACCGAGCGGTGCAGTATGGCGACGGATTGTTTGAAACCATCCGTCTCGCTGCTGGCTATCCCTGCCAGTGGCAGCGCCACATGGATCGGCTGATTTTAGGGGCCGAGCGTCTCGGCATCGAGATGCCCGACACCGCGCTGCTGGCAGCGGAAGCGGCAGAAGTGACCTGGGGACAGCATGACGGCATCCTCAAGTTGATTCTCTCGCGGGGTGAAGGGGGGCGCGGTTATGCGCCACCGTCTCCGGCGATCACGCGCCGAATGCTCTTAACTTATCCCCTAGCGGCCAATCACGGCCAACAGTGGCGCGATGGTGTGACCGTGCGCTATTGTCAAACTCCGGTTTCGATCAATCCCGTGTTGGCTGGTATCAAGCATCTCAATCGCTTGGACTCGGTGCTGGCGCGTGCTGAATGGCACGATCCTGCGATTGCTGAAGGCTTGATGTTTGCGGCGACTGGCGAGCTAGTCGGCGGCACCATGACCAATGTTTTTGTCTGGGATGGGCGCTGTTTACTCACCCCGCCGTTGGATCGCGGCGGCATCGCTGGCACGGTGCGCGGGTTGACGCTGGAATTAGCGGCGCGACTCGGCATTGACTGTCTAGTCACGCGCTTAGATCGTGCCGCGCTCGATCAAGCACGCGGACTGTTTTTGACCAATTCCATCATCGGCGTGTGGCCGGTGCGCGAGCTATCCGGTCGCCGTTTCGATCTCACCCATCTGCCCTGGACGCTGCTGGATCGGCTCTACAGTGCCGCCTGTACCGCAGGATAATCGCCGCGATGTCACGTCGTCTTGTCGCTGTGCTCATGCTGATTGTGTTCGCCATCGGGTTCGCGGCCGGGGCGCTGTGGCGTGCGTATCAGTGTTTTGTGACGCATCCCATTGCCATCACTGACGACCGACTGGTGTTCGATGTGCCGCGTGGCACTGCATTGCGTACCCTCGCGCAGCGGCTACATGAACAAGGCGTGATTGAACATCCAGTTTATTTCATGGCGCTGGCTTATCTGCGCGGCGCTCATGGGCGGTTACAAGCCGGTGAATATGCGCTCACCCGCGAGCTGACGCCGCCGCAGTTACTCGATCTGTTTGCATCGGGGCGGGTGATCGAATACCGCATCACGCTGGTTGAGGGCTGGACATTTCGGCAGGCAGTCGCGGCGCTTGACCGGCATGAAGTGTTTAACGGTTCGAGAACGGCGCTCGCAGCCCGCACTGATGCTGAGATTATGGCCGAACTCGGTCGTCCCGATGTGCATCCCGAAGGGCGGTTTTTCCCGGATACCTATCGGTTTCCGCGTCACACCAGTGCGTTGACGTTACTCAAGCGGGCGCTGACGCGGATGGATCAGATTCTTGCCGCAGAATGGGCGCAACGCGCCGCTAATCTGCCGCTCACGACGCCCGATGAGGCGCTGATTCTCGCCTCGATTGTCGAAAAAGAAACCGGATTGGCCAGCGAACGCCCGCGCATCGCTGGCGTGTTTACGCGCCGCTTGCAGCGCGGAATGCGGCTTCAGACCGATCCAACCGTGATTTACGGGCTAGGCGAGCGTTACGACGGCAACATCCGCCGCGCCGATCTGCGCGAGCCGACCCCCTATAATACCTATGTCATCAATGGCTTACCGCCGACGCCGATTGCGCTGGTCGGACGGGAGGCGATTCACGCGGCATTGCATCCCGAGGATGGCGAGGAACTCTATTTTGTCGCCACCGGCGATGGCAGCCACGTCTTTTCGCGCACACTGGATGAACACAATCAGGCCGTGCGTCGCTATATTTTGAATCGGGCGGATTGATGCACGCACAGCACACGCAGCATACACGCGGCCGCTTTATCACGCTGGAAGGCATCGAGGGTGCGGGCAAATCAACCCAGCTTGCACCCTTAGCTGAGGTCTTACGTGCGCGTGGTCTGGAAGTGCTCACCACCCGCGAGCCGGGCGGCGCACCGCTGGCCGAGCGACTGCGGGCGCTGCTGCTCGATCCTGCGCATCTGGGCATGAGCGCGACGACGGAACTGCTGCTGATGTTTGCTGCCCGCAGCGAGCATCTGGAACAGTGTATTCGTCCGGCGCTGGCAGCGGGACGCTGGGTGCTGTGCGACCGCTTTACCGATGCGACCTATGCCTATCAGGGTGGCGGGCGCGGGATTGATCCGGCACGCATCGCGCTGCTAGAACAATTGGTGCAGGGGACACTGCGCCCGGATGTTACCTTCGTGTTCGATCTGCCGCCAGAACTGGGATTGAGCCGCGCCAAGTCACGCGCTGGGACAACAGATCGCTTTGAGTTAGAAACCCAGCGGTTTTTTGCTGCCGCCCGCGCCGTCTATCTCGACCGCGCCCGCGCTCATCCCGAACGCTATCGCGTGATCGACGCGACCGCGCCCTTAGCCGAGGTCACGCAGGCGGTTGCGGCGGAACTCAAGGCTATTATCACCTCGCTGGAATCGCGCCCATGAGTGCGTCAACACGCGCTGAATCTGCCCCGACTTCTCAGCCATTTGCCGTGCCGTTACCCTGGACGGAGGCAATTTGGTCGCGGTTGCACGCATCACGCACAGCACAGCGATTAGCACACGGATTGCTGATTTCGGGGCCAGCGGGCGTCGGCAAACGTATGCTGGCGCGGGCATTGGCGCAATCGCTGCTGTGTCAAACTCCGAACGCGCAGGGCTTGGCGTGCGCTCAGTGCGCTGACTGTCAGTTATTGGCGGCGGGCAGTCATCCCGATTGGCTGGAAGTTGGGCCAGATCCGGAGAGCAAATCGGGCGAAATTCCGATTGATGCGGTGCGCCAGTTCACCGAACGCGAATCGCTGACCCCGAGCCGCGCACCCTATAAGGTCGCGTTGATCGATCCGGCTGACCGGCTCAATCAGGCGGCAGCCAATGCGCTGCTCAAAACGCTGGAAGAACCGACCGGACAGAGCATTTTGTGTCTAATCGGCGAGCGCATCGGACGGCTACCGGCGACTATTCGCAGTCGCTGCCTGCTGATTCCAGTCGCGATTCCCGATGAAACTCAGGCATTGCGCTGGTTAACTGCACAGGAACCGCGCTCAGATTGGGCGTTGCGACTACGGCTGGCGCACGGCGCACCGCTGCGGGCGTTAGCGGAACGGGCTGACGACACGCGCCTTGAACAACGCAGCCAGTGCTTAAACAGTTTTTTGGAGATCGCACGCGGGCGTAGCGATCCGATCACGGTGGCCGCTGACTGGAATGCCATCGGCACCGATCGGATACTCGACTGGCTGGCCGGCGTGATGGGCGATCTGCTACGGCTTGGTGTGTGCGCCACGCCGCCACAGCTCGATCATCCTGATCGACACACCGAACTGACCGCACTGGCGCAACGGCTGGATCTGGCCGCTGGGCATCGTTTACTCAAGCGAATTTTGGAAGCACGCGCCCTGAGCGAGCGCAATCTTAATCAACAGTTGCTGCTCGAATCGCTGGCCATCGACTGGGCACGCATCGGTCATGCAGCGCGAGCGGGAACCGGAGGCGGACACGCATGAGCACACCTAATCCACTCGGCGGACTTGGTGGTCAACAACGCATTTTAAGCTTTGCAATTAAAGACAAAAGTGCGCTCTATGCGTCCTATATGCCATTTATTAAAAATGGCGGATTATTTATTCCGACGACTAAAAGCTATCAGCTTGGCGATGAGATTTTTTTATTGCTGCAATTAATGGATGAACCGGATCGGATTCCAGTTGCGGGGCGTGTAGTTTGGATTACTCCGGTTGGCGCAGAGGGAAATCGCGCAGTGGGCGTCGGCGTACAATTTAACGATCAAGATAAGGGCGCGACGCGGCGCAAAATTGAAGACTATCTCGCTGGTGCGCTTGCGTCGGAACGTCCGACGCATACGTTGTGAGAGCTTTCAGCGATCAGCCTCCAGCAAATACGGCTTGATTGCTGGCGGCTGGAAGCTGATAGCTTTGATACTCAAACCTCCGTCACCAACACCCGCCCCATGCCCGGCGCTAAATCAAATTCAAACGGCGTTGGCAGAAAATCCATGGCCCATTCAAGTGAAACATCTTTTAATACGCCGGGCGTGCAGATCAAATGATAGAGGTTTTCGATGCGCAAATATTGGCGATTCCAGGGATCTTTATTCAAAGCTAATAAGGCTTCACCGGTGCCGCTGGGATGGGTTTTGCGCAACAGTAAAATTGCCGGATTTGAGCAATCAAGCCGCTCAATCGGCCCCTCGCTTTGAAAAACCGGATACTGGTTTTTAATTTGGTTAATATGCGCGATCTCGTGCGTTAAATCGACGTTAATCCCTTCCCATTGTTCGGGTTGAGTATTAACAACATCAAGCCGCGTGCTAAATCCGTATTCAAATCCCATCGGAATCATAACCCCACTGGCAAAGAGCGCCGCAAATAAATACCGCTGCCGCAACGCATTGGGATTTTGACCGGATTCTAAAAACAGCCGCTCGGTGTCGTGACTCTCAGGAAAGCTAATTGATGGCACAACCTGACGGGTCATTTCATATTGTTCCAGCAGCCAATTGCCGTCGAAATCCCACCATTTAGAACTGTTGAAAATCGCATCAAATCCGGCACTCGCCGTAGCGCGGGTTTGCTCCGGTGAGCAGCCGAGGGTTTCAGCAATAAATGTGAGATTCGGATGTGTTTTGCGAGCGCGGGTAATCAGGCGTTTCCAAAGCTCGCTAGGCAGTTGATAGGCTGCATCACAGCGAAAACCTGTAAATCCTAAATCCGCTAAATGGGCAATCACGCGATGCAGAAATTCTTCTAAACCTGTGCGATCTGGTGAATGCGCGTGATCGAATTGTGCTAAGTCGTACCAAATAACTTTTTGACCATCGGCTTCCATACAAAATGGATTGGCAATTTTACCACCTTCGCGCACGAACCATTCGGGGTGCGCTTTCACTAATGCGGCATCGACGGCGCAATGATTGATGACCAAATCAATCATTACGGATAGCCCAAGCCGTTCGGCTTCAGCAATCATCGCTCGCACTTGTTCGTCAGCACTCAACTTTGTGCCCGATTTAACAAAATCCGGATTGATGCTGAAATAATCGGCAATCGAATAGAGGCTGCCGGAACGTCCGGTTTTTTGAATTGGATTAACGAATATCCAATTAAACCCCATCGCGGCGGCGCGTTCTAAATGCGGCCCCCAAGCGCCAAATTGACCGGCAAGCCGTGGAAAAATGTTATAAATCTTCATGCTGCTATGCGTGCTACTGCTCACCGCGAAACGCCCCTTGAGTTGAGTTGGTCACGATGGTTATTGAGGATCGTGACCGCTGAAATAACCGACCGCGCATCAGCGCGGGGTAAAGACTATCGCCTCAACCGCTGCGTTAAACGTCGCGGATGTAATCATAAATGTTGAGATAATCCTGACCGGGTTGATTCCAAGAATAATCACAGCGCATGGCGTTTTTCATCAATTCGCGGAAATGTTCGGGGAAAGCGTTGTAGCAATCAATAGCCCGTCCGAGTGCCGATTCTAAACCGCGATGATCGTAGTCATTAAAGACATAACCATTGCGTTCATGGAGCGGGCGGTTGGAATGATCTTTATCAAAGATGGTATCCGCTAAACCGCCGACTGTACGCACAACCGGAATCGTCCCATAGCGCAACGCAATCAATTGCGTGAGGCCGCATGGCTCAAAGCGACTAGGCACGAGCATCATATCGGCACCGGCATAAATCAGATGCGATAAATCTTCATCAAAGCCGATTTCTAAATGACAATCTGGACTGTCATTGAGCATCCGTTTGAGACCCCAGAAATCAGCGTTGATACGATCATCGGGACTGGAGCCAAGCAGGACGAATTGCGCCCCGCGTTCAAGGGTATTGAAAATAGCATGACGGACTAATTCTAAGCCTTTTTGCGGGTCGAGCCGTCCAATAAAGGCAACAATCGCTTTTTCATTGTCCGCTAACATGAGCCGCTGCCGCAGGGCGCGTTTGTTATCGTATTTGCGTTCGAGGCTGTCTACGCCGTATTGCACCGGAATGTGCGGATCTACTTCCGGATTCCAGACATCATAATCAATGCCATTGACGACGCCGCCGTATTTAATATGGTGCGTGTGGAGTACAGGTTCTAGGCCAAAGCCTTGACCTTGATCTTTGGTTTCAAAGGCATAACGCGGTGAGACGGTGGTGACAAAGTTAGAATACACGATACCGCCCTTGAGTAAATTCAGGGCGTTGGGGTGGCGATGATCGCCGAGGCGCGTGTGCGAGAAGAAATACTCAGGGCGGTGTAATCCAGTGGCACGGAGTAAATCGGGGCCAGTGATGCCTTGATGAGCAAAGTTGTGAATCGTTGTACACACACGCGGATGGGTCATGCCGAGTGCTTGGTATTGCTCATAAAGATGCACTGGCACTAATGAAGTTTGCCAATCATGGCAGTGAATAATGTCTGGATGTTTACCGGCTTTCCAGAGAAATTCAATCGCGGCCCGCGAAAAAAAGGCATAGCGCAGCACATCATCATTAAAGCCGTAAATGCTGTGACGATTAAAAAAGTTGTCAGCGGAATGCGGTTCGATAAAAAAGCATTTGCGCCCATGTACAAAACCAAAAAAGACGGTGCAATGAATGGCACCATTGTACCAGGGCACCCATAAATCTTGATAAACTTCGTGTAGCTCGAAAATCTGATCGTAGCGCAGGCTGGCGTATTTCGGCAGGATGATTTCAACATGATTGCCGCGAATCGCTAATTCACGGGTAAGACCAAAAACGACATCGGCCAGACCGCCGACTTTGGCCACGCTCGCTAATTCGGGCGTGATATGAACAATGAATAAACTTGGACGCCACACCGGCGGCGCGGCTGGTTCCCACTGCGGTTCGGGCGCGTGCCAGGGTTCCTCGTGCGGCGCGGCTGGTGGTTCGGGTTCCGGTTGCGCAGCGGGTGTGCTGGCGGCGGTGAGGGCGAGCGTCGGCGCGTGGCCGAACTCGGAGAGCGGACGCGGCGCGGGCTTGGTGGTGTGGGCGGGGTCGTCAGGCGTTGGCATGGGCGCAATGGTCGGCTCTGGCTCTGGCTTCGGTGGCGGAGCGGCAGTGACAGGCGGTGGTGCAGGAATCTCAGCCGCTGGCGGCGGGGTGCTGATGGTCGCCGCTGGCAGCGCCGCATCGGGAGTCTGTTTGCGGGCCGCTGTTTTCTTAATCACCGGCGTGGCGGGGGCCGGCGGGGGCGTGCTGCCGACTGGCGTGCTCGTGGCGGTGCTCGAAGTCTTCGATTTGGGGGTGCCAGGGGTCTTCTTGGCCATGCGCTCGATTCCTACAGCTTAGTCGGTCATGGATTGACGCGAATGTGGATCGGCCCATTCTGCCACGAAGGGCCGTCCATCGGCGTGAATTGTGGATTGCTGGAGCAGATCGCCCGCTCCGCGATCAGGTGCGTTGACCCCGCGTATTAAACGCAACGTTCCAGCGTTCGCCACCGCCATCGAGCGGAATCGCGGTCAATTCCAGCGTGCCGACTTCAGTCACCGCCGCTTGCAACTGCACCGCGACCACCTCGCCCGGCTTGCGTTCAGTCGCGTGCAGCGTGGTCTGAATCTCGTCAAGTTCGGCCAGTTCATCGTCGTGCCAGGTTTCGAGCAGATCGCCGACCTGATCGTCATGGCGCACGCTGGAGCCAAAAAAGCGAAAGCGCACCGGCTCGCCGACCACGAGTCCAAATTCCTGCGGTGGGGCAACCGGCGCGGAGCCTTCTTCTAAGCCAAAGGGGACAAGACAGAGCGCCTGAATTTCCGGCTCCATTCCGGGCACAGCCGGCATGGCGCTTTCGACGCCGACATAATAGGTATGTGAGGTGCCGCCGCGAATGCGCACACCGCCATGTCGCCGTGTATGGGCATAAAAAGCTGCGCCGCGCGCCACAGCGAGATCCAGATCGCGGGCCTCTAAGCGGCGAGCGGGCGGGGCATCCTCGGCCGCCAGCCAGCCGTTGAGCACCGCCATCACCCGTTCTTGCAGCCGTTGCGCTTTAAACACACCGCCGTTAAACAGCACCGCCGTCGGGCGCAAAAAGCTTGCTTCGGGTACTTGGGCGACAAATCCGGCCAGATCTTGGGTGGCAGCGGCTTGGCGTCCGAGAAAGGCGGCCAGATGACGGGTGATCGCCGGATCTTGCGCATAGGGCAAGCCGACTGTGGTCAAGGCACCCCGCGAGCGGATCGCCGGACGGCTGCTGGCGGCGACCGCCGGAAAAAAGCCCTCAATCAGACTGGCAGTGACTTCATCGCGGGTGAGTTCGGTGCGGATGCTACCGCCGATGAGCTTGGAGCCGCGACTGGGCACCACCACCGGCACGCGCTCGCCATCTGCGAGCAGGGTTTCTTTTGCCTGCCGACAGGCATGAGTAAGTGCTTGCACCTGCCAGCGATCCAACTCGACGCCGCTCTGTGCGAGTTTTTGGCGCAGCACATAGGCCAGCGCCAGATCCATATTGTCACCGCCGAGCAAAATATGCTCACCGACGGCGACACGGTTGAGTTCGAGCGCACCGTCCTGTTCGGTGACCGCGATCAGGGATAAATCCGTGGTGCCGCCGCCGACATCGACCACCAAAATAATGTCACCGACCTGCACTTGCTGCCGCCATGCGCCCTGACTGTCATTGACCCAGCTATAGAGCGCGGCTTGCGGTTCTTCGAGTAACACCAGATGGGCGATGCCGATGGCTTTAGCGGCCTCAGCGGTCAGTTCACGCGCCGCCGGATCGAACGATGCCGGAACTGTGACCGTAATATCAAGCTGCTCGAATGGAACATAGGGATAGGCACCATTCCACGCATTGCGCAAATGGGCGAGATAGTGAATCGTCGCATCAAAGGGCGATAACTGCGGAATATCCTCGGGCACGCCGGGCGGGAGAATCGGCGCTTGGCGGTCGATGTCAGGATGACACAGCCAGCTTTTGGCGCTGGAGATGAGCCGAATCGGCGTCATTGCGCCCTGATTCCGCGCCAGCTCGCCGATGATCCGTGTCGGATCGGCCTGCCAGGGCAAGCCCAGATCGCTGGCGCGGAACTCATCGGCGTGCGGTAGATAAAGAAACGATGGCAACAGCGGGCGCGATTCGACTGCTCCGGGCGCGACTAATTGCGGAATCGGCAGCAATTCCTGCACGATGCGTTCGCCTTCGCTTTTTTCTGAATCGACCCACGACAGCGCACAATGCGTGGTGCCGAGATCAATGCCAATCGCATAGCGTGAATTGCTCACAGTTCCACCTCCGCTGCGGCGATGATGCGCGGATCGTGGCCGCTGGTGAGCTTCGGCAAGCGAATATCGGTCACGCGCCAGCCGCGATGAGCGAGTGTGCCGCTAAAAGGCGGCTCACCGACAACCTGACCAGTCGGGCGGATCGCGGCGGCATCAAAGCCCGGCTCCAGCGTGATGCGACTGCCCTCGGGTTCGGCCCGCACCGGCTCCAGCGTGAAATAGTCGCGGAGCACCTGCCGACAACCTTGATGCACGACTCGTGCGCCGCGTCCGATCTCAGCGTCAGAATAGGCTTGAATGTCTTCTTGAAGAAAATCGACCAAGCGCCCGTCTTTTTGCAGCAAAGCAAGCAGCAAGAGCGCGGCATCGGGCGCGGTCTCCCCCAGCGGCACGCTGGCTGCTGCCGTCGGGCGAGCGGCAGGATGCAGCGGGGTGGTGGTCGCCAATGATGCGACCGCGTGGGCAAATTCAGGATCTTTGAGGGTGCGGCGCAGACTGCGCACCGCAATGGCAATCCGTCGTAGCAATGACGGTGTGGATGATGACATGGGGAAAGTCCTCGGTCAGCAGAGCGGCCAGCCGCCAGCGATCAGCGGCCAGCGTGGTGGTGTGGGTTGGGGCGGATTTTAAACCGAGGAGCAGGTGAGTGACTCCCAATCTGTCTGCGCCGAAGTGGAATGTTTGGAATTTTCCTCTGTTCACGAAGCCCAGCTTCATCACGAGACAAAGATTTTTCTGCGTAATTCCGCGCTTTCAGCGGCAAAAAGATGTAACAAAGCCATAAATTTTCCCCGCTAGTTTTCCCATAAATAAATTTGTAGATCAGAAATGGAAAATTTTCATAAAAATGGAAATTTTTTTTGAATTTTTTGCCTATTAAGCGAATGATCCATTTGCAATAATCCCAACCACGTCATGTAGTGAAGCAAGCGAAGCGAACTCATCTTCGCATGTTCTTATAGTTATTTGCAGAAGTGTCTATAATTATAGTAAATAAAAGAGGTTTTCACGATGAGAGTGCGAAATATAAAAATTGAAAACCCAGACTTAC